>BTQZ01000020.1:0-39388 GCA_036986135.1 Anaerolineae bacterium | reverse complement strand
AAAGCTCTCTTCTCCACTCGGTATAAACGAGGACCAAACTTGAACGCCTTCAGCTTCCCGTCCTGAACCCATCGATACACAGTCTTCGTGTGAACCCGCACCCATAGCGCTACTTCAGGGATCGTCAAGAGCAGAGCCTTTTCTTCAGGGATAACTTCCCCATGATTGCCATTCTTCGCCATTGTCACTTCCTCCTATTCCGATGAGCAAGCGTTATGCTAGTGGCCCATGTGCTTACTGAACCGATGCTGTGAAGCGGGTCGAACCGAATTTTGCAAATGCTGCTCCGCCCACCAGGGTTACGCATCGCGGGTTCGAATCCCGTCATCCCCGCTGATCGTAATCAACGCCGTCCTGCTTACCTGATCCAGGCAATGCTACCGGTCTTGGCCACATCGTATCCACCCAAGTCTGCGATCGCGGATCTTGCTTGGGCTTCCAAAAGCCATTGGGCCAAAGCCTGAATAGGTGGAAGTTCCCATTTTACGGCGGGAATGACCAGATCGTAGCGTTCCATGGTGAGCGGAACGAAATCCAGGCCGAAGGAGAGGGCTGCAGCGGATACTCCGATTCCTGCATCCGCCTGGCCTTCAGCAATAGCGCGCGCAACTTCTGAGTGAGTCGCTTTCTGCTCCGAGTAGCCGGAGACATCCCCAGGGTCAATTGCCATTCTGCGTAACTGAGCATCTAGCCATATCCGCGTGCCTGACCCCCGCTGGCGATTGACAAAGCGCACGCCGGCCCGCGCCAGGTCTCCCAAGCCGGCCAGATCAATCGGGTTCCCTGGAGCGATGATCAAACCCACTTGGCGATGAGCCAGGGTCAGCAAGGCCACCTCTTGGCTTGGCAAAAAGTGACGCACAAACGGCACGTTGTAGGTGTCGCTTTCCTCATCCCACAAGTGGCAGCCAGCGAGGTCGGCCTTCCCCTCAGCCAGTGCGATCAGCCCGCCCCTACTGCCGGCAAATGTAAGCTGGAGGGTGTAACCCGGCTCTATTTCCGGATAATGAGCTGCGATTAGGGCAATAGCTGGGTCATGGCTGCCGACGAAACGCACAACGTTTGCCGTTGTTTCGGAAGGTTCATCGGGAAAGGCGCGCCAGCGATCCAGTGCGTGGCGCACAGCTTGTTCCACCTCCGCCGGAGCGAATCCACCTGCTAGCGCTTCCAACAGGAATGCTTCCGCCTGGTGAACCAGATTGGCGCGGCGCATGGGAGTTTCATATTCCATCGACAACCCACCGACGACACGCGTACCTTGCCCGGGGCGAGAGCTCACCAAGCTTTGATTCACCAACTCCCGATAGGCGCGCTGCACCGTGCCCGGTGAACAGTCCCATTGCTCGGTCATCTTCCGCATAGAGGGCAGCCGATCACCGAGTTGAAGCCGACCAATCAGGATGTCCTGCCGGACGGCTTCAGCGATCTTTTGGTAGAGAAAAGACTCACTCACTCCCGTTAGTTTCCTGCCCTCGGATTTGACCTCACAAGCCGGCTGCGGCGAGAGGTTCCTGAATATCCAAATGAGAAAGTATACTTGTTATGATATAAGTATACAGTAATCCCATAGTTCCCCGGTGTGAGCAACTGAGGAGCGATGCACGCTACAAAGATTTCTATACAAGCCTTTTTCTCGATGGCGCTCATCCTGTTGCTGGCTTCTGGGCTGGGGGCCTGTAACGTTGCGCCAAACGAACGCCAGACGCTCCGGTTGGCTACCACCACCAGCACCGAGGACTCCGGCCTATTGGACGCCATCCTGCCAGAGTTTGAAGCGCAGTATGACGCACGCCTGGAGGTCATAGCTGTCGGTACCGGACAGGCCCTGGCCCTGGGCGAAGCGGGGGACGCGGATGTGCTGCTGGTGCATGCTCCTGCGCTTGAGGCGGCCTTCGTAGCGGATGGGCACGGCACCCAACGCTATGATGTCATGTACAACGATTTCGTCATCGTCGGTCCGCGTGCGGACCCGGCTGGCATTAGGGCGCTGGTCCGTGCAGCCGATGCGCTGGCTGCCATCGCCGGTGCCCAGGCGCCATGGGCCTCGCGCGGCGATGAATCCGGAACCTACGTGAAGGAGCTCTCCTTGTGGCAGGCAGCCCGCGTCAAGCCGGCCGCCGGCGCCGAATGGCACTATTCGCTTGGGCAGGGCATGGGCGCGACGCTCCAATTTGCCAATGAAGTGGGCGCATACACGCTGACCGACCGGGGTACATTTCTGTCTCAAGCGGACCATCTGCCGAACTTGGTAATCCTACTCGGCGGGGAGAGCATCGACGAAAACCCCGACCCGGCCCTATACAACCCCTATGGCGTGATCCCTGTCAACCCGAAGAAGAGCGAAGCCATCAACCATGAGCTTGCACTACGTTTCAGCGCTTGGCTGACATCGGTCGAGACGCAGCAGCGCATTGCCGATTTCGGTGCCGAGGAATTTGGACAGCCGCTGTTCCATCCGAACTCAGAGGCGTGGCGCTCTTCGCAGCCGTAAGCGATGGATGCGGCAAGTTAGACAGTCGCTCTTGATGCTCTCGAATCTCTGATTTCGATCCTCTGCTCACCACTACATGCAAACCATTCTGGATTCCCTTCGAGAAGCGATAAAGCTGCTAGCGACATTTGACCCAGAGCTGCTGGAGATCATTGGGAGATCGCTCCAGGTCACATTGGCGGCACTACTGATCAGCACGGTGATCGGGTTGCCGTTCGGAGCCGCTTTGGGGATGGCGCGCCGGGTGCCGGCGCGAGCCGGGGTCATGGCGACGCTGTACACTGGCATGGCTCTGCCGCCGGTGGTCGTGGGTTTGTTTGTTTACCTGCTGCTTTCACGAGCAGGACCACTCAGCATGTTGGATTGGCTGTTCACGCCGGCCGCTATGATAAGCGCTCAGGTCATCATTGCGCTGCCGCTCGTCACCGGCCTGACCGTGGCCGCAGTGGGCGGCGTGGATACGGACCTGCGCCTGCAAGTGCGCGCGCTGGGGGCCACTGGTTGGCAGACCGCCCTGGTCGTAATGGCCGAGGCGCGCGTGGGTGTATTGGTCGCCGTTGCGGCGGCTTTCGGCGCCATCATCTCGGAGGTCGGGGCCGTGATGTTGGTGGGTGGCAACATAGCAGGGAAGACACGCGTGCTGACGACGGCTATCGTGCTCGAAACGCGCAAGGGGGAATTTGCGCTGGCGCTGGCATTGGGGATGGTGCTGCTCTTGCTGGCTTTTATCGCCAATGGACTGCTCATTCGCTTTGGTCGGGACATTGGAATGGAACGCTGATGGCGCGGTCAATGGCTGAACTATGCGAATTCCGAAGAATCAGCAGCCATCTGCCTTTTATGAGGTCGATTGCATTCCGTGATTGCGAACCTCATACCGTGGGATATGCTCTTCAGTCTTGATCGTGTCAGCAAGGAGTACAACTCCCGCAAGGTGCTCGATATCGATCACCTGACCATCGAACGCGGGGAGGTGCTGGCGATCGTAGGTCCGAACGGCGCGGGCAAATCCACCTTGTTGCGGCTGCTCAACTTCCTGGAGCCCCCTTCCTCGGGCGCCATCTACTTCGACCGCCGCTTGGTGCCGGCACGCGTTCCGCTCGCCCTGCGCCGGCGGGTGACGACGGTGTTTCAGCGCACGCAGCTGCTCTCTCGCTCGGTGACGGCCAACGTGGCTTTTGGGCTACAGCTGCGTGACCGTGATGCACCCGGCCTGGCTGCGGCAGCACTGGAGCGTGTGGGGCTCGCCGACATGGCTCACGCTCCAGCACGCAAACTGTCGGGCGGCGAGATGCAGCGCGTTGCCCTAGCGCGTGCCTTTGTGCTCCAGCCCGACGCCCTGCTGCTCGACGAGCCAACCGCCAATCTGGATCCCCACAACGTCAGCCTGATCGAACGTGTAATCGCCGAACAGAACGAAGCCCACGGCACGACCATCGTGCTGGTGACTCACAACATCTTCCAGGCGCGCCGGATTGCGCACCGCTGCGGGCTGCTGTTGGAAGGACAGTTGGTTGAAGTGACGAATGTAGAGACCTTTTTCAGCTCGCCCCAGGACGCGCGAACTAGCGCATTTGTGGGCGGAAAGATGGTGTACTAGGCAACGGCCGCTCCGCCAAACAGCTGAAGATACCTGGCGATAGTCGCGTGTTTGTCTTTTCCCTGGCATGGGTGTAGATTGGCATCCACAAGGAACTCGTGAAAATTCGACTGTATGCGACTCTACGCCAGATCGCAGGCACGCGCGAGGTCGAGATGCCCGTAGAGGGCCAACAGGCCGTAGGCGAAGTGCTGCGTGCATTGGTGGAACGTTATCCGAGACTCAGCGAGGCGATTTGGAATGCCGACGGTTCACTGGCCAATCACGTGGCGGTGGTGCTCAATGGCCGCGATGTCCGTCACCTGGACCGCGTGGACACGCCTGTATCCGATGACGACAGACTGGCCGTGTTTCCCCCGGTGGGGGGAGGGGCAAATGGGGGCGCAGCCAGCGTGACCACAATGAGCGATCTGGAGCATAAGGCAGCCTGAGCGGAAAGAGCCGCTCCTCGTCCATCCCTAAGTAAACAATCCGGCGGGCCAATTGGCCCGCCGGAGCACGTAGCTTCGCAAAAGCGATGAACGGTTTGGCTAGATAATCTCCAGCTCCTTGAGCTTGCTTTCGGGCACAACACCGTTCTCCCAACCCCGTTCAGCATAGTACTCGACCAGCATCTGGTCCAGCTCGCACACCTGACCCTTGGAGCCGGGGCCGTCGGATGGCTCCTTCAGGAACCGTTCCGGAAGGTAGTCTGAGCCCTCGCCCAATCCGGCCAGGTTGTTGTAGTAGCGTTCCAGGTTGTACACTCGCTCGCCAACCTCCAGCAAGCCCTCGGCATCCATTGGGTTGCCGGTGATGGTCGCATACTGCTCGGCGAAGGCATCCAGGTTCTCGGAAAAGGTGGCGAACTTGCACACGTCCAGGCAGTCTGTCATCGCGTGGACGTTCTGGAAGATCACGGTGAGCTTGCCCTTGCCCTCCCATTCGAGCGGGTCGGTCACCTCGGCCGGGCCGAGCACGTTGCCGATCACCTCGGCCGCCGGGGTGTAGGCTCGCAGGTGGCAGGCGCCCCGGTTGGAAGTGGCGTAGGCGATGCCCATGCCCTTGATGCCGCGCGGGTCGTAGGCCGGGATGGACATGCCCTTGACCGACATCGAGATTTCCGGCGCGCCCCACTTCTCGGCCGCGCGGGCCGGCGAATTGGCGATGTCGTCGCCGATCCCTTGGCGGTGGGCGATCTTTCCTAGCAGTTCGATCATTCCCTGGCCGTTCCCCCAGGCCAGACCGTCGCCATCGAGCAGCCCGCGCTCCGTAGCTTCCATTGTGACTGACAGGGCGTTGCCGGACTCGATGGTGTCCAGCCCATAATCGTTGCAGCGGTCGATCAGAGCGCACAGAGTCGCCGCATCGCTCAAGTCGCAGTTGGCGCCGAACGCCCAGGCGGATTCGTACTCGACGCTCTCCATATGAAGGCCAGCGTGCGATCCCTCCTTGATCTCCACCTCTTTCTTGCAGGCCACCATGCAGGCATGGCAGGTTGGGTCCTCCACCAGGATCGTTTCCTTCACCGCCTCGCCGCTGATCTTTTCGTGGGGTTCAAAGAACGTCGATTGGGCGTTGCGGGTGGGCATGGCCCCGATGGCGTTGACCATATTCATCAATACATTGGTGCCATAGACCGACAGCCCGCCCTGTTTCGGGGCAGTGACGACTGCCTCGTGCTTGAGTTGCTCCAGCCCCCTGGCGTGGGCCTCCTTGAAGCCCTCCTTATTGAAGGGGCGCGGTCGATCGGCGTGGACGCCTTTCACCACCACTGCCTTGAGATTCTTGGATCCCATAACCGCGCCGGTGCCGCCTCGACCGGAAGCCCGGTCGTGCTCGTTCATGATGCAGGCAAAGCGGACTAGGTTCTCGCCAGCCTGACCGATGGTCATCACCGACACGTCCTGCTCACCATGTTTTTCCTGCAAGGCCTTGACCGTATCGTGCACGCCCTTTCCCCAGAGGTCGGAGCCGTCGTGCAGGCTGATCTCTCCGCCTTCCACATAGGCATAAACGGGCTTCTCGCTCTTGCCCCGGAAAACGATCCCATCCAGCCCGGCCCACTTGAGCCGTGCGCCGGACCAACCGCCGTGGTGGGAGTCGACGACCGTGCCGGTGAGAGGTGATTTCGTGCATACAGCAATACGGCCGCTCAGATTGACGTCCGTGCCACTGAGTGGGCCGGTTATCAGGCACAGGATGTTGTCTGGGCTGAGAGGTTCTACCTGTGGGCCGTTGTCGAAGACGTACTTGGCTCCCAGCCCTCGCCCGCCGATGTACCTGCGGGCATCCTGCTCCTCAATGGGTTTGTACTCGGTCTGCCCGGTGGTTAAATCCAACCAAGCGACCCGGTTTCGGTAGCCGCCGAAGTTCATGGAACACCTCTCTCAGATTGTCTGCGGAATGGACAAGTAGCTTCGGGGGATCATCTTTTCTTCAGAGGACTATCCTTCGCTCACCCATGGCCTCGCCGATCAGGATGCGCCTCTGCAAAGAAGCTGGGATGCCTGCCAAGCATTCCCCCGATAATTCCATTCTAGCGGAGGAGATGTGAGAAAGTCAAATGCTCGCAAGTGAATCCTCCTGGAAAAGCCACCTGGCGGCCGTCCGCGTTATTGCTCGGGGTTTAGCCTATTTGTCCCTGCTCGAATGAACCGGGGGGGGGCGACTTCTCTTGCCGGAGAGCGCTGCTATTCTGGACTGTATAGGGTTCTCTCTCCGCAGATCGGGCTCCCTGGCGCCCTAGCAGTCCCATAGCGCCCCCTGCTCGCGATA
Source organism: Anaerolineae bacterium (assembly GCA_036986135.1). Classification (GTDB taxonomy): domain Bacteria; phylum Chloroflexota; class Anaerolineae; order Anaerolineales; family E44-bin32; genus JADFRG01. The sequence goes on along the minus strand of BTQZ01000020.1, from coordinate 32,540 downwards.
GTCCGATCCCTTCTTCTTAGTCCCGCGCCACCGCACCTTTTCCGCGTAGAACGGATGCTCGGAGCACCTGAGCCCGACGGCCTAATCGCGGCTTTACGTTGAGCCAGGCGCCTCATTCGTCACTTTGAGCGGCAAGATGACTTCGAAGGTGCTCCCCGTGCCAATCTGACTGGTCAGATGGATCTGACCTTTCATATTCTGGACCAGGTGACGAGTAATCGCCAACCCCAGGCCAGTGCCGTCCGCTGTACTGGTGGAAAGGGTGTCTGCCTGTCGGAAGTCCTCGAAGATGAGGTCGAGGTCTTTCTCGTGAATGCCCCGTCCGGTATCACGCACCAGCATGCGCCATTGGGTGTTCTCTACCGGTTCGATCAAAACGCACACCTCGCCCCGCTCGGTAAACTTGATGGCGTTCTGGGCCAGGTTAGTCAGGATCTGGGTGAGGCGGCCCTCGTCACTCAGGACATGCGATGGCATATTGGGCGCAACAGTGACGGAGAATTCCAGCCCCTTCTCGCGGGCGTTCGGTTCCAGTGTGGACTTCACCGTTGCCGCCATATATCTCACCGGAACGGATCTCTCTGCCAGTTTTAACTTCCCGGCCTCGATCCTGGAAATATCGAGGATGTCGTCGATGAGGGCTTGCAGCCGCTTGCTGGAGCCCATGATGAGGTTCAGAGCATCTTCTTGCTTGGCGGTCACTGGGCCGTAGACTTTGCGTATGGCCAGGTCGGCCGAGAGCCCGATAGCATTGAGAGGGGTGCGCAGTTCGTGGCTCATGCGGGCCACAAACTGAGACTTCAAATTGCTGGCTTCTTCCAGTTGGCGGTTCGCTTCGACCAGTTTGTAGTTTGCGTCGGTCAGCGTGCGCTGCAGGCGGGTGGTGGTGCCGTGGTTCAGGATGGCGATGAAGATGAAGGACAATCCAGTGAGGCCCAGCAACGAGCCGAGGGAAAAGTAGTCCGGCAGGGGCGCCGGTGGCAAGATCCCCGTCTCGGCAATAATGACCGCAGCCAACCATAGCGCGAAGGCGATTATTGTGCTGAAAAGGTTGCCGGTCGGCCCCAATATGATGCCCGCGGTGACAATGATACTGATGTAGGCAGGGGCAATCACATGTACCGCATCCGCCATCAATCCGTTTACGCCAACGATAAAAAGCAGGTAAGGGAACAGGATGTAGCCGGCCCGTTCGAGTTCCCCGCGCCGCGCCAGGCGGTATGCGAGCCAATTGATGACGAGCATCAGTACCTGCAGAACGTTAACGAGCACGCCCTGCCAGGCGGACTGGAAGATCGCTATGGCGCCGTATGGTATCGCCAGTAATAGGGTTAACCCAAAAACAGTGTAGATAAGAATGAGCAGGAGGCGCTCTCGCTGGATGCGCTCCAGCTCCGTGAACGGCGTTCGTGTGTCAATGCGAAATCGAGTCTGCTTTGTCATCGCCCTTGGCCTCAGCTATCTCTGTGCTCAGGCTGCCGGTTGCGGCCGCTCCTGTTTGCACGCCCGGAATACTCCCAGCGGCGTGACAGTTTCGCAGTCGAAGCCATTCTCGGCGTACCACTGTCGGTGCTCCTCCCTCCAGAAGAACCCATGAGAGTTCTCATTGCTGCGGATGACCATATCGACATGGGGGCTCCAATAGGGCTTCATGATCTGGACGCCGAAAATCAGGCCGTCGGGCTTGACCACGCGCACGATTTCGCGGACGACTCGCCGTGGGTCAGGCGTGTAGTGCAGGATATATGCGTAGAACGCAGCGTCGAATCTGTCGTCGTCGAAGGGCAGCCGGGCGGCGCTGGCCTCCTTGAAGACGGGACGGTTAGCGTCGGTGAGGGGGGGATGGTCGGGGTCAATCTCATCCAGGAGGGCAGGCAAGCGCTGATTGGCGCGCTCCAGCATGGCGGCGACTGGGTCAATTGCGGTCATGCGCACGTCGCCCCCCAGGTGCAGCCAGAGCTCGACCGTCTCGCGCCCGGCGCCACAGCCCAACTCCAGCAACGTCTTGCCGCGTAGCCAGGCACGCTCTCGGCGCTCGAGGAAGGCAAAGGCGGCGTTGCGTGAGACGGTGTACAGTCGGAGGCTGAGCAACTTGTCGAAATTTTTCAGCATCTCGCGCCCCTCCGCTTCAAAGCCCTCTGTAAACTCGACCGGCTGGCCGCGCAGGCGGCGCGGGATGTTGCGCACCATGTCCACGGCCATATGGTTGAAGCCCTGGTAGCGCTTGTCAGTGCGCGCCGAAACCTCCTCGAGCGTGGGTAGCGGCTGGGCCGGGTTGAGGCGGTAGCGGCTGTCTTCCTCGATGAGGACATTGCGCTGGTCGTTGACCAGCACGTCAAAGAGGTCGCGGGCGTAGTCGCTGTCCGTATAGCCAAAATGTGCCAGGATCTGTCCGTAATTGCGTGGCTCTGCGAGGTAGTCGAAAAACCCTTCGTCGGACAGCGTTTGGAGGATATGGTAGCGGAAGATCTCGTCGAAGTTGGCCCCCAGGTGTCGGGCCGACCCCAATTCGAGGACGTGCCACCAGGCTCTGAGGCGTCTTACCACGCTGCTCATGCTTTAGCTCCCTCTTCGTGCAAGTACGGCTGCAAGAACTCTATAAAGGCATCAAGATCAATGGGCTTGGCGAAATGAGCATCGCACCCCGCTTCCAGCGCACGTTCGCGGTCGCCGACCATCGCGTGTGCGCTGATGGCCAGAATGGGGGTGTTCCGAAATGCCTCGGTGCTCTTAAGCGAACGCGTGGCTTGCCAGCCGTCCATCTTGGGCAGGGTGAGGTCCATCAGAATGAGGTCGGGCCGGTGCTCGTGAGCCATAAGGATGGCTTCGAGGCCGTCCTCAGCGATCAGCACCTCCTGAGCCAACATACCTTCTATGATGTCGATTAACAAGGATCGATTGTCTTCCTCGTCTTCAACTATTAGGATACGTTTAGGCATCAGTGTGCATAATGCTGGATTCTTGTTGCATTTGCCCTATTCAATTTCAGTTTAGCTGTTTCTTGGGGCGGGCCGACCTTACGCTATGCTTACATCGGTCTTGGGCGGTCCCAATGGCGTCTAAGCCGTCACGCAATCGACCTTGTTGGCTGAAACGCGACAACCGGGTTGCTTTTACATCTGCGGCTTCAACATTACTGTCGTCGCGGATCTACATCTCCCAGGTCATGGTGATCTGAGCACCTTCTGTGGTATCTCGTCGTGGGTTATCGGAGAATTTATTCAGGCCTACGGCTATTGAGCTTTGCTTTCTGCTGGGCTAGATCCCCGTCATCCCCGCTTAGCGTAACCATTTTTCTTAGGCCTCGTTTCTCGCAGCCGGACAACTTCACCCACAACGACGATGGCGGGGGGCTGGAGGCTTTGGTCGCTGACCTCCGCCGCCACCTCGCCCAGGGTGCTGACCAGCGTCACCTGATCCGGCAAACTGCCGTGACAGACAACGGCCACGGGGGTCTCCGGGCTCTTGCCGGCCTTAAGGAGCCGCTGGACGATGAGGGGGAGGTTCCGCATCCCCATGAGGACCACCAGCGTGTCTGCGCCCCGGCTGAGCGCCTCCCAGTCTACGGAAGATCTTGCCTTCCCCGCGACCTCGTGACCGGTGACAATGGCCACTGCAGAGGATAGGCGGCGATCGGTGAGTGGGATTCCGGCGTAGGCTGGCGCAGCCAGGGCTGAAGTCACTCCGGGCACGATTTCAAAGGGAATGTGTCTTGCGGCCAGGTACTCTGCTTCTTCCCCGCCTCGGCTGAAGAGAAAGGGGTCACCGCCCTTCAGCCGCACAACCGTCGACCCCTCTTCCGCCCGATCGGCCATGACCTGAAGGAGTTGCTTCAGGCCCTGCCCATGCCCCCACCGGGCGATCAGCTCACAGCCGGCTCGGGCGTGAGCCAGAAGCTCCCGGTTCACGAGCCGGTCGTAGATGACGACATCGGCTTGCTGGAGGCACGCCAGGCCCTTCACTGTGATCAAGCCGGGGTCTCCAGGACCGGCGCCAACCAGATAGACCCTTCCTTGGCCCATTCTTATCAGTTCTCCGTTTTGGCGTCCGCGAGAATCTCCTCGGCCCCGGCGAGCGCTCCAGGCCGGTCATTCTCCTTCAGCAGGGAGAGGATGCCCGAGCCCAGCACGGCTCTTGTGAAGGTCAATCGCCCTTCGCGGTCGAGCTCTGCCTTCAGCCGCGGCCGCAGGGCTCCAAGGATGTGCACCAGGCCGCCATACTCAGGCCCAAACAGAGCCGTCAGCCTCTCCTTGATCGCCACGGCTAGCGCAGGGCTGTGCCCGCCCGTGGAGATGGCGATCATCAGATCGCCACGCCGGAGGATCGCGGGCATCATGAAGTGTGAGGGGGCCGCGGCGTCCACCGCGTTCACCAGCACGCCGAGAGCATCGCCATCGCGGCATATCTGTTCGTTCACCGCACCATCACTGGTCGCGGCGAAGCACAGGAAGGCGCCCTCCAAGTCCCCAGGCTGATAATCTCGCCCTGCATGGGCGATGCTTCCTGCCTTGGCCCAGCGGCGCAACGTCGGCGTCAAGGTGGAACTGATGACGACCACCTGGGCTTCGCTGGCGAGCAGCGTGGCGACCTTTCTCTCGGCCGCCATGCCGCCGCCGATGACCAAGCATTTCTTTGATTGCAAGTTGATCAGACAGATGGGATAAACGCTCAAGGTCTCACGTACCTCCCCGCGACACGAGCACAAGGGACCCTACCGGCCAGTCTCGGGCCACGCCGAGCGATGCCCATCCCCACCCTCCAGGTGAGTTTGGTCCTTCCGATAGGCGGAGTCCACATGGATGCCGCACTCGCCTCCTTCCTTGCTGGTGCCCGCCCAGCGGCCTGCCCGCTCGAACCGTCCCCAGGTGCCGGCCAGTGTGCAAGGCCAGCAGCCGAGGCTGCGATAGCCCTTGTCGTACATGGGGTTGCAGGGCACTCCCTTGGCCCGGATGTAGCCCCATACATCTTCCTCGGTCCAGTTGGCCAGAGGGTTGACCTTCTGGATCCCGCTTTGGATCTCAACGACCCGGATGTGCTTGCGGAATTCTGTCTCGTCCCTCCGTAGGCCAGTGATCCATGCGTCGTAGCCCTCGAGCGCCCGCGCCATCGGCTCCACCTTACGGATTCCACAGCACCGATCAGGGTCGGTCTTGTATAGATCGGCTCCGAGGCTCTTCTCCTGCTCCTTGGCGCCCAAGAGCGGCCTGTACTCCTTGATGTTCAGGCCCCATTCAGCCCTCAAGTCTTGGATGAAGGCCAGGGTTTCGGGAAAATCATATCCGGTGTTCACGTAGACCACATCGATGCCGGGCTTGATGTCTCGCAGCATGTGAAGCAGCGTCACGCTGTCCTTCCCGAAGCTGGCCGCAACGCAGATGCGTTCGAAGCGACCGCATGCCCAGCTCAAGATCTCCTGAGGTGTGGCGCTCTCAAGATTCGCAGTGGTGGGCCCCGTAGTTTCGCTAGCCGGTATGATCATCCATCGATCTCCTCTCTACTCAGTGTGCTGCGGGGACGCCGTGGGAGTTTCTGGCCAGGAGGGCGGGCGTGTGACCCTGGAAGTCGGTGGGCAGTCCCCTCATGCCAATCCTCGTCCGAACGGCCGGCCCTCATCCCCACTGTGCCCCTGCACGCTCGATCCTCCTTGGCCGGCGTCATTGGGCGCACTCGCCCCGGCCCACCTGAACCTTGAACTCCCCTTCTCCACCCCAGTCGCTGTACAGTTCAGGGGCCTCCTCATAGGGAGGGAGCTGGGCCAGATCTTCCAGAACCTCCTGAAGCATCGCTGCCAGGTCATTCTCCCGGCGCTTGGGCCCAACGGCCCCTTCTGTCACAACGGTCGTCCGATCCATGACACACCTCCTTCATCTCAAGTTTTCCGAGTTTCCCCATCCGATTTCCTGGTCACTTTCCGCTCATCATGTGGTGTGGCCCGGCACAGGTCCGTCGAGGCACCTGCTGCGGCAAAGGGGCCTGCCGAGCATCCGCGGCTCCGCATCCAGCCATCTCCAACTCATCGGCTTCCTTGCAGCTCTACTATTCACGATCCGCGCCGCTCGTCTCCTTTCGCTTGATCCAGCTGGCGAAGGACTCGCCCTCTGCCCGCTCGGCCCGGTAGAGCGCCACCAAGCGGAAGATAGCATCCGGCACCCGCCGAGCCGGGATGCGCATGACGGGCCGGCCGAACGTGACTTCCCCATCGACTACCTCGCCGCCCAGCATCAGTTGGTAATAGGGGACTTGGCGGCCCTCCACCCGGCGCACGGCCCCGTGCAGGCCGATGGTGGCGATGTGATGATGTCCGCAGGAGTTGGGGCAGCCGCTGATCTTGATGCTCACGCCTCGAAGGTCCTCGGCCAGAGCCAGATCGTCACGCTCGGCGAGCTGATGGCTCAGCTCCAGGGCCAGACGATGGGAATGAGTCAAGGCCAGGTTGCAGGTGTCAGCGCCTGGGCAGCCCAGCACGTCGCCGATGCCGTGGACTCCGGGTTTGCCCAGCTCGGCCTCCGCCAGAGACGCGTAGAGTTCCGGCAGCCATTCTTCGCGGACCCAACGAAGCACCAGGTTCTGAGTGATCACCGCCCGCACTTCAATGCCTGGGAAACGCCGTGCCAGCGCTGCCAGGTTCCGGAACTGATCGGCGGAGAGGTCGCCACCGGGAACGGTCACGAAGGCCGCGCAGTACTCGGGCTGCCTCTGGCCAACCACGTTGGTCGCCCGCCAGTTGTCGAACCCAGGTGGGCGCGCCTCGCTGGGGGCAGGCGGTCCGACGTCTGCCGGCGGGGACGGCTCTCCTGCAGGGGGGGTCGGAGGCGGGCCGCCGGGCCAGGCTGCCCACAACACCTCGCGTTCCTCGAAAACCAGCCGGTCAAATTCCTCAGCCCCAAGCTCCTCGATCAGGAACTTCATCCGGGCCCGAGCACGGTTCTGACGGTTGCCCAGGCGGTCGAAGACCCTGATCACGGCTGTGGCCGTCAGGATCAGGTCTTCCACCGGGGTGAAAGACTCCAGCAAGTGGGCCGCCCTGGGTGAGGGCCCCAGGCCGCCTCCTACGCAGAGACGAAATCCCCGTCGGGAGACCCCACCTTCCTCTCGCACGGTCGCCACGGCGCCGATATCGTGGATGCCGGCCACTGCACAATCCGTTCCACAGCCGGAGAAGGCGATCTTGAACTTGCGCGGCAGCGCCTGGCAGACGGGATTGCGCAGCAGGTGGCGCGACATGGCTGCCGCGTATGGCGTGACATCGAAGGCCTCGTCAGCGCACACTCCTGCCAGCGGGCAGGCCGTCACATTGCGCACGATGTTCCCGCTGGCCTCACGAGTGGTGAGCCCGACCTCCGCCAGACGGCACAGCACCTGAGGCACGGCGTCCAGGGGCACCCAATAGAGTTGGAGGTCCTGCCGGGTAGTGATGTGACCGACCCCCCGGGCGAAGTGCTCAGCGAGGTTCCCCAGGCACTCCAGTTGGGCGCCTGCAAGAGCCCCATAGGGGACCTTCACCCGCACCATCTGGACCTCGCTCTGGCCGCGGATGCCGTAGACGCCGTGCTGCAGGCGAAAGCGACGGAATGCCTCTTCCTCCAACTTCCCAAGCCGCCGCTGCTCGATCAAGTGGGCGAAACGATCGATCTCCGCTGCATCCAGCGGATCCAACGTGTGTCCTGCCACAGGGTTGGCTGACAGCTCTGGCTGGCCGTTCATCATTCACACATCCTCGATCCTCTAAAGGTCGTTTTGCCTGCACATTTTCCATCCCCTTCACCATCCCAGGCGCCGGGCAAAGGGCGGTCTCGGCCTACGGCAGCGGAGTGGAATGGGTCAGGCATGGGAGCCAGCCGGCGGCCGGGTGTTTAGTTATTCGGGATTACGTGAGGGGACAGAGCAGCAAGTGAAGGTTGAGGTTTACCGCATCTGCCCTAAGACGCGAACACAACCGCAGTTCCGGACAGGCCGACGGGCTAGACGACCGAAGCCCTTTGGCATCCAGCGTCTGCGGGCTATGCCCGCTGAGGACAGATACACATGAGTGGGGAATCGCAAAGCCAGCAATCCTGAGAAGAGTTCAAAGGTCTAGCTTTCGTAACGAACAAGACGCCCTCCGGAAGCTGGCTGATATTGGGCAGGATCATAGTCCCTTTATGCCGGAGCTGTCAAGAAGGCGACCTGCCATTGCTATGGTCCAATGAAGGCGAGGCAGGCCGCCTGCTTGACACCAAAAATCGCTATGGTATGCTCGGCCGGCTATCGGGGGGATCATCATTAGCTCTCCGCAACAGAAATACTGGCTGGGATTCAATAGGGCTACCGGCATCGGACCGGTGAGGCTTCACGCGCTGCTGGAAGTTTTTGGCGACGTCGAGTCTGCCTGGACGGCTTCGCCGGCCCAGCTACGAGCTGCGGGCCTGGGGCGGAAGACCGTTGAGAAGTTTGTGCAAGCGCGTGATGCAATGGACCTGGACGCGGAATTGGAGCGAGTGCTTGGTATGGGCTTCCAATTGCTGTCTTTGGACGATCCCGATTACCCGGAGGACCTGGCTGAGATTCATTCCCCGCCGATCGTGCTCTACATCTGGGGCGACTTGCTTCCGCAGGATCGAGTGGCAGCGGCAATTGTGGGTACCCGTCGCGCGACCCCGTACGGCAAAGCCGTGGCGCGTGACCTGGCCTCGGGTTTGGCGAGCAGTGGCGTTACGATCCTCTCCGGCCTGGCCCGCGGCATAGATTCCGTCGCCCACCAGGCAGCGCTTGAAGCGGGCGGGCGAACGATTGCCGTATTGGGATCTGGGCTGGATCATATCTACCCACCAGAGCACCGCAAGCTGGCCCATTCGATCGCCGGTGCGGGGGCCGTAGTCAGTGACTACCCGCTCGGTACGCGGCCAGAGGGCAGCAACTTCCCGCCGCGCAACCGAATCATTTCTGGTCTCTCGCTGGCGGTTATCGTGGTCCAGGCTGGAGAACGGAGCGGAGCGCTGATCACCGCCAATTTCGCAGTCGAGCAGGGTCGAGACGTGTTCGGTGTACCGGGCCGTATCTATGATCATGGGAGCAAGGGAGTCAATCGCCTGATCAGCCAGGGTGCCTTCCCCGCGACCTCTGTGGATGATGTCTTGGAGGTCCTCAATCTGGATGTGATTGCGAAGGCCGCGCCCGCGCCCCTTCCGGAGGACAAGACCGAGAGAATGGTACTGGGCAGCCTGAGTTCCGAGCCCATCCACATCGATGAACTGCGGGCCCGATGTGAGCTGCCTATCGCAGAGTTGACTGCCTGCCTATCCATGCTCGAACTTCGCGGGCAGGCTCGCCAGGTGGGCGGAATGCACTACGTACGCGCGCGCGAACCACGCGCAGAATACAGGCTGGGATGACTCTAGAACACACTACAGCGGTGATTATGGCGGGCGGCGGTGGAACCCGATTGTGGCCCCTTTCCAGAACCGACCGCCCCAAGCAAAGCCTGGCGATCCTGGGGGATCGCACGCTATTTCAGATGGCGATAGAGCGGCTCGCACCCGCGGTGCCCGCGGACCGGATTCTGGTCGTGTCGGTCGAATCTATGGCTGGGATCCTTCTTCCCCAAGCTCCCTCGCTGACGGCGGGAAACTTCCTCAATGAGCCGATGCCACGCGGGACGGCTTCAGTAATCGGCTATGCGGCCACCGTGCTATATCGTCAGAATCCGACCGCGGTGATGGCATGCCTGACCGCGGATCACATCATCCAGAACGAGGCTCGCTTTCTGGAATTGCTAGGAGCCGCCGAGAGGCGCGCATTGAAAGGTGAACTTGTCACCCTGGGAATTGCCCCTTCCGCCCCATCCACTGGCTATGGCTACATTCACCTGGGTGAAAAATTGGCCACCGAAGCGGGCTTCGACGTTCGATCGGTCCTGCAATTCAAAGAGAAGCCCGCTTATCAAGCGGCCGTCGAATATGTTGAGAGTGGTGAGTATGCATGGAACTCAGGCATGTTCGTCTGGACCGCGCAGCGGATTCTGCAGGAGATTGAGCGATTGATGCCCCCACTCTTCGCCGCGCTGCAGGAGATTGAGCAATCGTTTGGAAGCCCGGAGGAAGCGGCAGTGATTGCGCGTGTCTGGGAAGGACTGGACAGCGAAACGATCGACTACGGAGTCATGGAAGGGGCCGAGGGCGTGGTCGTGATCCCGGCCGATGATCTGGGCTGGTGGGATGTGGGCGGCTGGGACCGTCTCGAGGACTTGGTAGAGTCGGATACAAGCGGGAACATTGTACGGGCTCGTAAGACTCTCCTTTCGGATACCAAAAGTGTGGTGGTTTATCAGGAGCGAGGCCTACACCGCCTGATCGCAACCCTGGGGCTGGAAGATGTTGTTATCGTCGATACGGAAGACGTCGTGCTGGTTTGCGACCGCAGCCGGGCAGAAGAAGTAAGGAGTCTGGTTGCCGGGTTATCTGAATCCGGCCTGGAGGACTATGCCTGACCTAGAAACCTACTGCCTGAAGTGCAAGCAAAAGCGACCTATTGAGAACCCGGAAGCCACCTTTACTGCGACCGGTTCTCCGGCCACGCGCGGGACATGCCCGGTCTGTGGTTCTAAACTTTACCGCATGGGCCGGACGGAGGCGCACGAGGGACTGGAGCCCCCGGCAGTCAAGCCGAGGTCAAAGAGCTCAAAGAATCGCCGCAAGGGCAAAATGGTTATCGTTGAGTCTCCGGCCAAGGCACGCACCGTAGGACGCTACCTGGGCAAGGGATACACGGTAAAAGCTTCCGTCGGACACGTCCGGGACCTTCTGCGTTCGCAAATATCAGTCGATGTTGAGAATAACTTTGAGCCTAAATATCGCGTCCCGAACGAAAAGCGAGAGGTCGTCAAAGAGCTGAAGAAGGCTGTCTCTAATGCAGAACAAGTGTATCTGGCCACGGATCCCGACCGAGAAGGGGAAGCCATTGCCTGGCACCTGCTGCGGGCGGCGGAAATCGACGACGATCAAGCCCGGCGGGTCGTATTTCACGAGATAACTAAGGAAGCCATCGAGGAGGCATTTGAGAATCCGCGCAGCATCGATGCAGATCTGGTTGATGCGCAGCAAGCGCGTCGCATCCTGGATCGCCTCGTTGGCTATAACATCAGCCCCATTTTATGGACTAAGGTCCGCAGCCGTTTATCGGCCGGCCGAGTGCAATCGGTAGCCCTGAGGCTTGTTGTCGATCGCGAACGCGAGATCGAGGACTTCCAGGCCAAGGAATACTGGACCATCGACGGCGACTTCCTCAATGCAGAGAAGCCTCCGGAGTTCCGCGCAGGCATGCGGAAAGTCGATGGAGAAGATCCTGAGATTCCTTCCCAATCGGCAGCGGATAAGTTGCTCTCGGACCTGCGACGGGCGCAGTTTAAGGTGGGCAAGGTCAAGCCCGGCACCCGAGTGCGCCGGCCGCCGCCACCCTTCACCACAAGTGGGCTGCAGCAATCTGCCTCCCGCCGGCTGCGATATTCCGCGCGCAAGACTATGGCCATCGCACAGCAGCTTTACGAGGGCATCGATCTCAACAGTCACGAGCCGACGGGATTGATCACCTATATGCGGACCGACTCGACGCAGGTCTCTAAGTCGGCGCAGGCCGAGGCGCGCAAGGTCATCCGCTCTCAATTTGGCGAGGAGCATTTGCCAAAAGAGCCGCCGACATACAAGACGCGTGCGCGGCGAGCCCAAGAGGCGCACGAGGCAATACGTCCGACATCCGTTAGCCGAACGCCAGAATCGATCAAGACCTTCCTGTCCGCTGATCAGCAGAAGCTTTACCAACTGGTCTGGCGCCGATTCGTTGCCTCTCAAATGAAGCCAGCCGAATACGTTACGCTATCGATCGAAGCGGTGGGGAATACGGAGAGCCATGAATATCTCTTCAAAGTTAATGCTTCAACCTTGAGGTTCCCTGGATTCCTGGCCGTCCTGGCAGATCGAAAGTCCAAGGAGCCTGAATCCACAATCCGCCTGGATCGGCTTCCCGCTCTTAGCAAGGGTGACCCGCTGGAACTCAAGGAGCTGTTCCCCGAGCAGCACTTCACGCAGCCTCCCGCTCGATATAGTGACGCCAGCCTCATCCGGGCCCTCGAAGAGCATGGGATCGGCAGGCCCTCGACCTATGCTCCGATCTTGAGCACCCTACAGCGCCGTGGCTATGTGGAGCGCGAGCAAAGGCGGATGATTCCCACAGAAATCGGAATGATCGTAAATGACCTGCTCGTCGACCATTTCCCCAATATCGTGGACCTTGGGTTCACGGCCCGCATGGAGGAGGAATTGGACGAAGTGGCCGAAGGAGATCGAAATTGGGTGGAAGTGGTGCGCGAGTTCTATGAGCCTTTCGAACTGCAGCTGGAGCGGGCGCGCGAACTCATGCCCGAAATCAAGGCCGAGCCCGAGCCCATCGATCGCATGTGCCCGGAGAGCGGCCACCAGCTCGTGATTCGTCACGGTCGATACGGCAAATTCATCGGGTGCTCCAATTTCCCGGAGTGCCGCTATACAGAGCCCTGGCTTGAAAAGATAGGCGTTCTCTGTCCGCTGGATGGCGGAGAGCTAGTCGAACGACGCACGCGAAAAGGACGGACGTTCTACGGCTGCTCCAACTACCCCGAATGTGAATTTACTTCCTGGAAACGCCCAGAACCCACCCCGTGCCCCAATTGCGGCGGCCTGCTTGTGCATCAGAATCGTAAACACCTCCAATGCCTGAAATGCGAAAACGTCTACGAGCACGAGGAAATCCACAGTAAACAGGCAGACCTGGCATAGTTTGTGCAACCCTTCGGTTGCCTTGGCCTTGCGATCAGACTAGAATTCGCCGGGTTTCTGCAAGGTTCCAGAAGGATCCGGGGAAAAGGGGAGCTATGGGATCGGTCTCAGATATCACTAACAGAAAGTGGGTACTTCCACTTATCGCGTTGATCATAGGCGTGGCCATCGGCATGGTCTATGCCTGGGTGATCAACCCAGTTGAATGGGTCGACGGAGAACCCCAACAGTTGAGGTCGGACCTACAGGAAGACTATCTGCGGATGGCTATCGATTCCTACTCCGTAAACAAGGATGCTGAGCTGGCCTTGATTCGCTATCAGTCCATTGGCGAGAATGGGAATGTTACGCTCGTCGCCGTTTCAGAGGACCCCCAAGAGCTAAGCCCCAACGCCATTCAGGGATTTCGGGCCGTGATCGAGATCGATCAAGAAAGCAGCGGAACGGAGGCGACAGAAGAATCGCGCTCTGGGATTCTGGGACAGGTCTCTGGCTTCATCATACCCATCTGCGGTGGGACAGTACTTATTGGGCTCTTGCTTGCAGTGGTATTGGTGATGAGAGCACGCGGGCGAGAGAGCGAAGAGGGTATTGTGGCTCCTGGGATCTCAGACCCTGCACCGGATGCCGTACCTCAAGAGCAACCCGACCCGGCGATTCAGGCTCTGCAATTCGAGCCAGAAGTGGCCGGCGATGATAGTCTTGCCACATTCAGGACCATTTATTCCTTGGGAGATGACGACTACGATGATTCGTTCAGCATCGAGAGCCCGACCGGCGACTTCCTGGGCGAGTGCGGCGTGGGGATAGGCGATCTCATTGGGGCCGGCGAGCCGAATAAGGTCTCCGCATTTGAAGTGTGGCTATTCGACAAGAATGATATTCAGACCGTGACGAAGGTCGTGATGAGTAACTATGCATATAATGATGCCGAGACCCGCAACCGCTTATCAGCAAAGGGGGACCCGACCGTGGCTGAGCCGGGGGGAGTCATCTCGTTGCAGACTGCCTCACTCGAAGTTGAGGCCCGCATTGTGGACATGACTTATGGGGAAAGCGCATTGCCTTCGCAAAGCTTCTTTGAGCGGTTGACGATCGAGATTCGGGCCTGGTCTCGAGAGGCGGCCAGCTAAGTCTCTTCCAAGCCTTTCAAAATGTGAGAGCTCGCCAGCGGCGAGCTCTTTTCTTGAATTAGAAGAGTCTCAATCAGCTTAAGCGCAAGATCTTGAATCTTAGATTGCCGCCCGGCGTCTCAGCCGTGACCACATCCCCAATTGCTTTTCCCATCAGAGATTTTCCAATCGGCGATTTATGAGAAATCTTGCCATTTCTGGGGTCTGCTTCCCTTTCGCCTACGATGTGAAACGTCTCTTCGGCCTCAGTATCATTTTGAACGACGACCGTAGCTCCTACTTCCACCTTCCCCGAGTGAGCCTCACGGTCGACGATCGTCGCCTCTTTGAGAAGGAGTTCGAGCTCTAGAATCCGTCCTTCAAGAAATGCTTGATCTTCTTTGGCGGAGATGTAGTCCGCATTCTCAGACAAGTCTCCCTGGCTCACGGCATGCCTCAACCGCGCCGCCAGCTCATTTCGTCGCGCACCCTTCAGCTGCTCCAGTTCCTTGCGCAGCTTGTCCGCCCCCTCAGGCGTCAGATAAAGTTCGTCTTCCATGAATTCAAGGCAGGGTAGAGGGATCGAAAAGCCTGCTGTACTCCTTCAAGGCGAAGCGGTCGGTCATGCCGGCAAGGTAGTCGCAAATAGCGCGATAAAACTCACGCGTCTGGGTGCGTGCTTGCACTTTCTTTGGAAGGATCTCGGGTTTTCCGACGTAGGCATTGAAGAGCTCCTCGATGAAGCGTTCGGCCTTGGTTTGCATGCGAACCACCCGGTAATGCTGATACATATTGGCATAAAGAAAGTCCTTCATCTGCTGATTCATGGTAACAAAATCATCAGAATAACCAACGACGTTGTGGTCCAGCAATTGGAGGTCCTCGACCGAATGGAGACCCTCAATGCGTTGCTGAGTGGCCTCCAGCAAAGCAGAGACCTCCAGGCCGATCAACCGCCGAATAAGCCGATGGCGTGTGAGCTCATCTAGTTCATCCGTTGTCCAGCCAATGCTCTCGCGGGTCATCTCCCACAAGGAGATTCCCTTAAGCTGCCCGATAGAGATAAGGTCGGAGCGTAGGCCGTCATCGAGATCGTGCGCGGTGTAGGCCAGCTCGTCCGCAACGTTTGCAATCTGGGCCGCGAGATGGCCCCGTTTGTCAGGCTCGTACCCCTCAGCGTCGGATACGTCGTACTCCGTTTCATGTTTGACGATGCCCTCTCGCACTTCCCAGGTGAGATTAAGACCCGAGAAGTCAGGGTATCGGCGCTCCAGGTTGGTCACGATTCGTAGGGATTGCTTGTTGTGGTCGAACCCGCCATGGTCCGCCATCAGTCGACTCAGGGTGACCTCACCCGAGTGCCCGAACGGCGGGTGCCCGAGGTCGTGAGCCAATGAAATGGCCTCCACCAGATCCTCGTTGCCGCCCAATGCCCTGGCGAGGGTGCGCCCAATCTGCGAGACTTCCAGGGTATGCGTGAGGCGGGTTCGATAGTAGTCGCCTTCTGTAACAACGAAAACCTGTGTTTTGTATTCAAGGCGTCTAAAGGCGGTGGTATGGAGGATGCGATCGCGATCACGCTGGAATGCGGTGCGATAGCGGGGCTCTTCTTCCGGGAACTCCCGTCCGCGGGAATCTCGACTGCGATGCCCATAGGGAGCAAGGGCTTCGCTCTCGAATTCTTCCAGTCGTTCGCGCGTGATCATAGGCGGCTGAGTGTAATGATTGCGTCGGCCGATGTCAACAACCCCACGTTGACACACATTTGCCCATCGCAGATAATCCAATAGAGTTTGCGTCGTTCTCTTAGTGCCTTGCGCATAGCCAACGAGGCTAGCAGCGAACAGACCTGGGCGTAAGTACGCAATCGGATCGGGCGGTACTCGAGCACCGAGTGAGGAATGAAACTTGCAGAAAATCGTCACTGTTGAAGAGATGATTCGGATTGAGAAGGCGGCAGACGCCGCGGGGCATTCCTATGCCCAAATGATGGAGCATGCTGGAAAGTCAGTAGCGGACGCGATCCTGGCCAGGTTTTCAGACATCGCGGGCAAGCGGGTGCTTGTGTTGGCGGGAACGGGAAACAATGGCGGAGACGGACTGGTTGCGGCGCGATGGCTGGCGGAGGCCGGAGCGAACCTGGCGATCTACCTTACGAAGGAGCGACCTGCGGACGATCCGCACCTGGTTGCGTTGAGGAAGCCAGGAGTCTTGATCGCCATCGGCGAGCAGGACCAGCGGAACCGAGTTCTCAAGCTCCAGTTGGGTAAATCGGATATTCTGGTGGACGCGGTCCTGGGAACTGGCTTCGAACTGCCTCTGAGAGGATCAGCCAAGCGCGTGCTCAAGGCCGCAAAACAATCTCACCCGCGCGCATTTGTGGTGGCCGTCGATTGCCCCTCAGGGCTCGATTGTGATACGGGCGAGGTAGCAGAGGAAAGTCTCGCTGCCGATCTCACGGTAACGCTGGCAGCAGCCAAGCCAGGGCTGTTCCGATTCCCAGGTGCGGAGTACGTGGGGGAGCTGGTCATCGGAGACATTGGCCTACCATCTCAACAGGAAGAGCTGGCTTCAATCAAGACCGAAGTCGTGACCGCGGAGCACCTCCACAGCTTGCTGCCTGCGCGACCTCTGGACGCCCACAAAGGAACGTTCGGTCGGGCGCTCGTTGTCGCGGGCTCGATCAACTACCCGGGGGCGGCCGCGCTCGCAGGCCGAGCGGCGTACCTGGCCGGAGCAGGATTGGTAACGCTGGCCGTGCCGGCTCCAGTGCAGAGCATGATTGCCGGAGAGCTCGCGGAGTGCACCTGGCTGCCGCTTGGCGACACACTCGAGGCAGCGAGCGTTGATCTTCTGGGAAGCGAGTGGGAAAAAACCCAGGCGTTGCTGCTGGGGCCCGGCTTCGGCCTCGAGCCGAAGACCGCCCGATTTCTCGAACGGATCATCGGAGCAGGCGCAGAGTTGCCTCCCGCGATCGTCGACGCCGATGGGCTCAAGCTCATGGCCAGGATCGAAGGATGGGAAGCGCTATTGCCCGATAGCTCAGTCCTGACCCCTCATCCGGGCGAGATGAGTGTCCTGACTGGCATCCCTACTCAAGTAATTCAGGCACGTCGATCCGAGCTCGCGAGCTCAAAGGCAGCGGAGTGGGGTCATATTGTGGTCCTGAAGGGGGCGTTTACGGTGATTGCGCATCCCGACGGGCGATCGGCACTGATCCCTATCGCGACTGCCGCCTTAGCTCGCGCTGGAACGGGAGATGTGCTCGCGGGTCTCTTGGTTGGCTACCGCGCCCAGGGACTTCCGGCGTACGAAGCATCGGTTCTGGGCAGCTACATCCACGCGCGGGCAGGCCTACTGGCCGCCCAAACCATCGGCACGGCGGCCTCAGTCCTGGCGGGTGATGTGGCAGCCGCCGTTCCACGTGCGATCGCTGAGCTGGAATCTCTGGCGACGTTAGGCTGAGCCATTCCAGAACCCCAACAATGCAGGTGAATTGAAAAGCCCCGGGCAAATCACCCGGGGCTATGTTGTTTGCTGCTTGAGTTGAGATTAAGCCTTGGCTTCCTTGGCCTTTCCGCTATCCTGGCCGGCCTTGGTGTCCTTCGCAGCTTTCTTTCCTGCTTCAATCGCCTCTTCGATGCGTGATTTCTGCTGTTCCAGCACGACCTGACCGCGTTGTTGGGCATCTGAGGCGCGAGCTCGGGCATCCTGGGCCATTTCCTCGGCGCGGATCCTGGCATCGCCGGCCGTAGTTTCGACCTGATCCTTCAGTTCGATCCCCTTATCGCGGATCATCAGTCGGGTCTCTTCGCCAGATTGGGGGGCAAGCAGAAGCGCCACCGCCGCGCCAATCAGCCCACCGATCATGAAGCCAGAGACAAAAGCACCAAAATCGTCGTTGTTATCAGCCATCTTTTATTACCTCCATACTTAAATTCAGCGAGTACGGCGCACGCGGAACGCGCCTAGCGCTCGTCTTAGCGCCGCAACTGAGCTGTTCACTCTTATCACGGGACTCACCATGTTGCGACTTAGAAACTGGGTGGTCCCTCTGAGCGTGCCGAGCGTCTCGTTTGTCGATTCGAGAATCGGCCGCAGTTCGTTCTCAATCAGTGCTGTGAGCCTGGCCACCTGGATGACCAGGATTACGAGCACCAAGCCAAATACTACAGATTCGGCGGCCAGGAATATGATGACGATATCACGTATCGTCTCCGTTCGCGCCGGGTCACCGAGCATAACCGCCGTGGCCACTATTAGCGTGATGAGTACGACTAGCACGAAAACCACGCCCCCAGCGATAAGGGCAATTTTCTTGCGCTTGCTGGAGGCGGCCGTTTCGCCGTTCTCGGGGGCGGGTGAAGCCACAATCTCGCTCAGAGCGCGAATTATAGCATATTAGCTTTTTCGCCTGCGTCTGCCGGTCCTGCGTCGGGTTCGCTCGGGACCTGCCAGCAATGCCGCGGCCAGCAACCCGATCACCGCAGCCAAGAGCGCAGCAAAAAGATTAATCGACCCCACTCGAATGAGTTGCCAGTCCAACCACTCCGCGACGAAGTGGCCCGCAATAAATGCAATCCATGCCGCGGCAAGATACAGAAGCAGGCGACCCAAGCTGCCGCCACGGATCAAATGAAAGAGCAATCCAAGGCCAGATGCGATTAATAGCGAGAAATAGATCCCCGGCACGGTCAACTCGAAATGATTCCGCCGCCCAGGCACTCGTCTCCATCGTAGAAGACCGCCGCTTGGCCCGGAGCGATGTTGATCAAGGGCTCATCAACCACTATCTCGACCCGATCCTGAAAGTATCCAAGCCGCGCGGTCACGGCGGGCGCTCGGTAGCGAACCTGCACCATCAGCGGTGCGTCCGCCGCGGGTGGGGCTCCCTGCACCCAGTTCACTTCGCCAACAGCAAAATGTGTGCGGCCCAGCGCGGCTTTCGGCCCCACAATTAGCGCATTGCGCTCTAGATCTTTATCGATCACGTAAAGTGGTTCCGGCCCAGATATTCCGATGCCTTTGCGCTGCCCAATGGTGAAGTTCGCAAGACCGGCATGGGTGGCCAATGGATTGCCCCGGTTATCCACGATTGCACCGGGCGAGGCCTCCAGGTGCTCAGCGAGAAAGGAGCGATAGTCATCTCCACCAAGGAAACAAAGGTCCTGGCTCTCCGGGCGGTCTGCAGTCACGAATCCCAGATCCCGGGCAATTTCCCGTACTCTCTCCTTTCTTAGCTGGCCGAGCGGTAGCCTGGTTCGGGTCAGCTGCTTCTGCCCAAGCACGCTCAGGACGTAAGACTGATCTTTCCGGCGATCAAGCGCACGGAATAGACGGTAGTGTCCATTGGTCCTGCGTAACCGGGCATAATGCCCTGTAGCCAAATGCGTGGCGCCCAGCTTCGTAGCCCGCTCCAGCAACAATCCCCACCTTACATCGCGATTGCAGCGGAGGCAAGGATTGGGAGTCTGGCCGGAAGAGTATCCGCTGATGAATCCATCGACAACCCGACTCTTGAACTCGCCTTTTGCATCGAGGACATAGAACGGAATGCCCAATCGGCCGGCGACCTTGCGGGCGTTGGCTACATCCCTGGGTGAACAGCATCGATTGGGTCGCTCCGGACCCGCGCTCCACAGCCTGAGCATCAAGCCGAACACGCTCTCGCCTGATTCCACCAGGAGCGCCGCCGCAACGGAGCTATCGACTCCGCCGCTCATTGCAACTGCGATCGTTCTTCGGGTGGTCATGGGGTGATAGCTTGTGGTCACGGTGTGACTGCGTCGGGGGTTCGGAGTTCGAGGACCGTGTCTTGCAACACATCCAGGAATTCCTCGACCTCTGCCTCGGTCGTTTGCCTGCCAACCGTCACCCTCAGCGAGCCGAGCGCAAGCTCACGCTCCATGCCCAGTGCAAGCAGCACCGCCGATGGTTCCGGATCTCCGGTCTTGCATGCCGAGCCAGAGGAGCAGGCAAACCCCGCCAAATCAAGAGCCACGAGCAGCGAGTTTCCATCAATGCCGTGGAATACGAATGAGGCATTGTTTGGAAGCCGTTCCGTGCGATGTCCGGTCAATCGAGCGCCAGGAATTCTGTTCAGAACGCCATCGATGATGCGGTCTCGTAGCGTTCGGAAGCGGTCAGCGTCTCTCTTCCGACGGGCGAGTGCAATCTCGTGCGCATGCGCAAACCCGACTATGAGCGGCACGTTATGTGTGCCGGCCCGCAATCCCTGCTCCTGCGATCCGCCGGTTTGGACGGCCTGCAGCGGTGCTCCATTTCTAATGTAAAGAACGCCGACCCCCTTGGGTCCGTAGAACTTGTGCGCGCCAATGGAGAGCAGATCGATTCCCAAATCGCTTACTCGCGTGGGGAGCTGGCAGGTCGCCTGGAGGGCATCCGAATGAAACGTGACGTTTCGCTCACGCGCGATGGCTGCTAGATCCGGGATGGAATTGACGGTCCCGATCTCATTATTCCCATAGATTACGGATATGACGGCCGTATCCGGCCGGATGCTATTGCGAAGTTCAGTGGGACTGACCCGTCCCGACTTGTCGACCGGGAGCCATTCTAGATTAAAGCCGTGACGCTCGGCCAACTCGAAGGCGGTCTTTCTAACCGCATCATGTTCAACTGGAGAGACGAGCAAGTGATTGGCTGCGCGAGTTTCTCGAGCACCAAATGCGGCTCCCCTGAGTGCGAGATTGTCGCTCTCCGAGCCGCCGCTGGTAAAGATCACTTCTTCCGGCCGGCAGCCGAGACCCTCCGCGACCCGCTGCCTGGCCTCCTCGACTGCCCATTCCGCTCGCTGACCCCAAACGTGCACAGAGGACGGGTTGCCGAAATCCTCCTTCAGGTAGGGAAGCATTCGATCAAGAACCGTGTCGCCTAGTGGGGTGGTGGCCGCGTAGTCTAAATAGGTCGACATTCGGCGGATTCTAACATGCGGCTGTTATTGGGCATTTCGTATAGGTGGTTATAATCCCCTCCGACGTGGACACACAAATCGACTCGCTCAGAGCCCTGCAAGTGCTCGATTCACGTGGCAATCCTACGGTGGAAGTAGAGGTTCGGTTAGGCGATGGCAGCCTGGGTCAAGCCATCGTCCCCTCCGGGGCCTCAACCGGCGTGCACGAGGCACTGGAGCTGCGAGACGGTGATAGGGAGCGCTACCTGGGGAAGGGTGTGAGCAAGGCGGTTGCGAACGTGAACGGGGAAATCGCCGATCGCGTGATTGGGATGGATGCCGCCGACCACCTGAAATTAGACCAAGCGATGATTGAGTTGGATGGGAGCTCAAACAAGGCCAGGCTTGGGGCGAATGCCATTCTCGGTGTCAGCTTGGCGGCGGCCAAGGCCGCCGCCGCCGCCGCCGGCACGCCTCTCTATCGCTCGCTTGGCGGCGATGCGGCAACTCTGCTGCCGGTGCCAATGTTGAATATCCTCAATGGGGGCGCTCACACCAGTTGGCAGACTACGGACGCGCAAGAATTTATGGTGATGCCGCTGGGAGCGGAGAGCTTTTCCGAGGGGCTTAGGTGGGGAGCGGAAATCTATCATGCGCTTAAGCAGGTGCTAAAAGACAAAGGCTACACCGTGCTCGTTGGGGACGAAGGCGGATACGCTCCCGCGCTAAAGTCAAACTCGGAGGCGGTAGAAGTCATTCTGGAAGCTATAGAACGCGCCGGCTACACGGCCGGCGAGCAGGTGGGATTAGCACTGGATCCGGCCGCCTCGGAATTCTATGAGAATGGGGAATACCACCTCCGGACGGAGGGACTCACCCTGGATGGCCAGGGCATGGTGGCCTTTTGGAAAGATTGGGTTGAGCGTTATCCCATCGTGTCCATCGAAGATGGTCTGGCGCAGGACGATTGGTCGAATTGGCAGGCAATGACCGAAGAGCTGGGAGGCAATATCCAAATCGTAGGGGACGATCTCCTGGTCACGAACCCGGAACGGGTGAAGCGTGCCATCGATCAGAAGGCCGGCAACGCGTTGCTAGTCAAGCTGAACCAGATTGGAAGCCTGAGCGAGACGATTGAGGCCGTCCGGCTCTGCCAGAAGGCGGGCTGGACCTGCGTTGCCTCACACCGATCCGGGGAAACAGAAGATGCCACGATCGCGGATCTGGCGGTTGGCCTGCGGATGGGGCAGATCAAGGCTGGAGCGCCGGCACGCTCTGATCGCGTGGCGAAGTACAATCAGTTGTTACGAATCGAGCGGGATCTTGGGGAAGCGGCGGAATACGCGGGTTGGTCCGCGCTCAAATTGGACTGAACTAGGTCTCCGTGCCCTGAAGCTCTGTCGTGACTCCCTCCATCGGAGTGCTGCAGTAAGGGCATACCTGCCACGACAATTCCATCAGACGCCCACAGTGGTCGCACCCCTTTCGGAGATGGGTGTGACAGGTGGGACAGAGCTGCCAGTCGGCGTGAGTGCGGCCACCGCACCCCGGGCATAGGGATTCATCCTCAATTTCAGCCAGTAGTGCTTCCTCTTCCAGTGTCTGTTGATATTCCTGGTCAATCGTAAGCCGAGGACGAAGGACCAGGTAAATCAAGACGCCGAACGGACCCATGACAGCCGCCAATAGGGCGGCGAGGATCTGGACAAGCCTATCCTGCGTCCGGGAGCGAATATCACGATAGGTCCAGAAAATTAAGGCCAGCCATAGAGCGGCCAAGAAGGCCCCAAGTAATGCCGTTAAATACTGGAAGATCGTCGTTAGGTTGCTCAAGATGGGCGTGGAAACCGGCGCGATTATACAGCGGGTTGATGTTTTCAGTTGTGGCGTAATCCGCAGGTCGGGTGACAGAACGGAAGGAATACGATGTATACGGTTCACCGAATCAAAGACATGCGATCCAACGATCGACCGCGTGAGCGGCTAGAACGACAGGGCCCGCAGGCTCTCTCGAATCCGGAGCTTTTGGCGATTCTTCTGGGAACCGGCGTGCCGGGCCTAAATGCCGTTCAGCTCGCCCAGGAACTGCTCGATGAATTTGGCGGATTGCCGGGGCTGCACAAGGCAGACTATGTGGATTTGGTCAAGACCCGCGGGATCGGCCCGGCAAAAGCGGCTCAGTTGGGAGCGGCGATCGAGCTCGGCCGGCGGCTGGCCGTATCGGTTCCAGAGGATCGTGCGACGATTCAATCGCCGGAACAGGCAGCCGAGCTCGTCATGTACGAGATGGGCGCCTTGAGCCAGGAGCACCTGAGGGTCCTACTGCTCGATACCCGCAATCGGCTCATTCGCGTTGCTGAGGTCTATCAGGGGTCGCTGAACACTTCGTTGATTCGGGTTGGGGAGGTCTTCAGAGACGCGGTCCGTGCAAATGCGGCATCGGTTATCGTCGTACATAATCATCCAAGTGGAGATCCGTCGCCGAGCGCTGAAGATATCGCAGTCACACGCGCCATGGTCGACGCGGGACGTCTGCTCGACATCGAAGTGCTCGATCACCTGGTGATCGGTACGGGACGCTTCATGTCGCTCAAGTCCAAAGGGCTGGGATTCGACGCCGACGCACCTGTTAGCGCGCTGTAAGTTTGGATCAAAGGATTAAATGATAGGAAGAAACTATTAACGCCGACGTGCACTGATATGAGAGAGGCAATCCAGAATTGGTCGGAGAATCACTCCGTTGGTGAGACTGCCACCCTCGCGTTTTGGAATCTTGCCATCGTGGCGTTCATTTCGATATACGGTCATCTTGCGTGGGCGGAAGTAGCAATCGGACATCATGTAGAGCTCCGCCTAGTGATAGGCAGCCGCTCTCCATAGACACACTTCCCGCGAGATCCGCGAGATCCATAAGCATTCGACCCGCTCAACGGGCGCACTGGCTTCAGCTAAGCAGAATGGCCATCAGCGGCGTCAGTGTGAGGGGGCTGAGGAGGGTGGTAACCAGCACCGCGCCGGTCACGAAAGCCGCATCGGTATCGTACTCGATGGCGATGATGGTTGTCATGACCGCCGTCGGCATTGCGGACTGCAGGATACCGACATCACGCGCCAGGCCTTCAAGCCCAAACAAAGGCGAAATCAGGAGTGCAATGGATGGAGCAACAAGCAGCTTGATGGCGACGCTCGCGCTCAGCAACTTCCCGTGCCGCGGAACTCCCGCGCGGGCGATCTGCATCCCCAGGAGCAGCAGCATGGCAGGAATCGTGGCGAGAGAGAGCAGTTCGAGGGGCCGGCTTATGGGAAGCGGGACCGCAAAACCAAGCGCGCGGATTGCCAGCGCCAGCGGGATGGCGTACACGGCCGGCACTTTGGTCAATCCCTTGAGTGCTTGTAACGCGCTACCGCCTCCGACGGAGGCCACGTACACGCCAAGCGAATTAGTCATCATTAGGCTGGCCACAAAGAAGATGCTGGCAAGCGCCAGGCCCATGTCTCCGAAGGCGAATTGATTGAGCGAGAGGCCATAGTTGCCGGCGTTCATAAAGGCGGTAGTCAGGAGAAAGGCGGCTCCGCGCTTGCCTCCGAGCCCGATCGTCCTGGCCAATGCGTAGCCCACTCCGGCAGTTAGCAGCACAACTGCCGCAGCAAAGGCCATCATGGACAATACCCGGCCCCCTTCGATCCCTGCCGAAACTATGAGCGTGAAGACCAGGGCAGGGGACAGTACATAAAACGTGATCTGGGAGAGGGGGCGGGGATCGATCTTGAGCAGCTTCTGAAGCAAGAAGCCGATGCTCGCAACCAAGAGGATCGGAAAGATGTTATTGACAAAAAGCTCGAGCAGTTCGCTCAAGCTCTGAGATCCGGAGGATCGTCCTGCTCGAACGTGTACAGGTCTCGCGCGCCTTCAACGAAGGCAAGATTGTCGATCGCGTCTTGGAGCAGCTCTGACTCGATCTCGTCCAGGGTTTCTTCGTACATCGAATTAAGCACTTCGGTGGCCTGTGGCCCCCCGATTTGGCTCAATGACCACACCGCCGCGCGACGCACCGATTCGTCAACATCATCGAGAAGCTCAATCAGGTCGGGAATGCCCTCCCGCAAGTCGATCTCGCCGGCTGCGCGTACCGCTTCGAGCCGGATTCTAGGGGAGGAGTCATGCAGCTGGGCCATGACGCTTTCTCCCCAGTTTGGGTTTGCGGAGTGAGCCATTGCGCGCAGCGCGCTGGTCAGCCTGGCTTCAGTCCCTGCGGCATAGGCCTCCTCGATCAGATTTGTCACCTCCGGCCGAGATGAGTACCCGAGGGTTTGGAGGCACATATCGCGGACTTCGCCACTTGAATCGGTCCGGGTCGCCTGCAGGAGCGCTTCTTCAATTGCATGTTGCAGGCCTGGATCAAGCTTACGGGCCTCGCCGATCAGCATGAAGACTCCGAGCGCCTTCCCGGCGGCAGCTCTCACTTCAGGAGCGGCGTCCTCATTTATTTTCACAAGGAATGCGCTGGCAAGTCCCGGGTCCTCGCACTCCCAGAGGTTTTCGATCGCCTGCATGCGTACGGTGGAATCCGTGTCATCTAATGCGAGGCGATTGATGGCCTCGAAGCTTAGTTCGATTTGAGCGTCCGCTATGAGGCCGAGTTCTTCCAGAAGGACTTGACGCCGATCGGAAGGCAGGCGTTCCCAAACACTGGCAAATCCTTCCAGCCTTTGAGCATCTAGATCGGAAAGCTCTGCCAGGCGGACTCCGGCTACCGGCTCGGCATCGTTGGTCAGCGATTTAAGCAGATCAACGAAGGACTCCTGCATTTGGCAACTACCGGGGGAGAATGATGGGGTTGATGAAGTCCTGGAGATTCACATAAATTATGAGGGCCAGCAATACCATGAAGCCTACCGTGTGCGCCAGCCCCTCGTGCTGCGGAGGTACACGCTTGCCAAATATGGCCTCGAAAGCCACGAACATCAACCTTCCGCCGTCTAAGGCCGGAATCGGGAGCAAGTTTGCCAATGCCAGACCCGCGCTGATGACACCGATCAGGTTTAAGGTCAGAAATGGTCGCTGAGAAGAGCGATCGATCTGGCCCGCCCATACCATCATATCGTACATACCCTTTAGCCCACTGATGCGCGCTTCTTCCGGTTCGAGCTCACCGCGAATCAGCCGGCTCGGGAGGTGTACCATCTCGGCAAACTGGAATCGCGCGGAATTGACGCCCAATCCAATGGCTTCCGGCCAGCCTACGGCGCGGGTTGGATTGCCTAGCGTTACACCGACCGGGCCTTGACCATCCGGCGGATCGAGGCGTGGCGCCATCGGCAAACTTACCACTTCCTCGCCCCGCTGCACGAAAAGCGTCATGGATTCGCCCAACCGATCGTTAATGGCATCCTGCAGCGTCAGAAAATCGTTGATTTCGATCTGGTCAACCGCCAGGATGATGTCATTGGCCATGGCGCCGGCTGAGGCCGCCGGGGAGCCAGGTTCGACGCTCGTTATCAAGACCTTTTCCGGATCGGGAGCGGCGAATTTGTAGGCTGCCGTAAATGCGACAATAGCCAGCAGCACATTAGCAAGCGGACCGGCAATAAGGACCGCAGCTCGAGTCCGCTTGTTCGCGCCCGCCAGCCCACCCTCGACCGAGGGATCATCTTCGCCGGCTGGGCGAACAAAACCTCCCAGAGGGACCAAATTCAGCGTGAAGCGAGTTCCGCCGGCTTCGAATAGCGTCACCAGGCGCGGCGGAAATCCCAGGCCGAACTCTTTCACCCGCACCTTCATTAGTCGCGCGGCGATGAAGTGCCCAAATTCGTGGCCTATGATCAGGGCGCCCAACACAAGAGCGAATAGGACAAAATCAGTCATTTAAAACTCTACCCACATGCATTCTTGAAAATTCGCCCGATTATATCATCCAGCCTATATGAGCCGTACTCGGACCTTCATACCACACTTGCGGCGGGTCCAGGATGCGCTCTGAGCACCTTCCAGGCGCGCTTGCCTTCGCGAGTCAGCGCCCGCAGGGCATCATTTTCACTTTCTGGAAGGCACAGGCAGTGTACGTTTGGACCGGCGTCGATCGAATAGCACACAGCAGCGCCCTGCGCCCTCAGTTCCCGCACCGCAGCCATGATCTGCAAGGTATCTCCGCTCCAGAAGTGAAGAGGGGGTTCTGATGTCATCATGATGGCATGCATCATGTCGCTATCCCTCTCCACGATATGGGCCAGAGATTGAAAATCTCGATCCAGGATGGCCTTGCGGCACGCCTTAAGCCGCCGTGGGGCATCCGCTACCCGGGTCTCTTGCAGCGGGCTGGAGGCGGCCAAGGCGTGCCCGGCGGTGGAGCCAGTGTGCTTGACATTTTCGTCCACCAGTACGACGAGATCTATGATCTGCCAATGATCCGCGGTGACGAGTTGCTTCGCATAGCTCGATTGGTCGGTGTCACCGGCCATCATCTCGACGAATCCGCCGTAAATTGAGCGTGCGGCAGATCCAGAGCCCCGCCTGGCGATCCTGGAGAGCGCACGCTGGTCGAGCTCCAAACCCAGCGCGGATGCGGCTGCAACGGTCAGGGCCGCGTAGGCCGCCGCAGATGAGGCGATACCCGCGCCCAGGGGAAAGTTGGTCACGCTTTCCACTTGCGCTCCAGCTTCGACGCCCGCCTCGTGGCGCAACAAATCCAGGTGACGACTGGCTCGTTCGAGCATCTCGGGGCCGGATGTTTCGCCATTGATGATGAGAGCATCTGCATCCCATCCCTCGTCGAATCTTACCGACATGCGGTTTTCCAATCCTCCGAGCGTCAAGGAAATCGACCCGTTCGCGGGAATACGCAGGTCATCATCTCGATTCCCCCAATACTTGATTAAGGCAATATTTGGGTGGGCGATTGCTTCGGAACGCATTCGGGGGGCGAGTCTACCACCACAACGTGACCCGCGTACGCTCATCGATGGTAGTGTTCCTCGAGCGTGAAAGCGATTTCGGCTCGGCGGCCTACCCTCCTCAGGCTTCGATTTAGAAGCCGACCGCGTATGGCGCATGGTGGCCGATCGCCCGCTCAATTCAAATCGACTGTGGCTGGACGAGTTCCCCTTTAGCTAGAGGCCGAGCGTGCCGTATCCGCCAGGCCCGCTATGCCAGCCACGGCTAGCAGCGCCAGAAGGACAGCGGCGACGAAGTTGAGCCTTAGCGGCACCCCTAAGGCGATCACCCCGAAAAGACTACCGCCGGCGAGCGCCAGCGCTAGACTGCGGTAGTGGCTTCCGATAAGAGCTTCGGAGTTGAATATGTGTTCCGCGGACTGCACCAGCCGATGATGCGCTGCCAGGTCCCAATAGGCGAGCCCGGAGGTGGTTGCCGCCAGCGCCAGCAGGGCGGGGATGTCGCTTACGGCTGAAAGCGCCAGCTGCAGAAGAAACCACCCTGGCACCCATTCGCGTCGGTTGGCAACGATCCCAAATGCAGTATTGGCCGACAGTGCGATTAGCCAGAGCCACTTCTCCTCGAATGCGAACGCGGCTGCCAGCGCTGCCGTGGAAAGCAGGAAGGCTAGGCGCGCGGCCCCCATCACCGGTTTCGCGCTCCAACCGCTCGCAGCCACCTGCGGGGCCGGCCAACTTGCATCTCGATTGCTTGCTCAAGCGGTTGGGCAATGTCCCATACCACGCGTTGAATCCCCGCCTGGGTCAGGCTGCGCGTGATCAGAGACTGCTCGAGGCGAGCGAGCCTCACCGCCAGGTCCAGATCCGATTCACCCTTTAGTACCTCGGCTTCCGCGGAGATCCGATCGGGACTCACTACCAGGATGGGATAGCGGCGCGCGCGCAGGATTCTCAAAAACCCAACATCCTCCCGAAGCACGGGGCTGATGAAGATGAGCTGCGACTGCGGAGGAAACAATCGAGTCGGCAGGTATTTCATTCGGTCGAAGATCCGGCTGTGACCCACGCGAGCTTTGGCAAGCACGCGCATGATGCGCTCGCGCTGAACTCGGCCGTAGCCAGGCACCGTCCAATCGAGGTGGCTTCCATAGAGCATGAGACCCACGCGATTGGCCTGGGCCAAGAAGAAGGCGCTCAGCGAGGCCGCGGCTTGAACGGATGACGAAAACGAGGATCGACCGGCAGCTACGACGTTGCTTCTAGACCTAGCATCGAGGATAATCCCAATCTCCACCGCGCGCTCCTGCTCGAATTCGTTGATGAACAGAGAATCGCCATGCCGGGCGCTGGCTTTCCAGTTTATCCGACGTCGCGCGTCCCCTGCCATGAACGGCCGTACACCGTGGAATTCCACCCCTGGACCGCCGCGACGAGCTCGATATAAGCCCGGGTGGACCCCGGTGCGGAATGGCTGCAGCTGCACATGACGCAGCCGACGGAGATTGGG
This sequence comes from Anaerolineae bacterium, assembly GCA_036986135.1. Classification (GTDB taxonomy): domain Bacteria; phylum Chloroflexota; class Anaerolineae; order Anaerolineales; family E44-bin32; genus JADFRG01. Next base: position 3,332 of record BTQZ01000020.1, on the reverse strand, counting down.
ACGAACCAACAGCGACCGCGGGATCGGATGGTGAAATGCCCTGTGGAAAAGCGTGAGTGGGTCGGAGGCGGTGATTTCCACACCCTTAAAATTGTAAAGACCTCGAGTGGAACGGACGGCGTACATAATTTCGTGGCTTCCACCTTCAGCCAGTGATCCAAGCGCTGCGCGGGCTCCCTGAATTATGGAGAGGCCAGCCGGGACGCTATCCCGGATTTGGAGGTGGCTCAGCGCCGGTCCAGGATTTCGCACCCGAACGCTCACTCCTACGATGGAACCCTCGGTAGCACTGGATTGTGATAAATGAGCGTACGCATCCAGACGCGGCGAGCGCGGGAATTGAAGCAGCCCAATTGCCAGGTATGTAATCAAGGGAAGTGAGAGAGCAACGATCCCGCCGTCCCTCAACGCTAGCCCCGCCGCCAGAAGTGCGAGGATCAGGAAGGTCAGGAAGCCGGCGCGTTTCACGTGCGGTCTAGAACGGGAACCGGCGTAGAGGTCAGCGCAGTCGCCAGCACATCGGCTGCTGCATTGCGTTCCATCCAGTGCTCCGGCTGCAGAAGGAGCCGATGCACAAGTGCCGGATGAGCGAGCTGCTTCACATCGTCCGGGAGCACAAAATCCCTTCCATGAATGCCAGCCCATGCGCGGGCGAGATTCATCAGCGCCAGCGAGCCTCTTGGACTCGCGCCCACAGCTACTCGCTTGTCGCTACGTGTGGCGGCTACGATCTGAACGATGTAGTGCTCAATGTCACTGTCAACGTGAATGGCCTCCACGACCTGGCGCGCATCCACCAAATCGGCAGCCGTGGCGACTAACGATATTTCAGCCGCCTCACTTCTCCGCTCTCGCCTACGAGAGAGAATGAGCTTCTCCTCTTCAAGGGCCGGATAGCCGACGCTGATCTTCATGATGAAACGGTCCAGCTGAGCCTCCGGGAGCGGAAAAGTACCCTCGTATTCGATGGGGTTCTGGGTGGCGATCACGATGAACGGGTCAGGCAGACCAAGCGTTTCTCCCTCGAGCGTGACCTGACGCTCCTGCATCGCCTCCAGCAGCGCGGATTGAGTTTTTGGGGAGGCACGATTGATTTCATCCGCCAGCAGGATGTTGGCAAAGATGGGACCGCGTTGGAGTTCCAACGAGCCGCTCTCTCTGTTCAAGACGTATGAGCCCGTGATATCCGCCGGGAGCAGATCGGGCGTGAATTGGATCCGCTTGAACTCCAATCCCAACGCCTGTGCGAAGCTCTTGGCCATGACCGTCTTGCCCAGGCCGGGAAAATCCTCAATCAATACATGTCCACCTGCCAGGAGAGCCGCGATCACCTGCTCGAGGACTACACCCTTACCGATAATCGCACGCTCGACCTCCTCGACCACTGTGGCCGCCAATCGGCCGAGCGATTCGATATCAGCTGCCATTTTCAGCCCGCATACTGCGTTCTAAGTACCCAACCACATGCTCAAGGTCGGGTGAATTGGCGGCCATAGCCTCGCCGGCACGGATCGTTCGCCGATCCCGACCAATCTGAAGGTAATCCTGTATTTGGCGTGATGGATCAAGCTGCGGATTGTCTCCGATCTGAGAATGAAGGTCGGCCAGCTGGCTCGCGAGTCTCCACCGGAAGTATCCCCCTCGTTTTCGCTCCTGCAGTAAGACCAGCCAGGATTCCAAACTCTCCGGTTGGTATTGGGCCTGTGGGTCGGCCGGAGGGGTCGATTTATGATGCGAGGATAGATTCCGAAGACCAATGAGCATCGCGAGCGCGATGACGGTAGCCCAAATCCAATCCTGTGGAGCACGCTCCGCAAGGCGCAGAAAGGCCAGATAGAGCTGGCCCAGTGGCCGGCCCAGATAGAGCACCAGCGCAAGGTAAATGAACCTGGTGAGCAACAGGACGGCGACCAGGACCCCTGCTATGAGTGCAGCTCTGCGCGGGGTCAGCTTTCCTCGCTGAGGATTTGACGCAAGGCGGCGACCGCTTCCTTCTCGTCTTCGGTGCTCAATACCGCAGAGCCGTAGCGCGCCTTTTCAAATAGGCGGGTGAGCCGCGCCAGAGGGGGTACTGGAACCCCCGATTTGGCGAGCACCCTTTCGTACTCCATCGGCGTCATATCACGTTGTCGAGGCAGTCCGAGCCGATCGGATGAGGTGGCGCAGAGTCGGTGGTATGCCTGAAAGATGACATTCTCAAGATTGACTCCTCGATCTAGCGCACCCAGAGCCCAGCGAGCTTCGGCTGCCGCGCTGTGAGCGGGTTCTTCTGCCCTCAGGAACCTGCGGTAGACCTGAATCGCGAGCGCGGCAAGCAAGATCGTGATGGCTGCGCTCGCGATGACAAATAGCCAGCCCGGGGCTTCAACGATGCTGGAGATGATGCCTGGGTTTGCCGGAGTAGCGGGGCCGACGGAGGGTTGCTCTGCAGTGACCGTATTCGGGACCTGGCCAAGGGTTTTAGACAAGGCAAGCAACATGTAGGCAAATCCTAGCAGGTACAGCACCTGCACGAGCACTCGCTTCCGTAAATTGGGCGAAGTAACCAAGTAGTAGATAGAGAAGGGCAGCAGCACCAGGATCAGCAGGCGGAAAAACCCTGCCAGGAATGACAGAGCCGACAGCACAGGACCTGATAGGGGCAAGTCTGCCAAATCAGCGATCTGGCGAACCGCTTCAAGGGTCAACTGGCGACTGGTCTGCACCTCGACGGAGGACAGCCCGCTTGCCAATACCGTGACAGCGAGCAGACTAACGGCGATCAGTCCTAGGAGCAGTCCGCGTTCTCTGCGGGCGTGATCATAAAACATACGAATCCGGTGAAGTATACCCTTGGGGTTTGCCATTGCCTCGGATCAGAATAGAATGTTGAGTGTCGTAAATGGATCCGATGCAGTCACCCTGTGAAGAACAAGCCGCAGCCCTGAGAGAGGCGATCGATGAATGGGTGAAGGCTGCCGAGGCGACCCGCGAGTACCTGGTTAGGTTGCCCGCCGATCCCCCCGCACAAGTCGAACCCCTTCATCCGGGTTTCTTCAGACAAATGCAGGAAGCCCACGACCATGAGCGCAAAGCGCGGATGCGCTACATACGGGCCAATAATCTGCTCTACGAGTGCATGGATCGCCACAACCTGATCGAGTAGGGCGCTGCTGAACCCTCGAACGAACGAAAAGAAACCGGCGTTGATCGGGGTCAACGGCGGTTTCTTTTGGGGCGAGCGACGGGATTCGAACCCGCGGTCCCCGCAGCCACAGTGCGGTGCTTTACCACTAAGCTACGCTCGCCATGATGGTTCGCTATCGCTCGTATTTTACAGAGCGCGCCAAGCA
>BTQZ01000019.1:0-39587 GCA_036986135.1 Anaerolineae bacterium | reverse complement strand
GCACCCGACGCAGGAGATCGTGGTCGGTCAGCGAAGCGGAGGGGATCTTGTAACAAACCGGATCGAAGGGCTCCATGAAATCGACCGACGGTTCGTCCCATACGGATACGAACCACTGCAGATTCCTCTCGGCGCAATAGGCCTCGACGGCAGCATATTCCTGCTCGCCGAACTCGACTTTGTAACGGTAATCCAAGTAAGAGATGTAGCCCCAGGGTGTCTCGCGCATTTTGTCACGCTGCTCGGGCGGCACACATAGTTCCGGCGTGCGCTTCTGAAACTTGACCGCGTCGACGCCTGCCAACATGGAGGCATCGATCAGGCGCTTGGCGTCCTCCAGGACTCCGTTGTGATTGATGCCGATTTCAGACACGATGTAGGTGGGGTGGCCGTCTCCCAGAAGGCGATCACCGATTCGGATTTCTCTAGTCATTACGCTCCCTATCTACTACGCGCGGCAGCAATTGGTCGCAAAGCTCGCGCACCGCTCCGTGCCCACCCGGGTGGGATAGTCTCCTATCGGCCGCCGCCAGGACCTGTGGATGGGCGTCCGACACGGCCACCGCGCATCCGACGAGCGGGAAACACGGCAGGTCGTTGACGTCGTTGCCCACATACACTGCTCGACGCGAATCGATGTTGCCCCGCTCCAGCACCTCTCGCAGCGCGGAGGCCTTGTCCCTGATTCCTTGCAGGGCGGGAATGCCGAGTTTCTTGCAGCGCGCCGCGACCACCTCATTTTCCTCGCGCGAGATGACGATGATCTCCAACCCAGCCTCGCGCAGCTGAGCCACGCCGTAGCCATCGCCGCGATGGGCTGCCACGGCTTCCTCTCCATGTTCATTCACCCACACTCGATCGTCCGTCAGTACACCGTCGAAATCGAGCACCAGCAGCTCAACGACCTCCGGAAGCGGGCGCGGCGCCTGCCCGGGCCTCACCATGTCGAGTTGGGCCTGTTCAACCAGTCGCTCGCCGCGCCTCCAATCTTCTGGCGTATCGATATCGATCGCGTATCTCGAATCCAGCACCAGCGGCAGAATCACACGGCCGCTCATTGAGCCTTGGTCGGTGATGGCCCCCGCGCGGATCGCATCGATGTGCCCCGTCTGCCAATAGGTGGGCGGCAACGCCTGTCGAGGCCGGTTGTACGCCTCCGGCGGACCATCGCCGAGCAATGGAGTCATAGAACCCGAATCTTGGATAACCCACATCTTGTAGGGGTTCTGACCGGATGGAACGACGCCGCGCACCGAATCCGCCTCCGCGTTCTCCAGAAGGATCTCCACCGCCCGATCGACGCAATCCAGCGGCCGGATTGGCGACGTCGGACGCAGCTGCACCACGATCTCCGGTACATACTTCTCTTCGCGGCTTAGCCAATCGAGAGCATGCTGAAAAACCGGCAGATCCGTCGTGTGGTCTTGAGCCAGCTCCGCCGGTCGCAGGAAGGGAACCTCCGCGCCGTAATTGCGAGCCACTTCTGCAATCTCTTCGTCGTCCGTGGAGGCGATCACGCGGGTGACGCGGTTCGACTGGAGACCTGCCGCGATGCTGTACGCAAGCAGCGGGTGCCCAGCAAACGGCTTGATGTTCTTGCGCGGAATCGAACGCGAGCCGCCGCGCGCAGGGACCACCGCAAGGACCTTCCGACCGCTCACCAGGCCGTCCAGCCCCCGTCCACCACGAGATTGGCGCCGGTCATGTACGAGGAGGCATCCGAGACCAGGAACAGCAGCGCGCTGCTGATTTCCTCCTTTTCGGCCATTCGCCCGAGAACGGTCTTGGCAGAGTAGCGTCGGACGAACTCATCGTCGTGATCTGCAATTACTCCCCCGGGCGTCAGCGCGTTGACCCGAATCCCCTTCCCCGCGAAGTAGGTCGCCAGGTAACGCGTCAGCCCGAGCGCGGCCGCCTTCGCAACCGAATAGGTCACCGGCTTGATCTGCTGCGGCTGGCCCTCCCGCTGGTACAGGCGCTGATCGGGTCCGACGATGCCGTAGGTGGATGAGACGTTGACCATCACGCCCTGGCCAGCCTCGACCATGGTCGGTGCGACGGCTTGGGCGCACAGGAACATCCCGGTGATGTTCACGTCCATCGCTTGCTGCCACGCATCGAGCGGGAACTGTTCGAAGCGGGTCGGATGCTTGTCGGCGTGCTCGCGATCAAACTTGGGATCGAGCGCGGCGTTGTTCACTAGGATGTCGATTCTCCCGCAGCGCTCCAAGGTCTGCTTGACCATCGTTCCTACAGATCCGGCGTCGCTTACATCCACCGCCAGGGGCAGGCATCCGCGCCCGGTGGCTGCGCGGACGTCATCGGCGGTCTCATCGGCGGCCTGCTTTCGGATGTCCGCAATGACCACCGCCGCTCCGGCGGAGGCAAGCGTCATCGCATGCGACCGGCCGAGCAGGCCGGCTCCCCCGGTCACGATCGCCACCCGGTCGGCGATGTCAAACTTGTCAAAGGCCGATTGCTGGTTTAAATCGTCCGTCATGCCTTAACCCTCATGAGCGCGACTCTTGAGCCTGTCTTGGCAGACTCATGGACCGCCTCTACTATCTCCAGCACACGAATCCCATCTTTGAGCCCGCACGCCGGCTGCTCCTCACCCGCCACAATGGCGAGAAAGTGGCGCATTTCTTCCATGAACATCGTGTTGCGCTCAAACCCTTCCGGCGGGGGTAGCTCATTCCACTGCGCGTCCTTCGGGTCGTACCAGCGCGCGTGCCCGCTCAGCCCCTCCCATTGAATCGCCCCCTCCGTACCGATGATCTCAAGCGAGTGAGCCGGCGGACGGCGGAGATAGTCCAGCTGCACATTGGCGACAAGACCCTGCTCCAGACCCATCAAGACTGAAGCCGTATCTTCGACATCGATGCCGAGGCTCCCTGAATTGGCGGTCAGCGCTTGAACATCGGAGATCTCCCCCAGCAACCAACGAAGATAGTCGAATGGATGGGAGAGGGTCAGAACCACGCCCCCGCCCAGATTGGATCGAGCGCTGTACGAAGCCCGGTAGTCCTCCCACGGGTGCCAATCCGGCAGATGCTCACCCCAATAGACCCTGGCGCTGAGCGGGCGCCCGACCGCGCCCTCTTTTAGCAATTCCTTGATCGCGCGCAGTCCCGGATTGAAGCGAAAGTGGAAGCCGATCAACACCTGGCCGCCCCCGGATTCAACCGCGGCCTCCAGATCGTCGATCCCTTGCATGGAGTGCGAAAGCGGCTTCTCAATGAAGAGGTGGCAGCCGCTGCGAGCTGCAGGAACGGCGATATCGAGATGCAGCGCGGTCGGATTGGTCACCAGTATCGCGTCCGGCTGCCAGCGTTCGAGCGCGCGCGCCAGGTCGCTTTCGGATTCAAATTCCTTCAGATCATCGTCCGGGAGAGTGCTTTTGCCGGTTCTGTGCAGGAGGATGTCTGCCACTCCCAATTCCACCAGGTTCCCCAGGTGCCTTCGCCCGATCGATCCCAATCCCGAAATCAGGATGCGCGTCACGGTTTGGTCCTCGCAGCCTTGAGCGCCCGCAGCGGCATGGCGGCGGTATAGGAACGCGGCCGCCCGCGCGGTACGGCTGAAAAGACTGGACGCGCTCGAGGTACTCTCACCAAGGCCAATCTACTCGTCTTCACCCTCTGCGAAATTGCCCACGATACGCAGGATGTCGAACCCCTCCGCGTAGGGTCGTTCGGCCAAGGCGCCATGCCGCACCAGCGTGGCCCGCGCCACTTCCAGATCGAAGTAGTATCGCTGACTGTAGGTCTCGTATACGGAAAGCGCGTTGAGCTTCCGCTCCACGTCCTCTTCGTCCACTTCCGCCAGGAAGTGGGGAAAGAACCCGTAGCTGCTGCGAAGCACATCAAAGCCGAGAACTGACACCCCGCGAAACGCGCGCAGCGCCTCCTCGGTCACGACCTGGTGGTCCTGATGGATATCGGCTCGCGTATGGACAAACACGAGCGCTGGCCGAAATTGCACGTTCAGCTCATACAGGTATTCCAGGATTTCCTGGCGATCACGCGGGAAGTTGCGCGTCTCGAACTTCTCAACGACCACGCTGTCCTTCCCAAGGCCCAAGATCGCCATGCTCGCATGGTGCTCTTCGACCAATCCTGCCAGCGCGGGATTGGTCTGATTGTCGGAGAGCGTGACGCACCGGATCTGCGCCTTGGCGGCGATGTTGGAGATCAGCGCCCCACAACCGAGCTCGATGTCGTCTGGATGCGCTCCCAGAAAGAGGACTTTCTTGCCGTAGAAATGCATTTACCACACCCTCGCTATTTGGTGGCGACGATGCCGCCAACTACCTTGGTCATCACAATGTGGCCCTCGCGCTCAATCCGCGCTTGCGCCGCCTGCTCGATTTGAGATATCACTTTCTCGTAATCCTCGCTGGATTCAAATAGCGAGTTCCAGAGCTTTCGGTCCTCAGAGAGCGACGCACGCGCGTAGTCGACGAATGGTTCAGCCGCACCGAAATCCAGCGGGTTCTCAAAGATATGCAGATCGACTTCCGAAAACTGGTCGCGGATCGTCCCGAGGATTTCACTGTCGTACCTCGAGCTTCCGGGCATCGGAGGAATCGGCTTGCCGGTGGCCTCGCCAATCACTTCGTAGAAAGTCTGCTTGTTCTGGGGCATGGGGCCGGTGGTAAAGAGTGTTCCACCCGGCTTGAGCACCCGGTGCATTTCTCCGACGGTAAAGGGAATGTAGCCGGCGTAGTAGATGGCGAAACAACAGGATTCAAGATCGAAGGAATCATCCTCGTGGGGGAACCGAGAATTGAAATCTAGTTCCTCGATATGCCAGGGGTTGCCTGCCGCAGCGTTTCGCTCGCGTGCCTGGTCAAGCAGCTCCTTATTTACGTCACCACCGGTTATCTGCGCCTGGCCCTCAAGGTGCTCGTGAAAAGCGAGCAATTGTTTCCCGGAGCCGCAGCCGACATCCAGAATCCGAATGCCGCGTTCCGGTTTGAGCAAATCAAGCATCCATTGATCGATATCGCGACTGCCGTACTTCTTGTGAATGTCGATCCGGGTCTGCAGATCTTCAGTGGTCTCCTGATATTCAATTGGCACTAGCGACTCCTTCTGGGCGTGCAACCCTGATTACAATGAACTGGCTACATTCCGTGGCCGAGGGCCGCCTTCGCAAGGGCGGCGCCTCACTATTGAAAGCGGCTGAAAGCGACACGGTTGACAAATCCATCACCTTCACGACCACCCGAATCGGCGGCGAATCTGGCTCCCACCCAGGCAAAGTATTCGGATCCCAGTCCGCTGGTGCAGTACGCTAACCGGCGCTTCCTGCGCGCGGTTTCCGAGATGGTAGGACGAGTCCATGCAGAATCCATCCTGGATGCGGGCTGTGGCGAAGGAACTATCCTCAGCCGCCTGCAGGGTCCGACCAGCTACGGGATGGACATTGATATTGCGCGGGTGCTCGAAGCGAAATCTGTGATCGGAAGTGGCAGGCTGGCCGCCGGTGATGTCCATCGCTTACCCTTCCCCGCCGAGTCGATCGATCTGGTGCTCATGATGGAAGTGTTCGAACACCTGGGTGATCCTCAGGCCGCGCTCGCCGAGCTGGCCCGCGTCAGCCGCCGCTACCTCCTGGCCAGCGTTCCCAACGAGCCCTGGTGGCGCATCGGAAATATGCTGCGGCTGAAATACCTCAAGGACTTCGGAAACACCCCCGAACACTTCAATCATTGGACGAGCCGGGGCTTCCGCCGATTCATCTCGGGCTCGTTCAACGTTCTGGAAGTACGCCGGCCGTTCCTCTGGACGTTCGTCCTGGCCGAAAAGGCCGCCTGACACTTCGACTCGCAGCGCGATCGTGGTGGGCTCGATCACGCTTCGCGCTCCGGCTCCAAATCCGCAAAGGCCTCATCATCCAGCAACAACGTTTCGTCCCCCCTATAGGGCACCAGCGAGGTTGCCACCTGGCTGGCCATCAGACCCAACAGCCAGGTGATGATGGCCACAAGGAACAATAGAATGGCCGAATTTGGGAGCACCAGCCTTCCCGCGCGGGCCATTCCGGCCGCCCAAGCGCCGATTCCCAGAAACGTCAGCACGATTCCCGTGGGCACGAAGATGCGCAGCGGATCGTAGAGCGCGACGATACGCAGCATCAGAGTCAGAAACTCGAGGCCATCCGCCCAGAGACGGATCTTGCTTTTGCCAGCCGCCCTTGGACGGACGTCAACCGGCACGAAGGCGACATTGTAACCGGCCTTTAGGAACCCCAATGTGGTTGTAGTGGGGGCCGAGAAGCCGTCGGGGAACAGCGGGAGGAAATGGACTGCCGCTTCCCGGCGCATGGCGCGAAAGCCTGATGTCAGATCCTCGACCGGCCTTCTTGAGAGCCAGCTGGCGAAGCGATTGAAGAACCGGTTTGCCATTCCCCGAAAGAGCCCTCCGCGGTAGGCCGAAGATCGGGAGCCGATCACCAGGTCATAGGGCGGAAGATGATCGAGAAGCAGGCGGATATGCTCGGGAGAATGCTGACCATCGGCATCCATAAACACCACCAGGTCGCCTCGCGCCACACGTAGGCCGGTCCTCAGCGCGGCCCCATTGCCCTTGTTGTATAGATGTCGCGCGACATGAATCTTGTCTCCGTGCCGTTCACGCGATAGCTGCAGTTGGCGCAAGGTGCCATCGTCCGATCCGTCGTCGACCGCGATCACTTCAAACTCCCGACGCTCTCGGTCGAGGGTCGCGACGAGTTCATCGATCAATGTACCAATGGTGTCCTGCTCTCGATACACGGGCAGAACGACCGATACTCCGATGGGCATGGCGCTTACCCCTCTCCCGCCTGATAGAACATGGCAGTGTTGAATCCTTGCAGCGGCGTCACGTTGAGGTCGTTCATGGCTTCCAGTGCACCTTCATCGGGTTTGCCGAAGATGACCAGAATCGCCCCAGATTCCATCCGCTTCCGATTGGAAGCGATATTCTGAGGATAATCCTCGCGTTCCCTCTGTGTGTAGACGTCCACTCGAATCGGCAGCAGATAGGCCGGACGATCGGCCAGGATAAAGGCCATTTCAGGGTTGTTGCTGATTATCGTCTGATCGGGGTCAACGTTTTTCAGGGCCTCAACGAGCTCGGGTGAATTTCGACCGACCCCCGCGTATCCCAGCCCCAGACCAGGCTCTCCCAGCAAGCCAAGGGATTGATTGAGGTGCAGCGCAACCAGCAGCAGGCCAAGCGATACCGCGAAGGCGGCCGGCAGCTTGGTTACCTGAACGCTTCTGATCAATTCCGTGGTTGTGACGGTCGTCAAAATCACCAGCGCTACATAGGCTGGAGCCAGGTAGCGCGCCGGCGCGCCCAATGTCGTGGCGGCATCCAGGAACAGGGAATTGGCGGCCAGCACACCGACGTAGGCCAGCAGATAAATCCCCATGAACCACGGCAGCACCTCGCCATAGCTGTACGCTTTGGGGCGACCGAGCCGGCTCTGCCGGAGGCGCGAAATCAAGAAGTAGATCGGGCCAGCCGCAGCCGCCAAGGCGGCCAGTATGGCACGAGGACGCCAGGGAACGGGAAGCTGCCTGGCAAACGCCCAGGCGATAAGTTCGCCTTGATAGGCGGCCATGAGCTCGGGATTCATGGAATGGAAAAGGATCTGCCGGTTTGCGATCGAGCCTCCGCTGGAGGCTTGAGTCGCCAACCACCAAGCAGGAGGGACTAGTCCGGCGGCGCCAAATAGTGCCGCACTCGCGAGACGCCATTTCAGTACTCTTGGGCCCAGAAAGCCAATACACAGCACACCCGCAACGACAAGACTGAAGCCCGTGTAGCGCGTGAGGATCGCGGCGGCGACCAACACGCCCGCTGCAATCATCAGGCGCCGGCTTCCAGACGGGATCCCGAGGGCGATCAAATGCGCGACCAGCAGGGAAAGGAATATGTAGAGCGGCTCGGACATCACCCAGCTGTGGCTCTCGATGAGGCTGGCGCTAGTGAGCACCAGGAGAACTCCGATGACCGTGGCCCATGCCGAGCGGGAAGCCTTGAGGATCAAGAGACCGGTGAGAATCAGGTTGGCCCCGAAGAGTACGGAGTTGAGCAGCTGCGCTCCATCGAGAGTCTCGATTCCGGTCGCCGAAACCGCGGCCAGAGCCATCGAATAAACCGGCGGAAAGCCGGTAATTGCCCGCAATTCTCCCCCGCCGCTGAATCGGGCATACCCATTTCCGGCAAGCAGATTCTGTGCCCCCATGATGTACCAGGCAGAGTCCCCACCCGCTCCCGCACCGTCGCGGGTCAGATAAAGCACCAGGCCTACTCCCAGGAGCGCCAATGCAAGGGCTGGAAGGAGCTCTCGCCACATCCTTCGGCTGGGCTCGGTGTTATTGACGCGCATTAAGCCTCTCTTCAGCCATTGTCTCGTCAACCCGAGCCAGCGCTCGGATAAAAGTAGATTGCGCCGTCAGCCAGATCGGCATACAGGTCGAGTCCCTCGGTCAATTGTTGCAGCCGGGCCTCCGTCTCATCGCCATACATCGGGCGCAGTTGCCAGAATACAGAATCGAACAGCACCAACGCCGCTCCTTGCTCGCGGAAGATCCGTTCTTCACCGAAATCGCCTTCTCCGAAGCGTGTGTACGTTTCCAGCGGCTCGCCCCGCAGTAGTTCGGGAACGTCGTATGCGGGGCGATCAAGATGGAACATGATTGCAGTGCTTTCGTTCGAGATTAGTGCGATGTCCTGGGCAAGCGCCGCGGCGGTCTTCACGGTCTCGGAATTCTGCCATGCCACGCTGGTGAATCCTCGACTTCGCTCGCGTAGGTCGGAGGCAATCTGCAAGCTCTGAGGCAGATACCAGACAATAGCCAGCGCCGCAGCCACCAACGGAACCGAGATGATCCACCGCCGCTTCGGCCAGGCTTCGAGCGTGAGTGGGATCGCGGAAAACACCCCTAGGATCATGGCTATATAGACCGGCGTCAGGATGCGTTGATCGATATCGCCGGCGTCCAGAGGCGGCCTGCCAAATAGGAACACCGCCGACAAGGTCGTCATATAAATCAGGATCATCGCCGCCTGGAGCGTGACCGATTGCACCGCCCGGTTTTGGAGCAGCGCCGTGGCGCGGTTCAGCCTCCGCAGCGCCAGGGCGAGCAATGCGCCAAGCATCACGGCGATTACAGCCACTGCCCCCAGCTGGTAACGGTACGGAACGGCAGTAGCAGCGGCGAATGGGATCCAGCTCCATACCTCGGCCACCACCCCGCCCCGGATCGGTTCGGTCCTTGCCCACAAGTCCGAGAGGTCGAAGAGCCATTGGCGCGGGGCGTCCGCGCCGCTTTGTGCGTTCACCCACCCAAACCACAGCACCGTCGGGGCGGCCGCCAGCAGCATGTACACAATGGCGTCGGTGATTCGTCTGCGCGGGGTCCGTGAACCCAAGATCAGCAGCCCAACGATCCCCGCGCCGACGTAGGCGAGGCCAAGATAACGCGTGACCACCGTAGCGCCGGCGGCGAGCCCCGCGAGCGCCAGAAGCCAGCGCCGGTCGGTTTCGAGAAAGACCAGGATCGAGAGAAGGCTTGCCAGCCCCAACACGAAGAAGAGCGGTTCGGACATCGCACCGGCGTAGAGACCCACCAGCGACGGCGAAACAAGCGTGATGGAAGCAGCCGCCAGGGCCAGCCAGGTGTTTCGGGTGACCCAAAAGATGGTGGCTCCGATGATGAAAACCGTCAGCGCGAACAGCCCGGCATCGAGCCAGCGCGCCACGGAAAGCAGCTCCGCGCCGGAGAGGCCGAAAAATGCGAGCGATAGCGGGTAGAGTGGAGGATGCATGGAAAGCGGCTGGAAGTCGCCCGAGGCCCTCATCAGGCCCAGACCACGGCCCGACAAGAGGTTGCGCGCAAGCATGAGGTAGCCCGCTCCGTCGCTGAAGGCCCAAGGTGCAAAGCTCGTCGCATAAAGCACAATTGCTGCCGCCGCGGCGGAAACCGCAGCCAAGAGGCGCATCGGCACGATCCAACGCGTCTCGGCCCTCTGAACCGGCCGCCAAGTCCAGGACTCATCGGCCATTGTTTCCTCCGCCTCGAGAACTGCCACTAGTTGGCCGGCTCCTCATAGAAATAAATCGCCCCGTCTTCAACTTTGGAATGGAGGTACAGGCCGTCGGTGAGCGCGGCCAATCGCCGCTCGGCATCTTCGTAGTAGATCCAGTAGAACTGATACGGAGCGTTGTAAGAGAGCGCCAGGGCGGCTCCTTCCTCCCTGAAGAGTCGGTCGGCTCCCGTAATCCCGCCTCCGAAACGCGGGAAGCTCTCCAACGGCTCGCGCGTGATCAGTTCGGGAATGTCGTACGTCGGTCTATCGAGATAGAGCAGGATAGCCGCACTCTCGTTGGTGATGATGGGGATATCTCGGGGGATGGCCCGGATTTGATTCAGCATCTCCGAGTCGCGCCAGGCGATCAATCCCGCACCATTGTCATGCAGCTCGGCGGCGGATTTCCAGGTCTGCGGAAGCTGCCAGCTCACGAGAACAAGAGTCAACACGGCCGTCAGCCATCGGATCCATCGTTGACCCGGCCAAGCTTCGATCGCAAGATACGCAGCGGCCAGAAAAGCAAGTGATAGCGATAGCCGCAGAGGCAGCAGAATCCGTCCATCAACATCCGAGGGATCCAAAGGCGGCGTGGAAAATGCAAATACGGCTGCCACAATCCCCACAGAAGCCACTGAGATCGCAAGCAGCATGACCAAGAGCTGAAAGGCGCGATTCGATTGCCATGCGGTCTGCTTTCCATGGCTGCCGCGGCGGAGGGTATAGGCAATCACTAGAACAAAGGCGAGCAGGCCTGCGGCCATGATTTGAGGCTTGGGACTGTAAGACATGGGCGGCAAGTAATTATTGAATGGCAACCATTTCCAAACCACATTCACGAATTCGATGCGAAAGGGGGCCAGGTTTCCCCACGCGTCGACCCCCGCGAACGTCCACTGGCGAGGCGAGCCTGCCTCCGGATATGACAAAACCCACATCCACCAAATCAAGAAGGGGACCCCGGTGATCGCCGCGAATACTCCGGCGTCGATGAGGCGGCGGCGCCAGCCTCCCCTCGAAAACAGCAGCATACCCACCAATCCCGCTGCCACGAAAGCCGCACCAGGAAATCGTGTCATCAGCGCGATGCCGGCCGCAGCTCCAGCGGCGACTAGATATCCCACCTTCGCCAACTGAAAGTACAGGATCAACATAAGCACGCTGGCAAAGCCCAGAAAGTAGAACAATGGCTCGGGCATCGCGCCGCTAGAAACCCAGAAGAAGTCCGGATTGGTCAGCGTCAGGAGCCCGGCCGCCGCCGCCAGCCAATACGAGCGCCTCGCGTTGTAGAGCAGCCCAGCCGCCAACAAGACTGTGAGGCCAAAGAACACGACGCTAAGCCAACGAGCAAACTGGACGAGATCGATGCCCAGCGCGCCCCCAACCGCCAGCGCGAGTGGATAGAAGGGCGGGTGAAGGTAGATTGGCTGGAAGTCCCCGTTTGGCTTGATCAAGCCCAATCCATCCCCCTGCAGGAAGTTGCGTGCGGATGCTATGTACTCAACTGAATCGCTGAATATCCAAGGACCGAGGCGCGTGGCATACAACACGGCGAGGGCAGCCGGCAGCAGGAGCAGCGCGATCCCAAGCTGCATCTTTCTGGCCTCCAACCAGACCGGCATCTGCTCGAACCTTGTGTCAACCAACATTATTCGCCACTTCTCGAGGTGATCTCACTCCAGCATTCAAGTGTGATGGCGCCAACCTAGGCAAGGCTGCCCAAAAACTCCCCCGTGCGCTGACCGGCGCTGCCGTCGGTGTAGGTTACTTCCCTCTCCACGAAGGCGGCGCGCAGCTCCGCGTCGGCACCCGGGTCCTCCAGATAGGTATTGACGGCTTCTGCCAGCTGCTGCTCCCGATAAACCACTCGACCGGCCCCGGCCTCTCGGAATCGCTGGTGCGTGGGCCAATTGCCGATCTTGGAAAGCGGCAGCGAATACTTGCGCGGGGTACGCCATCCCCCGGGCGTATCCAAGCACAGGCTGACGATCGGGCGCCCGTGGATCGCCGTCTCCACCACCATGGTGGAGTACACAGTAATGAAGACGTCCGAATGCGCCATCATCGAACTCTTTTCCGGCATATCTTCGCCGGAATAGTGGCCCAGGTTGCCTCCAAGCGGGACCGGCTCGACCACATGCATGTTTGGCAATTCCTCCGCCATCCGCCGGATCTCTCGCCTCTCCCTCACAAAGAGAGGCACATCCAAGAAGTGATTGGGGTGTAATCTCACCAGGAGTTGGCAGGGCGCCGCGAGCCGATTGTTGGAAACCAGGCGGGCCAAGGCTCGTACATTTGGGAGATTCGGGGAAAAGGTAACGAAACTGCAGGCATACGAGAGCAACTTGCGATCCGGATCCAACCCATGTGTCTTTAGGTACTCACCGCGCGGGATCACCCACCTACGCTGGAAGTAGCCGTCATAGGATGGAATGCCGCCGATGTTCACCCGATCCGTTCCCCAATCCGAGCCCCGCACCAACTCCTGTTTCTGAATCTCCGACCAGCACGTGGCCCAGTCCACCTCTGCGCCAGGCAGGCTGTAGCTGCTGGGGTTGTCCCAACCTACGATCACCGTGGCGGTTTGGATCCCGCGATCGGCCGCCTCCCGGAGCAGATAGCGATCCAGCCGCCACCCGGGCGTGCTGGCGACCACCAGCGCGGGTCGGTAACGATCAAACAAATCGGCGTAGATCTGGGGGCTAAGCCGCTGCTGGGAACGGATCAGCGCCTTGCGCGCCGGAACCGAACGTCGAAGCAGTGCGATTGCCAACCATGCCAACGGCATCAGGAGCCGCCTGCGATTTGGCTCTTCTACCGCCACCTGCCGGATGTAGCTGTCCATCGCAGCGGTGTTGATCTGCCGGGAGCTGCCCACACGGCGCAGGAACTGCAGCCACCATTGGAATTCCCCACGCTCACGTGTGGCGAAGCTGGCCGCCTGGTCCAGTTTCAGCCCCTCAAATAGGATCCCCGATCCGGCGCTCTGCTGTGTCAGCGGACCGACCATGGCGTCTGCAACCAGCACCACCACTCGAAATCCAGCCTTTCGCAGCGTCGAGACGACGTCGCTCTGCAGGAAGTAGATCAGCGCCAGGCCATGGTCGGCGCTGATGAAGATCGTTTTCGTGCTCAACTTCGTGCCTCTCGCTTCATGTCTCCGCAAAATACCAGGAGAAGACTCGGTCGTAGAACCACAGAAGCCCGCGGCGGACCGGGCCAAGATCAAGCATCTGACGACGGAGAGATCTCGCTTTGTGGTTGTTCACGCCGCTCGAAGGGACGGGCAGGACAGAGTTGCTCATGTTCATCGCCAGTGGTTCCGATGTCATCAGACGCAAATACCCTCGGTCATTGATCTGCTCGTCAAGAGTCAGCACCTGACCCATCGGTCGATCCATCGAGAACGGTAGAAACTGCTGCAGCACGCTCTTTCGGGCCACGAATTGCCAGTGCGAAGCGCCAATGTGCGCCGTTACGCCCCTGTAGGTGATCCGAGAGTCTTCCGTGGCTTCGTATCGCGCGCGAACGTCGGCCTCCTCCTGCCCCAAGCTCATGTCGAACTCACGAAAGGTCTCCCAGGGAATGAAATTGCCGCGCTCGAGATCGACCTCGGGAGAGTTTTCGGCCCACTCGATCGTGGAGGAAGTGAGACGCGCCCGCGTTCGAAAGGGCCGGCTGGTGACCATGCCTACCTTTGGATAGTGTTCAAGGATCTCGACCGATTTGCTGAGCCATCCGGGGTAAAAGAGCGCGTCGCTGTCCGAGTAGGCGATGATTTCACCTGGAGCGGAAGAAAGAATTATGTTCCAAGCCCCGCCCTTACCGAGGTTCTGCTCCGAAAGAACCAGGTATTGAATGCGGCCGGACGCCTGCGCCTCGAGGAGAAAATCCAGGAGCTCCTCGCAGCTGCCGTTATCGAATACCATGAGGTCATAGGGAAGATCGGTGTTCTTCCAGATACTCTCCAAGCAGGCCTTCACGACATCCAAGTACGTAGCAAAATAGCCGCTGAGAAACGGGATATAGGTCAGCACCGAGACGGTGATGCGTTCTGGCTTGTGAACCGTCCCAACGAATTTGGCCGGGTTCTGGCCTATGCGGGTCATCGATGCGTTCCTTGCCTCGCCTGCTTCGACATCATCACGCCCTAGCTTCGGGTTCCGGAAGCGGCAGCCAAGCCCAGCCGGGGGCAATTCGCGTGGCGAGCCGGTTCCAGATCATTCCAGATTTGCGACGGAGCCGCACGGTTCTCGTTTTCGGCTTTCTCATGTGAGCGGGAGCGCCACTACCAGTGGGCCGGGAGATCGCCGTCAAATACAGTGGAATCAGTTGGGAGCGAGGCGACCCATGGCGCTCTACCTGCACAACCTCATACCCCGCGCGTTCTAAGACATAGCGCAAGGTGGAGGCCGAGAAACAAAAGAGGTGGGGAAGCTCCAAGGACTGATGCCCAAACAGATTCGGCACCTCGATAAGGAGCGCGCCGTCGGGCGTCAACCATCGCTCTCGCAGCTCACAAAGATACCGCACCGGGTCCGGAAGATGCTCGAGTACATGCGCCATGGTGATCAGATCGAAGCGATCACCGTCGAGGCCAGCCAGATCGGGAACGACCATCAGACCCCTGGCGAGACAGTACGATCGGTAGATCTCTGCCGGTTCGACGCCTACGGCCGCACAACCATAGGCCTCTATCACGGCGGTCATGAGACTGCCCGTCGAGCATCCGATATCGAGCTGTCGATCGACGGCACCCATTTGGGACAGAAGGAGCCGAACCAGGTTGCGCGCCCTCCCGGCCTGTATCCTTAGTTCCTTTTCTGTGACCCCAATTGCGCGCTGATGCTGAGCGACGTATTCGGCCTCGTAGTAGGACTTTAACGTTTCATCAGTCATCCGAGGGGACTGGTAGACCGCAGCACAGTTGTCGCAAAGCACGTAGGTCACCACTCTTCCGCCATCCTGGAGCGATTCAAAGGGTGAGTTGATCTGGCTGCCGCAAATCGGGCAGGCTTCCAGTTCGACCAGATCTGTCGCAGTCTGCGGCTGATCCATAGGTCGACTACTCCGCCGCTCCACCGGTCACTCCACCCAGTGCTTGTGTCCAGAGCCAGCGAGCGGTTTCAATTGGGTGAAACAGGGCATGCACGAGTCGCAATCTTCGCCCCGGTCCAAGCCGGGCGATCGCGGCCGCTTCGATCCAGCGCCGCAGGCCGCTGGCGCTCATACGCGTTCGTCTCAAGCCGTGTCCGTTCAGGCGCCAATTAGCGTCTGCCAGCGTGAACACGGTCTCCGGCCCCCCGCCTAACTCAACGTTTTTGCAGCTCTCGGGCAGGCGATAGTGCGGCTCTCCACCATCGAGGTGGCGATAGTCATGGTTTTGATGGACCACGGTGATCGACTGCGTAGCATCAATGACAGGCACAACGAGTCTTCTGGCGTTGAAGATCATCCAGTTGTCCCAGCCTGCTCGTCCGAGCGCGAAGGGAGGCAACCTCCCGAATTGGCCGCGCGGGAAGACGAAGTAGTCGCTCCCGGCTGGCGGATGGAGCATGCCGCTGGTCTCCAGCTGCTCGCGCATCGCGCGTGCCCAACCACTCTCGAAGCTAAGCTCGGAGTCAAGGTCGAGATCCCATCGCTGTCCAACCATCATGAATCGATCGAAACGATCCGCGGAGCGCCGGACGGCAGGCAGGAAGTCGTCCAGGAGCAGGATGTCGGCATTGATGTAGGCCAGCAGGCTGTTTGAGGCCTCCTGATCCGCGATGGAAAAAATCGAGTTGATCAGAGGAGTGCCGTGCTCGTTCTTCTCTACCCCGGTCAAATGCCGCACGCCAAGGTCATGAGCGGCCTGCGCCATTCCAATCTCATCACCAATAAGCATCACCTCGACCTCGCATGCCTGGTGAATCCAGGATCCGATAGCATTTCGCTGGATGGTCGCGATAAGCGCATCGTCAAACGGCTTCGGAGAGGTGAAGATGGTTAGCTTGCGCTCCATCGCCGGCTACCGGCCCCAGTCCCGATCGAGATCAAATTGGCTCTTGTGCTCCACCCCTGAGTTGATGCCGGCGAGCTCAGGCTCTCGATCGAAGAGCTCGAGTACCTCGATCCAGGTGAAATCCTGCCTGCCCTCGAAATGCGCGTAAACGCGGCGAACGAGCTCCAAATCCTCGGGGGTATCGACCGTCCAGCGGTAGTGAGAGTAGTTCTGATCATTCCGTACCAGGAGCGTCTCGAACCTCCCGGGCTCTTCGTAGAGATACGGCATGACGTGTTCGCGTTCGTGCGGCTGGTCCGCCTCGCGCCATGCACGTTCGAGGGCATGCAAGCTGCAAACTTCGGTATCTGTGCCCACTGGGTAGGTCTTGTCGTATGGAAGGCGGTTGGCGGCAAAGTCGGTTGGGGGATCGGCCTCGAAATAGGCGGTCACCGTGTGATCGATTAACCCTGCGTCGATAAGCGGGCAATCGCCTGTTAGTCTCACGACCACGTCCGCATGCCGGGCGCGGGCGGCCCGGTACACTCTATCGAGCACATCGATTCTCGAGCCTCGATAGACGGGATAGCCGCGAGCTTCACAGAGCTGCGCGATTGGATCGTCCTCATCATCGTCCGTTGTGGCCACCACCAGTTCATCCATGGTCTTTGCCATTCGTGAGCGCTCGACAACCCGCACCAACATCGGCTCGCCCGCAATGGCGGCGAGCACTTTCCCGGGCAGGCGGGTAGACGCCGTCCGAGCCTGCACGACGGCCACGACCTTGCCGCTCATCTCGCGCGTGCGGCCTCGTGAATCCTGGAACTAGCCTTGTGCACAGAAGTAGATTTCGCCGTCTGGGTAGTCCCCATGTAGAGTCATTCCTTCGGTGAGATCGGCCAGCGGCGCCTGTTGCGGCACGAGGCTCTCGGGGCGAAAAAGCACCAGGTAGCCTCTTTCCTGGCACAGTCGACGCCTCATGATCCCGAGCTTCTCTTCGTATGCCGGGTCTCGCTGTTCTGTCTCCAAATCGATCAGCCAGGGGATTGCAAATGAGTTTCGGTCGGCCCAGAAATACAGTCGCGAGATTCCATTGCTGACGATTGGGACCTCCGGCAGATCGCGCACCGCCGCCACTGTCTGGGACTGGCTGATCGACGGCGCCGCGTTGCCTAAGCCATAAATACCGTATGAATCGGCTAGCTTGGCCTGGGACATACCGTTCCACGCGAGGATGAATAGAAATCCCGCCAGGATCCCTGCGCGCACCGTCCTCCCCTGAAGTGCCCAGGCATCCCATGCCAAGAACACCGCCAGCAGCATGACCGAGACAAAGACAGGGGACAGGATCCGATTCCCGACGGGAGTGAATGGATCGAACAGGGAGAGCGAAACTCCCACAGCAATCACAAATAGGCCGGAATACAAAACGAGCATGAGTGGGGCGCCTCCACGGCGGAATCGGTGGGACAGCCTTTCGGCGGCCCGCATTCGCAGCAAAACGGCGCCTGCGAGCGCTCCCAGGAGCAACAGCCAGCCGGCCGCATAGATGCCGCCCCGTATGAACTCCGATGGCACGAACCAGCGGACGAAGTGCAGGACGAGAGAGCGCAGATGGTCGAGCATGATCGGGTGCCAGATGATCCTTCGGTTGGCAAAATTCCCAGTCAGCGTCGCGTTGCGGATCCACCAAAGCACTATGGGCAGCACGCCGACGGCCAGCAAGAGGACTCCATCGACCAGCCGTCGTCGCCAGCCGGCTCTCTGCACGAGCAGCGCCACGAACGCCGTTCCAACCAGCGCGATCCCGACGTACCGCGTGAGATATCCCAGACCGACCAATCCCGCCGCCAAAAGCAACAGCCACCGGTTGCTTCGCTCCAGGTAGAGACTCAGCACCAAGATGCCTGCCAGCCCCAGGGCGATGTACAACGTTTCGGTCATGGCCCATACGCTTACCTCAAACACTACCGTCGAGGTCGCCAGTATTGCGGCACCCGCAAAGGCGGGGTAGTTCGAGCCGGTCTCGCGCCGGAGGATGACGCCGGCAAGGAACACGAGCGCCGTGAACGCGACTAGATTTACCCAGCGTGCGCTCTCCAGCTTGTCCACGCCAAGGATCTGCAGCCCTGCCATTGCTGCGGGGTAGAACGGCGGATAGTGGGTGGCTGGAACCAGTTCCCCGTAGCCATTCAGGCGTCCAAATCCGATGCCGGCGGCCAGGTTATCTGCCGCGGTCATATACGAATAGGAGTCACCGCCGAGCCCTATCCCTGAGGGCGTAGCCTGGGTCATTCTTCCAAGGCCATAGAGCACCAAAATCCCCGTAACCATCGCGAATCCAAGCGCTGACTTGCCGAAGAATCGTCCCACGGTGCTCATTGGAATCACCAGGCGACCATCCGAGGCGCGAGCCCACTCTTGGTCGGCGCTCATTTGGATGCCTCCTCAAGCGTCACCGCTCGACGGTCCGAAGCTCGCGTCGCAGCAATTCCCATCACCCTGCCTGCCTCTGTGGCACAGACATCGCCAGTCGATAGGCCTCAAGCAGCTTGGGAAAGTTTCGTCTCCAATCGCCGCGCGCTTCGATGGTATGCCGTGCTCGAGCTCCCATTTCCGCAAGTTCCAATCTACTCCGGGCAGCCTTCACCAGATCGGTTGCCAACTCCTGGGCATTTCCATCGGAGAACAGCCAGCCGTTCTCTCCCGACCGCACCCATTCCTTGTTTCCTGGAATATCAGAGACTAGGGCCGGCCGGCCGCTGGCCATCGCCTCAAGCAGGGAAATGGAGCTCCCGTCGCTGTGGGAAGCGCTCACGTAGAGATCGGCCGTCCGGTAGTAGGCGGGAAGGTCATCTTGCCCTATTACGCCCGGGGCGAGCACTCGATCGATCAGGCCCGCATTCTCAAGCCTGCCTATCAAGCTCGTTCGTTGTGAGCCGTCCCCAAGCATCAGCAACCTGAGCGAGGGCTCACGCGCACCAGCCTCGGTGAAGGCTTCGACGATCACGTCCGATCCATAGGACTCTTCCAAGGGTCTGGTTGAGAGCACAACGAAAGAGCTCTGCCACCCGAGTGCTTCGCGTAAGGAGTCACCGTCAGCCGAGAAGCGCGTGAGATCGACGCCCCATGGAAAGACGACCGTGCGCTCTCGGGGCATCCCGAGCGCAATGGCAGCCTCGCGAACCGCCTCGCAATCACACACCAATACGTCGCTCTCTTGCAGCGTGTATTCGGCCTTCTCTCTCCCCTCTCCGGCCTGGGCCTCCACCAGCAGGTCAGAGCCCCACGACATGCTCACCAGAGGATGCAGTTGGAGCCTGGCCGCAAGGTAAGCGCCGCGCTGAATCGGTCCCGCATGTACGAGGTCGGGGGTCAGCCGATCGGCGATATTAGAGAGCATCGCAAGTCGCTCAGACTCGCCTTCAACGGGATCATCGGACGTCTCGCCCAAATCCAAGACCTCAACATTCTTTGGGACGTATTCGCGTTCCCGAGCGGCCGTGGTCTCCAAGGGCATGAACGTCACTTCATGCTCCGTATCCGCCAGCGCACGCAAGAAGCGGCGGTCATGCGGATTAGCTCCGCGACTCAGGTAGAGCACGCGCATCAAGCTATCCGCCGTTCCCTTCACCCAGCATGGTCCATCGAAGTGCTTCTCCGGCAGGGATATCCACCAGGGCCACCGATCCGACCGCTTGTTCCACCTCATAGGGCAGGATCGTCCCCTTATCGGCGGGCCGCAGTATATCGATCAAGTCCCGGGTTAGAACTTCGCCGGCCTGGATGTCTCGACCGGCGCGCAGACAACGCCTCTGAATGACCACAGTCTGCTCCTCGTTCTGAGCTACATGTTTGTTCGCCGATCCCAGTGCCCGCTCGAGTTCTCGAGTCCTGTCCACCATGTCACGCCACGCAACAGGATCCATGGAGAAAGGATGGTCCGGGCCTTCACGCGCGGTGTCGTCGGTGAAGTGCTTCTCGACCACCCTGGCCCCGAGCGCGACCGCTCCAAGTACGGTGGCGTGTCCGGGTGTGTGGTCGGAGAGACCAAGCACGACCTCCGGATACATCGCGCGGTAGGTCTTCAGCACATTGAGGTGGATGTGGTCGAAGTTCTCCAGGCTGGCGGTGTAATTGGTGTTGCACTGCATCAACACCAGTTCTGGATTGATGGCGAGAATGGCGTCGACCGCCCGCTGAACGTCGCCGATGCCGGAGGCGCCGGTCGCTAGCAGCACCGGCTTGCCTTTGGAGGCGATGCGCTCGATGATTTCCAGCCAGGTTATGTCGCCCGACCCGATCTTGATGGCGGGAAAAAACCGCTCCAGCTGATCAACCGCCTCAAAGTCATAAGGCGACGAGAAGTAATGGATCCCGGCCTCATCACACTCTTCTCCTAGCTCCGCCGACCATTCAAAAGGGATCGACGCGGCCTCGTAGACCTCGAAAACCGACTTGCTCCACTCCGCTTGGTGCGACACTTGGCCGTCCATGCTGCGGTAGCCGTATTCACTCACGATTTCCGGCGCCCGAAAGTTTTGAAACTTCGCCGCATCGGCTCCCATTTCCGCCGCGAGACGGATCAGCTGTTTCGCCCGCGCCAAATCGCCGTCATGGTTGGCGGAGATGTCGGCGATAAAATAGGTGGGATGGTTACCCCCAATTGCACGATCCTTGATCTTGATTTCCGGCACCTGTACCTCGACTCTCAGGCTTGTTCGGTCGGGTGAGCTGGGCCCCGCCCGCCTACGGACGACTAGGCTCTGCTAACAGGTTCTCAAGCCGATCCGAATAGCCACCTTGCTCCAGAACGCTGAACCGCCTTATCCCCTCGTCGCAGGGTGGAAGATCGATCTCCAATTCCTGCACCGCCTTATCCGAATCCAGGGAAAGGTCTTTCGGCCTCTTCGCGCGCAATCCCACGGTATGCGACTCGACGGGGGCGATGAGATTCGGATCGAGATCGAAAACCTCTGCAATACGCACTCCAAATTCATACTTGCTAAACTGGCCCGTACAACCGAGATGCCATATCCCGGATGCACCGCCCTGCAAGATGCGGAATAGCGCCTGCGCCAGGTCGTTGACGAGCAAAGGGCTGAACCTGATATCGGTGAAACCGTTGCACGGCTCGCCGGCTCGCAAGTTTCCCAAAAACCACTCGGCCAGGCTCGTCCTGCCGTTCGGACTCCAGCCATAGAAGTTCGTCCGCACGACGGCGGCACCGGGATTGGCCGCCAATACCGCGCGTTCGCCGCTCAGTTTGCTTTCCCCGTATTTGTTGATTGGATTAGTCGGGTCGATCTCTCGATGTGGCCCGGGCCCACCGTCAAACACTGCGTCGGTCGAGATGTGAACCATGGAAGCGCCGGCATCGCCGGCTGCCGCCGCCACTGCCGCCGCCATGTCTCGATTGAGCGCAAACGCCCAATCGGGATCCTGCTCGCAGCGATCGACGTCGGTCGCCGCAGCGCAGTGAACGACCCATTCCGGCTGCGTATCGTCCAACAATTGGGCCGCGGCGCCCTCAACCGTCAGATCGGCGGCTTTCCATTGCGCGCCAGATGCTCGAATCGGCCGCGAGTGCGAAGTGGCGGTCACGTGATAGCCGGCGTCTATTGAAGCAAGCAGCACGTTCGAGCCCAGCAACCCCGAGGCCCCCGTGATCAGAATCCGCATCCGCCTAGTCGCCCGGCTCCGAAATTGCCCGAATCTCCTCAACCGTCATCCACTCTTGGTTGCTGTCGCTCGCATACTGGTACCCCTCTGAAAGCGGCTGACCCTTCTCGCGCCACGAGTGGCCGAACCACAGCGCTCCCGGCGGCTCCACGACGTACATGTCATCCAACTCCAGGGTATGGCGCGCCTCGTCCTCGGAGACCAATACCTCGTGTAGTTTCTCGCCGGGACGAATTCCTATGATTTCGATATCGGCCTTCGGAGCGATGGCCCGCGCGACGTCCGCCACACGCATACTGGGAATCTTCGGTACGAACACCTCCCCGCCCTGCATTTGCTCGATACACCGGATCGTGAAACGCACCCCCTGGTCGATCGACAGCCAGAAACGGGTCATCCGCTCGTCGGTGATTGTGACCCGCCCATCGTCACGCTGACGTTGAAAAACCGGAATAACACTTCCCCGGCTCCCCACGACGTTCCCATAGCGCACGCAGCTGAAGCGCGTGTCGGTTCCGCCCGCGTAGGCATTGGATTGGACGAACAGCTTTTCGGCCGCTAGCTTGGTAGCGCCGTACATGTTTATGGGATTGACGGCTTTGTCCGTGCTCATCGCCATCACCCGGTTGACTTCCATATCCAGCGCGGCCTCGATAACGTTCCGCGCGCCCATAATGTTGGTCATGATAGCTTCGATCGGGTTGTATTCGGCGGCCGGAACCTGCTTCAAAGCTGCGGCATGAACCACGACCTCCACACCCTGCATCGCCCTGCGCAGCCGCATCCTGTCTCGGACGTCGCCGATGAAGTAGCGCATTGACGGATCATCAAACCCGGCCGCGCGCATTTCGTGCTGCTTAAGCTCGTCGCGGCTGAAGACGATAAGCTTGGCCGGCCTATGGTCTGTCAGCATCACTTCCACGAACTTGCGGCCAAAGGAGCCCGTCCCGCCGGTCACCAGCACCGATTTAGATTTCCAGTCCATGTTAGTTGCCTCCCCCGTCCTTCCCGAAGACGATCATGGGATACTGGCCGACCCGCCCCATCAAATGCGGCGCCATCTCCTCAACGCCGTACAGCAGTCGCAAGAAGGTCCTACCGAACGCCCATCGATGCACCAACGCCCTCAGGAACGCCGTGCTCACGCTTCGCCAGACGAGGATGTCATGCTCAGGCAGCCGCTTGAGTTCCCGCCGCAGCCACTTCTGATCGTGGTGGTGAGCAAAGGTGCCTGAGGCCTGCAGCAGCGCCCTGGCCTCTTCGGACTGTGGGGGCTCCGACTCCGCCCGGCGATCTACGCGTCGAGCAATCATTTTCTCAGTCAGCCGTATTGGCCAACGGAAGACTCGCATCAGCAGGGAGTGTGCTCCCCAGCTATACACCACAACCGCCCGGCCGCCCGCGTGCTGCACCCGATGCAGCTCCTCGAAGGCCTCCCCTTGGCGCTCGGTTGGAACATGGTGGACCGTATGCAGCGAGACGACGCCGGAGAATACATCTGCCGCGAATGGAAGCCGCGAAACATCGCCAACGACGTATAAGCCGTGCTCTCCGATTCGGCGCCTCGCCTCGACGAGCGCGAGCCTGGAGATATCGAGGCACACGCGGCGCTCATAGCCCCGCGAGTATTCAAGGTACTCCGGGTACTGGATTGGCCCAGAGCCGGCATCAAGCAACAGCTTGCCGCTAGGCGGAAGATATCGCATCACGCGTAGGTGGCAGCGGCGGATGTACTCCCGAGACACCGGACGCAAGTCTTCATAGCGGGCGTTCTGATAAAGCCCATCCCCGATTTGACGCCACCCGATGGAGTCATAGAACTGGCGCACCTGCTGCCTGATCTCATGTTCGAGGGTCGCGGTCTCCGCGTCAGTCATCTCCGATTGACCAATCGATCGGCTCACCGATGAGCGCCAGCATCGTTGAACGATAGGCCGCCGGTCTCTGCACGATCGCTTCCACCGGATGCTGCTCCACATCCTCCCAGAAGCCGATCAGATGCCAGGGAAATGGAAAGGGATACTCGAAAAAGAAACGGTAGGCGTATTTCGCAGCAAGTTCTCGCTGCTGCTCTCCCAAATGGTCCTTTCCGCCAGCGGCCAACAACCGATCCACGGTCTCGAAGTACTCGTCCTTGGAGGTGGGATCAGAGGTGAAGCCCTTGGCCCGGTAGTGAGTCTCACCGGCTACGACCACTGGGATTCCCGCCATCGCCATCTCAAGTCCCACGGTGGAGGTGTACACAAGCCCAAGGTCCGCCATCTCGATGAGATCGTAGGTGTTGATCTCAGAGTCCGGGCCGACCACCACGACATTCGCCGGCATCTCCGGCAAAGCCTCTCGAACCACCTCGGCCGAAGGATGGCCTGCGCCCAGCATCTCTCCAGGATGAACCCGAACGACCAGCTGACCGACCGCGGGGTCCTCGAAGTGTCTGGCAGTCAGTGCCAGCCAGTCCGCCATCCCCTCCGAAAACACCTGCCGATTCAGGGCCAGGCTGTCGCCCACGACGTTCGTGCAGAGCAGTGCCACAGGGCGGCTGAGATCCAAGCTCAGACGTTCCGCGACCTTGTGCGCCCCTTGGCTGGGCGCGGATTGCCATCGGCGAGCGAATTGGGCCCACTGTTTGCCGGATCGGCGCGCGCCAAGCATGGATTCCACTTCGCGGCGCTCTCTCCGGGTCAGCTCCAAGCGTCCGCGCGCTTCCCAAAGCGCAGTGGTGTCCTGCCGCATGACTTCCGCGTTCTGAGCGAGCCACATCCGCTCTCGCTGCTCGCCGAACTCGTAGGTCACGGACTTGACCCCCGCCCAGCGGGCCGCCTGGTAGACCGCACCGAATTCCAATATGCTCCCATTCGGGATAAGCGCTGCGTCGTAGCCCTGCTCCTTGAAGAGTTCCAGCGCGGAGGCGGCTGCGGCCATGTTCCTCTCCAGCCTCAGTTCGTATAGCGCGGCCGTCTCGGATTTCGGAGCCATTTCCAAGTCCTCACGCTGCAAGGTGTACTGGACGTCTCCGCGGCTTAGCGCTTCAAGCCGAGTCGCCAGATCGGGCGGGATTGAACTTGCGGTTGGGCCCGAAAGGTCGTGCACGTGAATTAGAGGCTTGGCGCTTGAGAGAATGCGATTGATATACCGGCTCTGGCGGCGCCGATCGAAGGCCTGCACGGGTTCGGTCCATCTCCGATAAGGGACGAAGCCGATCCCAACTTCGCATCCGCTCGAGGCAAGCAGAATCGACATAGCGGCGGCGTACTCAAGCCACCAAGGGAGGTACGCCATCACCAGCACTCGCCTTGGCGGCAATACCGGCTCCGCCTCCTTCGCGGCCAGGCCTGCATCCACCCAATCCGGCAGCTCCGCATGCAGGCGATCCAGACGGTAGCCGCCGGCCGGCTTCCGCCCGTTCGCCAGGAGCGCTTGATAAGCTTCCGCGGCAACCGGCATGCGGCCGAGGGCAGCCTTGACGCGGGCCTTCTTCCCACTCATTTAGCTGCCTCGAGGATTTCCCACTCGAGCGCCGGTCGTACAGGCCCCTGACGAGGCTCTGGCCAATGACTGCCGGGCGCGCTGGATCCATCGGTCGCAAAGCTTAGGGCGAACTCATCGGTGAAATAGGATCGCACTCCGAAACTACTGGCATTCACTCCCAGGACAAAACGCCCTTCATTTAGAAGATTGGCCGGAATGCGACACCTGCTGACATAGCTTCCTGCCGGTCGGCTTTCCAATTTGCGGTAGGCATCTGGATCGTCGGTGTCAAATGTAGTAAATACCGGCTCGCCCTTGCTGGTTGAGAGATAGAGACCGACTCTCAGGCCGCTGATGCTCTCGTCCAGCGCATATTCAAACTCGAGCTCGAATTCCTCCGCCGTCGAGACCTGCGCTGTGACTTTCCCGTTCGGGCCAATAACCCTCAGCCCAAGGGGAGTAAACGGCGGAACCGAGGAGCCGGCGCCTTGATCCCCGGCCCAAACTCGTTCTCCGACCTGCTCCATTCCGGCAATCAGGTAGTGGTCAATGGCCTCGGATGTAGGAGCGCGCATGACGATGCGGCCACCCTCTACGACGATCGTTTCCTCGGTGAGACGACCGATGGCGGCCATGTTGTGGCTGACGAACAGGATTGTGCGCCCCTCTTGAGCCACCGCTCCCATCTTGCCCAGACACTTGCGTTGGAAGGCCGCATCTCCAACGGCAAGGACCTCGTCGACCAGCAGGATCTCGGGCTCTAAATGGGCGGCTACAGCAAACGCCAGCCGGAGCTGCATCCCCGTGGAGTAACGCTTGACCGGGGTATCGATAAATTGCTCGACCTCCGCGAACTCGACGATCTCATCGAATTTGCGCCGTATCTCTGCGCGCCTCATCCCTAGAATGGCGCCGTTTAGCTGGATGTTCTCCCGGCCGCTAAGCTCCGGATGAAACCCGGTACCCACCTCGAGCAGCGACCCCACCCGGCCGGTCACTTCCACATAACCTTCGGTAGGCTCGGTCACCCTTGCCAGAATCTTCAGCAACGTGCTCTTCCCCGCGCCATTGGGTCCGATGATGCCCAGTACCTGCCCCTCTGCCACCTCGAAGGACACATCCCTCAGAGCCCAAATATGGTTTGAATCCATTTTCCGATCATCGGACTGGCGCCGAAGCGTGGAGCGAGCGGTATCCACCATCACGTCTCGCAGCGTTTGATAGCCTGTTTGCAGGCTGCCAATCTGGTAGCGCTTTCCGATCCCTTCAGCACGGATGACAGGCTCAGCCATGGCTTAGATGACGTCCGCGAAAGACCGCTCCATCCGGCGAAAGAAGAGCATGCCAGAAATGAGGAGCACAATGGTCATGGCCAAGGAGACCGCAGCCAGTAGCGACGGTGCTTCGCCTATTCCCAACATCGCCCAGCGAAATCCTTGGACCACTCCGACCATCGGATTCAGGCTGTATAGGATCCGCCACGGCCCTTCCGGAATCATGGACGCGGAGTAAACGACTGGAGTTGCAAAGAACCACGCTTGGAGCAAAAAGGGCGTTACATAGCCCACATCCCGGTACAGGACGTTGAGCGCCGACAGCCACAGACCCACTCCCAGACTCGCGGCCAGACCCCACAGGACAAAGAGCGGCGCCGCCCAGGCCTGAACCCCCAGGGTAGCGGCGAAATAGAGCATCAGACCCAGCAGCACTAGGAAGGACAGGCCAAAATCCACCAGTCCGGCGCTCACCGAGGCCAGCGGCATGGAGAGCCGCGGGAAGTACACCTTGGTGAGCAGACTGCGGCTGGCGACCAGGCTGGCGCTGGACTTATTCACCCCGTCCTGAAAGAGGATCCAAGGGAGCAGTCCGGCGAAGTAGAAGATCGGCCCTGGAATGTCTTCGGTCGATAATCCCGCCAGCCGATCGAAGATGACGGTGAAAACAACCATGCCCATGACCGGTTTGAGGATTGCCCAGCCCGCGCCAAAGAGGGTCTGCTTGTAGCGGACTTTGACGTCTCTCCATATCAGGAAATACACCAGCTCCCGGTATTCCCAGAGCTCGCGCAGGTTCAGATCCAGCCAGCCGCGTGAGGGCTGGATGATCCGTTTGGAAATGGGAAGTGACTCAACGCTCACGAGGCATTCCCGCCATTCTCGATACGATTGCGATACCACTCGATCGTTTCGCGAAGGCCGTCCTCTAGTGATGTGTTGGCAACAAAGCCAAACAGTTCTTTGGCTCTCGAGGTGTCAAGGCTGCGTCGTGGCTGCCCGTTCGGTCGGGTGGTGTCCCAATTCACCTCACCCCTGAATCCCGTCAGCTCTGCGATTGTTTCGACCAGCTCCTTGATGCTGATCTCTTCGCCTGAACCTAGATTTACGGGCTCCTCTCCGTTGTGGCGTTCAGCGCCCCGCACGATTCCCTCTGCCGCATCCGATGCGTAGAGAAACTCTCGTGTTGGGGATCCGTCGCCCCAGACGACCACCTGCTCATCGCCATGTTCGATGGCTTCAAGACACTTCCGGATCAGGGCCGGTATTACGTGCGATGCCTCCAGGTCGAAGTTGTCCTTTGGACCGTAGAGGTTTACGGGGATCAGGTAAATCGAATTGAATCCATACTGCTGACGGTACGCTTGCGCCTGCACAAGCATCATCTTCTTTGCCAGGCCGTACGGAGCGTTGGTTTCTTCGGGGTAGCCGCCCCAGAAATCCACTTCGCGAAACGGCACGGGCGTGAGTTTCGGATATGAGCACACGGTTCCCACGGCCACGAATTTCTCCACACCGTATCGCCACGACTCATGAATGAGCTGCACGCCCATCATGAGGTTGTCGTAAAAGAATTCGGCCTGGTGGGCCTGGTTGGCCCCGATGCCGCCTCCGTTTGCTGCTAAATGCAGGACGATTTGGGGCTGCCCGGCTTTGAGCATTCTTCGAACGGCCTCGCCGTCAACCAGGTCGTACTCCGACTTGCGCGGTACAAAGATATCTGTTGCCCCAGCTCTTTTCAGCCGGTCGATCACATGTGAGCCAAGAAACCCCGCGCCGCCGGTGACGCACACGCGTTTGCCCGGCCAATATCCTTTCCCACTGTTCATAGGCTCACCTCCTCGCGCAACCGGATTCGCTGACCCCTAATCTCCAACACCCCTGATGTCCCGTCTTGCGCCTCGCTCACGACCTCGAATCCCTGCTCCAGACATGTAAGGCGAACGACATCCGCGATGTCTCCATCCCCATCGATCATGATCGAGTCGAAACCGTGCTGCCGTGCGGCCTGTAGAGCCTCGCGCGCCTGTCTCCGGCTTTCACGGTATAAGTGCATCGAGTTTTCGACGTAGGCTACCGTCAGTTTCGCCCGTAAAGATATGCCCTCGGGTGTGATGATGTAGCGCAGCTTTCTCCGTTCCGCCCGCTTTACCTTGACGTAACCCTTGGCAATAAGCCGCTTCACGTGCCAGTTCACCGTTCCGACCGCCACACCCAGCTGATTGGCCAAGGTGGCTTGCGTCGTATCCGGATCGCGTTCAATCTCCTCTAGAAGGATGCGATCCCTTTCAGCGTTGGTTGAGTTCTCCATTGGTTCTTCCGTCAACTTAGTCCGCTCCTCGGTCGAGATTTCCGACTCATTTCAAAATTCAACGTTTGAATTCAACAATTGAATTATAGCCGTTTGGTGCTTCCGGTCAAGCACTAGCTATACGGTTTCATCCTGGGAGGTCCCCTGCTACTGGGGCTAAATCATCTCGAGGTCTTCGGCGCCAGGAGCCAGACGCCCGTGGGCAGCTTTCTGTATGGGATGTAGTACTTATTTAGCGGGCCCGCAACAAAATTGAACCATGCGTCGCTTTCTTCGCCGAACTGATAATTGGACCCTCGCAGAAATTCCGGAATGGCATCCGAAACAATCAGATCGAAACGTTGAGCGGCTAGGTCGGCCTCGAACTGATCGAAATACTCTTGGTTGGACGACATTGCCTGATTCATCACGTGCTTGAGCTCGTAGTCCATGATCAGCGGCTCACCTTCAACCTGGCCAAACGTAAGCAACTGACGCTGATCGATGAATAGCACCTCATCGGCCTTGGCAGCCTCCGCCTGAATGATCTCGAGCGACTCCTGTACTGCGTCTTCATCCGGGAGGCGAGTCGGCCGACCCGAGCGCATGACATCGAAGCTCGGTATCAATATGGCCAAAACCAGTAGTGCCTGAATCCCTCCGGGAATCGAGCCCCAGCTACGCCCTTCTCGACCCAACCAGCGGAATGCCACCCAGCCCAGGGCAAACAAAAGGGTCATCATGAACATGTCCAGATTGTGAAGATTGTTCCCCCCACCCATCTTCACACTTGCGGCGATCCCTATTCCCAGAAAGCCCGCCAAGCTTAGCCACAGCGCGGACCATTCAAGCCAACCCCACCGCGGACGTCCCCTGATGCCTCCCCAGATTAATAGAACGACAAGCGGCCCGATCGCGAGCAGTAGGCTCCGTAGGATCCCCTGTTGGCTCAGGGCGTTGGGCAGCAACCGATACCAAAGCAATGGCTGGCTGAGGGCGGTGGCGAAGACCGCCTCCGGGCGAGGAAAGGCCAAAGACATGGTCGCTTGAGCCGATATTCCGCCAAGCAGGCCCGCCAACCCTACTCCGAAGCTGCGAATTAGGCGGCGCTTGCGATCCGCTTCGGTGTCTACGTCCAGCAGGACCCACAATCCTGCCCACACTGCGGGGGCAGCGAACCAGGTCCAGCGGCTGATTCCCGCATAAAAACCCGCCGCAGCCGCTAGAAGAGCGACACGGAACGGGCGACTTGGGTTCAGCAGCCAAGCCAGCAAAATGGCACTTAGAACCAGGGGAGCGAAGATGCCGCCCAGCGTGAGAAAGATCATGACCCATAGAGATAATCCGAGACGTAGCTGGAAGGACAGGTTTGTGCGTTTGGTTGAGAATAGCAGCCAACCAAAGACCAGATAGGGCAGCGTCCAAAGCACAACATCCCACAGGCGCAGCGTTGCGATCGTTGCACCCGGAATCAGGAAGGGCAGTCCCCAGAGGCCATGGCGACCGGGGGTCAAATAGGTCGGAAACGTGAACTCTCCCTCCACCAAGTACTGCTCACGTATGAAATATAGCGAGTAGTCCCAGAGCCGGTTGCCCTCAGACCAGTACAGCTTGAACGGATAATCGGTGACAAGGATCAATCGCTTGGAGACCGCGAATACACTGGCGCCGAGCAGCAACGACAAGACGATATGCGGGAAGGCGCGCTCGGAATTCTCTGAGACGATGAGACCCGCAACTATGGAAGAAAGAATAAGAATCAGGATGCGGAAGGAGGCTGTGGTCAGGGATTTACCCCAGATTCCCAGGAACAGGAACGAAGGGACGAGAATCGCCAGCCCCGCAATTGCCCAGCGTACCCATCCCAGCTTTTGGAACCAAGGCGCCAGGGATCGGTCATACCAGGAGATCAGAGATTCCGGCGAGGCGATGCCCCAAATGCATAATCCGGCCAGTGCCAGACCAATCGCTACATAACCTACCGATCCCGCGAGCCACAGGATCGAGTCGCCACCCATATAGCGCGCGTTTCCGATCGCGATTTCGAAAACATCCTCCCCGCCCAGATAGAGTAGGACCAGAATCAACACACACATGAGGCTCATCAAAGTGCGTGATCCGTTGCTCGATGCGGTTTCATTCATTTTTGGGTCTATTTCTAAGGAAGGCGCCCCAAACGGTGTATGCGCCGGGAAAGCTGCTGAGCACTATCAAGAAACGTGACAGGAGTGCCAACGCGGCCGCCTGCTCGGTACTGGCGCCCAGGGATGAATAGAACGCGATGACGGTCAGTTCTCTCAGTCCGTATGCGTTGATGGTGAAGGGCATCAGCGCGATGAAATAGGTTACGGCTGTAACGCCCGCCACCTGTATCAGGCTCACATCGATCCCAAGAGCTTGAGCCAGCGTCCACATAAATACGAAATAGCAAAAGATTCCGACCCACGAAGCAAGCAAGGCCACAACCAGCGAAGCCGGCGATTCTAGCCAGAGCGCCGTGGCCTCCCATACCCGCCGAGCTGCGCTGCGCAGTGAGCTTGGCAGCTCAACTCGCCCAGCCGCGACTCCCAAGGTAGTCAGGAAGCCACTAAGTAACGGCCAACTGAGCGGGAGTACGAAAAGCATGCCGAATGCACCCATCGCGCGGTCCACCACTATGGACGCCGCGCCGCCCACGCGATTGCTCGTCTCACGCAAGATGCCGACCAGCCGGATCACGTCCCCGCCGATAGTGGTAGGGAGAAATTTCGAGGCGAAGAAGCTTCCATACTGCAGCCCCAGGAGTTGCCGGTAGGGCACATAGATTCTTTGCCCCCGCAGAAGCGATCGCCATCTAAAAGTGTGAGCCAAGACCCGTACCGTTAACAGCGCCAGGGAAACCAACAACACGGCGATCGGCACCTTGGCCGCAATCGACAGGAGTTCTTGCAGGTCCAGACGCGTGAGCAGCCAGATGAGCAGGCCCAAGGAGATCAAGGTGCCCACGATCTTCAGCCATCTTGTCCAGCTTCGATCAGTCGAAGACTCTTCTGTCATCTTCCACAGTCACCAGGTGCTGCAATTGGGAGACCAACCTGTCTTGGTCGGGACGCGCGTTTCTAGGCAATAGCAGGCGGTACGCCGGTGCATCCTGGAGCGCTCGGCGCAGCGTCGCATGTTCGCGAGATTTCCATTGCTCCAAGTGGTCCATGGGCGTCTCGAAGCCCGCAAAGAGCTCAATCGTATGCCGCGCTTCCTTGAAGTTCACTTGCATAAGTTCGTCAACAAGGTGCTCCAGGTCCCCGATCGGCTCGAGTCTGACCTCTTTTGCCTCACTGCGCTCGAGTAGCAGCAGAGCCTGCAACCTGGCGTGTGAAGCCGTCTTACGATCCGGCCAGAGCAGGCCGGGTTCTACCCGCAACGGCCACTTTATCCGTTCGCCCGATACTTGTCGCACGAGGCCAAATAAGGTGAGGTGGGCGCGTTGCCTGGCGCTCAATTGGCTGGAAGCGCCGGGTACTTCCTTCAAGAGGTTCAGGTACATGTGTGCTCGGGATGGGTACGAAAGCGTATCTCCGCTGGAGGTTAGAAAAACGTAGTCGTCAGCATGCAATTCCCAACCCGGACCTCCCTGATCCAGCATTATGGAGCTTACGGTTGTCTTTCCCACTCCACCACGCCCGGCAAATACCAGGCTCCGATCTCCATGCGCCAAGGCCGCCGCGTGAAGCAGCAGTGCGTTTCGTCTGCTGCACAAGTAGCGAAGGCAACCATGAACAAGCATGTGGTGCACCATCGGGACTGCCATCTGGTTTCCAGTACCCTCGATCAGAATCAAGGCATCTTTGAAGTGGATACGGTAATACCATCTAGCCAGTCCCTTGTGAATCTTCAGCCGGTAATTTGCGTCGGGGCGCCGGGGAAGACTCGATTCCGTCCAGCGCAGCATGACTACCGGTAGCTCTGTCGAAATTGGGCCCGATGCAGGTCCGTACTCAGCGCGAAAGTAGTCGGCCGCGAACGACTGGTCGGTTTGAACTCGCAGTCCCACCAGCCCATGAAAGTCAAACGACCGATCAAACTGCAATTTGGGCAGCCTCTTGAAGCACGGCTTCATACCGCTCCGCGATGTGCCGGATATCGAACCGCTCGGCTCGTGTGCGGCTGGCGCGCTTCATTTCCAAGAGCCGCTCCCGGTCCTCAAGGCACCAGCGTAGAGCCTGCTCGAAGCAAGTCAGATCGTCCACTTCGCAGAGTCTTCCATTCACCTCATTCTCAACCAGCTCGGAAAGCCCGCCGACGCGGCTGGCCAGGATCGCCAATCCTGTGGCCAGTGCCTGTATGCCAACCACCGGGAGGCCCTCCGAGCGAGAGGTGAGCAGCAGCAGGTCACTCGCCTTCAAGCGGTCCTCGACGACCTCTCCGTCGACCCATCCCGGCAACTCAACGCGCGAACCAAGATCGTGACTTTTTACCAACTTAGTTATTGCGGGTCGGTCGGGACCATCGCCCAGCAGCTCGCATTGCCAGGGAACATCCTGGACTCTCGCGAGTATCTCTACAAGCAATGGAAGATTCTTCTGCGGTTGGAAGCGCCCGGCGAATATTAGGCGCGGAGGATCCGACACGGAACCCGGCCCATTACTGCGCAAATCGATTCCATTTGGAATGACCTCGATATCCACCCCATAGTGCTGGAGGGCAAGCTCCCTCGTGTGCTCGCTCACGGCAACCACCCTGGCGGCATTGTTCCAGATCGGCGGCGTGAAAGCGAACACGAATCGAAACCACCGATCGGTCTTCTCTGGGACGCCCCCCGGAACGTCACCGAGGTGCGCCGTGAGGACGTAGGGTATGCGAGCAATCTTCGATAAACGGAAGGCAAGCACTCCGGTCGGCACCGCAAAGTGAGCGTGGATCACATCCGGCTTCCATGAACGGGCGACCCGCAGAGCGGGCAGGAGCGCCCCCACCACGTATCCAGCCATGGATGCAAGCGAGGCTCGATAACGCGATCGTCTGCCGGTCAGGACGCGTGAAACACGGTAGCCGTCAAGCGTCTCCTCCGGCGCCAGAACGGGAGCTCTCGATGTAATCACCCGGAGCTCATGCCCGCGCTGGGCGAGCGCCGCGCAGAGTGCGGCGGCGGCGCGCCCGCCGCCGCCCCCGACCGGAGGAAATTCGTAATTCAGGACCAGGATCCGCATCTGGGACAAGGTATCGGACTGAAAGCTGGCATCGGGTCAGCGTGAGAGGCTGAGGTAGCGGATAGGGTGAGACAGAAAATGGGACTAGGTCCCGGCTGGTCCGCCCTTATCATTCAGGACCCGGCGGATGGAGTAGGTCGGCTTGGCTTGAGACTCGTGGTAGGTGCGTACCAGCAGTTCCGCGATAAACCCCATCAGAATACACAGAAAGCCCAGGATCACCAGCATCGTGCTGATTGGGAAGAGAGGCGATCGCAGCACCGAAGTCCCCACCAGTACTTTACGGACCAACAGGAAGGTCAGGACCGCTACGCTTGGCGCTATTACAAACAGTCCCAAGCCTCCGAAGATGTAGATCGGGTTCCGCGCATAGCTGATCAGGAACTTTACGGTGAATAGGTCGAGCAGCACCTTGACCGTCCGTTCCAGCCCGTAATTCGGCTTCCCATGCAGGCGGGGATGGTGCTTGACCGGCACCTCCACGATACGGGCCCCCACCGATCCGGCGTAGGCCGGGATAAAACGATGCATTTCCCCGTAAAGGCGAAATCCCTGCAGCACGTCTCGCCGGTACGCCTTGAGCGTACAGCCGTAATCGTGGAGAGGCACGCCCGTGACGCGCGATATAAGCCAGTTCGCCACTCTCGATGGAAGGCGCCTGGTGAGAAAGGGATCTTTCCGATCCATTCGCCAGCCCGAGACCACATCGTACCCTTCGTCGATCTTGTCCAGCATCATGGGAATATCCGAAGGGTCATTTTGCATATCGGCGTCGATGAGCACGATCACTTCACCACCCGAATAGTCGATTCCTGCTGCAATGGCTGTCGTCTGGCCAAAATTTCGACGGAATTCGATTACTGTGACATGCTCCTCATCGCTCTCGGCGAGTGAGCGCAAGACCTGCGGACTTCCATCCACCGATCCGTCATCCACAAAGATCAACTCGTAGTCCCGCCCCCGCAGCGCCGCCGTCAACGCCTCGTGAAGGATGGGGATATTGTCTTCCTCATTCAGGACCGGGACGATAATGGTGGTGCGTTCGGCACTCGGCCGCGAGCCAGCTGCCAAGACCCCTTCCGCGATATCCCGAGTCTCAATCGAAGCCATTTCCAGCGCTCTTAATTACCGCGGTGATCCCATTTTCCCAGCGGTGCCAGTCACCAAAATTGTCCTCCAGGATACGCTTTCCCTCTCCGATGGGATCCAGGCCCACCATTTCGAGATCCGCGTCGACCATGATTCGTATGAGGGGTTTGTAGGTAATCTTTGGCTCCCAGCCTAAATCCCGCCTTGCCTTGGATGAATCCGCGATCAGCACATCCACCTCTGTCGGCCTGAAGTAGCGCGGATCGATCTCAACGTACTCCTGCCAGTCCATGTCGGCGTAAGCGAAGGCCTCCTCCACGAACTCACCGATCGTCGGCGCTTCGCCAGTTCCAACGACATAGTCGCCCGGGCTCTCGAGCTGCAGCATTTGCCACATTACTTCCACGTACTCGGGCGTATATCCGTAGTCGCGCCGCGATTCAAGATTCCCTAGATAAACCTTGTCCTGAAGGCCGGCCTTGATTCTGGCCACCGCGCGCGTGACCTTGCGCGAGAGGAAGGTCGCACCGCGCCGCGGGCTCTCGTGGTTGAACAGGATTCCGTTTACGGCGAACATATCGTAGGCTTCACGGTAATTGGCAGCCATCCAATAGCCATAAACCTTGGCAATTGCATAGGGGCTCCGCGGCCTGAAGAGTGATTGCTCGTTCTGAGGCGGAGGCGCGTCGCCGAACATCTCGCTGGATGAGGCCTGATAGAAGCGGGTCTGGATGCCGCTGCGGCGCACGGCCTCCAGAATGCGGGTCGTGCCGAGGCCGGTGACCTCGCCGGTCCACTCCGGCATTTCGAAGCTGACCATGACGTGAGATTGCGCGCCCATGTGGTAGATCTCGTCGGGCCGCACGTTGTAGACCAGGTTTGAAAGCTGCTCCCCATTGGAGAGATCGCCATAATGCAGAATAAGACTGGCTTGAGGATCGTGAGGGTCTTGGTAGATATGGTCGATCCGCTCAGTGTTGAACGTGCTGGATTTGCGTATCAGGCCATGGACTTCGTACCCCTTTTTCAACAGGAATTCTGCGAGAAAAGATCCATCCTGGCCTGTGACGCCAGTGATTAACGCTTTAGGCATTCAGTTGCACTCCCAGAAAGCCCGCTAAAATTCAGGCGCTGAATTATACCTCTGGGGCATCCGTCGTCAAGCGGGCGGAACGGCGGGCACGAACAGCATCCAAGGTTACGGCACCCACCAGATATACCACGGCGAAGATCGCCAGCACGGCCACCGTCTTAAACAAGCTCAGCCTTGGTGTCTGATAGTAGCGTCCCGCGTACCAGTGAATGAACAGCAGCGAGGCGACACCCACCAGCACCCCGGAACGGAGAAGCCACGGACTCTTGACCTCTCGGGCGTGGTACCAAGCCCAGCCTGCCAAGGCCATCTGAGGGGCTAGGAAGACCGCCCGGGCCCGGGGATTGTCCCACTGGTCACCGGCCAGCCGGTAAGAAGCCCCGATTATGACCATCCAGACCACCAGAGTGAGATAGGTCTGCAAGCTGCGCCATCCGGTGCCGCGAAGGGCAGCAAAGGGAGCGTAGATCAGAAACGGGAGCAAAATGAACCATCCCAGTGCACGCACAATTCCAATGGCCCTTGGCAGGGGAAGACTTGTGGAGTCCATCAGCGTCGCAGGCAGAAACGGCTGCACGAGGCCATTTCCAGTCGCCATTGGGATGTGGGCCCACTCAGGAGTCTGATCAAATAGGAGCTGAACCCAGCCGGAGCCGCGCTCCAGCTTAAAGAGCTCGAATCGCGCTCCATCCGAAATCCAGGCGCCAACTAACGCCAATGGATTGCCCGGCGAGGCCGCGGTCACTTTCTGCCAGGCCCCTACCGTCAGGGATAGCGCCAATAGCCCTAACACACTGATTGCCAAGACTCCCGCCAACTGGACCCTGCGACCCGCGCGACCTTCCCACACCAGGCCAACCACGACGACCGTCACCATCAAGAGCGCATAGGGAGGTGAGATGGCCAGGCCAAGAAATGCAGATACCAGAATCGTGGCAATTCCGATGCGAGTATCCCCGCGCTTGAAGCGCGCATAGCCGTAGAGCATGCTTGCCAACAAGGCGATAAGCAGCGGCTCGCGCATCTGAGAGGCGCCCAGCACCACCGATTCCGGATAGATCGCCACACCCCAAGCTGCGAATGCGGCCGGCTTGGTTCCGAAGCTCAGATTCACAAATCCCCATGTGAACAGCACGGCCAAGCCACCCACGATGGCATTCACTGCGACCGGCAGCATCGGGCGATGCACCGAAGGGCTCAGTGTGCGATAAAGCATTCCGCTCATGTAAAGCAGCCCGCCGTATTGATCACTTTCTGCCTGGTCCGCAAAGGCATCGGTCAACGGAGCCGACAATTGAGCTAATCTCCAGGCATCTAGATCACGCCGGTAAGCATCTAAGTAGAAATATCCCGCCTGGTGAGGCTCCGAATCCGGGTAGCCGAAGGCCGGTAGACCCTTACGCAGGCCAATGCCGACCATCAGCTGCAATATTACGGTCACCGCGACAGCCGCTGCAAGGGCGTTCGAACCTCCAACCCAGCGCCAAGCTCCCCACAGCGCCAGAGCACCAACAGCCCCCAAGAAGACGTATGCCAGCCAGCCGCTGAACGGGTCGCCTGTCGGATCGAGAAGCGCCACCACCAAGCCCACACCAACTCCGGCGCCGATCCAGGGCATCACCGACTTCAAGCTGTTTTTGTTCCTCTCCACCGCCAAATCCAATGCACTACGACATAAAAAACGAGCGTTTGTAAGGGTATCAGAAAGCGCGGGTTGTCTCCGTGATCGACCAACGTCTGGACGACCGATGCGATCCAGACCAGCCCGCCGGTCAGCAAGATATAGCGATCCAGTCCGAGCCGGCCTCGCACCCGCCGGCTCACGACAACAAGGACACTTCCTCCCAAAAATGCTGCATTCGCTATCAACGTGATGAGGCGTCCCACCGCCACCCAGGCCGCCAACAACCCACCGATCCATTCCGAGCGAACCGCCGCCCGGTCCCAAAATACGGGCGCTTTCCAGAAATCAACCCACCCCTCAGCCACGTTAGCCAGGTAGAGATTTGGATGCTGCAGAATGAGCTGAACCGAAAGCCGCTGCAGCTCCGCGGACAGAGCGAAGAAGCTCAATCCAGAGACTTCACTCATCTCCGGGATGGCATCCCAGATGGCGTTCGTCTGCGTGCCGCGTTCTGCAATCTGGGCATCTCGATACTCGAGATAGGTATCCCGAAGGGGCGCCACGTCATCCGGCAGGAACTCGAAGTACTCGCCGGTGTGCTGCACCAGCTGATATCCCCCCAGCGTGGTCGGCGCGAGCATGTCGTAGGTGGAGTACATCCAGGCCAGCCAGGCCCCAAGCAACAGGGCCGGTGCGATGGCATAGCTGGCGGCCAGCCGAATGCTCCTTCCCTTGGGTCCAAACCAGACGAAGATGAGCAGCCAGACCGGAAGCAGGAAGAACAGCGGACGCACGAGTGCAGCCATTGAGGCGCTGATCCCCATCGCCAGCGCAAACGGATAGGCCCCCCGCCCAGACCCAGCTCGATCCACACCAACCAGCAGGGTCAGGCTTAGAACAACAAAGAAGGTTGTGAGGGTCTCGCTGAGTAGATTCGCTTCGAAAAGGACCGGGCCGGGGATCAAGCTGTAGAGCAAGCCCACTATGGCGCCGAAAACCGGGCTTCCAACGGTCTGCCAGGCAAGCACGAAGAGCAACATCGAGATTGTCCAGCCAAGCGTCATCTGCACGATCCAGATCAGGTCGGGATCACGTCCAAGCAGCGCTAGGAAGGCAGGGTAACCCGGAACGCGGGTCGCATCGTAGCCGGAAAGGCCGGCTTCTTTGAGCGCCGCCGCAAGCCGCATGTAGGAGGGCGTGTCGCCGTACGAGGCGGGCGCGTACGACAGTAAGAGCCCGAGACGCAAAACGAGTCCCACGGCTCCCACTAGGAAGCCCCATCGGAGTGCGGGGCGAGCAATCAATTGCACCGATCGCCGTGATACTGGATCACTATGCATAAGTGAACAAGAGAAGCTCTAGACAGCATCGTGAAGCCGAACGACTATACATAAGTGCGTTTGGAAACTTCGGTGGAACGCTGTAATTGGCTACTCCGGCTCCGCCGTGGGATCGACCGAGTCAACAGTGCTCCGAGTCTCGGGCAGCTCTAGGCCAGCGAGCGCCCGCTCGGCTCGTGCGATCCAGCTGTACTGGGGGGCATCCTCCTGAGCATGCGCCGCCAGCCAGTTGCGTTGGCCTGGATCGGTCATCAGCGTCCCCAGAGCTTCGCTCCAGGCCGCCACATCATCAGCCGGCAATAGCATCGAGTTACTCTCGTTCAAGATCTCTCGTATGACGGGCAAATCGCTGGCCAGAATGGCGCGGCCCGCCGCCAGGTACTCGAAAACCTTCATGGGACTGGCGAACGCGGCCGTGTCGCCTCCGCTGCTCACCTCGATATGCCGCTCATACGGCATCAACAGCA
>BTQZ01000018.1:0-41707 GCA_036986135.1 Anaerolineae bacterium | reverse complement strand
TCATCAGCATCATTGTCATCCTCGCGCTCGCCGCGGGCGGCCTCTGGTGGTGGCAATCGCAAGCCACGACCGCCTCCGCCGATACGGGTCTTGAAGCGACCGGTGTGATCGAGGCGCGCACACTGACTGTGGCCGCCGAAATCGGCGGCCGAATCGTCGAAGTCATGGCCGAGGAGGGCCAACGCGTGACCGCTGACCAGCCGCTGGTCATACTCGATGACGCGCTGCTCCAGGCTCAACGTGGCCAGGCCGTGGCCGGGCTCCAGGCCGCTCAGACCAACCAGGCTTTGCTGCAAAGCGGAGCTACCGAAGAGCAGATCAGGGCCGCAGAGGCTCAACTGGCGCAAGCCGAAGCTAATCTACGCATGGTGCAGGCCAATCTGGCTACGCTGACGATCCGCTCGCGGCCAGAGGAGATCGATGCCACCTTCTCCAGTCTCGAACAGGCAAGAGACGCTTACCGGGAGATGACCGTCGTATTGACCTCAGACCAAATCGAGCAGGTTCGTTCGGCGCTGAGCATGGCCGAGGACAATCTGTCGGCAGCCATCGCCCAGCAAAATGACAATCTGGCGGCGGATACCCAGATGCCGGACTACGCTATCAACGCCGCCGCTGTGGCGGTCACCGATGCACAGACTGTTCTAGAAGCGGCCAAACAAGCTTACGAAGGCCTCACGGACGGGTCCCTACCCTTCTATCGCCAGATCGAACAGGTGCGCCTAAGCTGGGATGTGGCGCGCGCCGCCGCAAACCAGGCTCGGGCCCGGCGCGATGGCCTGATAAATGAGGCAGACACTCCAGCCGAAGCGCTGGAATCCGCCAGGGCCATACTCCGAGACGCGCTAGACCAGGAAAAGGCAGCCCAGGAGGCCTATGAGGCTTTGACATCTGGCCTCTCCGGCATTCAGCTCAAGACGGCATGGGAGGAAGTGCAGCGATCGCAGCGCCAGCTGAACGCCTCTGGAATCAGCGGACAGACATTGCCCGTTGAAACGCTGCTGGCTCAAATCGACGCCGCCGAGGCAGTACGTGAGGCGGCAGAAGCCAATCTGACGGCGCTCGAGAACGGTGCTCGCCAGGAGCAACTCGAGGCTGCCCAGGCCCAGGTGGATGCCGCCCAGGCCCAGTTGGATGCCCTGGACATTCAGCTGGACAAATTCATCCTCACTGCTCCGTTGGAGGGCATCGTGTTATCCCGCAGCGCCGAACCCGGCGGCACGGTGATGCCGGGCGCGCCCCTGCTGACGATCGGCCTCCTGGACCGGATGGAGCTAACGATCTATCTTCCCGAAGAACGTTTCGGGTTGGTTACGCCCGGCCAGGAAGCAAGGGTGACGGTTGATGCATACCCAGATAGGGTCTTCACGGGAACGGTCTTGCGAGTGGCCGACGAGGCGGAGTTTACTCCGACCAACATTCAGACCCAAGAGGAACGAGTACGGCTGGTTTATGCGGTGGTCATCAGCCTGGACAACCCCGACCTGGCGCTCAAGCCGGGCATGATCGCCGATGTTGAGCTTGGGGAGTGAAGCGCTTCCCGCCGCCGCTCGGTCGGCTGCGGGTTCCAGTTCTTCGATATACGGCCGCTAGGCGCGACTGACCCTTAATGACACAGATCGCCGGAGCTCCCGGGCGGACCGTCGGCCTGCTAGGCGGCGGTTTGCCCCGGGAGCTGCTTTACGCTCTGGGATGCACGCCGGTGCGCGTGTTCCCTACGGCCGAGAAGCCCACCGCCGCGGAGGACTTCCTGCCGCGCAATTTCTGCGCGATGACCCGGCTCATCCTGGCCAGCTTCGTGGAAGATGGAGGGCCGGTCCTGGACGCGGTGATCTTTGCCGACGAGGACGACGCCACCCGCCGGTTGTACGATGTCTGGCGTGCATACATGCCGGTCCCCGCCTGGGGATTCGTGGATGTGCCGCGCGCGGCTACCCCGCTGGCCGCAAGCTACTATGCCAGCCTCCTGG
The DNA here is from genome assembly GCA_036986135.1 of Anaerolineae bacterium. Taxonomy (GTDB): domain Bacteria; phylum Chloroflexota; class Anaerolineae; order Anaerolineales; family E44-bin32; genus JADFRG01. The sequence continues at coordinate 39,737 of BTQZ01000018.1, read as the reverse complement.
CCCACCTCGCCGCCGACCTGGAGACCCACACCGGGCAGCGGCTTAGAGCCGATGCCTTGCGCCAGGCCGTCGGCCTGTACAACGAACAGAGAGGCCTGCTGGCCGACCTCAAGCGCCGCTGGCTGGCCGGCGGCGTGGCAACGATCGATTATCGCCGCTTGCGCCGGATGGCTCTCACCCAGGGTCCGACGTCCGCCAACGAGCGGTTGCGGCAAGCGCTCGCGAAGCAGGCCACCGAGACCCGGCGGGAAGCGGTGCAGGAGACGGTTTCCTTTGCTGGGAACGCCGCTTTGAATGGTCGCAGCCGGCTGCTCCTGTCGGCGGAGCTGGCCGCCCCGGATGGCCTGGTGCGCCTGGTCGAAGCCCATAATACGCAGGTCGTGGCGGAGGACTCGGATTTGGATGAGCGGGATTTGGCGTGGATGGTGCCGACCGAGGGCGAGACTGTGGATGACCTGCTGTTGGCGCTGGCCCAGGCGTACCTGGATAGGCCGCCTTCCCCTCGCCCGCGCGACCTGCCCCGGAGACTGGCTTACCTCTCCGGCTTGCTGGCCGAGCGCCGCGTGTCGAGGGTCATCTGCGCGTACAGCAATTTCTGCGACCTCTACCTGGCTGAGTTTCCCAGCTTGAGGGCGCATCTGCGAGGGCTGGGTGTGCCGGTGCTGCTTCTCGAATTAGAGGATGAAGCCATCAGCGGGCAACATCGCACGCGGGTGGAAGCATTCCTGGAATTGACCGGCAGTTCGTGATCGGATCCAGCAGCCGCGGGGTTGAGCCGAGGCCTTCAAGGGACAGATGTTGACACGGACCGCCGCCGATGATCGGCCAAAGCTCTACGACCTGAAGATCGCCGCCGGGAAGCGGCTCATCCGTTCTCGCTCGAGCCTGAAGCTGGCGCGGTCGGTGCTGCGGCGGCGGAAGGCGCCCAAGCCGTACAAAGGCGTGGAACTGGATTTCATTCTGGACCTGGCCGAGCGGCTGTATGCCGATCGCTCGACCCCGGTGATCTGGTCTAACGTTTTTGTGCCCAGTGAGCTGATCTGGGGGCTGGGGCTGGTGCCCTTCTACCCGGAGATAGCTGCGGCCATCGGCGCCCAGCTTGGTCTGAGTTCCCTTGGAGTAGAGCAGGCGGCTGGGTTGAGCTACCCGGTGGAACTGTGCACCTTCCACCGCAGCGCGGCCGGCCTGCGCGCCGCCGGACTGTACCCCCGGGCGGAGATGCATGTCGCCACATCCAACCTTTGCGACGTGGCGGGCCAGGTGCTGGCCAACTTCGCCCGGAACGACGGCCGCCCCTTTTTCTTCCTGGATGTGCCCCAGAACGACGATGAGCAGGCCGTAGCGTACTTGACGGCTCAGCTGCGGGAGCTGGTGGACAGCATGGCAGCCGCGCTGGGCGTCACGTTCGAGCCGGAACGGATGCGCCACGCCATCTCGCTCTCCAATCAAGCCCGCTCCCTTGCGCTGCAGGCTGTGGCTCTGCGAGAGGCCCATCCGGCCCCGCTGCGCGGCTCGGCCATGCTGGACCAATTGGGCATGCTGGCATCCATGTTTGGCCACCCGGCTGGGGTAGCCTACTACCGGGCACTGCGGGACTATACACGGGAGCGGATACGGCAGGGCGCGCCAGAGCAGGCCAACCAGAGAACGCGTATCTACTGGATGCACCTGGGACCCTATTTCCCGGCCGCGCTCTTCCCCCACCTGGAGGACGACCTGGGCGTCGTCATCGCTTTCGAGGAGACCAGCGCCCTTTGGTGGGAGGAACTGGACGAAGGACAGCCGTTTCGCTCACTGGCCCGCAAAATGCTGGCCATGCCCCTGAATGGGCCGGTGGAACGGAGGCTGGGCCTCGCTCTGGGGAACATCGCCCGCTTCGACTGCGAAGGGGTCATCCACTTCAGCCACTGGGGCTGCCGGCAGTCCACCGGCGCCCTGCAGGTCATTCGCCATCGCTTGAGAAGAGAGGGGGTGCCCTTTCTCGATCTGGATGGGGACTGCGTGGACCCGACCAACCTGCAGTGGGGACCGCTGCGCACCCGGGTAGAAGCGTTTATGGAAACGTTGCGGTAGAGAAGCAACTCCGAGGGCAGTTCGAGGGAGGCGAATCCTATGTACGCTGTGGGCATTGACATTGGCTCGACGTCGGGCGAGGCGGTCATCCTTGACGGCGATGACATCCTGGCCTGGTCCATTGTCGACACCGGCTACAACAGCCGCCAAGCGGCTGAAATGGCGCTGGACGAAGCGCTGGCCCGGAGCACGGTCTCGCGCGGTGGCGTTGGCCCGGTGGTGGCCACGGGCTACGGTCGCATTGCCGTGGAGTTCGCCAACCATCAGGTGACGGAGATCTCCTGCTACGCGCGCGGGATCCACCACCTGCTCCCAGAAGTGCGCACGGTGGTCGACATCGGCGGACAGGATTCCAAGGTCGTGGCCGTCGGTCCAGGCGGGACGCCGCTGGACTTTGCCATGAACGACAAGTGTGCGGCCGGCACCGGGCGCTTTCTGGAGGTGACGGCCAGGGCGCTACAGCTGGAGCTGTCAGAGCTGGGCGCCTGCGCGTTGCAGGCGCGGCATCAGGTGGCCATCTCAAGCACCTGCACCGTCTTCGCGGAGTCGGAGGTCATCACCATGGTGGCGGAAGGCGTAGCGCGCGAGGACATTGTGGCTGGACTCTGTCGCTCCATCTCCCGCAGGGTGGGAGCCATGGCGCGGCGGGTGGGCGTGGAGCGGCCAGTGGCCTTCGCGGGGGGTGTGGCCATGAATGTCGGCGTGGTGCGGGCGCTGGAAGAGGCCCTGGGCGAACGGTTGGTCGTGCCCGAGGAGCCACAGCTCGTAGGCGCCCTTGGCGCGGCCCTGATTGCCCGAGATGGTGTCGAGTAGCGCTGCTGGACCAACGCTGGCAGAGTCCTCGGCGCCCCCATCGTCGGCTCAGAGCCGAAAATGCCGAGCGGGCGGACCGCCTCCCGTCGGAGCTGCCCGGCGGGACTCAGCAGCTTGATCTTGAGCAGAAGGCTCAAAACTTCGGCTGGCCCAAGAATTCCACCACGGCCTGCAGACTGCCGCTCTTGCGTAAGAGCCGGATTTCGAGGTTGCCCAGGAGCCGTGCAGATTGCCTATTGGCGCGTACGCCAAGTGTCCGTTTCCGGTAGCGAGCAGAAAGATTAAGATCAAGCCAGTATCTACCCCCACCAGGTGGGGTGGATGGAGGATTATGTTTTGGCAGTCAAGGAAACGGGCGAGGAGCCAATGATCAAGGAAGCTCAAGAGGATGTAATACGGCGCTTACGGTGCGTTGAGGGCCACACGCGAGGCGTGACGCGCATGGTGGAATCCGGCGCGGATTGCCTTGCGGTTGTGCACCAAATCAATGCGGTTCGAGGCGCACTAGACAAAGTCGGGCAGCTCGTGCTACAGGAGCATCTCATAAGTTGCATACCCGACTCGTTTTCGAGGGAGGATTCGGATTTTCGAGGTGAGCTCGTGGCTGAACTCACCGACTTGATCGCGCTCTCTCGCAGCAGCTAAGAAATCATGTTCACTCAATGGTAGAAACCTGCCTGGAAGAACGGTCAGTCCGGATAAAAAATCGATGAATTCAAATTCACTCAAGGAGTAGGTTCAATGTCAAACAAGCAAATCACGCTGCCCATTGAAGGAATGACGTGCGCCTCATGTGTGTCGCACGTCGAAAAGGCGTTGGGAAAGGTGGATTTCGTCAGCGAGGTCAATGTCAATCTGGCCACTGAACGAGCCAGTGTGTCTTATGACGATGCAAAGGGCGATATCGCAGATCTGGTCGAGGCCGTCGGCGAAACCGGCTACGAGATTCCGGTTGAGAAGACGCTCCTGCCTATCGGCGGGATGACATGTGCCTCCTGTGTGGCGCATGTCGAGGGGGCGCTGCGCGACGTCCCCGGCGTCGTAGATGTGAACGTAAATCTTGCGACAGAGAAGGCCAGTGTGTCCTTCGTTCCAGGTGTCGCCACGTCGGCGGATTTCAAGAAGGCGGTGGCGAAGACTGGCTATGAAGTGCTCGAAACCGCCCTAGAAAAAGAGCAAGCGGAGGAGGACGAGTCGGAACGCAAGATGTCCGAATCGCGCTTCCGCATGCGGGTGGCATGGGCCTTCACGATTCCAATCATCGTGTGGATGTTCGCCGAAATGTTCTTCGGGATCGTTTGGCCCACTGCCTTCATTTATAACCTTGCCTTGGTCCTTCTTTCCCTACCGGTGCTCTTCTGGTTGGGTCGACGGACTTATGTGGGAGGTTTCACGGCAGTCCGCCACGGCCATGCCAATATGGATACTCTGATCGCCCTGGGAACCGGCGTCGCGCTGCTCACCGGGCCTGCTTCGTTCTTCTTTCCGGTAGCGAACTACGCGGGTGTGGCGGCCATGATCATGGCTTTCCACCTGACCGGACGCTACGTGGAAGAGACTGCGAAGGGAAGAGCCTCGCAGGCGATTCGCAAGCTGCTTGAGCTAGGGGCGAAGACCGCACAAGTTATCCGGGATGGCTCCGAGGTCGAAATTCCGATCGACGAAGTCATCGTCGGCGATGTGATGGTCGTAAGGCCGGGTGAGAAGATCCCTACCGACGGTACGGTGCTGGAGGGCGAGAGCGCGGTCGATGAATCTATGGCTACTGGCGAGTCCATGCCGGTCAACAAGCACCCCGGCGATGAGGCCATTGGCGCCACCGTCAACCAGGAGGGCCTGCTCAAGATCGAGGCCGTGAAAGTGGGGAAGGACACTTTCCTTTCCCAGGTGATCAAGCTGGTGGAGGAATGCCAGGGCTCGAAGGTCCCCATTCAAGAGTTCGCCGACAAGGTAACAGGCGTCTTTGTGCCGGTCGTGATCGGCATCGCCCTGGCCACTCTGCTGGCCTGGTTGCTCGTCCCGAGCCTGATGTACAACCTGGTAGAGGCGGGATCCTTCCTGTTCTGGGTCGATCCAAACCTCGGTGTCATCACGCTCGCAGTCGTGGCAGTGGTGGCGGTGCTGGTGATCGCGTGCCCTTGCGCGCTCGGCTTGGCGACGCCGACCGCGCTGATGGTGGGCAGCGGCATGGGCGCCGAGAACGGGATTCTGATCCGCACCGGTGCGGCAATCCAGACCCTGAAAGACGTCAGGATCGTCATTTTCGATAAGACGGGGACCATCACAAAGGGTCGGCCAGAGCTAACGGATGTAGTGACCATCAATGGCTTCTCTGAGCAGGACGTGCTCGGCCTGGCGGCTTCCGCCGAACGAGGCAGCGAGCACCCGCTTGGAAAGGCGATCGTCAATGGAGCAATTTCTGATGGGATAGCTCCCGTTGAACCCAAGGAATTCACCGCGATTCGCGGCAAGGGCATCCAGGCAACGATCAACGGCCGGTCCGTAAGGGTGGGCACTCGCCGCCTCATGCGCGAAAACGGCTTGGAGCCCGACGAGCTCGAGGACAGGCTGCGTGAGCTGGAAGAAGAAGCCAAGACCGCTATGCTGGTGGCGGCGGACGGGAAGCTGGCCGGCGCGATCGCGGTCGCCGACACGCTCAAGGGCGATTCAATGGCGGCCATCAAAGAGTTAGGTGAGATGGGGATAGAGACCGTAATGATCACCGGCGACAACCAACGCACGGCGGATGCCATAGCCCGAGTGGTTGGCATCGATCGTGTGCTGGCAGAAGTACTTCCCGATGGCAAGGTGTCCGAGGTACAAAGTCTGCAGGACGAGCATGGCCTGGTGGCTTTCGTAGGTGACGGGATCAATGACGCCCCGGCGCTTAAGCAGTCCAACGTCGGCATCGCCATTGGAACCGGTACGGACATCGCTATAGAAGCTAGCGACGTGACCCTGGTGCGTGGTCAGCTGACGGGGGTCATCGAGGCCATCAACCTTAGTCGCGAGACCTTCAAGAAGATCAAGCAGAATCTGTTCTGGGCTTTCTTCTACAACGTGGCGATGATCCCATTGGCAGTGATTGGATGGATGCACCCGGTGCTGGCTGAAATCGCCATGGCCACCAGCTCAGTCACCGTGGTGGGTAACGCCAATCGGCTGAGGAAGGTCGATATCCGGGCCTCCTATGATCGGGAGGCGGTCGATGTGGAATCCGTGGAAGTCGTCCCCACACCACCCGTGGAAGCGGTAGCCTAGGAGGTCAAAGATGAACGGAGGTCTGAATTTTCGGGCCGTCAGCATCACATTCATTGTGGGGCTGACCCTCACCTATGTGCTGTGCATCGCGGGTGACCTATTGCTTGAGTGGACCATGTATGAGGCCTGGATGCCGCTCCTTCCTGGTTTCACCTGGCCGTTGACCGCGGGTGGGTTCGTGATCGGGCTTCTATGGTTGGTCGGCTACGGTGTCTATGGCGCGGCCCTGCTGGTCCTACCCTATAACTATCTACACCGTCGATCACTGCAAGAGTCATAGAGCTTGGCTTCCAAGCGAAACGGGAGGGTGTTGACTAACGCCCTCCCGTTTTTTTTCGATAGCCTCCACGTCCATATAACGTGTGGTTAAATCTGTGCTAGGGCCTTGAAGGAGCGTGACCTATGAAGATGCGCGAGCTTGAATGCACGAGTTGCGGAGCTGCGATCGAGTGGGATGGCACTTATGGAGAGATGGTCAGATGCCCTTACTGCGGCTCGACCTTCATGCCGGCTGCGACCGCGTTGGAGGAGACTTGGCTGATGACCGATCCCGTAGCGAGGGCTCGCTATGAATTCGACGGAACTCTGAATCAGTTCGAGCAAGATCTTCGGTTTGAGGTCATGCGGGGCGAAGACTGGACAGCCAGCGATCGGGAGTACCTGCGGGAAATCTCCCGACTGGAAAAAGAGGGCACCGTTCACAAACTAGCTTCCTTTTGGGCCGTTAGCCCGCACCCTTCTGTGTATCGCGCCCGCTCGGATGGGGAGCTTCAGGTGGGCGAGCACAGGCTTGCATTTTCGGAAGGCGACGAGATTGTCTGGGCATGCCCGATGACGCGCGACCGGTTCGAGCTTGACGTACCCGTTCTTATCGGCGATTTCCAGGATGCGGAATTCCAAAGGCAGTGCGGCGAGATGGTGAACGCCATGCAGGCGCGAATAGGTCAAGCATGAGCCCCATCTCATCACCAGTCACGCCCGCTGATCCTCCCCCCCAATCCGAAAGGAGACAGAGATGAACATCATCAAAGCATTGTTCGGCACGTCGGAATATGTATCTCGGACGGATACGACCGCGGAAAGCCCGGATCCGGACCCGGAGGATATCTGGGCCTTCACGGATCCGGATGCGCGTGATGCCTTCACGGAAGAAGGAAACCTAGCAAAGCTTGAACACGACATCCGTTTCGAGGTGATGCGCGGAGGGCCATGGGAGGAGGATGAGCTCGCGTTCAAGCGAGAGATCCGCAGGTTGCTGCGCGAGGATGCGATCACCGACAAGGGCACCTACTGGTTCACGAGTCCGTTTCCTACCGTATATCGAGCCGCACAAGACGGCGAGCTCAAGATCGGGAAGCGCACATTTCGGTTTCGCACTGATGACGATCTGGTTTTCCAATGCCGCATGGACCGTGACAAGAACCTGCAATCCGAAGGTCCGCTATTAATTGATCGGCTACAACCAACGGACAAAGCTAAGCTATGCGGCGATATGGGCGGCGCAATGAAAGCCATGTAGCAGCCAGACACACGCGCGCCACGCGGTAGGGATCCGGGCGGTGAACCGGGCCTCTCGAACCCTCGTTGCCGCCGGTACTGCATGAAGTGGGTATTCCCTAACCTGGCCGATAGGCGATTTGGCTCGGTGCAGGACTGCCCTTCGTGAATAGGCTGGAAGCTTGCGAATAAGGCTTCGAATCCAAAGGTGAAGTCATGTCCTCTGAAGGAACCATCGAAGCGTTTGTGAAGAGCCGCCGATGGTACGGTTTCATCGCGCTCGCCCTCGTTGTGGGAGCGGGATGGATCTGGCTGTCGGCGGTGCCGGCCGCGGCCTCGACTGGCGATCTCATACCAAGCCCAAGGGAAGGCTTTCTGGCGCCTGATTTCAGCCTAGATCTCTTGGGAGGAGGTGAGGTCGTCCTCTCCGAGCAGAAGGGAAAGGGAGTGATCGTCAATCTTTGGGCCTCCTGGTGTCCGCCATGCCGGGCGGAGATGCCGGCAATCCAGCGCGTTTACGAGGCTAATCGAGATCGAGGCCTGGAAGTTCTGGCAGTTAACCTGACCTACCAAGACGGAGAACGAGAGGCGGCCAATTTTGCGGCGGAGTTTGGTTTGACCTTCCCCATTCCGCTTGATCGGACCGGCACCGTTGCTCGCCAGTACCAACTGCGCGCCCTCCCAACCACCTTTTTCGTGGATCGGGAAGGCGTAATTCAGAAAGTCATTATTGGCGGCCCGATGAGCGAGGCGACGATTCAGACCGCGGTTGAAGAGATTCTGGAGGCGGGATCCTGATGCTGCCTATTCTGCAAGTAGGACCGCTGGCGATCCAGTTTCCAGGTCTGTTACTCCTCGCTGGCGTCTGGATCGGGAGTTGGCTGATTGATCGGGAGGCTCCGCGGCACAAGCTCCCGTCGGGAGTCCTCAGCAATCTGGTCTTCATCGGGCTGGTCGTAGGCCTCCTGGGAGCCAGGCTTTGGTACGCGGCCCGCTTTGCGAGCGTCTATATCGAGAATCCGACCGGTCTCTTCTCACTCAATCCCAGCACGCTTGCTCCAGTTGAAGGTGCATTGACCGGGCTTGTCGCTATGGTGGTCTACGGTCAGCGTAAGCAATTGCCCTTCTGGAGGACCATGGATGCGCTCGCACTTGGCTTGGCAGCCCTTGCCATCGCAGTCGGCCTAGCCAATATCGCGAGTGGGGACGCCTTCGGAGCGCCGGCAGACGTACCCTGGGCGATCGACCTGTGGGGCGCGCGCCGGCACCCGACACAAATCTACGAAGTGCTGCTCGCGGTTGCGGTTTTCTTCGCCATATGGAGGCTGAGACAAAAGAGCCTTGCACCAGGAATTCTCTTTTTGGCCTGGCTGTCTCTGGCGGCGGCCTCCAGATTGTTCCTTGAGGCTTTCCGCGGTGATAGCGTCATTGTCTTCGACGCGCTGCGTCTACCTCAACTCCTCGGCTTGGCCATCTTGCTGGCCGCCATGGCTGGAATACAGCTCAGAGCAAGAAAGGCCTGAGGCCGCCACTCCCGCCGGCATACGCAGTACTGCCTGCCCATCGCGAGCAGGTTGGCGCTACCTCCCACCCCGGGATGACTATAGGATATATATGGAACGAGAAGGCCTCAACCAGGCCTGCGGACTCCAAGCCACGAAGCGCGTGACCGATTTGCACGGCTGAGTACTCGGAAAGGAGGGTGCTTGTCGGTGAGAGTGTGTCATCAAGATCGAAGATCCGTGAGGAACAGAAATTGTGAGTTCCAGAAGGCACATGGCCTTCGCCGATTATCGAAGGAGGAGTCGAGATGAAACGCTTGCCGTTCTGGCCCATAGCTTGGACCCTGGCCTTTTTCGTCTCAGTGGTGTTCACGCTGGACGTGTTAGCCGGGTTGATTCTCCCTGACTGGTACGTGATGCAGAATTTCTGGGAGGTGATCCTTCCCGACTACACGTACATTAGTTGGGGATCCTACTTGCTTGGCCTGGTGGAGGCCTTCGCCGGTGGGTTCCTGGCCGCTGTGATTTTCGTGCCAATTTACAACTTCTTTGCCAGCCGCCAGGCCGTTGAGCCGATGCCCACCATGGAACCAGCCCAAGAGCACAACTAAAACGGCAGCCCTCCCCTGCCACATTTTGCAGCGTTCCGGCCTGCTCGGGCCGAGGCTCAAGATGAAACCGCGGGCGAGATGCAGGGCCACCGTCAATGACAATCGTGCTGCACCGGGGCCGCGGGCGGCAAGCCTGCGGCCCCGGCCATTTGTCACATCCGCGGGTCGCCGCGCGCCGTACGCCGAATCCCGTACGGTCAAGCTGCTTGTTTCTCCAATCCCGAATGAGAATTCCCACCATTAAGCACGCAGAATAGCCTGCGCCAAAATGCTCGCTCATATGCCCGTCTATCCACGCTCCCACTGCGTACCGTCAACCGATAAGGTATGAGGGAGGGAGGAGGCAGCATGGATTACGATGTCATCATCGCTGGGGCAAGTTTCGCAGGCCTGGGCGTCGCCGCACGGCTCAAGGGAAAGCGGGTACTGCTCATCGAGCCTCATCCCATCGGCACGGTTCAGACCTCAGCCTGTGGGACCCTGTTGGCTGTGCTTGAGGCGACCGGCACATCCGACAGCCTGATCCGGATTCACAACAAGATCCTGCTCCATCTGGACAAGACGACTATCGAGTTTCCGCTGGACTATCCTTTCTGTACGTTCGATTTCGCCACCTTCTGTGATCGCCTCCTGGCCCAGTGTGACGCGGAGATCCTACGCGCGAGTGTCCTCGGGCATCGCGGGCACATGGTGTTCACCACGGAAGGAACCTTTGACGCCGAGGTGATCGTCGACGCCACGGGTTGGCGCGCCGCACTGGCCACCGGTCGCCGGGGCAGGCGCGTCCGCCACCGGGGCCAGAGCTTCGGTCTTGAGACGGTCATGCCCGGATCCGACCCGGCGCTGCACTTTTACTATGATCCGAAACGACTGGGCATGTTTAACATCGGATGGCTATTTCCCGTTGACGGTGAGACCCGTGCCGGCGTGGCCAGCTACCGGGGCCGCACGCAGCTGAAAAAGACGCTGGCGAACTTCACCCTGGCCAAATTCGGCAAGCCGCCCAGGGCCAGGCACGGTGGATACTTCCCTTATCGAAGAAAATCGGCGACGACGGACCACGTCTTTCGGGTCGGCGATTCGGCCGGCCAGTGTAATCCCTTTACCGGGGAGGGAATTCGTCCCGCCCTCTATTTCGCGGCGGTTGCAGCCGGCCTGATTGACCGCCTGCTATCTGGGGAAATACGCGAGCGCGAGGCGCTGCGTGAATATCATCAGTTGGCTGGTCGGCACAGCCTGATGTATCGATTCCTGCTGGCTACCCAATATCTGCTGCCTCGGGTTCCCTTGGGCGGGATAGCCGCGATTGCCCGCCAGGTCCGTCGCCCCTCGATTCTCAGCCCTTTGTTGCAGGTCTATTGGAACAGCGCCGATCCATTCGATATGGCCATTGGCCTGGATCGCGAGGCCTTGTCGCCCGGCCACTCCCGGAAAGGTTCCGACTCCGCACCCCTCCCGGAAGAAGCGTAGTCACAGAGGTGAGAGCTGATGAAGTCCGCCCTTCTCTAGCTGCGAATCCACCGCGTCTAGTGCGCCCAGCCGATGGCTATTCCCGCCCGCGTGATTGAGCTCAGGCGTTCGCTGACCCGCTCCGGACAGACAGCTTCACTCACACCGAACGCTATTGCCCCGGGTGACTTGGCGCGTCTGGCCCTGGTCATGTTTCTGTGGGCGCTGTGCTTCCCGCTGATCACCGCCGGCCTGGCGGCCGCGCCGCCGCTCTACTATGCCGCCTTGCGTTCGCTTGTGGCCGGGGCCGCCCTACTGATTCCTGCGTTCATTCTGCGCCGCCCGATGCCTCGAGGGCGAAGCGTATGGCTCGGCTTGTTCGGAGTGGGGCTCTTCGCTACAAGCCTGGGCTTTGCCGGTATGTTTCTCGCGGGTGGTATCGTTAGCCCCGGCTTGGCCACCGTCCTGGCGAACGTGCAGCCGCTGATAGCGGCGGTGCTAGCTTACCTGGTCCTGAGCGAAAGACTGGGGCCAAGGCGACGAATAGGGCTGTCGCTTGGCTTCGCCGGCGTTCTCACAATTGCCCTCCCCGGATTTGGCGCAGCAAGCGCAAACAGCACACCGCTCGGTTTGGCTTATATCTTGCTTGCTGCCTTGGGCGTGGCGGTGGGCAACGTCTTGCTCAAACGCCTCACCGGAAAGGTAGATCTGCTCATGGCGACCGGCTGGCAGTTCATCCTGGGAAGCGCCCCTCTGTTTCTGGTCTCCCAGCTTTTCGAGGCGCCTACACAGGTAGAATGGAGCCCGGCCTTCATCGGCATCTTGCTGGCTCTGAGTTTGCTGGGCACGGCGCTTGCCTTCGCCCTATGGTTCTCGGTTCTACATCGGGGCGAGTTAACCCGCTTGAATACTTTCACTTTCCTCACGCCCGGCCTGGCGCTCATCATCGGAATCGTCTTCTTTTCCGAGAGCCTTCGCCTGGTGGAGCTCGGCGGCATCGCCTTGGTCTCGGCTGGCGTATGGTGGGTGAGCCGGAGCTAGTGTCGCATTCCCAGCCGCACCTCCCTACCTCAAGCCGGATTGCTGCTGGCCATCGAGCGAATGCGGGTTCAAGTCCGGCCTCCCACCTGAGGGTTGACAAATTCTAGCTAACAAAAGCGAGGGAATTTCCATGGATCAATCGATGAAGACAACAACAAAACTGCTTGATGAGCTTTTTTCGGGGCAGGCCTCGGCGGAGGTCGGCGTCCGGCTGTGGGATGGCACCCGTTGGCCAGACGATAGCCCTCGGCCGACCACGCTCGTACTTAACCATCCTGGCGCCCTGCGCCGGATGTTCCTCAGCCGCAGTGATGTCGGGCTGGCGGAGGCCTATCTACACGACGACTTCGACATCGAGGGGGACATCGAGCCTGTCTTTCCGCTGGCGGAAGGCCTGGCCCGCTCGGCAGAGGGCCTCGGAAAGAAACTGCGCGTGGCCAGGCAGTTGCTGCGACTTCCCAGGGTTAACGGCCGGACGGCCGTGCGGCGTGGGCCGGCACAGATGCGAGGGAAGCGTCACTCGATCGAGCGAGATCGCCGAGCGATCGCGTATCACTACAATGTCTCGAACGATTTCTATGGCCTGTGGCTCGACAAGAACATGGTCTACTCTTGCGCCTACTTCCACACGGCGGAGGATAGCTTGGACCGAGCACAGGAGAATAAGCTGGAGCACATTTGCCGCAAGCTGCGGCTTCGCCCTGGCCAACGCCTGCTGGATATCGGCTGCGGTTGGGGTGGGCTGATCATCTATGCCGCTCAGCATTATGGCGTAGAGGCAACGGGAATCACCTTAAGCCAGCCGCAGGCAGACCTAGCAAACCAACGTATCGCGGGAGCCGGGTTGGAGGACCGTTGCCGAGCAGTTGTGCAGGATTATCGGGAGTTGGACGACGAGCCCAGCTTTGATGCGTTGGCCAGCATCGGCATGTTTGAACACGTGGGTGCGGAGCTCCTGCAGACCTATTTCCATCAGGCGTGGCAGCTCTTGCGAACTGGAGGACTCTTCCTCAACCATGGCATTACGCGCCGCGTCGGTGAAGCGCCCCGGCGGGGGCGCACGTTCTCCAATACGTATGTATTCCCCGATGGTGAGCTGGTTCCCATCAGCACCTCCCTGCGGTTCGCTGAAAGCGTGGGGTTTGAGGTGCGCGATGTGGAAAGCCTCCGAGAACATTACGCATTTACATTACGACATTGGGTGCGCCAATTAGAGGCAAATCACAAGCAGGCGCTGCAGTTCGTGGATGAACCGACCTACCGCGTATGGCGCCTATTCATGTCGGGCTCCGCGTACGGCTTTACCAGCGGTCGACTCAACGTCTACCAGGCATTGCTGGTGAAACCCGGCACCAAAGGCCAGAGTGGGTTGCCGCTCACCCGTATGGATCTGTACACGGGGTAGCGGACAAATCTAGCTCACAAACCGGCCCCTTAGTACATGCGCGGCTAGCATCGCCGGCGGCGGGCAGGTATGACCGCCTGCAACATCGGGCAAGATGGGGTCATCGCCGGTCGTCCGGCAGATTGCGGGTCGCTATCTTGGGCTCGACTTCGGCGCGGGCCTGGCGACGGCCGAGAACACTTCCGATGCCGTTTGCGACTGCAGCTACGGTTGCTTTGGCGATGTAGGCCGGCAGGCCGAGGATCAGTCGTGAGATGACTGCCGGATAATCCGCCCGATCCGAGATTAGGTCCACCATCGCCTGCGTCAAAAGGGGGTTCTGGGCGATCAGTGTGAACGATGCGCGTGGAAAGTAAAAGAAGGCACTGGCCAGCACCCGGCCATACAGGTGGCTCCTGCCGATTTCCCGGTGCACCGACCGCTGGTATTGTGCGATATCGCCGGCCACGATCGCCTGCGCCGCCAGCTGGGCGCTTTTGACGGCCATGCGGATCCCCTCCCCGGTGAATGGATCCACCAGTCCTGCCGCATCGCCCACAAGCAATGCTCGCTCAGTAGAGATCGTTTCGTGCCGCCGGTAGATCGGCACCGGATGACCACGCAATTTGGCTCCCTCAAGCGAGATACCATAGCGCGCCATGACTCGCTCCAGAGTCTTCTTCAGATCGGTGCGCTCCCGCCTCAGCGTTCCGATACCGACCGACAAGTGACCGGCCTTTGGGAATATCCAGAGGTAGCCCTTTCTCACCTCTCCGAATATGAAGATCGATTTATCGGCAAAACGCTTCATGACTTCTGGGTCGACGGGAATCTCGGCCTCGACTGCGGCCGCCATCTGGCGCTTCTGGCGCAGCCCGAGCTTATTGGCGACGATGGAGTTCGCGCCATCCGCGCCGATCAGATAGGAAGCCGTGAACCGCTCCCCACTTGCAGTCTCCACAACCACCTGTTCTTCATTTTCGACTATAAGACGGACTGTGGAGGAGGTTCTGACCTCGGCCTCTGCATGGCTGACGATCCAAGAGTCAAACCGGTCGCGCATGACCATCTGGATCGCCCCACGGGGGACCGGAATCCGCACCGTCCGATCTCCCAACACGTAGGCGGTCTCTATGATGTCTGATTCGATGATGGGATCAAATGAAAACGGGAAACGTGCTAGCAGACCGGCCGATATGGCCCCACCGCAGGGCTTGTAGCGAGGAAGTTCTGCCTTCTCAAGAACAAGCACGCGCTGGCCGGCTCGGCCCAGAAAGAAGGCGGCCGCCCCTCCGGCTGGTCCGGCACCGACCACAATCACGTCGTATTTATCTTCCATTTGTTCACCCAGTTGCCCACTATGTGAGCACGCATGCGTCTGGAGCTGGCTCCGGTACGGATCCTAATCCGGCCAGCTAAGGCGAGGTGACGCTGTATGGATTGACCTTGCCGTAGGCGTCACTCTCCGTCTCGAAGTGCAGATGCGCGCCGCTCGAGTTCCCCGTTGATCCAACTCTACCGATCACATTGCCCTGGAACGTGGCCTGACCGCAGCCCACATTGACCTGACTTAGGTGCGCATACAGCGTCTGCCAGCCGTCTCCGTGGTCGATAACCACCATAAGGCCGTATCCGTAATTGTTCCATCCGGCATACACGACGACCCCCGTGGCAGAGGCATAGACCGCACTTCCTTCGCTTCCAGCAATATCGAGCCCAGGGTGGTAGTCGGAGAAGCCGTAGCCCGACAGGAACGTGGCCGGCGTCGGCCAGATGAAGAACCCCTCTCCCACCGGCCCGTCATAGATGGATCCACAAGCCCCGGGGCCAGCAACCTTAGCCACGGCAGGATTGCTGCGCGTGATCCTTGGGGCCCGCCAGCTTACGAATTCACGCTTTCCATCTGGGATGATCAGCCCCGCACCGGGCTCGATCTCAGGATCCTCAGGATTCAGATCTTGAGGTAGTCGATTGCCCGGCCAGTCGATAACATCTTGGGCAGAGACCCCGAAGAAGCTGGCAACAGTGGTCAGCGCATCACCAGCATTCCACTCGTAGTACGTACCATCGACCGGCAAGACCCTGAGCTCCTGACCTGGCCTGAGGCTGTGCGGGTTGTCCTGCAAAACATCGTAGTTGCCCCAAAGGAGCGTTTCCGGCTTGAGACCGAAGTTCTCAGCGATTCCAAACAACGTGTCGCCGCGCTGAACCGTGTAACGCGCGATTAGCATGCGCGGTCGATCGGGGATGTATGTCTCGAGCATGGCCCGCCTTCTAATGGCCGGCCCCTGTGAATCTTGGGCGACGAATGGTGGCAGCACTTCGATCCCTACGCGCGCTTCGGGAGCAGGCAGGCTGGTTGGCTCGGCAGCGCCCTCTTCACCCGGCAGGCCGCCTGCGGAGGCCAAGCTTTGGAGCGCCCCACGCGCTAAAACGAATCCCACAATGACCAGCGCGGCCAATCCAAGCCATCGGGATCTGGCATTCCGTTGATCCCAGATCTGCTGTTTTACCCGTCGCATCCGCGTCAGTTTTCTCGATCCGCTGATCTTATCCGCCAAGATTCGCCTTCTCTCGCCACCATGGCTCAATCCGCGCCGAGCAAGGCCTCCCCGCTCAGGTAGCCCAGATAAGCTGGAACGAGTGGAAGCACACACGGACTGAGAAAGGAGAGCGCACCAGCCGCGACGGCCACGAAGTAGGTAGGGGCGCTCGCTCCCCCAGAGGCTAGATCTAAATACAGGCCGTTCCGCTGTGCCCAGATGGCGATAACAAGGATTTGATCGGTGACCATCATCAATCCAATGACAATGAGAAACACACCGCTGATCCGCTGGAAGGTGCGCACATGGCGCCCCATCTTTTTCACAACTGAAAGCGCCCGGTCAAGGAAGAAGGCCATGACCAAGAAGGGCAGGCCCAGACCCAGAGCATAGCCGGAGGAGAGGATCATTGCCTGAGTCGAAGTCTCCTGGCTAAATCCAAGTGTAAGGATCGCGCCCAGTGTCAGCCCCACACAAGGCGTCCACCCCGCCGCAAAAAGGACACCGAGAACGGCCGAATTGACCCAGCGATTGGATCCCGATCCCCTGAACTCAGGACGTGTATCCACCGAAAGCCACGGAATTCGGATGACGCCCAACGTCATCAGGCCGAAGGCAATCACCACGATGCCGCCCACTCGCCCCAGAATGAGCTTATATTGACCGAAGAGCTGGCCGGCCAGAGTCGCGGCTCCCCCCCAACCGACGACAAAGATCAGGGTGAACCCACCCACGAAGAAGAGAGCATGCCCTAGGGTCGCAAAGCGGCTCAGCGCAGGCAGAGTTGAAGTTCTGACCTTCACTGCCCAGTATCCATAATCGATCGAACTTTGCTATCCAGTTCGCTGAGCGGGATCGCTCCGATATAGATTTCCCGAACTATCCCGCGGCGGTCAATAAACACGCTGGTAGGAATACCGAGCACTCGGTACAGATCCCCGGATACCAAGCTCTCTTCGTCGAGCAGTATTGGAAAAGTCAATCCCAATTCGTCTCGATAGGGTGCGACGAGATCTCGATCATCGCTCTCGGTTAAGTTGACAGCCAAGACCACGAATCCCTGATCCGAGTAGCGCTCAAAGGCCTGCTGCAATACGGGCATCTCGAATCTGCACGGAGGACACCATGTCGCCCAGAAGTTGAGTATGACAGCTTCTCCCCGATGCTGTCCCAAAGAATGCCTCTCTCCGTTCAGATCGGGCAGGCTGAAGTCCGGCGCGATACCTCCCACGCGCACCGCTCCCCCAAGATTGGAGGCGGGTGTACCTGTGGGCTGCACTATGAAAGCTTGTTGATCCGGATTTCCGGCAAGCGCAGGCGGCGACACGGAGATCTCCGGTCCCTCGCGCGGCGCGAGAAATAGCACCCAGCCGAGAAAGCCTCCAACGGCCAGGGCGGAAACAAAGGTGAGTGCCTGAACGATCGGCCTCGCCTCCGATCGCTGCTTGCCAAGCCCCAATCGGCGGGGCATCAGGTCTTATGCAAAGACTGATCAAATTTGGACAGGGGGTCGACGGCAGCTACAAGCCCCGACCAGGCAGAAGGACAATCCGCTCCTCTGCCTATCCGGCGAGAGCGTGCTACGCCAACGGTATGGCGGAATACTCGTGCCTGCCGTCTCCGCCGGCCGCCGAAACCGCGCCGACTAGGTCTTCGACCGTCGCCATAGCTGGATTGAAATCCACGATCGCGAGGCCTTGGCGGTGGTCGACCATGGCCGCACTCACACCTTCAAGTCCTAAGAGACTGTTTTGAACGCGGTTGGAGCAGTTCGGGCATCCCATGCCCCTGACGGCAAGCTGTTTGCGCTCAGTGTTGGAGAGCTCCTCGGCCCTCGCTTGCTTCTGAATCGGTTCGACATGGCAGTCCTTGTCTTCCATCTTGCTTTGCCTCCATTCATGCTTCTCAATGGTCCGATGAGTCTTGCCCAAGATACCACATCCGATTTGCGTCGGGCATGCAAGCTCATCAAGAGCTAACCTGCCCCGCGGCGCGACTCCCGGGCTGGTGCGGATTTATCCGCCCAGTCCAGAGTGTATGGTGTGCGGCCCCCCGCCCCCAGAGCAGTATCGCCTCCACATTCATGGGCGATTTGGCGGGGTCACGGGAGTTCGAACCCGAGCCCATGCTTTCAGTCCACGCACGAAGCCAATGGGCCATTCTGCGCTGTCAGGCCTTTATCCCACGGGGTATCGTTGGATGCTTGGCAGTTACGTTCTGGAGGTCGTACGCCTTCCATGTATCCCTACGACGATGATCATTCTAGAGAACAGAGCACGAACTCGGTAGCTATGTTGGATCCTATCTCGGAAAGTCAAGCGTCTCCTCCGCGAAGGTACCTGGACAGACCTGAATCGATCGTGTTGTCCGCCAGCCTAGCCATCAACTTGGCCCTCATTCAGTGGCTGGCGCTCTCCAATGTCACTTCCCTTCAAGGTTTCTTCGACATGACCGCCGCCATATATGCCTGGGCTTATGTTCTTATGGCATTGGTCCTGTCGATATTGTTTGGGATTGCTGCCGCGAGGCTGGTCCTTGCAGGACGGGGTGTAGACGATCTCTGGCGCTGGATGAGCCTATCGCTCGGCGCCGTTTTCATCGTGATTTCTGCCGGCTGCCCTGCTTGTGGTGCCACCATGCTCGAGCGGCTAGGCATCCGCGGTGGCCTGGCGGAATTTCCCTTGCAAGGATTGGACATCAAGCTTCTGGGGGGACTGCTGCTCGGAGGCGCACTCTGGGCCGCATCGCGAGCGGCCCCTGTTCGTCCAGTAGATCACAGCGATGGCGTGCCCGTGGAGGTCGTGATCGGCCGGCGGTCGGCTCAATGGATAAGACGTTGGCTGCCGCTCTCAGTCCTACCTCTGGTATCCATCACGGCGCTCTACCTGCTGCCCAAGTTGCCAGATCAAGTCAAGGTCAGTTTTGTCTCCGACTCGATTCCTGTGTCCACTGCGGCACGCGGCAGCACCAGCGCGATTGATGGAAATGCCCAACAGCAGGTGGCCTTCCCAGCCGAACCCTACACCCTCAACGTCACCTACGGCGACATCGGCCCTGCACTCCTCAGTCGGGGAGCGATCGATTATGAGCGCTTTGAAACCCTTTTCGACCAGGTTGGGAATCCGTTGACCGACGGACAGCGCAAGATCCTCCGGTCGGGAAGCGATCAGCGAATCACCATTGACCAGGGCAACGCTCGTTTTCTACTCAACTTTTTCTGGGCCTTCGGCTTGAGCAATCGCAATCCCATCCTCGAGGATGGAGCGATGGCGGAGTTCAGCCAGGGCGATGTCGGGCGATTGGCCTCTACGGGGGGCTGGACTCTGGGTCGGATGACGGGTCCCGAACTGTACTCGGCCTTTGAGATCCTCCCGCTCACACCGGAGGAGCAGCGCCTGGCGGTGAGAGTGGCCTCGCAAGTCTACCGACCCTGCTGCAACAATTACGCGGCCTTCCCTGACTGCAACCACGGCATGGCGATGCTGGGGATTCTGGAGCTTATGGCGGCGCAGGGAGCCACCGAATCTGAAATGCTCGAAGCTGCCAAGCAGATTAATGGGTTCTGGTTCCCAAATCAAATGCTGCATGTCGCCACGTTCTTTAAGGCAGCTCAGGGATGGGATTTCGGCGAGATTCCCGGAGAGATGGCGGTTGGGCCTGCGGTATTCTCCAGCTCAGGCCATCAGAATCTCATGACATGGATGAAAGAACGTGGCATGCTGGATCGCGCTCCAGGAGGCGGGGCGAACTGCGGCGTTTAGCGGGGCACGGAACTCCCCGAGCCCACCTTAGGTGTGATTTTTGTCACATATTCCGAGTGATAGGCCGTTTGGCGCTGTCGATTGCATAGTGCCCGGTTTACGCTCTGCAGAATGATGAAATGGTGGGTGATAGCCGAGTGAAACCGCTCAGGCGAATGCGGCTACCGCTCGTGGTGGGTGTGCTGGGATCGCTCGGCTTGGCCGGGCTGTATTTTGCGATCGTTTCCCTGGCCGAAGGCCCTGAACATGCACTCAATCTAGCCTGGAGCGCACATCTAATCACCCTCCGCATCGAGGGGGTCGATGCCCCGGTCAGGGAATTCCAGTGGGAGCTTCTGCCGGGCGCATGAGCAGTTCACGCGCGCAGACCCTTCTGATTGTCGGTGCAGCGGTGCTGCTCAGCATTCCACACGCCCCGGCCGAGGCCGCAGCGAACCAACCTGACGACGTAATCCACATCTTCTTCAGCTCGGGATGCTCGGACTGCTGGCCATATGTTGAGGATGTATTGCTGCCTTCGCTCCGCGCCGGTGGCGGTGAGGTGACGTCAGAGATCCACGACTACACGCTGCCGGAGGAGCGGGAGCGCCTGATGGAAATGGCGGACGAGATTGAGCTTCCGCGCTCGATCGCGGATTCTTTGTACGCGTTTGTGCCGATGGAGGATGCCACCCTCGTCATTTTAGGCCACGTTCCTCCCGGGATCCTCGAGCAGGTCATGGAGTACGACGATCTGCCGAATCGACTGGTGGTCTGGCAGCCGGAGATGCACGGCGAACCCGAAGAATACCGCCTGTGGGCATGGGCCGGGGAAGTGAGCACATTCGATATCGACACGCCCTTTGAGCAAGCGTTGCAGGCCAGCCTCAGCTCCGCCGGACCACTTCCGGTGGGGCTGGCCAACTTAAGCGAGCTTTTGCCTGCGGTTGTGGTTACCGGATTGCTCGATTCGGTGAATCCCTGCGCCTTCGCAGTCATCTTGCTTCTCCTGGCCTTCCTCTTCACCATCCGACAATCGCGCCGGCGGATCCTTCAGCTCGGCTTGATCTATATTGGGATGATCTTTCTGGTCTACTTTGCCATCGGACTCGGCCTCTTGCGTGTAATCCGATTTTCCGAAGATCCCCACTTCGTGGCCAGAGCTGGGAGTTGGATCCTCATCGCGCTGGGTGCCATCAACCTGGCGGAATACTTCTTCCCGCGCTTCCCCATCAAGCTCCATCTGCCGGCCGCGGCAGGTGTCAAGACCAACGAGTGGCTGAAGCAGGCCACGATCCCCGCCACGGTCGGCGTGGGCTTTTTGGTCGGTCTATGCACTTTTCCGTGCTCAGGCGGCGTGTACGTCTCCATCATTACGCTGCTGAACGCGAAAACAACCTTGGCCTGGGGTGTCAGCTACTTGGCACTCTACAACCTGATCTTTGTGCTGCCATTATTTGTGATACTTTTCGCAGCCGGAAATCGGGCGGTCGCCAAGCGCTGGGCTCGCTGGGAACGAGAGAACTCTCTTCGCATTCGGCTCGTGTACGGAATCGCGATGGTCGCACTGGGCCTAGTAATGCTGATCTGGGTTATTGGGTGAGGGAGCTATGGCAGTTGAACAGGCGGGTGAACCTGGGAGGCGGGCAAGGACCGGCCGGCGCATCGCGTCCCTGGCCCTTGTGGGTTTGGGCGTGGTACTCATCCTCTTTTCAGCTGCATTTTTCCTATATACCAACGAGATCCGAAATCCGGACGATGTCGCACTACCTGCCAACCTGGCGGGCTACCCCCTACGCGCAGCTCTCTACGGGAAACAAGCCATCGCCGATGTGAGCCGACTGCATGGCAAGGAATTCCCTCTCTCCTCGGGCGGAGTTGGGATGTACGGAGAACGGGGGGAGGTCACGCTTTGGGCCACTGGGACCCCCGCGGACTTTCTCGCCTCGAGGATGCTCGAAGACATGGTGGAGGCAATCGCGCAAAGCGATTCACCGTTCGTGCCGCGAGGCGAGCTTGAGCGAGACGGCCGGAGAATTCTTGAGCTCGACGGTATGGGCCAGCGGCATTTCTACTTTCAAGCGGGCAGGCTGGTGATTTGGCTGGCGGCCGATCCTGCGCTGGCCGACGATGTTCTTCGAGAAGCGCTCGCGTTCTATCCGTGAATCGCCAGGGTGAGAGGATGCCATGCTAATTGACATCGGTTTGATCAGCTTGACGCTCGCTTTTGGCCTGTCGGTCATTGCTGCGATTGCTGGAGGAGTCGGTGGAAAGACTGAGAACTGGCGGCTCGTCGAGAGCGCACGCAACGCGGCTTTGATCACTTTCCCCCTTCTGAGCCTTTCGGTCATCATCCTGGTGTACTTGCTGACAACTTTGGATTTCTCCTTGGCCTACGTCGCACAGGTGAGCAGCAGGGAAATGTCCACGTTCTTGCGCGTTACCGCATTGTGGGGCGGCCAGGATGGCTCCATTTTGTTTTGGGCCTGGCTCATGGCGGGACTGATCGCCGTAGTGATGATGAGAAAGTGGGATCGCGATCGAGATCTCATGCCATACTTTCTCCTGGTTGCCATGGGAACCACGGCCTTTTTCATCGGCCTGTCGCTGTTTGTCTCCAATCCCTTCGCCCGCGTGTGGCACGAGCCGGGCGCCGCAGAATTGACCACGACCGTCCTTAGACCCGCGGGGGTCATGTCCTACATCACGGCGAATGGCCAGGGGTTGAACCCTTTGCTGAGGCATTTCGGGATGATCGGGCATCCGCCCACGACCTATCTTGG
Organism: Anaerolineae bacterium; assembly: GCA_036986135.1. Classification (GTDB taxonomy): domain Bacteria; phylum Chloroflexota; class Anaerolineae; order Anaerolineales; family E44-bin32; genus JADFRG01. The sequence goes on along the minus strand of BTQZ01000018.1, from coordinate 17,040 downwards.
GTTCACCGGTTTCGTGATCCCCTACGCCTTCGCGATGGCTGCGCTCATGAAGGGCCGCGCCGGTGATGATGCTTGGATCCGAACCTCCAGGCGCTGGGGCCTGTTCGCATGGTTCTTCCTCACCATCGGCCTGGTGCTGGGCGGCCGTTGGGCGTATGACGTCTTGGGATGGGGCGGCTTCTGGGGATGGGACCCGATTGAGAACGCCATGTTCCTACCATGGCTCACAGGTACAGCCTTCCTGCACTCTGTGATGATCCAAGAAAAGCGCGGCATGCTCAAGATCTGGAATATCGTGCTGATCATTCTCACCTATTCGCTAGTAATATTCGGGACCTTTATCACCCGCACCGGTGTGGTGAGCTCGGTGCATGCCTTTGCCCAGTCTGCGCTCGGCCCGGCGTTCCTGGCCTTTATTGGTGTCACGTTTCTAGCCTCAGTTGCGTTGCTGTTTATGCGACTGAGCACGCTGCGGTCCGAAAACCAGCTTTCCAGCCTTTTTTCTCGCGAAAGCGCCTTCCTGCTGCAGAATGTCTTGTTCCTCGCAGTCACTTTCGCGGTCTTCTGGGGAACCATCTTCCCAATGATCTCAGAGCTCTTGACCGGCACCAAGATCACTGTGGGCCCCCCCTTCTTCAAACGCGCGACCACGCCGCTTTTTGCAGGCATCGTGCTGCTCATGGCGCTCGCCCCGCTCTTCGCCTGGCGGCGGCAGAGTGGTCGGAGATTGTTACGGGCTATTCTGTGGCCGCTCGTCGGGTCGCTGGTCTTAAGCTCGGCATGGGCATATACCCATCGCGAGCATCCGGCCTCTTTTTTCAGCTTGTGGCTGGTTGTTTTTGTTGTCCTATCGATTCTGCGGGAGTTTTGGAAGGGCGCTCAGGCGCGGATGGCCTCTCAGGGAGAGAACCCGATTACTGCCGTTCTAAGACTAATGAATCGCTCGCGCCGGCGCTACGGTGGCTATCTGATCCATCTAGGCGTCGTCATGATCGCGCTTGGATTCATTGGAGACGCGTTCTTTAAGTCCGAGACCCAGGGGACTCTCGGCATTGGAGAAAGCCTTGAGCTGGGGAGGTATTCGCTACGCTTCGATAGCCTGGTTCAATTCCCAGGCTCGGATGGACGCGATGTCCTCGAGGCCTCGGTTGCACTGTTCAAGGACGGGAAATTCATCAAGGAATTAAGACCCCGTCGGGACTTTTTTGTAGTCCAGCGCCAACCGGTGACTGTTCCCGGTATGTACAGCACCCTTGGGGAGGACGTCTACCTATTGCTGGTGGGTTGGGAGGAGATCGGCTTGAGCGCTTCGACCTTCAAACTGTATATCAACCCGCTAATCAACTGGACCTGGCTCGGCGGGCTGGTCCTGGCCCTTGGAACGACCATCGCTATTTGGCCGCAGGGCCGGATGCGGACGGAAGCGTCGTATGTGCTTAGGCCCAGGAAGCTTAGCCCGTCCCCCCAAGCCGGAGACTGACGATATGCGCTTTCGACCCCTGCTCACTCTTCTTGCCGTCGCTGCGCTCTCACTTGGAGCGAACGCCGCTCAGGCTGAACCCGGAGGCGGCGAGTTTCCCACCGACGATGATGTCAATTCAGTTGCCTCGAAACTCTACTGTCCGGTATGTCCGAACACGCCGCTGGATGTATGCCCAACAAAGGCTTGCCAGGATTGGAGAGCTCAGATTCGGAGCCAGCTCGAGTCGGGTTGGTCGGAAGACCAGATCATCAACTACTTCGTTGAACGATACGGGGAGCGAGTGCTGGCTGAGCCTCGTACAAGCGGCTTCACCATTCTAGTGTGGCTCGTTCCATTGTTCGCCCTGATCGCTGGGCTCCTCATCCTTCGCCAGTTTCTCATCCGATGGAGGGTCCGCAGCGACCCAGCGGATCTAGAGGAGAGCGACTTGCCGAAGGAGGTTCCACCGGGCGTGTTGCGCCGCATTGAATCCGAGCTAGATGACTTGCGCTAGTGTCGCCTGACGCATGCATGAATGCTTGCTATCCATGGTAAGGATCTGGCACAAAGGAATCCGATGAGCTTCTGCCGAGGGACGATATGAGTATTGGAGCCTTGCTTGTTGGAATAGCCATCCTATTACTAACGGCTGTAGCTCTTGCGGATCCATGGGTCAGGCGACGCTCGCGATCTGGAACCGAATCCCAGTCGGGCGCGGGAGCAGAACCTCAAGCAGGAGATGGAAAAGCGATCCTATACGCACTGCGCGATCTGGACTTTGACTATCAAACAGGCAAGGTTACCGATTCTGACTATGGACCACTCCGATCGAGGCTGCTGGCCGAAGCGGCATCCAGCCTCATGGCCGAGGATGAGATCAGGCAGGCTGCAGATGCCCAGGCAGAGCGCCCGGTGCCGGCAGATCGGTGCCCTCAATGCGATACCAGAGCCGGGCCCGAACACCGGTTTTGTGCGCGTTGCGGCACATCACTGCTTACGACATGTGAAAGTTGCGGGTCGGCTCTCCCGGTCCAGGACTCATTCTGTTCGGCATGTGGCGTGCCGGTCGAGCAGCGCACAGGAGAGACTTCATGAGAATTATCGTATCGTTGCTCTTGGCACTCGTCTGGGCGATTACTGCGGTGAACTCTGCCTGGGCTCAGGAGGATCCTCCTCCATTAGAGGGAGCGTCCGTTTCAGGGATCGTGGTCAACCTCACCACGGGCGATCCGGCGCCGGAGGGGCTTAGCGTGATGCTCCATGGTTGGAGTGCCGATGGCGAGCAGCGCGTGATGCTGCACGGCGAGTCTGTGCTCGGAGGCGTTTTCAGCTTTGAAGACGTGCAGTTGGAGCCGGACGTCTTATATGCCGCCATGGCCGTCTATCAGGATGTGACCTATATTTCAACGCCGACCCAGCTGCTTGAGGATGGAGGCCTCGAATCTCTAAGAATCGAAGTCTATGAAACGACCGGCAGTGACGATCATGTAACCATCGATCAACACCACATTATTCTGGGTTTCGCACAAGGTGGCCTTTCGGTAGCGGAAATATACACACTCACGAACGGTGGCGACCGGACAGTAAAAGATGCCATCCTACTTGAGGACGATCGATCCGCCACGCTGCAGTTTCCACTACCAGCTGGAGCCGCAAACCTTTCCTTCCCCACCGCGCCCAGCGATCGGTTCATTCCGAGGGCGGGCGGTTTTGCAGATACTCGGCCGCTGATCCCAGGGGCGCAAGCCGGGCAGGTCGTGGTGGCCTACATTCTGCAATACGACGACGAACTCACCCTTGAGCATATCGTGCCCTACGATACAGAGAGAATCTCAGTTCTCCTTCCTCATGCTTCGGGCCTCAGCCTGGACAGCGATGCGGCCGAATATCTTGGGACAGAGACTTTCGCGGATGGAGAATCGTATGAAACCTACCAACTGGGAGCCTCGTCCGCCGGAGACCGAATAGCGCTATCTCTGTCCGGGCGCCCAGAGGCGCAGACCAGCGGGATGGGTTCCGCATCAGCGAGCAGGACTGGGTCCGAAGAAGGCATAGCCTTGGGGATCGGTGTCCTGGGCCTTACACTGATCGCGGCAGGAGTCTGGTGGTGGCGCCGCGAGCGAATCGAGGCCGATGTGCCTGAAGAAGAAGGCTTGGATCACGATGCGGCGGAGGAGCAAGGGAGCGAGCTTTAGCGCTCACCCTTTGGATCGAGTTTAGGCATCGATGACTTCGACGATCGTGCCGCCAGGCATGCTAACCGTGACATCGCCAGGGTCGTAAGGAACCACCGGGTCAACCCAGCGGAACACCCATTTGGCGTCTTCGGGCCTATTGTTGACGCAGCCACGCGAACGAGGCGTTCCGAAGTCGTTGTGCCAGTAGGTTGAATGGACAGCCACCCCGTTTCCCACGAAAAGGGTCGTCCAGCCAATCCCGGGAAGGTCCCACCCACCCCCCGTCGTGCCTCCCACCATGTGGGTCGAGATCATCTTGCGCCATATCGGGTGGGGGCCGGCGGGAGTCGAGGATCGATCGATCGGATTTCCGAGCGGATCGAAATTTACTCCATTTGACACTCGGGTGAAGTAGACCTCCGTAGATCCTTCAAAGCACGAGAGGCTCTGATCACGCAATCGGACGATAACGCGTTTGTCGTCCCGCTCGGGGCGAATGGGTGCGATCTCTTCCGGTGTGATGCGCCTGAATGCCTCTGCCGGGGCCCACAGACGATCCCCAAATCCGTATCTCTCGTTCAAGCGATACCAGCTGAGCCCCCGTTCATCCTGCCTGATTTGATCGACCCAGAAGATCTGGCTGTAGTACAGGCGAGCTTTCTCCGTATTGTGCAACCAGGGCGATCGGGCTGGCGGGTTATCCAGGATGAACTCAACCCACGGCACGGTGATCTCGGCCCACATCCCGGCGCCAAGGCTGCTGTCCGGCAGCTTGGTCTCAGGATCGTTCTTTAGATCCTGAACGGGCTGGAGCACCGAGGCATGGACGTAACCATCCGGAGTCTCCGCCCACACGGGATTGCTCCGCCCCGGATAAACTCCCACAATGTCTTTCAGCCAGGTCACGACCTCGTCTTGAGAGAGCACGGAGACCGTTTGGCTGTCGGCACGCGGGCGGGCCTTGATTTCGACTCGCGGTTCCACAACCCTACCGAATCGCTCGCCGGATGAGAGTCTCGCGGCGCCTCGATCCTCCCACGGAGGCAGCCACAGCATACCGGCCAGACCGGCCGCAGTGAGTTTGAGGAAATCGCGCCTGGAAGGCGTCCTGCGCAATTTTCCCATCTGGATAGAAGCCGTCATCGTCCTGTAAGTCAGATCTGCGAGAACTATTTGCGGCGCGTCCTTACGCCGGCTACTGCTGAGCGGCCGGCCGCCATACGGGATGATCGGCTTCCATTCGCGACCGTCTCAACCCGCAGATCTTACCGCATGATCCTGTGCGGATTCTGCAGGCTACCCTACATCCACGGCGCAAGCTTTTCTTCTAAAGTTACGATGCATATCATCGGATACAATTCGACGATGCTCAGGCTGCTGCTGGACATCGGGCGGCCCGATCGCTCCTGGTACCCATGAGTTTATTGGAACTCGCACTCCCAATGCTCCGACGCGATTCTAAGCGACCGGACGTATCCTCGTTGGCTACAGAGGCGTGATTGAACGGATCGATCCATTAGGATGCGAAGAAAGGAATAAGGTAGACAGATGGAAAAGACACATGCAGATCATGGGACCCGCGTGGTCACCGATCTTACCTTTGAAAAAGCGGTAGAGGTAGTCACTGATGCGCTCGGCTCAGAAGGCTTTGGGGTGCTCACCAAGATTGATGTTCAGGCCACACTCAAGGAGAAGCTCGACGCCGAGTTTCGACGGTATGTCATCCTCGGGGCCTGCAACCCATCACTGGCGTTTCAAGCACTGAACGCGGAGATCGAGGTCGGTTTGCTGCTTCCGTGCAACGTGATAGTTTATGAACAAAATGGCGGGAGTGTGGTTGCCATCGTTAATGCGATCTCCATGCTGGGTGTCATAGACAACCCGGAGCTTGAACCGATCGCCTCCGAAGCCAAAGCACGCTTGGATCGGGTGATCGAGACGATGCAGGGCCAGGGATAAGGCGAAGGCCGGCAGGCCTTCGAGGCCTGCAGGATGCCGGGTCACCCTGCAATGGCTCGTCCATCGACGATTCTCTTATTAGGCTTCTCGATGCTGCTCGCCGCTTGTGCCGCCCAGGAACCGATAGTCATCCAGGGCACGGCCGTCCCTCCACTGCCTAAGCTCGATTCCGAGCGTGTCATGAAGGGCGAGCGATTGTACGCGCAGTACTGCGCCTCCTGTCATGGAGCTGAACTCGAAGGCCAGCCAAACTGGCAGCAGCGGCAGGAGGATGGCAGCTATCCAGCCCCGCCTCAGGATAGCAGTAGCCACACCTGGCACCACCCGGATGAGCTGCTGCTGGAGATCATCGCCAACGGCGGCGACCCCGCCTTCGGACTAAGAATGCCTGGATTTGAGGACCAACTAAGCGAAGATGAGATGCGAGCGATCCTAGAGTACATTAAGAGCTATTGGGATACCGAACAGCGGGAATTCCAATGGTGGATCAGCGCCCGCTGAGCTTATGCCAGGCATTTCTTCCACATCAGGCCGTTTGGCCTAGACCCTTGTGACAGTAGCCCGGGCCATTCGTAATACTCCGTCGTAGGTCGATCTGCGCTTCCTGTTCGAGCCCTTCCAAGCTAGCATAGAGCGCGTATTGGCAGGAGCCGCCCCAGTTGGCGGCGCGATATATGACCCAGGAGGTCAATATGACTACAGATCCAGTTTGTGGGATGAGCGTCGATCCCGCCGAGTCAGTCGCCAACCGAAAACACCAAGGGCAGACGTACTACTTCTGCTCGGAAGACTGCGCGCGGAAGTTTGACGCCAACCCTGAGTCCTACATCCAGCGGTCGCCGGAGGGGAATCACCGCCAGAAGGGCTTTCGCGCCGCTTCGCTCAACACTGGCGTGGCCGATGATATGGTGGGCCCGGTGCACGTGGAACTGCCCCTTGTAGGCTTGGATTGCGCCACCTGCGTGCAGACCGTCGAGCGCGCGCTGGGAGACGTAGATGGAGTGCAGGAGGTTCACGTCAATTTCCCGCTGAGCACTGCACACGTGGTCTACGAGCAAGAGCGCGCCACGCTGCCCCAGCTCATCGACACCGTCAAGCAGGCGGGCTACGATGTCGGTGTAGCTGATATGCGAGTGCAGATCGAAGCCTTGCATTGCGCCTCGTGTGTTCAAACCATTGAAACGAAGTTGCTCCAGGTGCCAGGGATCTTAGAGGCAACCGTAAATCCGGGCACAGATATCGCACACATCAGCTACCTACCCAAACAGGTGGATTTTGCCGGGATCCGATCGGCGATTAACTCTACCGGCTACGAGACCGTGAAGCGCGTTGAGGAAGCGGAAACCGTGGACGATGAGACGACCGCTCACCAGCGCGAGTACAAGAGCCTGATGCGAAAGTTCTGGTTCGCGACCGCCGTCTCCATACCTGTGATGCTGGTCGCCTACCCCGAATTGCCCTGGCTCTACCTGCCCAACCTCTTCGTCGGCGAAGCTTCCGAGGCGCTGATTCGCTCGCTCTTCGCGCTCTCAGGATTGGCTGCTCTGGCAGTGATGGCGTACTCCGGGCGGCAGTTCTTCACCGGCGCGTTGGCGGCCTTCAGGCACCACTCTGCAGACATGAATACGCTGATTGCGCTGGGTACCAGTGCGGCCTGGATCTACTCCACCGTGGCATTGATCATCCCCACCCTATTTCCAGAAGGTACGGCCACACCGTTCTACGACGTTGCAGCGGTCGTGACCGCGCTGGTCGTGCTGGGCCAGGCGCTGGAAGTACGGGCTAAGGGACAGACCAGCCAAGCCATCCGTAAGTTGCTGGACCTGCAGGCGAAAACCGCCCGCGTGCTGCGCGATGGCCAGGAAGTGGAGATACCGGTCGAGGAAGTGCTGGTTGGCGATATCGTCGTCGTGCGCCCCGGAGACAAGATCCCGGTGGATGGGGAGATCGTCGAGGGCCGCTCGGCCGTGGATGAGTCTATGGTGACCGGCGAGAGCCTGCCTGTGGACAAGGAATCCGGGGATGAAGTGATTGGCGCCACGGTCAACACCACCGGCAGCTTCAAGTTCAGCGCCACCAAAGTCGGAAAGGACACCGCGCTGGCCCAGATCGTCAAGCTAGTCCAGGACGCCATGGGCAGCAAGGCGCCCATCGCCCGGCTGGTAGACGTGGTGTCAGGCTACTTCGTGCCGACGGTGATGATTACCGCGGTGCTTACCTTTCTCATCTGGTTCAACTTTGGCCCGAGCCCGGCGCTGGCTTTCGCGGTCGTCACGGCGGTTACCGTGTTGATCATCGCCTGCCCCTGCGCGGTGGGTATGGCGGTCCCGATGAGCCTCGTGGCCGGAGTGGGGAAGGGCGCCGAGCATGGTGTTCTGATCCGCAATGGCGAAGCGCTGCAAACCGCCTCTAAGCTTAAGACCATCGTCCTGGACAAAACCGGCACGATTACCAAGGGCAAGCCCGAGCTGACGGACACGCTGCCGGCACCAGGCTTCGACGCGGCCACGCTGTTGCGCTACGCCGCCAGTGCGGACATTCTTAGTGAACATCCACTGGCGCAGGCGATTGTCAATGGAGCCCGAAGCCAGGGAATTGATCTGGTCGAACCCGAGCAGTTCGATGCGATTCCCGGACACGGTGTCGACACTCGTGTCGAAGGTCGAAGGGTGTTTGTGGGCAACATCAAGCTAATGCGCCGGGAGGGCATCGAAGTCTCGGCGGTGGAGTCTGAGCTGGAGCGCCTGCAAGGGGATGGGAAGACCGCCATGTATGTGGCTGTCGACGGACAGATGGCCGGCGTGGTAGCGGTAGCCGACACCATAAAGGAAGACTCCATCCAGGCCATCCAGGTGATGCAGGAGATGGGGCTGCAAGTCATCATGCTCACCGGTGATAACGAGCGCACCGGCCAAGCGATTGCCCGGCTGGTCGGCATAGACCGGGTACTGGCCGAAGTGTTGCCTAAAGACAAGGCGCAGGAAGTGCACATGTTGAAGCAAGGCGGAGAGAAGGTTGGCATGGTTGGCGACGGCATCAACGACGCTCCGGCGCTGGTAGAGGCCGATGTCGGCTTTGCCATTGGCACCGGAACCGACGTTGCCATCGAAGCCTCAGACATCACGCTGATGAGCGGCAGCCTGAAGGGTGTGCCTTACGCCATCGAGGTCTCACGGGCAACGATGCGTAATGCAAAGCAGAGCCTCTTTGGGGCTTTCATGTACAACTCGCTGGGTATCCCGATCGCCGCGGGCCTGCTCTTTCCCTTCTTTGGAGTGCTGCTCTCTCCGATTATCGCCGGCGCGGCCATGGCCGCATCCAGCGTGACCGTGGTATCCAATGCAAACCGCTTGCGGTTCTTCAAAGCTAAGAGCTTTAAGGAGGTTACAACATGAATGCAACCCAAATTATCGTGAATCTGAGCGGCCTGATCATCATCGCCTGGGTCGTGTGGTACTTCTGGATGTACCGTAAGGAAGGAGTACAGGTGGTCGAGACCTCCGGCGTGCAGGAAGCCGTGATCCGAGTCAAGGGCGGCTATGATCCGGACGTCATCGTTGTCAAACGAGGCAAGCCAGTGCGGCTGCACTTCAACCGCCAGGAGTCGGCGATGTGCAGCGAGATGGTCGTCTTCGATCAGATCGATCAGTCGGCCAAGCTGCCGGAAGGGGAGACGGTGACCATCGAGTTCACGCCGGAGAAGCGCGGCGAGATCCCGTTCCAGTGCCAGATGGGCATGCTCCGAGGCAAGGTGATCGTGCAGTAGGCCGCCCGCAGGCGAGCTTGCGGATCGCCGTCCACAAAACACCGTCCTATGCCAGGGCCGCGGACTTCACCCCCGCGGCCCTGGCCGTTAGGGGGATCCAGCCACAGCTTATGGATCAAGCGCATATCTTATTCCCTCGACGCTCCGGCTGGCAAAGCTCCTCGTTCGATCGGTCAAATTCGCGGTGCAGGCATCCGTCCCGCTCTTGATAGGGGATGGCTGACCTATCGATTATGGGGCAGTTGCCCCTTCAGTTGCATCCGGCTCCCAAGTATTCTCGGTGTAGCAATTCGGACCCGATATTCCTTGAAAGGAGGAATCAGATGTTACTAACCATCCGAGAATTCTGGACCGCCGCGCACGGCATGATCTTAGGGGCCGTATTTCTCTTGGCCTTTGCGGGCGGGTTGGCGGGGCTGTATAGCCTGCGGCCGGAATATCTGACCACGGCCGGCCTCCGTGAACGGCTGGGGCGGCTCAAGTGGGGGACAACCGTCATGGCTGCGGTTGCATGGCTGACCGTGATCAGCGGCACCTATATCGTCTATCCCTGGTACCGGGCCAAGGCACCCGAGGGCGCAGATCTCACGCTATTCCCTCGCTCCATGCTCAAGGCCGATCCTGCCCTGTCGGCCTGGCACACCTTCGGGATGGAGTGGAAAGAACATATCGCCTGGTTTGCGCCGATACTGGCCACGGTCGTTGCCTTCATCGTGTGGAAGTATGGACCGGCCTTGGCCGAGAACAATCGACTGCGCCGGGCTCTGATCGTGCTCTTCATCCTGGCCTTCGCGGCCGCCGGAGTGGCCGGCCTGTTTGGGGCCCTGATCACCAAAGTGGCGCCCATCCTTTAGCCGCACCGTGTGATATCGGATGCGAGGAGGTAATACCATGACGGACCTGACACTGAACGACAAGAAATCCAATGGCGTGGCCGCAGCGGCGATGATCGCCGGCGGCATTGGAACGCTGATGATCGGGCTGCTCACGACTGGCTCAGTCCTCATCAGTAATCTCAAAGACCTGCTGAATCTTTGGAGCCCTGCCGGCTCCCTTACCGGGAAGACGACGGTTGGCGTGCTGGTTTGGCTGATCAGCTGGGTCATCCTGAACTCGCTGTGGAAGGATCGAGACTACGATATAGGAAAAGCCTTGACCATCACCCTAGTCCTGGTGGGCATCGGACTGCTCCTGACTTTCCCGCCCGTGTTCGAGGCCTTCGAGTAACAGGATTTCGCACTGCGAAAAACGGGGCCCGCCGCAAGGTGGGCCCCGGCGCTTTCGGGCCGGCACGGCCGGTCTCGGCGTTGACGCGAGTCGCACGATCACCTAACATCAGGCTCATTCAATGGAATCCCTGCGTCGCTTTTTCGAAGTCAACACCGTCTTGGTCTTTTTTACATATGGACAGGTGTTTTTCGTCCTGGGACTGGCGATCGCGTTGCAGTCTCGACGGCACAGTCGGCTGGAACTGGCCCGCATCCTCGGGTGGCTTGCCGCGTTCGGCATCAGCCATGGGCTGCACGAATGGGGACAGCTGTTTATCCCAATTCAATCCAGCTACATGCCTGAAGCCGTCATTTCCTTTCTTCGCGTGATCGAGATCATCCTGCTTGCTTTATCCTTCACCTTTCTCTTTCAATTCGGAGCCGAGGCGCTGCGTGACCGGTGGCCCCGTCTTACCGCGGCTCCCATTCTGATCATGCTTGGCTGGAGCCTGGTCTTTGTCATGCCCGGATTGGTCCTGAACCCGACCTTGGAAGGCTGGCACCAACAGTCTTCCATATGGGCCCGTTACGTCATCGGCTTCCCCGCCGCCGTGGTGGCAGCCGCCGGGCTGCGCTATCAGGCCCAGCGGCGGATCAAGCCCCTGGCGCCCGGCTCAATCTACACCACCCTGCAGATTGCCGGCATCGGGTTGGTTGCGTACGCCCTCCTGAGCGGGCTGATCGTCGACCCCGGCGATTTCTTTCCTGCCAACTGGCTCAATACGGAGCGCTTCTTGGCTTGGATCGGTATCCCGGTGGAGGTTTTCCGTTCGCTGGTGGGGCTAATCCTTGCCATAACGATCATCCGAGGTTTGGAGGTGTTCCAAGTTGAGGTCGACCGGTCGATCGAGAAGATAGAGGCCGAGCGGAATCTGTCTTCCGAGCGCGACCGCATCGGGCGCGAGCTGCATGATGGGTCGATCCAGAGCGTCTACACCGCCGGTCTTCTGGTTGAGTCCGCGCGCCGTCGGCTGCCTGCAGAGGATGAGGCTGGCCATAAGTTGGACCGGGCCATGACCGTGCTTAACGAAGCGATCGCCTCCTTGCGGTCCTATATCGGTCAACTTCGGCCAGGCCCTCTCGACATCTCGCTGGTCGAAGGATTGCGCCAGCAGGCCTCTGACCCTGGCCTGACCACCTTGATGTCCGTGGACTTGGAGCTTGACCTGCCGGCGGAGGAGTCAGTTAGCCCGCTCAGGACGGCCCATATGTTGGCCATCGTCAGCGAGGCGCTCTCGAACGCCGCTCGACATGCCAACGCCCGAAGGGTCGTGCTGCGGGCGGATCGGGAAGGTAAGCAATTCACCCTGCTTGTCGAGGACGATGGTCAGGGATTCTCGCCCGACAACGTCGAAGCGGGATACGGCCTGCGCAACATGCGGGATCGAGCCCGACTTCTTGGGGGGGAACTGGTGATCGACTCTGAGCCCGGTCGAGGCACGCGCGTGACCTTGACCGCCCCGTGGGAGGAGACCGGGTGACAGGCGTGCGGCTGGTCTTGGTGGACGATCACGAGGTCGTCAGGCTGGGGCTGATGAGCCTGATGGAAGATCTCGATTGGGTTCAGGTCGTGGCCGAGGTAGGGACGGCGCAAGCCGCGCTGCGTGCGGTGGAGGCTCATCGACCGGATGTAGTGGTGATGGACATTCGCTTGCCTGATGAGAGTGGGATCGAGGCCTGCCGCAAGATTATCGAGAGCTGGCCTGAGACCCAAGTGATCATGCTGACTTCCTATGCGGATGACGAGCTGATCTTTAGGGCCATCCAGGCCGGCGCCTCCGGCTACGTGCTCAAACAAGTCGGAAACAAGGAACTGATCCAGGCCCTGGAGGCCGTCCGGCGGGGTGACGCCCTGCTGGATCCAGCGGTCACGCGGCGGGTACTGACGCGCGTGCGTGAGAGTGAGAAACAGCAGCAGGCCGGGGCCTTTCGCGACCTGTCGGCGCGCGAATTACAGGTGCTCGGGCTGGTGGCACAGGGGAAGTCCAACCCGCAGATCGCCGCCCAGATCTCGCTCTCCGAGAAGACCGTTCGCAATCATGTGAGCGCGATCTTGGCCAAACTGGGATTCGAGAATCGGGTCGAAGCTGCCACGTTCGCCGTTCGACATAATATAGATCTTCACCTGCCTGATGAGGGCTAATAGGGATCAATTCTGCCGGCCTACTCGACTCTGCCCCAGCACTCCGGCACGCTACGCCAGAGATGGGCAGCATAGCTATCGACTTACGGTCCAGGCCGGGCATGGATCTGAGCCTGCTTCAATAGGTGGGACCAGGTAATCATCCCCATCCAACTCCCGCCATCGAGTACAACGATTTGGTCTTGATTGCGTAGCCTCATCTGCCGAATCGCCTCCACGGCCTGCATGCCAGGAGGAACGAACGGAAGCTTGGGGAGGGGCGTCATCGCCATCCCCACTGTGGTGTCTGTCCAACGGTTAAGAGGGATTATGGCGATGTCCCGCACGGTGATCACGCCGATAATGGGACCCCCTCCGGAAACGGGAAAATATCTACGGCCTGTAACTTTCACCACTTCGTTAACAAACTGCTGAAGAGTCAGCGTCGGGCGGGCGATCGGACAATCAGTGATCATCACATCCTCAGCGACAAGTCCGGCAAGCGCGCTTCGGAGCTGCAAATCCCGCTCGGCGGCTGAAACAGCTGCCTGCATGAACCAGCCCACCAGCATGATCCAGATGCCGATGGCCAAATCGCCCCATAGGATCGTAGCGGTCCCCCAACCGTACAACAGCGCCGCAGCAAGCCTGCCGAGAGCGGCGCCAACCCGCGTGCCGAGCCGTTCATCTCCCGTTTTTCCCCAGACTAATGCACGTATCATCCTTCCGCCGTCCAGCGGCAAGGCCGGAACTAGGTTGACCCCCCCCAGCAGGAGGTTGGCGGTCGCCAGCAGCCGGCCAAAGGTGGTTAGCTTAGGTCCGACGTTGGCCACCCCTGCCCAGATCAGCCCCCAAAAGGCCACGCCCAGCCCAAGGTTCACGGCGGGGCCCGCCAGCGCGATCAAGAATTCATCCCGGGCACGCGTCGGCTCCCGCTCAAGTTGCGAGAGTCCGCCGAAGATGTGAAGCGTAACGGCCCGGACCGGAATGCCGAGCCTTTTTGAGGTCAGGCTGTGCCCGAGCTCGTGCGCGGCTACGGATATGGCAAGAAAGGCAGTGCTCGCCAGGGCAAGCGTCCACGTATCCAAGGCGCCAAGTTCGGGCGAAATCGCGGGCAGATACGAGCCTCCCAGCATCCAGAACAGCAAACCGAAAAAGAAGACCCATAGAAGATCTGCCCGTACTTGAATGTCACCGATCTTGATGAGCGTAAAAGGTTTGCGAAGCATGCCCGACTCCGGCAGAGTTGCTTATGAGTATTATCCGCCTGCCCAACGCTGGTCTCGGAGGGCTCTTTGGCGCGAGAGACCTCAGGCATTTGAGCGTACTTTTTGGGGAGTGGCTAATGTGGCTGGCCCAGGACCGTGCTGCTGCGCGAAGGCGCAGTTAGGCATTTCCCTCGCTTTCAGCCGCAAAGTTGGGCGTGTCGCCTCACCGCATCGCCTGCACCGTCACAAGGCGCGCAGATTCGCTCGCGCAAAACTGCTCGCTCACCTGCCCGTAATTCCACCCTCGCACAACTCGCTCGCCTTCATTAACGTATGAGTAAGGGAGCTTGCATGGACTACGATGTCATTATTGCTGGAGGAAGTTTCGCAGGTCTCGCGGCCGCCGCGCAGCTGCGAGGAAAGCGTGTCCTGCTTATCGAGCCTCATTCCATCGGCTCGATCCAGACCTCGGCTTGTGGAACTCTCCTGGCGGTCTTGGAAGCTACTGGAACCGGCGACAGTCTGATTCAGGTGCACGATCGGATCTTGCTGCACCTCGATCGCAGGACCATCGAGTTCGAGCTCGATTACCCATTTTGCACCTTCGACTTCCACACTTTCGCCTCCCGTATGCTGGAGTTTTCCGACGCGGAAATCATGCGCGCGGCCGTACTCGGGCATCGCGGTCATATGGTATTGACTACTCGCGGCACCTTCGACGCCGGCATCTTGATCGATGCCAGCGGCTGGCGCGCCGCGCTGGCGACGGGGCATCTTACCAAGACCGACCGAGCTCAAGGCCTGAGTTTCGGCCTTGAATCGGTTGTCCCGGCGGCTGAACAAGGATTGCATTTCTACTATCATCCGAAGCAGTTAGGCATGGCGAACGTTGGGTGGCTGTTCCCTATCGACGGTACGTCACGAGCCGGCGTGGCCAGTTACCATGGCAGAACCCAGCTAAACAGGCTGCTGTCGGAGTTCTTGCTGACAAGCTTTGGACAGCCTGTCGGAAGCAGGCATGGCGGCTACATCCCCTTACGGAGTAAGCCGGCGACCACGGGACATGTCTTCCGGGTGGGTGACGCAGCAGGGCAGTGTTTCCCACTGACTGCCGAAGGAATTCGCCCGGCGCTCTATTTCGGAGCGGCCGTCGGGCGCCTGGCCCGGCGCGTGCTTGCGGGAGAGATGGGAGAGTCGGAGGCGCTGCGCGAATACCAAGCCTTCGTCAACCGACACCAGCCGCTCTATCGGCTGTTGCGGGCGATGCAGGTGGGGCTGCCCCGGCTTCCCCTGAGCTGGATCGCTGCACTTGCTCGCCAGGTACGTCGGCCGGTAGGGTTCAGCGCAATCCTGAATGTCTATTGGCGGGCCGCGGACCCACGTTCCCTGACGGTGAACTCGGATCCCAGCACCCTCTCCGTCGATCCTGGTACCGTGCACATCGACCATGCGCATCTGCCTGAAAGTATGGCGCAGAGAAGCGAATCCCGATGAGCTACGCATTCCTCCTGCTGCTTTTTGGATTGCTCCCGCTCGGCCTGCTCTGGCGAACAGCGCCCTGGATCCCTCGGCGCCATCCTGGAAGCCTGCTCGTCATCGTGATTCTTATCCTGGCCGTGAGCGTGCCCTGGGAAGCTGTCGCGGTGAATCGGCTGTGGTTCTACTCCCCGGAGGTGATCTGGGGGCCGAGCATTTTGAATGTTCCTGTGGAGGAGTTGGCTTTTTTTGCCCTTGACGGACTGCTGGTGGGCACTCTGGCGATCTGGCTGGGAGAACAATACCGTGTCCGGACTTGAATCAGTCTTTCGCTTCGCCTACCTGCTGATGGAGCTCCTGATCATCGGCGAGGTTGCGGTTGTGCTGTGGCTCTTTCACTTCCCCTTCCTGTGGAAGCGCCGACAGCCCATACTGATCGGGACGCTGCTGGTCTCGCTTTACGCTTTGCCGCTAGACGCTTGGGCGGTCGCCAGCGGCTGGGGCGGATTCAACCCAGCCTACGTGACCGGCGTATATTTTTTTAGCGGTGCGCTCCTGTTGGAAGAGATCATATTTTGGTTTGGCACTGCCTTTGTGACGATTTCGGCGGTGATGATCTTCGCCGAGCTCGAGCGGAGAGGCAATCCGTGGTGGACACTCCCCGCGGCAGTTTTCCTCCCCTTCGGATTCTTCGATGCTACGAACTTTCAGCAGGCAACAAAATGAGCGCAGCGCAAATCACCGTCAATCCGCTGGGCCTGGTGCTCATCGCCTGGGTCGTCTGGTATTTCTGGATCTTCCGAAAAGAGGGGGTGCGGGTGACCGAGGCCGCCGGGGCGCAGAAAGCCGTGATCCGAGGCTAGGTGATCGTGCAGTAGGCCCGCGCGCGCCCTTGTCGAACTTCGCCGCTAGCCGCTGTCGGGAGCGTAGGAGCCGAGCACCTTCATGTAGTTCGCCCGTTCGAACGCCGCCGGGCTGGCGCAATTCGCCTGGCTCATACTGCCCCACAGCTGCTCCACAGATTCGTATTCGTGTTCGACGAGCCAGTGCTCCAGTTCCTGCAGGATCTCTCCGAGGCGACCCACCCCGCGCTGCAGCAATTCCGAGGTCATCATGATCACCGAAGCGCCGGCCATCAGGCCCTTGATCGCGTCCTCGGCTGCGTGCACCCCTGAGGTCAGGGCCAGGTCGGCCTCGATCCGTCCGTGAAGAATGGCAATCCACCGCAGGGGGAGCCGAAGGTCGTCCGAGTCGCTCAGAACAAGATGCGGAACGACCTCTAGCGCCTCGATATCCAGGTCGGGCTGGTAGAAGCGGTTGAAAAGTGTCAGCCCCCGCGCGCCGGCATGAGTCAATCGTCGGGCGAAGTTTGGCAGGGAGCTGAAGAAGGGGCTGAGCTTCACGATTAACGGGATCATCAACTCGGCCTTGACGGCCTCTACGAGCTCGATGTATAGGGTCTCGAGGGCCTCGGCGGAATAGTCCGGGTCGGTGGGCACGAAGTACATGTTGAGCTCCAGGGCGGCCGCGCCCGCCTGCTCGATCTCGCTGGCGTAGCGCACCCAACCGCCGGCCGAGACGCCGTTGAGGCTGCCGATGACC
>BTQZ01000017.1:0-49607 GCA_036986135.1 Anaerolineae bacterium | reverse complement strand
AACGTCATTGCGAGGCGTGCAGCTTGAAGGTCAGTTTTCCAGCGTGGCCAGCTCTGCTGGCCGGCAGCACAGTACGAGTTCTTTGGCCGCTTGGACTTCGTCCAAACGCCCGAATGCCGTCGTATGGGGTGCGGTTTGGAGCTGCTCCGGATGATCTTCCGCCTCCTGGGCGATGGACTTCATGGCCTCAATGAAGGCATCCAGCGTGGCTTTGCTCTCAGTTTCTGTCGGCTCGATCATGAGTGCTTCCCGCACAATCAACGGGAAGTAGTTCGTGGGAGGATGGAAACCCCAGTCCATCAATCGCTTGGAGACATCCAACGCATGGACGCCTGGCGCCTTCTCAAAGCGGCCCTCAACCACAAATTCGTGCATACAGGTCCGGTCGAATGGGACATGGTAAGTATCCCGCAGAGCTGCAAGAAGGTAGTTGGCGTTCAGCACGGCATGGTCCGCGATCTCCCGCATGCCCGACTTTCCATAGGAGCGGATATAGGTGAAGGCACGCACGTGCATACCGAAGTGCCCATGGAACGCCTTGACGCGTCCAATAGTCTTCTTTGGCATCACTAGCCCATAAAGCGGAGGCAGGTCGTCGTCGCCGGGCTCGACCGTATCCACGATCGGTCCGGGAAGGTAATCCAACAGGGCTTCGGAAACGCCGACCGGCCCGGAGCCTGGCCCACCTCCTCCATGCGGTGTGGAGAAGGTCTTATGCAGGTTGTAATGAAGCACATCAAAGCCAAGATCCCCGGGGCGGATAACCCCAAGTAGGGCATTCATGTTGGCTCCGTCGCCATATACCAGACCCCCACAGTCGTGAACCATGGCAATGACCTCTTCAACATGCTCTTCAAACAACCCTAAAGTGTTGGGGTTGGTCAGCATCAATCCTGCCACGGTGTCATCGCACTCTGCCCGAAGGGCATCCAGATCCACATTGCCGCGCTTGTCTGAAGGCAGCTCGACGACGCGCAAGCCGCTCATGGTTGTCGTAGCCGGGTTGGTGCCGTGCGCCGAATCGGGAACCAGGATCTTTTTGCGATGCTTATCGCCTCGATCTTTGTGGTAGGCACGAAGAATCAGAATGCCAGTTAGCTCGCCTTGTGCCCCGGCCGCTGGCTGCAGGCCAACGCCGGCAAATCCGCCGATTTCCGCCAACCACTCCTGCAACGTGTACATCAGCGCCAGGTTCCCCTGCAAAACCCTCGTGTCTTGAAGCGGGTGGGTATGGGCGAAGCCCGGTAGACGTGCCGCGTCTTCGTTCACTTTGGGGTTGTATTTCATGGTGCACGAGCCCAGGGGATAGAAGGCCGTATCGATCCCAAAGTTGAGCTGCGAGAGCCTCACGAAATGGCGTGTCACTTCCAGCTCTGAGAGTTCTGGAAGCTCAAGCTGGTCGCGCAGCATCTTATCGGGCAACTCAGCAAGAGGTACGTCCAGGTCGGGAAATCGATGGCTGGGGCGGCCCGGTGTTGACAGTTCGTAGATGTTCGGCTCAAGCCTGTTCATTCAGGACCTCCACGAAGTCGTCGATCTCTTCCTTATAGTTCAGCTCCGTCACTGCTATCAGCATGTGTTCGGCCAGCTCCGGATAGACCTGACCCAGGTCGTATCCGCCAATGATGTCATGGTCTAACAGCACCTCGTTGATTTCTGCCACGGGTCGGGAGCATCGTACGACGAATTCATGGAAGAACGGATCCCGGTTCCAGAGCTGGTAGCCATCCAGCTGATCGATCGCTTGTGCTGCGTAATGCGCTTTGTGATAGCAGAGTTCCGCCACCTGCTTGAGTCCCGCCCGACCGACGGTTGAGAGGTAGGCGGCGACGGCCAGCGCCATCAAGCCTTGATTGGTACAGATATTGGATGTGGCGCGGCCACGGCGGATATGCTGCTCGCGGGGAGTGAGCGTCATAACGTAGCCTCGCTGGCCGCGACTATCGACTGTTTCCCCGACCAGGCGGCCCGCGATCTTGCGCACGTACTCATCTCGGGTGGCAAAGAACCCGATGTATGGACCCCCAAAGGAGAGCGGGATGCCAAGCGGTTGTCCTTCCCCCACGACGATGTCCGCGCCGAACTCGGAAGGCGGCTTCAGCATGCCCAAGGCAATGGGATTGGCCACGACGCACAAAAGCGCGCCGGCCTGCCTGGCCTCCTGCCCAAGCGCCTCCAAGTCATGGATGTTCCCAAAGAAGTCGGGATACTGAACCGCTACCATGCTTGTGTTCTCGTCGATGTGAATCACTTGATCATGCTTAAGAGATTCATCGCCCACGATGGCAAGCTGCTGTCCCTGCAGGTAAGTTCGCAGCACTTCCCGGTATTGGGGATGGATGCCGGGTGAGACGACAATCTTCGTCCGTTTTCCTCGATGATGGTTCAGGGACAGGATGGCAGCTTCTGCCAGCGAAGTGGCTCCATCGTAGTGCGAGGCATTCGCTACCTCCATTCCGGTGAGGAAGGTAATCAAGCTCTGAAACTCGAAGATGGCCTGGAGCGTGCCCTGTGAGACCTCCGGCTGGTACGGCGTGTAGGCGGTGTAGAACTCGTTCCGGAGCAGGACATGATCGACGACCGAGGGCACATAGTGGTTGTAGGCGCCGGCACCCAAGAAACAGCTGGCCTGGCGGACATGCAGGTTGGCTTCGGAGAGAAGCTGCAGATCTTCCATGACCTCCATCTCTGAGGCTGGTTCTGGCAGAGCCAAATCGGGGAATCGCATCGCTGCAGGAAGACCGGCATACAGCTCATCCAGGCTCTTGACTCCAATGGCCGTGAGCATCTGACTTCGTTCGGCCTCGGTGTGGGGTATGTAGGTCATGCGCCGCTTCGCTCCTCGGTGTTCTGCTGGTAGGCAGCTGTATCCATCATCTGCTCCAGCTCAGCAGGATCGCTCATCTGGATTCGCACCATCCAGGCCTCACCGTAGGGGTCAGAATTGACAAGTTCCGGGTTATCGGGAAGGGCAGCGTTGATCTCGGTTACCTCTCCCGAAACCGGTGAATTGATGTCCGCCGCAGCCTTCACCGATTCGAGAATGCCCACCGCGTCCCCCTTAGAGAGTTTGTCGCCCACTTCAACAACCAGCTCAAAATAGACGACATCCGACAGCTGGTCCTGGGCAAAATCGGTAACGCCGAGCGTGGCGCGGTCGGCTTCCACCCTGACCCATTCATCGCTTTCGGAATATTTCAGCTCATTTGGAAACTCCATGCTGCCTCCTTAGACGGAATGCAAAAAGGACACACAGCCTGCGGTGTGCCCTCTGTCAAAAAAACCTGAGAGATTCGTCCCGTTCTCGGGATTTGCCCCTTCGGTGCGTGGTACGCTTTCCAGAGGT
Organism: Anaerolineae bacterium; assembly: GCA_036986135.1. Taxonomy (GTDB): domain Bacteria; phylum Chloroflexota; class Anaerolineae; order Anaerolineales; family E44-bin32; genus JADFRG01. Next base: position 46,261 of record BTQZ01000017.1, on the reverse strand, counting down.
TCGGCCAGGCGGGGTCCTCTTTACCTGAGAGTTTCGTCCGCTGCTCCACCGGCAATCGGACTTGCCCCTTCGGTGCCCGGGGGACCGGGTCTCTCCTCCGCCTGTGTTGTATTGTTAGCGTCATTCTATGAACCCCGTTCAGCAAAGTCAAGCAGAGCACCCTTTGCGAGGTTCACTTTCAGACCCGCCGGATATCCTTGATTCGTTCCCATGACCTGTGCCAAGATTAGATAGCTCACTCAACGCCGCTAAGTAAGGGAGCCGCATGCAAGAAGATATCACGCTCATCACTGGCGCCAACGGTGAAATCGGTCAGGCCTTGTTGCGAGTCCTGGAAGCGGATCGGGTGCTCGCGCTAGATCTCAACCCTCTAGATCCGGCGCTTGCGGGCTATTACCTGGATTTCATTCAGGGTGATATTCTCGACCGCGCATTGCTAGAGGAGCTGGGGAGAGAGTTCGAGATCCGACGCATCTACCACCTGGCGGCCATCCTTTCGACCAAGGCAGAAAGCGATCCTCATCTGGCGCACCGAGTCAACGTCGAGGGCACAATGAACCTGCTCAACTTCGGACTGTCCCAGAGCGAGCAGCGGCCGGTCCAGTTCCTATTTCCAAGCAGCATCGCAGTGTATGGCCTCGAGGCGAAGGAGGCTCACGGTCCGGTAGGCGAGCAGGAACGATTGATGCCGACCACGGTATACGGCGCGGGAAAGCTGTACTGTGAACGTTTGGGACAGCACTTCGCCAAGCAAGGATCGGGCCTGCTGGACTTTCGCGCCCTTCGCTTCCCGGGTCTCATCAGCGCCGAAACGCTTCCCTCGGGCGGAACCACGGACTACGGTCCCGAGATGCTGCACTTTGCGGCTGCGGGCCGACCGTATCGCTGTTTCGTTCGGCCCGACACTCGACTCCCATTCCTAGCTATGCCGGATGCCATCCGGGCTCTGCAGAAGCTTACGAGCGCTCCCAGCCTGCCGCGCTGCGTATACAACGTAACGAGCTTCAGCCCCTCAGCGGAAGAGCTATATCAAAGCGTAGTGGAATACTTCCCCTCGGCGGAGGTGAGCTTCGAGCCGGATCCAGACCGCCAGGCGATTGTGGATAGCTGGCCGGCGCAGGTCGACGATAGTGCGGCTAGGCGGGATTGGGGCTGGTCACCCGAATTCGATCTGCAACGTGCGTTTGCGGAGTATTTGGTCCCGGCCGTGACCGACCGCTACCCGAAAGAGTCGCGATAGCCCGCTTACGTCCGGATACTTCCCTCAGCAAACCGCTCAAATCACGTTCGCTCTCCGTCCATTCCCTGCCAAATTGATATGAATTGACTGGCCCGGACGTGACACCTCTCACTTTTCTTGAGCAGCCACCTTCCAATAGAGTGAACCCATCGGGAACGGGGATCTCCGACGGCGCAGATCCCCTAATTCGCTCGGGCGCCTGGCACGGTCGGAATCTCACAGATGGATCAAGTATCCGGAGAAAAATCTACGGCCGAATCCGGTCTCGTATCCGGATTCTCGATAGCCCTTGAGGCATACCAGCAAGATTATGTATTATCTTAGTAGCCCCCAAATCAGCCCTTCCCACCCACACATCATAGCTGCCGCGAAAGGAGAGATGGCGAGCGCGCGTACGTAATCGAATCCGCAGCATTGGGAGTCTCTAACGCCATATGAAGGCGTTCGAGAAGGGGAGTTTACATGTACAAGAAATACTTAGGCCTCGCACTACTTGCGCTATCCCTCGCAGTAGCACTATCGGCATGCGCACCAGCAGCCGAAACCATCAAGATCGGCGTGAATGCGCCGCTGACGGGCGACATACCCAAGGAAGGTGAGCAGACAAAATTCGCGGCCGAGATGTGGCTGGAGGACATTGGCGGCGAGATCACTGTGGGCGGCACGACTTATCCAGTGGAACTCATCATCGAAGACAACGAGTCCAAGGGTGAATCAGCCGCGGCGGTCAACTCCAAACTGATCACGCAGGATGAGGTGCTTGTTATCGTTGGCCCGCAGTCCTCCAAGCAGGCTGTGCCAGCTGGCGGTGTCGCCAACGACAACCAGACGCCCATGATCAGCCCGTGGTCCACGAATCCAAACACGACCCTTGATCGACCTTGGGTGTTCCGGGCGCCGTTCCTGGATCCCTTCCAGGGGCCGGTAGTTGCCAACTTCGCCAGCGAGGAGTTTGGTTTTACAAAGGCAGCCGTGCTCTATGACGTGGCCAGCGACTATCCCAAAGGACTGGCCGACAACTTCAAGGATGGCTGGGAGGCGATCAATGGCCCCGGCTCGGTAGTAGCTTTCGAGAGCTTCACGACGGGTGACGCCGACTTCAGCGCCCAGCTGACCAACATCATGAACTCCGGCGCGGAGTTCATCTTCACCCCGCAGTACTACAACGAGGTGGGGCTGATCGTGCAGCAGGCGCACGAACTGGGTTGGGCTGCACCTATCCTGGGTAGCGATAGCTGGGGCTCGCCGGATACGGTCGCTCTATGCGGCGCCGACTGCTACGGGCTGTTCTTCAGCACGCACTACGCGGCCGAAGGCGCCACCGGCGCCACCAAGGAATTCATCGACGAGTACAACGCGAAATACGGCTACGTGCCGGCGGATGTGGCGGCGCTGACCTGGGATGCCTTCCGAATCGTGGAACAGGCCGTCAAGGATTGCGGCGAGATCACAGGCGACCTTGCGGCCGACCGTCAGTGCGTTCGCGACGCCATGGCCAACATCAAGAACTTCAAGGGCATCACGGGCGACATGACCTTCACAGAGGAGGGCGATCCGATCAAATGCGCGGTGATTGTCCAGATCACCGACGAGGGAAAGTACAGCTTTTACCAACAGGTGTGCCCGTAGCCAGCGGGTGGGCTACAAGATCCTGTGCCTGGCCCTTGCTCGCATAAGGATCGTCAGTCGAGGGGCGGGCCCAGGGCAGAAAGCCCTGGCCTGCCCCATCGACGGTTAAAGGCGAGGCTCCTATGGGATTCTTCTTCCAACAATTTGCCAACGCGCTGCAGCTGGGCAGTTTCTATGCGCTGATCGCCCTCGGCTATTCCATGGTGTATGGCGTCCTAATGATCTTCAACTTCGCCCATGGGGACATCTTCATGGTGGGTGCCTATATTGGATTCTTCGTGGCCACCGCCATTCTGGGGCTAGGGATCTTCGAGATCGTCGCGCTCCCTACGGGCGCGATGCTGGCCATAGTGCTGTTGCTGACCATCGTGATCGCCATGATCCTCAATGCCTTTGTCGGCATGACGGTGGAGCGCATCGGATACCGCCCCCTTCGCCAAGCGCCGCGCGCCTCCGCCGCCATCACCGGACTAATGATTGGCATCATCCTCGAGACCGGCAACCTATGGCTGTTGGGAGCGACTCGCCTGAGCTTCCCCGAACTCATTCAGACCTCCACCATAACTATCGGTGGGGTCAACCTTACGAACAAGAAGATCTTCATCGTGCTCTTATCCATTGCGCTGATGCTTGCCCTGCACGCCTTCATACGCAGGACGAAATGGGGCCGGGCCATGCGAGCCATGGCCTACGATTTCGCGGTGGTGCCCTTGATGGGGGTCTCGATCAACCGCATCGCGCTGCTGACTTTTGCCCTCGGCTCGGCGCTCGCCGCGGCGGCCGGGATCTTTTTTGGTATCGCTTACCCGGTGCTGGATCCATACATGGGGATTCGGCTGGGCTGGAAAGCTTTCGTGGCCGCCATTCTCGGGGGCCGAGGATCCATAATTGGCGCGGGCTTGGCCGGCTTCCTACTTGGATTCATCGAGATCTTTGTGGCAGCCATATTCCCCTCCACGATGCGGGATTTGATCAGCTTCGGAATCATCTTGATCATCCTGACTTTTCGGCCCCATGGCTTCTTCGGAGAGCCGTACAGCGCACAGCTCCGACTGTAGCCCATCCGTAGAGAGACTGACGCATGGCCGTTGCATCTCAAACCCTCACAACTAGGTGGAGCAGCCTGCGGGCTTGGCTGGCGCGCGCTTGGCATCCCTATCGGCCTGTGCCGCTGCTCGGTTGGTTGGCCGCCATTCTCGTCGCAGTGGTTATTGAGCGCGCCATCGGCGCCCCGGTGGCGCGGGCCCTGGGCATGTCCCGGGTTCCGGCCCTCTTCGGCTTCATCATCATGCTCAAGAAGCCGGAGCTGCTGTTCAGTGCGCTGCTCTACGTAAGCCTCATTTATCTGCTGCCGATCGCGCTGGTGGCGCGGTTTACAGTCAGACCCGCCAATCGAATCGCCGGGGAGTTGATCGGATATTCGCTGACCGCGTCCTTCTTGATCCACCTCAGCGTGCTGTATGCCGCGCTATTCCTTTGGTCCGGCGAGAACGATTACCGAGAGCTCGTCGCCAAACTCGCCATGATCGCCGTCATCACCACGCTGAGCCTCAATGTCGTAAACGGCTACATGGGAGAGTTCTCGTGTTCGCATCCAGGATTCATGGCTTTGGGCGCCTACGCGGCCTCGGTCATCACCATCCTGCTGTTTGTCGACGACAACCTACTGGGCGAGGCCCTGCTTCCACCCGAGTTGGGTCCCTTCATGTTCCCCATCTCGCTCATCATTGGAGGTGTGGTAGCCGCGGCAGGTGCGCTCATGGTGGCGATCCCTTCCTTCCGGACCCGTGGCGACTACCTGGCCATCATATCGCTGGCCTTTATGTTCATCGTAAAAAGCCTCTTTGAGAACCTGGAAGTGTTTGGCGGTCCGCGCGGGCTCGCGAATCAACCCGATTACGCCAGCCTGACTACCATATTCCTGTGGACCATCGCCAGCATTTGGGTCATCAACAACTTCGTGCGCTCCACCATGGGAAAGGCGCTCAACGCGGTACGGGATGGCGAGATGGCGGCCGATGCCATGACCGTCAACACCCGCCGGACCAAGATGACCGCCTTCTTGTTCGCGGCCTTTTGGGCCGGCGTCGCGGGCGGGTTGCTCGCGCATGTGATCCGCTACATCAATCCCGACACGTTCGGCATTCGGCGACTGGCCGAAGTGCTGGCCATGGTTTACCTGGGGGGGCTGAACGCGGTGGCCGGCTCCATCGTGGGTGGGGTGGGATTCGTCATAATGAGCGAGGCCCTGAGGCCGCTTGAGATCCTGAAGTGGATCATGATCCCGGTCCTGCTGATCCTGCTCATGATCTTCCGACCGACGGGCTTGATCGCGTTCCGGGAGTTCGAGCCCGAGAAGTTCCTGCGGCCCAAGGTCGAGTCCAACGATCAAGGCAAGCACCCTCCCCAACCGGTCCAAGCCGTGGGCGATCGACCGTAAGGATAGTAAGGATAGATGCATGGCGCTGCTGCAAGTCGATGACATGACGCACTACTTCGGCGGGCTGCGGGCCGTGCACAACTACAGTCTCCAGATCGAGCCGGGGGAGTTACGCGGTCTGATCGGACCCAACGGAGCGGGCAAGACCACGATCTTCAACCTGATCACCGGACGCTACACGCCCACCGAGGGCGAAATCCGCCTGGATGGCACGTCGCTGATTGGCCTGAAGCCGTACGAGATCGCCTCGCTTGGACTGGGCCGCACCTTCCAGAACCTGCGCTTGTGGCGGCATATGACGGTACTCGAGCACGTCAAGATGGCGCGCTACTCGAGGTTGAGCTACGGACTCTCTGGTGCCTTATTCAATACTCGCAAGCGGAGGGAGCAGGAACAGGATACGGCGGAAGAAGCTTCAAGGCTACTGAAGCGGGTGGGCGCGGATCAGTACGCCGACCAGGTCGTGACTAGTCTCCCCTACGGTGCGCAACGCCGGGTAGAGCTTGCGCGTGCTTTGGCCATCGAGCCGAAGGTCCTTTTCTTGGACGAGCCCACGGCAGGGATGAACCCGGAGGAGCTTCGGCAGATCATGGAAATCATCCGCGCTATTCACGCTGACCTGGGTCTGGCGATCTTTCTGATCGAGCATCGAATGAGATTCGTGATGGAATTGTGCGAAATTATCCAGACCCTGGATTTCGGGGAGGTGATCGCCGAGGGAACCCCGGATGAGATCCGTAACGACGAGCGAGTTATTGACGCCTACCTGGGCAAAGATATCGAGATTTGATGCTGCTGACCGTCGAGAATCTCACCGTTAGATACGACCAGATCCAGGCTCTACACGGCATTAATTTCGAGGTGGCCGAGGGCGAGATCGTTTGCATTATCGGAGCCAATGGTGCTGGCAAGAGCACGGCACTCCGCGCAATCTCGCGGCTCGTACATGCCGAAGCCGGCTCTAAGCTGGAATTTGCGGGCGAGGACTTGCTTAAATACCCGGCAGAGAAGATCGTTAACGAACTCGGGGTTTCCCACGTCCCCGAAGGGCGTCGACTATTCGCCAACCTGTCGGTATTTGAAAACTTGAAGCTAGCCACCTATGCCCGAAAGAACGGTAAGGCGGTCGAGCGAGACTTCGAGCGCGTGTTCTCGATTTTTCCTCGACTGAAAGAGCGAATGGATCAGAAAGCCGGCACCTTGAGCGGTGGCGAACAGCAAATGCTTGCTGTCGGCCGGGCGATGATGAGCGCCCGCAAAATGATGCTGCTCGATGAGCCATCCATGGGCCTAGCGCCGCTCTTGATGCAAACCGTGTTCAGGGCCCTGAGGGAAATCAACGACGAGGGAACCACGCTTCTTCTCGTCGAGCAGAACGCCCGCTTGGCGCTGCGCTTCGCACAGCGTGGGTACGTTCTCGAGACCGGTAACATCGTCCTCTCTGGCATGTCGGAGGATCTGATCGCCAATCCGGAGGTGAAAAGGGCGTATTTGGGAGGCTAGTAGGACTCTTCTAATAAATGGCTCAAGCGAGGCGGGGAACCCGCAGGCGGATCCCGCAGGTAACTTCATAGTTGATGGTGCCCCAACGCTCGGCGACCTGCTCCGCAGAGATCACATTCTCGCCTTGGTTCCCTATCAGCACCACTTCATCTCCGACTTCCGCCTCGGGGATGGAATCCAGCTGCACCATGGAGAGATCCATGCATACTCGGCCGACTACCGGCACTCGCTCGCCGCCGACTAGCACCTGGTTCCCGTCCATCCTGCGTAGTCCGTCACCGTAGCCGACCGGAATCGTTCCGATCCGTTCCTCATTCTCTGTGACATAGTCGTGTCCGTAGCTCACACCGGTTCTAGCCGGTATTTCTCTCACTCTCGTCAGCTGGCTTTTCCACTGCAGCGCAGGCTGGTATTCTCCTGGCAGGGACCACTCTTTCGAGGGCTGCAGGCCGTAGAGCGCGATTCCGACGCGCACCATGTCGAAGTGCGCATCTTTCAACGTAAACATCGCGGCTGAATTGGCGGCGTGGACAATCGGAGGCCGCAGATCATCCGCAGCAAGCTGCGAGAGCGCTTCATCGAATCGCCCTAGTTGCTCCCGGTTGGTCGGGGCTCCCGGCTCATCGGCGCGCGCGAAGTGAGTGAATACGCCCTCAAGAGAGATCCAGTCGGAATCTCCAATACTGCGCGCCAGAGATTCGGCCTCCCTCGGCGCAGCCCCAATGCGACTCATCCCCGTATCCAGCTTGAGATGCACTTTGGCTGTCGAGCCTAGAGACTGAGCGGCGCGCGCAGCGGCTGCGATATGATCCGAGCTGCAGACCGTTATCGAGACCTCTCGGGCCACGAGCGGCTCGAGGCTATCCCCTGGCGCAGGACTCAAGACCAGGATGGGATCTTCGATGCCGGATTCTCGGAGCTCCAAGGCCTCTTCAGGACGCGCTACGCCAAACCAGGCTGCACCCCCTCTTGCGGCCGCGCGTGCAGTCTCAACTGCGCCGTGCCCGTAGCCGTTGGCTTTCACAACCGCCATAAGTCGTGCGTCAGTTGACGCAACAAGAGCTCGGGCGTTGCCCTCGATCGCTGCCAGATCGACTTCCACCCAGGTCGCGTGCTTGCTCCGAGGATCCACGGCCGAAGTATACGGAGCCGATGTCTGGATGTCCATGCCGTGGGTATAATCGCTCGCCGAAACTCCATGTCTGATTTCTCTTTTGAAGTGACAGCGCAGGACGGGCGCGGTCGGACCGGGACATTCCACACTCCACACGGAGCGCTCGACACGCCGTTGTTTGCGCCGGTCGGTACACAGGCAACGGTAAAAGCGCTCACGCCGGAGCAGGTTGGCGAGCTGGGCGCAACGCTGGTTCTGGCGAACGCCTATCATCTGTATCTCCGCCCTGGAGATGAACTGGTTGCCCAGATGGGCGGTCTGCATACTTTCATGCGCTGGTCGGGTCCTATCCTCACCGATTCCGGCGGATTCCAGCTGTTCTCGCTTGCAGACCGGCGCGTCGTCGACGATGAGGGCGTGACCTTTCGCTCTCACCTCGATGGCTCGGAACATCGGCTGACGCCGGCAAAGGCAATCGCCATACAGGAGAATCTGGGAGCCGACATCATCATGGCTCTCGATGAGTGTGCCGAGCCCTACAATAGGAACTACAACGAATTGGCCATGAACCGCACCCACGAATGGGCAGTCCTATGCCTGGAGGCTAAGACGCGCGACGATCAAGCGTTGTTTGGGATCGTGCAGGGAGGGATATTTCCCGACCTGCGGCGAGAATCGGCCCGCTTTATCGCCGCTCTGGAGACGCCCGGGATCGGGATCGGAGGTTTGAGTGTGGGCGAGAGCAAGGAAGAGACCTATTCTATGCTGGAGGTTCTCGACGAAGAGCTCCCCGAGGAGCGACCACGATATCTGATGGGTGTCGGCGGGCCGGAAGACATCGTGGAAAGCGTCCGGCGCGGCGTAGATATTTTCGACAGCGTCCTACCCACACGGCTTGCCCGCAACCACGCGGCGTTCACGCGAAACGGACGAGTGAACGTGCGCGGGGCGGCACTGGCAGATGACCCGAATCCGCTGGACCCGGAATGCGAATGCTACACGTGCGCGAATTTCTCTCGTGCCTATTTAAGGCACCTAGCGGTTTCGAAAGAGATGCTCGCCGCGACCTTGCTCTCCGTTCATAATCTGCGGTGGTTGATCGACCTGACCCGTGATTTGCGCGGTGCGATCCAGGGCGGCCGGCTGGCTGCGTATGCTGATGATTTTCTGCGCCAGCTCGAGGTTGGCCAGTGACCTGGTTTCAGGCTTTGGTACTGGGCGCCATTCAAGGTGCAGCCGAATTCCTACCCATTTCTTCCTCCGGCCATCTGGTCCTTATTCCGTGGTTGCTCGGCTGGGAGATTGATGCAGCGGTTCTCTTCCCTTTCACCGTCGTTTTGCACTGGGGAACGCTAGTAGCAGTGATCGCAGCGTTTTGGAACGATCTGGTGCTTCTGGCCTCCGCCGCATTCCAGGGCCTTCGCACACGAAATCCCTTTGGGTCCACGGAGGCCAAGCTGGCCTGGCTCCTTATCTTGGCCACCACCCCGGCCGCGATCGCGGGAGTGCTGTTCGGCGATGTGATCGAACAAGCCTTTGCCCGGCCTGAGTTGGTGGCGATGCTCCTGCTGATCAATGCCGGCATCCTGATGACGGGCGAGTGGTTCAGGACCCGGCGCGATTCCGAAGCCGGGCTTTCTATGCTCAGGGTGCCCGACGCGATCGTGATCGGCCTGTTTCAAGTGCTGGCATTGTTTCCAGGTATTTCGCGATCAGGAAGCACGATAGTCGGCGGTCTCTCGCGCGGTCTTGGCCGACTCGAATCGGCGCGTTTTGCGCTCCTTCTGGCGGTGCCGATCATGCTGGGGGCGGGTGTGATCACATTGAGCGATTTCAGTACGATTTCATCCGAAGCGCTCCAAGAGCTCACAGTTGGATTTGTCGCGGCAGTGGTCGTGGGGTTTGCGTCCATACGCTGGTTGTTGAGATTCCTCTCACACGGCTCACTGCGCGGATTCGCCGCTTACTCCGGAGTCGTAGGCACATTGGGCTTGGCGATAGCAATCTTTCGTGCCTAAAGCCGGAGCGCTGATCGCGGGAGCCATAGCGCTCACGGCCTGCGTGGGTTCGACTCCCGAGGCCGCACCCGCACTTCCGACGCCGTTCCCCGAGATCGCAACCACCCCAGAACTGGAGGCATGGACTACCGCACGCATCGTCTCCTTCCGGGAGGCACAGGAGGTCGAGACGTTCATCGGATTTGGTCTCCAGGTCCTGGCGCTTCCCGCGGCGCTCGAGTCTGCAGAGGCGCAAGACTTAACGCTTGTCATCTCTTCCACAGAACCGCCCCCCGGCTGGTTTGCCACTCCGCTGGGGAGAGAGCCGGTCGCGGTTGTGGTAAATGCCAATAACCCACTGCGTGACCTGGCGCCAGACGAGGTCATCAGGATATTCACGGGGCGAACGGACAATTGGCAAACGCTGGGCGGGCCGGACTTACTCATCCGGCCTGTCATTCCGTTGGAGGGCGCCGAGACCCGGAGCCACCTGCAGCAAACCCTGCTGGGCGATCAGCGGTTTACGTCCTCGGCGCTGCTGGGGCCGAGTCCCGAGGCGGTGCTTGCGCTGGTTCAAGATGATCTGGGAGCGATCGGCATCCTCCCATTGTCCACCGTCTCCGCAGATGTCGGTCTGCTGTCTATCGATGGCAAAGACCCTTTGCAGGAAGAGGGGTATCCCTGGCTAATGGAAATACTGGGGATGGCGCCGGCGGAGCCTGGTGGGGTCGTAAGGGAGTGGTTAGCGTGGCTGCAAGCGGCGGGAGGGTAGGAGTTCTGACAACCGAGGGGACCCCATCGTACCCGTAAATTCCAATAGGCTAAATTCCACTCAAGAATGGATTAGTGCGGCGCTCCATACCGACGCTTGTGGCAGGGCCATGGCCAACCAGAAGCTGCACGTCGTCGGGAAGCGATAGCACCTCCTGCTGGATGCTCGAGAGCAGCGTCTGCATGTCCCCGCCTGGCAAATCCGTGCGCCCGACGCTTCCACGAAAGATGAGATCGCCGCAGAAGACGACTCCTCCCTGATGGTATTTGAGGATTACATGCCCTGGCGAATGGCCGGGCGTATGGCGTACTTCGAACTCATGCGCCCCCAAACTCAGCTTCATCCCATGCTCGAAATAGACTGTCGGCTCCGGGCCCGGATCGAAATCCGGAATCCCAAATACAGACGCTCCGCCGCCCATTCGCCAGAGAGAATGGTCATCTGCGTGCAGTGCCACCGGTATGGGTGTAGCAGAAGCGTCTGAAATCGCTCCCGCTCCACCGAAGTGATCGAAGTGCGCATGGGTGAGCCAGATCTGATAGATGCGCCAGCCTCGGAGCTCCGCCTCACGGTAAATGAGGTCGCCATCCCAGGCTGGATCGATGACCACCGCCAGCTTGCTCTCGGGATCGCCGACAAGGTAGGCGTTCGTTACGGCAGGTCCGAGAGCGAACTCCGAAACTTCCAGGTCTCCGATCAGGAATGAGTCTGAGGACATGTCAGGCTAATGAAGGAACTGGTAGTCCCAGCCGAAATCCTCCGCAAGATAATCTTCGCCGGAGTCGGAGTGGAGGCCTGCTCCGGGCAGGATAGTTGCAGGCGGCTGCCAAGGCGGCGATCGTGGCCGCCAGAATCCATACCGCGTGCCCAGTCCCCATGTGCGGGTCGACTATATCACAGCGTAAGCATGGCCCTGGAAGGGCCTATGTTATGCTTTCCGCGCCTCGCCATAACCGATGACCGTCGCCGAATTCTTACTTCCGCAAGCCAAGCAGCGCAGCCGTCTCTCCGTCAACCGGTGGATACTGGCGCATACCCTGGACCACCTCTGGATCGTGCTAATCACGTTGGTGGGCGCCTTCGGAAACGCGGCCCTTGCTACGGCCGTTCCGCTGTTTCTCGGTCAGGCGTTCGAGCTCGTCATCGATGGGCAGGATGTGGCTCAGGGACTGGCTCGGATTGCGATCCTGATCGTTGTCACCCAGGTGGTCCGCAGCGTGCTGCAGCTGGGACGGAACTTTGGTGCAGACCTGCTGGGGCAGCGGCTTGAGCGCGATATTCGCGAGGAGCTTTACCTCAGCCTGCTCGGAAAGAGCATGACCTTCCATAATTTGCAGCCAGTCGGAGACACGATGGCGCGCGCGACGAATGACGTGCGCGAGATTGGCCTGATGTACAACCCGGGATTCAACCTGGTCATCGGATCCGCAAACTTTATGCTGCTCCCTCTCATTGTCGCCCCCTCCATCTACCCAACGCTGATCGTGATCCCCGTTCTTTTCACGCTCTCGTATGCAGTGGCGGTCTGGGCCTACCTGCGAGAGCTGCGCCCGGTGGCGGAGGAGGCACGGAAGTCTTTCGGGACGATGAACGCCCACTTATCCGAAGCAATTGACGGGATTGAGGTGGTCAAGGGGCACGCCCAGGAGGATCAAGAGGTGGAGCGCTTCACGAGCAATGCCGCCTCCTATCGAGCCGCGTTTGTACGGCAGGGAGATATCGAGGCGCGCTTCCTGCCCCTGCTGCTGCTTGGTCTGGCCGAGGCGGGCGCCTTCCTTCAGTCGGTGATTTTGTTCCAACAAGGGATCCTTGAGCTAGGCGATGTGGTGGCGTTTATGGGCCTGATCCAGCTATTCGGGTTTCCTACCTTCGTATCTCTTTTTGCCTACTCGCAGGTCTCTCTAGGCATGGCCGGTGCGCGGCGAATACTGGATCTCATCAATCAGCGCACAGAACTGGATCGCAACCCAGAGGGCCACGCGGCTCCGATCCGCGGCGAGATCGAGTTCCGCGGTGTGAGCTTCTCCTATGGAGAAGGCAGCCGCGCGCTGAAGGAACTGTCGTTTCGCCTTAGGCCCGGTCAGACGATGGCCATCGTCGGTCAGACCGGCTCCGGCAAGACCTCGTTGGCCAAGTTGATCAACCGCATCTATGAGGTCGGCGACGGCCAGGTGCTTGTAGATGGGGTCGATGTGCGTGAATGGGACATGGCCTCGCTGCGAGCCCAGATCTCGATCATCGAACAAGACTTGTTTCTGTTCTCCCGCTCGGTTGCCGACAATATCGCCTTCGGCAAGCGAGGTGCTACGCAGGAGGAGATCGAGCGGGCAGCGATCGAGGCTCAGGCGCATGAATTCATATCCAATTTTGCGCATGGATATGAGACGGTCGTTGGTGAGCGAGGAGTAACACTCTCGGGAGGCCAACGACAGCGGATTGCGCTAGCCCGCGCGTTTCTGACCGATCCGCGCATTCTCATTCTCGATGATTCGACCAGTTCCATAGATAGTGCGACCGAAGATGAGATCCAGCGAGCCATCTTCCGCGCGGCGGAGGGGCGCACGACCGTCATCATCACCCACCGGCTCTCACAGATCCGCTGGGCTGACCTCATTCTCGTGCTCAGACGCGGGCAGATCGCGGCCCTCGGCACCCACGAAGAACTGATCGAGGCCTCTCCCGCCTACCAGCAGATATTCTCCCAGGTCGGAGACTAATGGGGTTTTTTTCAGATCTAGCGCGCGAGGACTACGACCGCACCTACAGCGACTGGGAGCTGGTTCGTCGATTGGCGACCTACTTCAGGCGCCACGGCAGGAAGTTGGCCGTCACCCTCCTTGCTACGCTGATCGTGGCCGGCGCCGCCGCCTCGTCGCCGGTTCTTGTTTCATGGGGTGTTGGACTGCTGCAGGAAGATCCACAGACTTCGCTGCTGCACCTGATTGCGCTGGCTCTGTTGGGTGTGGGAGCGGTTGTCTGGATGGCAAACTGGGCCCGCAGGCGAGCCATCACTCGGGTGATCGGTGACGTCATTCTCGACCTGCGCAAGGAGGCCTTCAGTGCCACCGCCTCCCACGACATGTCTTTTTACGATGAGCATGCCTCCGGAAAAGTCGTCAGTCGAATTACCTCGGACACGCAGGAGTTTGCGCAAGTTACTATCTTGCTGGCGGAGATCACTGCACAGATGGTGCAGGTCATCATTCTGATCGTTGTGCTATTTCAGATTGATGTCCGGCTTACGCTGCTCGTTCTAGCCATGCTGCCATTTCTGATCCTGGCTTCCTTGGGTTTCCGGCGATGGGCTCGAAGCGTGATCCGCCGCGCCATGCGGGCTGTGGCAAATGTGAATGCCAGCATCAAGGAGGCCGTAACGGGCATCACGGTTGCTAAGAACTTCCGGCAGGAGGAGGCAATCTATCGCGAGTTCGATTCCGTCAATCGCCAGTCCTACTCGGTAAACATCAGACGGGGTTTTGTGCTGGCGCTCGTTTTCCCTACGCTGAACGCACTGATGTATGTGGGAACCGCGATCGTGATCTTCGTAGGCGGCCTCAGCGCCGCTCAAGGCGCGATCGCGGTTGGGGCCTGGTATCTGTTCTTGCGCAGCCTGGATCGGTTCTGGTTTCCGGTACTTGGCCTGTCGTCCTTCTGGAGTCAAATTCAAGGCGGGCTGTCGGCAGCCGAACGCGTATTCGCACTGATTGACGCCGAATCGGCCGTGGTTCAAACTGCCAGCTTACAGGTACCCAAGTTGAGCGGGGAAATCCGGTTTGCAGACATCGCGTTCCGTTACCGTCCCGATGAGCCAGTACTGGAGGCCTTTAATCTCACCATCGAGCCCGGAGAAGATCTCGCTCTGGTAGGTCACACCGGAGCCGGCAAATCGTCCATCGTCAAGCTGGTTACGCGCTTTTATGAGTTCCAGGGCGGCCAGATTCTTGTTGATGGTCTCGATATACGCTCCCTTGATTTGCGTGACTACCGCCGGCAGATCGGTCTCGTACCGCAGAATCCGTTCCTGTTTTCAGGAACCGTGCTGGAGAATATCCGCTATGCCAGACCCGAGGCGACCGAAGCCGAAATCGGGGATTTGGCACACCGCATCGGCTCCGGAGACTGGATGGAAGCGCTTCCGGAGGGGCTGCAAAGCGAGGTGGGCGAACGCGGAAGGTTATTATCGATGGGCCAGCGTCAGTTGGTCTCGCTCATGAGGGTACTCATTCAGCGCCCAGCAATATTCGTTCTAGACGAGGCGACCGCCAGCGTCGACCCCTTCACCGAATCTCAGATTCAGCAGGCATTACAGCTTATCCTGGCCGACACGACCTCCATCTTGATCGCGCATCGCCTCTCGACCGTCCGCGCGTCCGACCGCATCATTGTGCTGCGCAATGGCAGCATCATCGAAGAAGGCGATCATGATCGGCTCCTTGCCTCCGGCGGCCACTATGCCGAGCTTTACAACACCTACTTTCGGCACCAGACGCCGGATTACAGACCGACATTGGAGCCAGAAGACGAGGATTTGGGTTTTGTTGAGGTTCGGGTCCCACTCAAGACTGATATTCCACCGTCAAATAATTCCCCATAGGGTCATATGATCCCTGCCTATTCAGTTTACGTGTTCGTTATCTGCCCGACTACTTGCTGCACTAGGGAAGAATCGGATCTTGCCAGCGGATGACGGCTACATGAGGGGGAATGAGGAAGGTCTCTGCAAAGCCCTGGAGATCTCTCTCTTGTCAGCGATATGCGGAGACGAGGGAGTCTGGTGCAAGAAGCACACGCTCAAAGTAATCCTGTGCTGTCTCGAGATGCTGCAGGAGGAATTCGGGCAAGCCCAGACGGTGCCCATGGCTGCTGCTACCCAGAATGATCAACAGCTCCCGAGCCAGGCAGAAGCAGCGTTCGTCTATGGGCAGATCGAGAGGGCGGGTGATGCTGCCCTTCCTGTATACACGGCGCTCGTAGAGAGGAGCAAAGGTGCCCGAGCGGTCGGGCAAGATGCCGAAGGCGTCCTCGTAGACGGGTGGGGGATGCTTGAGGAGTGATTCGATCCAGACCGGCGGATGGGCAACGCCGAGGTACTCAATGAGACCATGCGCAAGGTTGCGCAGGAACCAGCGGCGCTCTTCATCAGTGGGATCGATCATCTCATCAACTCTTCATAGGTCGCACTCCTCCTTGGCAGCGGCCAGCAAATTGATTCTAAGTGCTAGCCTCTCTAAGCCGCCTTTCAGAGGGCTAACAGACGATTGTCATCATCGCTGTGTACGCGGATCCGAGCGAAGTGGTAAGGAAGTAGTAGGGCAGAAAACGGCGATCCTAGACCTATGAATCCCCTGGAAGTCCTTATGCATTGGGTGGCAACTTTTCTTATGATGTATCGACTGGAGGGTGGTGAGCATGTTCTGATCAGAGGCTCCTGAGGAGCCCAAAGGGGACCGCATTCGTGATTGAAATAAATCCAGCCCGATCTTGCCTTGATCGGACTCATTGTTTCTACGGGAGGGCCTGGTGAAGAACCACAAGCTTCTGGCAAGAATCGCACTGGCTATCGTCGCAAGCATCGGAGCAGTCCTGGGATTCGCCTTCATGTTCAATACCGCATTGGCGCAGTCGTCCGCTCTCGAGGCTTCAGCTCCATCGACGCCGGAGCCTACGCCCGTTCCGCCCGAGTTTCTTCCCTCTAGCGAGCCTTCTTCCGCACAGAGCTCACACAGTTGTGTAGGGATTCACTGCGTCTTTCATGTTGAAGAAAGCACGGATGACGCGGGGCCTGTTTCGCCCCCTCTGGGCGTCGGCGCGTGCACCTACAGTACGGGCTTCAACGAGGTGTACATCGGCGAATGTCCGGACGGACAGCCGATCACCAGCGGATTCCGCTTCAGGGATGTCACGATACCCAAGGGCATGAAGATTTCGCAAGCATATCTGGAATTCACCGTAGATGGACCATACCGAAACAATGTCCTGGTTGACATCTTCGGAGAGGCGACATCCAATCCGGTCCCCTTCGGCCCTTCGCCGAATCGACCCGAGGATCGGTCGTTCACGTCAGCTACCGTCCCCTGGGCCGTCACGGTCGATGACCGATGGGAGCTCGGGCACACCAGACGCAGCCCGGACATTGCCCCTATCGTGCGAGAGATCGTCAATCAGGATTCGTGGCAAGAGGGCAATCCGCTTGCGATAATCCTCCGAAGTATCGCCCTGGGAAATCTCTCTGATACCGATCCTGGCAAGCGGCACCGGCGAGTCGTGGGAATAGACCGTCCAACCACCACATACATCGGGGATGTGCCCCGATTGGTCGTGATCCTTCGCTGCGAAGATGTCGCGGTGGTGCCTCCCTTATCCCTCACCGGTCAGGCCGCGGCCGCTCAGCTTGGCACCCAATACTATTGTGAGAATCAGTATCAAGGTTTGTCGTTCACCCCGGGCCTCCCTCTCGGCGAGAACACCGGCTTTCATGACTGGGCGGCTCTCGCAGAAGACGCAGAAGTCGAAGTTCTATTCTCCAATATGGAATACGAGCCGCACGACGACGAGCTCGGTGATAGCCCGGGTGACATCCTAGCGAAAGCTGTCGCTAGCCTGTATCAAAGGATTACAGCAAATCCCGGCCTCTATCCTCAAGGGTTGACGGTTCGCATCCTCATCGGGAATCAGGTATTGCTTGCAGACCAGCGAACGCGTGTTCTAGCGGACTTGCGGCGCGCCGGGGTGCTGGAGATGGAGAACGATGAAATCGGGTGGAAGCTCGAGGTTGCTAGATACCGGAACGGCCCTCGCACCCTAGCCTGGAGCCATGCGAAGTTCATGGTGGTGGACGGAAGCACCGTTCTGGCCGCAGGCTTCAATATGACTTATGACCACCGTGAGGACTTGGTCGATTTCGGGGTTCGAGCAACCGGCCCCATTGCTCACGACGCCCTCCTGGCATTCGATGAGTTGTGGCGGGACGCCGACGGCAAGCGCTGCAATCTGAGTGTATTTTTCTGGCGGTTCACTTGCGATGACGTAGATGTCGACGTAGGACACGCGCCTGATGTTGAGGCGATCCGCGTGACTGGCGGAGACCTCAACAGCTTCTCATTGTTCAGGACAGACGATCCAGCCAATAAGGAAGCGGACAGGACTGTCCAGACTGTCCTGACCTCCGCTAATACCTCCATCGAGGTGCTCAATCCGTGGTTCACTTTGCACTCTCTCATTGCCGTGCCCGATGTCTTTGGCTACGACTTTGAAGCTAATGCACCCGCATACATGCGGGGTTTGAGGGATGCGATAGCGAGAAACGCCGCCGCCGGCAATACTGCGTTCAAGGTCCGGGTACTGCTAGCCCCTGATAAACCGTACTTCGCGACATTGAATGAAATCGGGATCAAGGCGTTCCTGGCTGAGCTAGGCCCACTCGATCAGTTCGTGGAGTTCAGGAGTTTCCCCGGGAGGGCCCATGCCAAGGTGTCTGTTGTCGATGGCCAGTTCATTATCGTCGGGAGCCAGAATTGGAGCTTCAGCGCATTCGGTGACGACAACACTGACACCGATCTTGCCGAGTACAGTCTGGGACTAGACAGTGCTGTGGCAGCCCAGGACTTCCTTGGCAACTATTTCGACGGCGGGTTTCAATTCTGGAACCTTGCCGGAAAGCGGACGATAGTTCGAGATGGTGACGATCTCAAAGCTGCCATCGAAGGAGCGTCCGACGGTGACGTGATTGTCGTCTACGGTGACAGATTCGAGATTTCCGATACGGTCAACGTCACCAGCGAAATCCAAATAATCGGCCTTGGCGCAGTCGTGAGCCCGACTGGATCTTCCGCCAGCACCGGTGGGCATCTGGCCGCTCTCGCCCAGCCAAGCCAGTCTCCGCTTATGCGAATACTCGCGAGCAATGTCGAGGTGATCGGTTTGCGGCTGAGAGGGGCGGACGGATTCGGGATGGTCATCGGCGAGGAAGAGGAGGACTTTGAAAACATCCGAATCAGCTACGTTGTGTTCGAGGACAACTCTGAAGGCGGAGTGCTGGTCCAAGGTGAGTCGGTCGAGTACACCATTGATAACAATACGTTCGTCGGGGGTCCTTTTGGGATTGCGCTATCCGTAGAGGATCAACTGGATCAGGCTCGGATTCGCAGCAACATTTTTGCGAGCCAGCTTGAGGCACCGATATTGGCATTTCCTGGCGACGGCGGAAACACAGACTACAGCTACAACCTCTTCTTCGAGTGTGGCGTCAATCCATGCATTGACGGCTTCCTGGACGGAAATCTGGGCGCAAACTCTACCGTGCATGACAACCTGTTCGATATTGATCCGCTATTTGTTGACTTCGATGAGGGTGATTACCGCCTCACAGCCGGCTCCCCGGCCATCGACGGAGGCGATCCGACTATCAGAGACGCTTACATCCCTGATGGGGATGGCGATGGTGACGCTCGCATCGACATCGGCGCTTTCGAATCCCTGCCCTTCGCCAATGCCGCTCCAAGCGCTGATGCAGGAGGCCCTTACTCGAGCGATGAGGGCGACCCATTGACCTTTGACAGCTCGGGCTCCTCCGACCCAGACGGAGATCCTCTGGAATTCCGGTGGGATTTCGATGGAGACGGCGTATTCGATACGGAGTTTGCGGCCGGCCCCGCTGCCACCTTCACTTTCGGTGACGATTTCAGTGGGCAAGCCACTGTTGAGGTGAGAGACAGCGGTGGGCTTACCAATTCGGATATTGCGTCGGTCGAAGTCTTCAACGTCGAGCCGAATCTTGAATTGGAAAGGACGGATGCGATATCGTTTGCTGGGGGAGATGCTTTTCTGGGTCGCCTAAGCGTTGAGCAGATGCATCAGGCAACAGGCACCGACTCCGGCTCGGATGACCTGACGTTTGGCTGGAGCCTTGGTCCAACCACGACCTACTTTAACGACGGCTTTGGCCCTGATCCATTCCCCAGTATTGGAGGCGTCTTCCTGTTCTCAGTCACCGATGTCGCGAACGTGACCCTCAATTCACCTGGCACGCACGACGTTTTAGTCGAAGTGGGCGATGACGACGGCGGCATGGCCACGGCTAGCCTTCCCAAAATCGTGACCGGGGATGCAGTTTGCCCCGCTTCACTGGACTTCTGGGAGGAACAGTTCGGCGATGATGAGGAGGAACGTAGCTATGACCAAGCCAGCCTCCATGCGTTCCTCGAAATCGTGGACTTCGCTTCGGCGTTCTTCTCGGAGCAGGTGCCGCTTGGAACCATCGAAAATGCTCACAGCATCTTTGAAGTGGAGGACGGCCCCATTGATGAGGCAGTCTCCGAAGTACTGGCCGCTTGGCTCAACTTCGCTCATGGATCAATGGGCTGGGATGAACTCATCGACACTGACGATGACGACACAGCCGATACGCCATTCCACGGTGTCGTTGCGCAAGCTGAGACAATTCTGCTCGATACCGGAGCTACGGAGGATCGCATCGAGCGCGCTCAAGAGCTCGCCGAAGCTATCAATGAGCACAATGAGGATAGTCAGTTATGCGATGATACCGGGGAAGACGATGACGATGGGGAAGACGAGTAGCGTGTGGACCACCTGTGGATACGCGAGGAGGCGCGAAACTTGTACCCATTCGCTCGGTCCACAGGGCCACCGATATGAGTGTCCTAGGCAACTTTGCACGAATTGGTGCGGGGGAGCGAGACAAGAGAGAGCCGGAGATGGCATTCAACTCTGAGTCCGATACAATTCAGTTCCGCAGGTGGACATGGTTCCTGAGTACAACGATCAGCTGGGGGCTTGGGTGGGCTTTGGCACTGACGCTCCTCGGTGAAATCCCCGATGATTTGATGCCCACATCACCCACTCTGTCCTTCTTGATGGTTCCAGCAACTGCTGGCGGAGTCATCGGCCTCGGTCAATGGCTCACGCTAAGACGGTTCTTGAAGGGCGCGTGGAAGTGGATCCCGGCGACAACTGTGGGGACCGTGCTCGCAGCAGTAGCCTTGATATTCGGGTTGCTGCTGGCCACAGGCGAGCTGGGGGGAGGTTTCGCCCAGAATCCCGCCGCTGGAATGGAAGCATGGGTGGTTCCCTTTCTAATCGGGGGAACGATGGCGGGAGCCTTGGCCGGGATGAGCCAGTGGCTTGTGCTGCGGCCCCACTCACAGGCGAGGGCCCTACTGCTATTGGCGTTGGTGTTTGGATGGTCCGTAGGCTTGGCAATTATGGGAATCGGGTTGCTGTGGGCTATCTTCATGGCGGCCTCCGATGTGAGTACCGACTTCACAGTTCTTGGAGCAGTAAGCGGAACCATTGGGGGCGCCATCGTCGGTATCGTGACGGGGATCCCCCTGGCGGGCCGGTTGCGGCCAAGATAGCCAAATCTGATATTCAGGCGCACAACCACAACGCAAAGATTGCGAACCAGGGTTCGATCTGACAGGCAGCTTATTAGTTCGCCCAATCTCCTTCTTGGCACCGCTGGCAAACACCGCTCGCAAGAACCTATGCTACATTGATGTCCTCGAACGCTCTTGCAGACCATCCTCATCGGGTGGAAAGGGGAACATCCCCGCCGTGACGACCAAGATAAGGTGGAGCCAGCGGATTTGCGTGCTGCATAGCCTCAACACAGCTGAGCGCACAGGAGAAGGCTGATCATGCGGACGGCCAGCTGTCAGCGATCGGCTACATTCGCCCTAGTAGCAATCGCCTCCGCTCTGTTTCTTGCTGCTTGCACACTTCAAACTCTCACGGATGAGGAAAGCCAAGACGGACCGACTCCAGACGGAGAACGATCCCCGCTATATGGAATTACTAAGCTGCCTGCGGAGACGACACCTGGGCAGGGGAGTGGGACTCCAGTGATTGAGGAACGTATCGTTCGTGGAGTCGTCACGGAGAACGATTTGGGATGCAGGGTTGATTCGGTCTGCCTTCTTCACATTCGTGTTAACAGTGAAGTAGCAGTGGTCGTTTACCACTATGGGGAGTGGCCGCCCTGCCTAAACGACAAGGCCGCTAGCGCCGGAATGCTTCTCCAGGAGGGGGATGAAGTCGAGGCTTTCGCCAAAGTAATAGAGGGGGGCGAGTTGACGACATGCGATTCGGAAGACTATTACGTGAAGAAACTCCTCTAGCGACTTGCCAGTCCCTCCCTTCCTTCAGCTACTGGCCCGAATCTGCTTACCGGGATGGCTGGCCGAGCGGCGAGGGCCCTATTTCCCCGCTTGAAACAATCAGCTAATTGCACTCATCCAGTCCGTTCGAGGCTATACCGATTCGAACGGTATAGTCCCCAAATGCCTATTGATCGAGGGATGGCTGCTTCAAGCAACGTCCTTGCGACTTTGGCAAACAGCCTGGCCCAGCATTGTCCTGGTGAGATAGGTTTTGCATGCCTCTTTGCCATAGCGAGGCAAGCACAGCATATCGGTCAATGAAATTCTCGGGTGCAGTTGGCTTCGGATAAGAAATTGACGGGCACCTCACCATACTTCCAATGGCGATTTGACAACGTCACTTGAGCTTCAAAGAACAAGAACCCTCGTAGTAGCGCTTCAGCGAATACATACGCCCCTTTGACCGACTGGGGTTTGTGCAGACAGAGTGTCTCAGATACTTGCAATCTGGCATCACGTCCCTCGAAGCTCCGACTGATCAATCTTCCCGCGGAGCACAAAGTCAACATCCGGTTTCCTTTTGTTTTTGCGGGCTGGCGGTTCCGCAGTGCGCGCTGTGGTTTTGGCGCTGCGGACTCGGGCGCTCCGCGTCCGAGAGGGGCCCCCGCTCACCGGCAAGTGAGTGGGGCGGCGGGGACACTCCTTAGGGTGTCTTATCGCTGCTTGGTCCTTGCGGCCCTTGCCGCAAGGAAGCCGCCATAGGCGGCGGGCTCCCGCTGCGCCAGGCGCAGCGCCGCGAGTGAACGCGAGACGGCAGCCATGAAGCGCCGCCAGGCGCTTACATGGCAAGCTGGGCACGGCCCGGCTTCACCCTCCCAGCGACAGAGCACTGCCGGCAGGATAATCGCTTGAAACGACAAAACGTTTCTGCCATTCGGCTGCCGCATTAGATGATAAGAGCGCTCTGGAGCAATAGGAGCTGGCCTGTGGGCCAGGTCCTTTTCCCTTCGCCGCATTCGACAGACCTCCCACGAGTACCCAAGAGTTGGGCCAACACTGGGACAGTCTGCACCCTGTTTGCGGTGTACGCTCGGGAAACCATCCTCCGGCCGCGAGCACACGATGAATTCTCCACAACGACGGGCAGTCGACTTCACGCAATGAAATCAGAGAGGAGATCGCCAGTGCCTGATGGTAGTCACAAGATACCCGACCTGGCCCGGGTCGGCTGCCTGATCGAAGCCGCGGCGTTCCTGCTCGTCACGCTGATCGCTGCGCTGTCGCTGACCTTCTCTGCTGGGGAGTGGTGAGGTGGCCAACCCGAAGAGGGAGGAAGTAATGCAGGACCTACCCAAGCGACGCGCCGAGGCGATGCGCCGCAAGCAGGTGCGGCTGACCGGCGAGACCATCGAGCGTATTCACGCATTGCGCACGACCCAAGGCGGTAACTGCTCTTTCTCAGCCGCCATCGAAGCGCTGGCCCGGATCGGCCTGGGCGACGATCCCAGCACGGCCTTCATGAGCGTCATGGTGTCCGTGATGCACCGGCAGTTTGAAACGCTTTCCAACCGCCTGGCGCGTCTGGCATCGCACTCGGCGATTGAGTCTGGGATCGCCTCCCGGCTCACCGGCTTCCTGGTGCTTAGGACGCCCACCACCAAGGAGCTCATGCATCCGCAAGCCTATGAGCGGCTGCGCCAGATGCGCGTTAGTTCGTGAAGTCGGATTTTGTTTCGCAGATGATGGTCGATATTCCCGTCTAGAAGCGGAATCCGTACTTAAAGCTATCGTGCGTCAAGGACCAAAGGGTGTGCCAAGGCTCGACGAAAAGTACCAAGGAGTACTTGAGGAAGTATATGAAATGCTTGCAAGCCTTGGGTGGAAGGTTCGCGAGCAGAATGGGAGAGCGCTCCTCGAAATTGATGGGCTACCCAGAAGTGACTCGACTGGAAAGGTCAAGCCCATTATTTCCGCTGACACAGCTTCATCGGCTGGATCCACATCCGGGCGAATTGCTCCAACATCCCCTCACAAGCTCTCAAAGAACTAGGCAGATCTTATTAGCATCTCGCAGTCGAAAATGCATCAAACCGCGTGTGTTATTGTTTGTCGGCGACCAACAACGGGGGTTGATTCGATGACTAAACGAGCTGCAATCTACGTTCGAGTTTCGAGCGAGCGCCAGGCGGCCGACGACCGCGTGTCGCCCCAGGCCCAGCTCGACGACTGCCGCGAGCTGGCTGAAAAGCGCGGCTACCACGTCGTCGCCGAGATCAGCGACATCACGAAGTATCGAAGCAAGGGCCGGCTGGTGAATCCCTCAGGCACGCGCAAGGATCGCCCTGGCTATCTCGAACTGCTGCGCATGGCCAGGAACGGCGAGATCGACATGATTGTGGCCTGGAAAGAAGATCGCCTGTACCGCGGGCTTTACGCGGCCATGCCCCTCTCCGAGATGCTGGACGAGAGCGGCAAGGCGCTGGAAGTCGATCTCTTCAGGGAAACCTTCGATCACAAGATGCTGGGCATCAAGGCCTCCACCGGCAAGATGGAAATCGACAACATCAAGGGACGCATGGTGATGGGCCGAAGGGCGCGACTCGAACGCGGGGAACTTCCGGGAGGGCCAACCAAGTACGGCACTGGAATCGGCGGCCAAGCGCGCCCAGAAGCTGCTTGATGATTTCAATGATGAGCGGCAATGGGTCATTCGCAGAGCGCGCACGGGCGAGATCACGACTGACGATATGAACTTCCAGCTGACGGAGATCGAGTTCAATCAGCTGGATTTGGAGAAACAACTGGCCGACCTCGAAGCTGCGGCCGCCGCCCGATCACAGGCAGAAGTGTTGAAGCAGTGGGCCGCCGAGTACCTGGAGGACATTGGTCAGGGGCTGGCGTTGCTGGACACCCCGCCCTCGAAATTGAGCGGGGAGACGCGGGAAGACCTGTTTGTCGAATTGGGTGCCGATCAATTCCTAGACAAGTTCGAGAATAATCGCGGGAAGGCCTTCGCCTGGGCGCACCTGGAAAAACGGCGCAAGGTGGTATCAACGCTGGTGCGGAAGATCGTCGTGAGGCGCGACAAGGACGGCGAACGGCGCATAGAGCCTGAAATCGTGGTGGACGTGCCAATTCGACGGCGTGAGATTCTGTCCTACGGCGACCAATCGCTGGAGTATGTTCAGCAGTCCCGCGCCGCGGCACTAGCGGCGAGCGCAGATTGACGCAGTTACTCGGGGAAGAGCGGCCAAATGATCGGCAGGAAGATCATTGACACGATAAGAAGCACCACCGTCAGAATTGCCCCCACGCGCGCATAGTCTGTAAATTTGTACCCACCCGGTCCGAAAACTAGCACGTTGGCTTTGTGGCCCACAGGTGACAGGAAGCTCGTGGCGGCGCCGATCACGACCGCCATCGTGAAGGTCTTGTAGTTGGCGCCCAACCCTAGAGCGGTGTCCAGCGCGATGGGCACGATCAGAACGATGGCGGCCGCGTTGGACATCGGCTGAGTGATGAGAGCCGCCAGCAAATAGATCCCGGCCAAAGTGGCCAGGGCACCGTAGGGTCCGAACACTCCCAGCATGATGTCGGCCAAGAACCGTGCCGTTCCCGTGAGTTCCATTGCAAGCCCCAGCGGGAGCATCCCTGCAACCAGAAATACCGTTCGCCAATCGACGCTCTCATAAGCCTCTTCGATCCTCAGTGCTCCGGACATAATCATGATCACGGCCGCGATCACCATGGCCAATGAGATCTGCATCCCCCCGAAGATCACCATCCCAATGGCCAGGAGCAACGCGGCGACCGCGATGGGCGCTTTATTGCGGCGGAACTGCTCCGTTTCGATCGGCTCCAAAACCAAGAAATTCTCGCCCTGCTGCAGCTGCCTCACGCGGCGCTGCGGACCCTGTAGCAGCAGGGCATCTCCAAATTGCAGCGGTACATCTCGCAGTCGTTCCGTAATCACTTCCCCAAATCGGGATATGGCGAGTGCGGTAAAGCCATATCGATCTCGGAAGCGAACATCGCGCAGGCTGCGTCCAACGATGTGCGAGCGGGGCGAGAGCGTGGCCTCGATGACCTGAACGTCCCCGCGCTCCAGGCTTTCGATATCGAGCTTCCGCTCCGCTTCGGTCGTGAGTCCCAGCGATTGGCGAGCGGCTATCAGATCCGAGGCCGAGCTCTCGACGACGAGCAGGTCCCCCATCCTGATCAAAGTCTCCCGATGCAGCGGAGGCTGGCTTCCGTTCTCCCGCTGGAGGGCGAGCACCGTAAGGTCGTAGTCCTGTCCCAGGCGAGACTCGAGCAGCGTCTTTCCAATCAGCGAGCTCACCGGAGAAACGCGAACTTCGGTCACATAGTCACGCAGTTTGTAGGCGTCCTCCTTGCCGCGCGCCCCTTCGCGGACCGGCAGCAGGTGCCTTCCGAGCACGACCATATACAGGACGCCTGTTGCGAGCACCACGATGCCTATCGGAGTGAACTCAAAGAATCCGAAAGTAGGCAATCCGCGCTCAGCCAGAATCTCGGTCGCTAAGATGTTGGCGGGGGTGCCGATCAACGTCATCGCGCCGCCCAGGAGCGAGGCAAACGCTAGCGGAATTAGCATCTTGGAAACTGCAATTCTGGTTTGCCGGGAGATGCCCACCACGGCTGGGAGCAACATGGCTGTGGCGCCCACGTTGTTCATGAATGCCGACAGCACGCCGACTGTAAGCATGATGGTAGCTACGAGACGCGGCTCCTTATTGCCTGCTATCCTCAGGATGCCGCTTCCTATTGCGTCAGCCACACCCGTCTTGAAGAGTCCCCCAGAGACCATGTACACCGCCCACACGGTAATCACGGCTGAGTTTGAGAAGCCGAAGAACAGCTCCTCCTCTGGAATCAATCCCAGTACGCCCACCGAGATCAGTACCAGCAGGGCAACCACGTCTACCCTGAGCCTTTCGGTAGCGAAGAGAATCAAAGCGCCGACAATGATGAGGAGCGTAAGTGCGATATCAAGTGTCATGCGTTATGCAGAGCCACGCGATGCAGAGCCACGCGCGAGTGCTGGATCAACTGCTCGAGCCTGAATTACAACGAGGAACACGCCCACCGTCAAGTGGCTTCCCGACCCCATCGAAGCCAAAAGGATCATAGCGGAGATCTTGGGGTTTGCAATCATAGGCTGGCGATGAACTGAGATCCTGCGGTGCACTGCGGATATGCATGGCTTACTCCTGTAAGGTCCCCGTAAGGTGGGACAAAGGCTAAATCGCTTAACATGGGTACGGACACTTCCCCCCAGAGTGTCCAGGCCTCGAAGCCGCCCGCCATCCCCTCTTCCTCCGGCTTAAGCGGGCGGCTGCCATTTCAAAACCTGTTCACTGCTTGAGACCCGATACGCCGACATCCACGTCCCTCCAGACAGCCTACCGCGCTCTCGCAAACATACGAAAGTCTCCTCGCCCACCCAGTAGGCGGAGCCCCTATTTGATGCCTTTTACAGAGATGCTCGCGAAGGCGCTTTCGGCTAGAATCCGCGGGATCCAAGCGAAGCAAAGGATCGTCTATTGAATCGGAGTGGATGCTAGGCTGAAGATTGCCAATTTACTGTTAGCCGTTCTTGGAGCGACGCTCATTGGCGCCTGCAGCTTCGCAGCATCATCTCAGCCTCAAGACCCATTGCTAAATGGCCCTCTCGAGACAAGTGTGGTTGCGACCGTCAATGCGCTGAGCAGCGCATCGCCTATCCCCCCAAGCTCCTTACCGCCGGCCACCCCGTCGCTCGCTCAGCCAGGTGGGACCCGTGGGTCCGTTTCCACTCCTACGCCAAGCATCTCCCCCACTCCTACGCCGATCTGGGGGGACTTCCCCGCGCCGGCGCGGCTTTCATCCACCGATATCCCGCCGCCAATGCCCAAGATTTCGTTTGAGCCGGAGGTGACCAACATCTTGCTCCTAGGCAGCGACGAACGACCCGGGACTGGAGGGTTTCGGACGGACGCCATAATGGTGGTGTCTGTGGATCCAAGCGAAGGCACAGCAAAGCTGATTTCAATCCCAAGGGACCTCTACGTGTATATCCCTGGTTGGCGCATGGATCGCATCAACACCGCCATGGTACGGGGCGGATTCAACATGACCCGGCAGACGGTCTTATACAACTTCGGGATCCCTTTGGACGGTTGGGCACGCATGAATTTCAACGGATTCATCTCCGCAATCGATACATTGGGCGGGATCACAGTCGAATCTACGGCTTACATGCGAGATGAATGTCGTGGCAAGATCCTCACCTACCGATCCGGAGTTTCCTACGACATGGATGGCGGCGACGCGCTTTGCTATGTCCGAATGCGAAAGTCAGGTGGCGACTTCGACCGCATGAGAAGGCAACAAGAGGTTGTACGCGCAATATTTGCCAAGTTGCTCACGATCAATGGATTGGCTCGAATACCTCAACTCTACAATCAGTTCTATAACTCCTTCACTACCGACATCGAATTGACAGAGCTATTGCCGCTGGTGCCGACTGCGGTCCAACTGGGAGCAGATCCGACACGCATCAGCCACTTCAGCGTTAATCGAGATCTTGTGAATTCCTGGCGCACGCCGAGCGGAGGCGCCGTGCTGCTGCCTAAGCGGCCAGGCATACAGCTCATGCTGCTGGAGGCGTTTGGATCGGATGCTTTCACTGCGGTGGAATAAAGGTATAGGAGAGTGGGTCGGTTATCAACGAATCAGGGTTGTGCTAGATTGAGAGCGAGGCCTTGACGACTCCCGCTATAGCGATGGAGCATCTACCCCTTAATACCGTTGACGACGAATTCGCGGCTGGGCGCGGTTGCGCCGTCTGTGGCGAATCTGCGCTCGCGGTCGTCCATGTGGACGATCTCCCCGATTATGTCAGGTGCACGAATTGTGACTCCGCCTTTATCTTGAGTGAGGCAGGCGATTGGGCGATGTTCGGGGCCATTTCATCCGATTATCCTTCAACCGGGCAGACGATCCTCAAGCGCTGGACCACGCTGGAAGCGGTGCAAGCCATGGCCTGCTCCGAGCGAATCCCAGAGGAGAATCCCGCCCCCATCGAAGGCGTCGCTTCCGATCCTACACCGCCTTTCGGGATGGGTGCAGGGTCATTCACTACAGAAGCAGCGCCCACACCGCCTTTCGGCCTCGGAGAATTGGACGAATTTGTGGCGGAGAGCGCGAATGGCAATTCGAATCCCGCTCTCAAATCATCCGAACCCCTGGAGGAAGCTGCGGATGTAGCGGAGCCCGAGCCGGGTCACCGGTATGTCGTGACGCTAGCTCAAAGAACTGCCATTTTTCCTCCCGAACGATGCGCTCATTGCCTGCGGCGGCCTGCCCCACGTAAACTTCTCGTGGCGCCCGGCCCAGACCCCGATCACGGCTATCAGGCTCCGCTCTGTCAGTCCTGTCATAAGCGTGCGAGTGCGCGCAGCGAGGAGCAGAGGACCGCCAAGCTAGTCGCACACCTGAGTTCCATTCTGATCGCGGGTGTGCTGATCGTGGGCGCGCTTGCGGCCGAATTGGTCAACATTAAGGATCTCGGAGCGCTTGATCTGCTGCTGGTCGCCACGTTAGGGCTGGTGGGCTACGGTCTACCGGCCGTTCTCCTGCTGCGTAGATCCTCCCGATTGCCCCCCTCCGAAGATGCCCAATTTGTCCGTTCGACGCTTCGCCTTCGGGACAATGAGGGGATGGCATTCGGCTGGCGCAATCGAGGATACGCTGAGCTGTTTTCGACCGCCAACGCGGACCTGCTGTTGGGGGAGTTGACTCGAATTTCGGACGAAGACTCGAAAGCATCTTAGGCGGAGGTTTCCCATTCGGGTCGCACTAGTGACCATTTGGTGATTGTGCGGTCCCCGTCTGCCTGATAAACTGCATTCAAGGCGAGGCATCATGGAACAGGACCTACGCACCTGTCCAGGCTGTGGGGCTCCCGCGCCCAACCATTCTCCCTGCCCCTACTGTAGCTGGACCCCCGATCTATCTGAAGAACCCAACCTGGACGCGATTGAGGCCCTAGGGAGTCCACCGGCCGAAGATCTTCCGGATGATTCGCAGGCCCGAACCTATGAGATCGGGGACATGCTCATCGACGCGGCGCAGGAGGATTCTCCTGGCACCGAAATCGAGAGTGAGAATCTGCCTGAGGGGGAAGCACAGATCGAGGACGCTGGTCCGCCCGAGACGGAGAAGGCCATTGAAACGGATCCGGTACAGTTCAGCGAGCTCTTGAAGCCGGGCGGCGAGCCAGAGCATCTGTTGGAGCAGGTTCCAGAGGAGCTGCGCGGCGTCCTGGCGGCGAGGCTCAAGGCCGCCGAAGAGACCGAACGTCCGAGTTTCAGTAAGAATACCGCCTCGAACTTGCGGAGACAGGGCTATGTCATCAGCGAAGACGCACGCGGCGCCCGTCTCGCCGCCGCTCCCGGCCGGTCCGGTGACCTGAGCGCTTCCGATGTGGTCAAGATGGCCGCTGATCTGGATGGCGGTGTCCAGCCGCACACCGAGCTCCCGATATGCAGCGAATGTCAGGCCGCCAGCCCCGTAGGCGAGACACAGTGCCAATGGTGCGGCGAACCGTTTAGGCACGGCCAATAGCTTCCTTCCCGATTTTCAATCTTCAGGACAACCAAGGTCAACCGCTCCTACAAGGCGAATTTCGGGTCAGATGACCGCTCTGTTATAATCTCCGATTGCGTTCCTCAATAGAACAGTTGTACGGATTATGCCTCAAGACGAGATCACCATCGTTGGTGCACGAGAACACAATCTGAAGAACCTGACCGTGCGCATCCCGCGGGACAAGCTGGTTGTGATTTCCGGGATCTCCGGCTCGGGCAAATCCTCGCTGGCCTTCGACACGATCTTCGCGGAAGGACAGCGACGTTACGTCGAGTCGCTCTCAGCCTACGCCCGCCAGTTCCTCGGGCAGCTCGACAAACCGGACGTGGACTATATCGAGGGGCTGTCTCCGTCGGTGTCTATCGATCAGCGGGGCGTATCCCACAATCCGCGCTCGACAGTCGGTACGGTAACCGAGGTTTACGATTACCTGCGTCTACTATTCGCTAGGGTCGGCGTACCACACTGCCCAATCTGCGGCCGCGAAGTTGTGCAGCAATCGGCACAGGAGATCGTCGAGGCGATCGAGGGTCTCAAGGAGGGATCTCGATTGCTGATCCTGGCCCCGCTGGTGAGCGAGCGCAAGGGGACCCACCTGGCGGTTTGGGAAGAGCTGCGGCGCTCGGGCTTCGTGCGTGCCCGGGTAGATGGCAAAGTGCGGGAGATTGAAGAGGAAATAGAACTCGACCGCTATAAGAACCACACGATCGAGGCCGTTGTGGACAGGCTGATTATCCCCGCAGAGCTGGATGACGCGTTTCGGACCCGGCTGACCGACTCTGTGGAGACCGCCCTCCAGTGGGGAGAGGGCACCATCACGGTATCCAATCTGACCGCGAAGATCGATATCCCTTATTCGGAAAACCTTGCATGTCCTGAGCACGGCACCACGCTATCCGAAATCGAACCGCGTACGTTCTCTTTCAACACGCCTCACGGCGCATGCCCGGAGTGTCAGGGCCTGGGCAGTAAGCTGGAGATCGATCCGGAACGGATCATCCCCGATCGATCGCTGTCACTTGCGGAAGGCGCTGTGGTAGCGATGGAGTGGCCCAACCAAGCCCGCGACCGGCAGGGTTACTACTGGCAGATGGCCGAGGCCGTAGCCATTCACTACAAGATTGATCTCGAAGCGCCGGTTGAGGAGCTGCCAAAGGAGAAGTTAGACCTCATCCTATTTGGCACAAATGGTGAGGAAATCACGGTGCGCTATTCGAGTCGCGACGGCCGCAAATCGACCTTCAGCACCGCCTTTGAGGGCATAGTTGGCAATATGGAACGTCGCTACCAGGAGACCCAGTCGGAGTACATTCGCGGCAAGATCCAGGAGTTCATGTCTGAGCGCCCGTGCCCCGCGTGTGACGGCAAGCGGCTGCGTCCAGAGGCATTGGCCGTCATGATCGACGAAGCGAACATCGTCGAGATCACCGGGCGTCCGGTGGCTCGCTCGCTGGAGTGGATCGAGAAGCTACAGAAGAAATCGGGTCCGTTCAACGCGCGTCAACTTAAGATTGCCGAACGGGTTCTTAAGGAGATCCGCGACCGGCTGGGATTTCTTGTGGATGTCGGCCTCGAGTACCTGACATTGGATCGGTCGGCGGCCACGCTATCGGGCGGCGAGGCTCAGCGCATTCGCTTGGCAACACAAATCGGTTCCCGATTGATGGGTGTGCTGTACGTGCTGGATGAGCCCTCGATCGGGCTGCATCCTAGAGACAACGAACGCCTGATCCGCACACTGGAAGGTATGCGCGACTTGGGCAACTCGGTGCTCGTGGTAGAGCACGACGAGGCGACCATTCGCGCCGCAGATTGGCTGATCGATCTCGGTCCTGGCGCGGGCGAAGCGGGTGGGGAGATTGTGGCGGAGGGAACCGTTGATAAGGTGGCCCGCAGCCGCAAATCGGTGACCGGGAAATTTCTTGCAGGCAAGCTACGCATCGAAACGCCGAAAGCCCGGCGCGATGGCAATGGCCGAAGCCTGAGGATCATCGGCGCCTGTGAGAATAATCTGGACGATCTCTCAGTGGATATTCCGCTCGGAAGGTTCGTCTGCATCACGGGCGTGTCGGGTTCGGGAAAGTCCACTTTGATGGTCGAAGTGCTCTACAAAGCGTTGGCCAGGGAACTGCAGGGTTCGCGTCAGATGGCCGGCACATACGAGCGGTTGGAGGGCGTTGAGCTGGTCGACAGGGCTATCAGCATCGATCAGAGCCCCATTGGTCGCACCCCGCGCTCCAATCCCGGTACCTATACGGGCTTGTTCGACCATATCCGAAAGCTCTTTGCCGAGCTTCCCGAATCCAAGGTGCGCGGGTACAAGCCCGGCCGCTTTTCGTTCAACGTGCACGGCGGCCGCTGCGAGGCGTGCCAGGGACAGGGCCAGCTGCGAATCGAGATGCAGTTCATGCCGGATGTCTACGTACCCTGCGAAGTCTGCAATGGGGCGCGCTTCAACCGGGAGACTCTGCAGGTGCGCTTCAAGGGAAAAACGATCGCCGATGTACTGGATATGACAGTCGCCGAAGGCGCGAAATTTTTCGAGGCCTTCCCCGCCATGAAGCGCAAGCTCGAGACCCTACAGGATGTAGGGCTGGGCTACATCAAGATTGGCCAACCGGCTCCTACCTTATCGGGCGGGGAGGCCCAGCGCGTCAAGCTGTCCCGCGAGCTGTCCAAGCGCGGGCCTGGGCATACTCTCTATGTACTTGACGAACCCTCCGTAGGATTGCACGCCGCCGATGTGCATAAACTCATCGACGTCTTGCAGCGGCTGGTAGATCAAGACAACACGGTGCTCATCATCGAGCACCATCCGGACGTCATCAAGGTGGCGGACTGGGTGATCGACCTGGGCCCGGAAGGCGGCGACGGCGGCGGACGCCTGGTCGCCGAAGGCACCCCCGAGCAGATCGTCAAGAATAAGGCCTCTTACACGGGGCAATTCCTCAAGCCGCATCTCTCAAAAAATAAGGTGACCTGAAGCTGGCCGGACGTAATCGGTCCAGGTATCTGACGATCGTCATGATTCCGGAGGTAAACTCTCCCGATCGGCTCGGTGGAGCTTTGCGTCAAGTCCATCCCGCCGTAGGCTAAACGCATCACCCGGAGGGAGCCATGAACGCGACTTACGACGTCATCATAATTGGCGGCGGGATCATGGGCTGCAGTTCGGCCTACCGCCTTGGACAGCGCGGCCTCAAAGTGGCGGTGCTGGAGAAAGGCGGCCTAGGGAACGGCTCCACCGGCAGGTCTTCGGCCCTCATTCGCCAGCACTACTCGAATGAGATCACGGCCAGGATGGCGCTCCACAGCCTGCGCGTCTTCCAGAACTTCAAGGACGAGGTGGGTGGGGACTCAGGATTCACGGAGGCAGGATTCCTGGTTCTCACGCCCGAAAAAGACTTGGAGGGACTGGAAGCCAACATCGCTCTCCAGCGCGGAGTGGGAATTGAGACCCATCTGCTCACCCACGATGACATCATCGAACGGTGGCCCTATCTTGAGGCCACCGATCTCGTGGCCGCGGCCTACGAGCCAGAGTCCGGCTACGCCGATCCCGGTCTGACGGTCAACGGCTTCGCGCAGGCGGCTAAGAGGAGCGGCGTCGAGTTCCAGCTTGACACGGAGGTGATCGGGCTGCGGATCGAATCGGGAAAGGTGCAAGGGGTCAAAACCTCACGAGGCGAGCTCGAAGCGCCGATTGTCGTCAACTGCGCCGGGCCCTGGGGCGCTCAGGTCGCCGAGTGGGCTGGAGTACAGGTACCGATTGATCCCTGCCGCGCTCAGGTGGCATTCTTCCGGCGGCCTGAGGGGCAGGAGGCGGATCACCCGATGGTCGCAGACTTCGCGCACGCCAGCTACTGGCGGCCGGAGACCGGCGGCCTGACCCTGGTGGGGTTGATCGACCCCTCCGAACAGGAAAACGTCGTGGACCCCGATAACTACAATGAGAACGGCGATCTTGATTTCGTCGCCGATGTAGGAAATCGGCTCGTACGCCGCTATCCAGCCATGGAGCAGAGCACCAGCACCACCAGCTATGCCAGTCTCTATGCGATCACGCCCGATTGGCATCCCGTGATCGACGAGTTGATCCCGGGCAGTGGGCTCTTCATTTGCGCCGGTTTCAGCGGGCACGGTTTCAAGCTTGGACCGGCTGTGGGGTCGATGGTTGCAGATATGGTGACGGGCCAGGCTAAGAGCGGTCTGGAGCGCAGCCTATTTAGTCTGAGCCGCTTTGAGCAAGGTGAACCCATTGCCGGACGCTACGAATACAGTATCGCCGGCTAAGGCCTACTCGTATCGCAGCGCATCAATGGGATTCAGCGCCGCGGCACGCGTGGCGGGGTAGATCCCAAAGAACAGGCCTACCAGCGCCGAAAATCCGGTCGCCAGCACGACGGCCTGAGGCGATAGGGCGGGATTTAGATCCGAGGCGAGTTGGCCGATGGCCAGCGTCCCTAGCAGTCCCAGCACAACCCCGATCGCACCGCCGACTACAGCCAGCACAACGCTCTCGATCAAGAACTGATTACGGATGTCGCGCTTGCGAGCGCCGACCGCCTTTCGCAGACCGATCTCGCGTGTGCGCTCTGTGACGGATACCAGCATGATGTTCATAATGCCAATTCCGCCAACTAGCAGCGAAATGGCGGCGATCGCGCCCAGGAAGATCGTGATGACGCCCAGCACGTCCCCCGCGGAGGCAACGATCTCGGCCTGACTGATCACGGTGAAGTCGTCATCATCCCCGGGCATGATCTCATGCCGCTGCCGTAGGATGCTCTCGATCTGTTCCTTGGCCGCGTCGGTGCGCTCCTCACTGACCGCTTGTGCGTAGATCACCGAAAGATTGAAATCTCCCCGGCTACCGCGGGAGGGAAATACGCGGGTCTGAGCGGTCGAGAGCGGGATATAGACGACGTTGTCCTCGTTCGCGAAGGCAGACCCTCCTCTAGATTCGAGGGTTCCGATCACTCGGAAGGCCACATCTCCGATACGGATCTGCTCGTCGATGGGAAGCGCATTCTCAGGAAACAGTTCGTCCACCACAAGCGGCCCAATCACGGCCACGCGCGATTCGGCCACTTGATCTCCTATATCGAAGAAACGCCCCGCGCTGAGCTCGGCGTTCCTCAATTCTGCGAAATTTGGGCTTACTCCGGAGATGGACAAGAAAGCCTCCTCGCCGCCGCTGCTTACGCTGTTTGAGCCAGTGATTTCGAGCGCTATGGCCGCCACATCGGGCGCCAAAAATGGGTCGAGCAAGGCGTTCGCGTCGCCGTTTGTAAGCCCCTTGCCTCCAGGTGGAGAACTCGAGCCGTGAAGTTGGGTCTCGAACGTGCCCGGCCCGACAAACAGCAGGTTGGAGCCGATGCTCCGGAACTGATCCGTGATGAATCCCTGGACCGCATTACCCGCCGACATCAGGGTCACGACTGCCCCAACGCCGATAATGATGCCCAGCATGGTGAGCGCCGAACGCAGCTTGTTGGACGCGAGCGCCCGCAAGGCTACCTGGGCGCTTTCCAGCATACCCATTTTCAGGCGACCTCCTCTTCCAGACCGATCTCGGAGGGCCGCTCCACCTCGCCAGCTACCAGAGGATGGTGGATCCGTTCGTCGGCTACGATGCGCCCATCCTGCAGGCGGAGCACACGGTCCGTATGCCGCGCGATAAATGGATCGTGGGTAACCAACAACACCGTGATTCCCTCGTTCCGATTGAGGCCTTGCAGGATCTCCATGATTTCGATGCCCGATTTGCTGTCCAGGTTCCCGGTCGGCTCGTCGGCGAAGATGATAGCCGGATCATTGACTAATGCCCGCGCGATCGCCACTCGCTGCTGTTGACCGCCAGACAGCTCATTCGGATGATGTTCCATCCGATCCGCAAGCCCCACCATCTCCAATGCCCGCTCGGCGCGCCCCCGACGCTCACCATTTGGAACTCCCGCATATAGCATAGGTAGCTCACAATTGGCGAGCGCGGTCGTACGCGCCAGCAGGTTGAAGGTCTGAAAGACAAAGCCGAGCTTGCGGCTCCTTATCCGAGCTAGCTGGTCATCCACTAACTGACCGACCTCTTCTCCCTCGAGCAGATAGCTCCCAGAATCAGGCGCATCCAGGCATCCCAGCAAGTTCATCAGCGTCGATTTTCCGGAACCCGAAGGTCCCATCACGGCCAGCAGCCCCCCGGCTTCAATCTCGAACGAAACCCCGCGCAGCGCCCTGACCTCGACCTCACCCAGCAAATAGGTCCGCGTAAGGTCCTTGACCGTTATTACCGGCCCGTTGAAGCTAGCCGCCACCGAAGAATAAGCCTCCATTGCCGCGCGGTCGATCCTCGATTGAAGCGCTAAGGGTCTCCCCGGGTTCGAGCCCAGAAAGCACCTCGCTAACCGTGTCGTTACGCAGCCCAAGCGCCAGCGGTCTCCGCTGGCGGCTATCTCCCTCCACCACAAAGACGAAGATTTCGCCGTTATCCGGATCGAAGCCCAGAGCCCAGTTGGGAACAAGCACCGCATCTTGCTCATCGGCGACCAGTATGCTCAATGCAGCGGTCATTCCTACCCGTACAAGGTCATCCTGAGACTCCAGCTCAACTCGAACAGGATATTGCGTACTGGTGGTTCCAATTTTCGGCGTGAGATCGATTCCTGCTACAGTACCTTCAAGCAACAGTTCCGGTAAGGCATCCAACTTTATCTCGACCGCTTGACCAATGGCTGTGTCAGCAACATCCAATTCATCCACACTCGTAACGATGTGCAGTGAGCTCAGATCGGCGATGACAACCTCGATCTCCCCTGGGACGATGCTATCGCCAACCCGGTGGTTCACTGACATCACGGTCCCTTCGATAGGCGAGATCAGCCGCGCCTGATCGACTACGGCCTGTGCTGCACGCAGCCGCGCCTCGGCAAATTCGACGTCCTCCGGGTCAGGTCCGGCCCTGAGATCCGCCAGGTCCTGTTCCGCCTGAAGCAAGTTGGCCTGAGCCACGGCTACTTCCGAATCCAAGATCGCTTGCTGGATCTCGGTGGGGCGACCGGTGTACCAGTTCACATTGCGCAGCGCGGAATCCCGATCCGCCCGCGCGGCGACCAGCTTGGTCAGCGCCAGCGCTTTCGCTGGGTCGTCCGTAGGTCGACCCGACACCGCGCTGTATCGATCGTAGGCCTGATCGACTTCGGTCTGCGCAAGTGTCAGACGCGCTTCCGCTCCGCGGATCGTGTCAGAGCTCGCGCGCTGGCCTTCTTGTTGATTGTTCCACTTATAATCCGCAGCTCTGACGTTGTCCCTGGCTCGTGCCAGGGCCATCTCGGCCTGCGTAATTTGCTGTTCGGTGGCGCCCTCCAAGAGATCTTCCAGAGCTTGCTGAGCAGCGATAAGGTCCGCCTCCGCCCCCAATAGACTTGCGTCCAGTGAACCAGGATCTAAAGAGGCCAGGATTTGCCCGGCCTTGACCTTCTGGCCGACATCGACCGCAAGTTCCCCCAGCGTGCCCGAGGTCTTGAAGGACAGCTCCGCTTGCGCAACAGGTTCGACCTTTCCCGTTCCTGTGACCCACACCTGGAGCGGGCCGGTTTCAACCGTGGCCGTGCGCTCTGCCGCGGCCTCGGGCTCGGGGCCGGGCCGAGTAAGCAAGAATCCTACAATCAGGATTCCGACGATCAGTATGGGTATCCAGAGTCTCCGTCTCATATTTCTCTCTTTGGTTGCCTTGTGTACAAAGTATGTCCGATCTGCTGCTGTCGGATTCTATCGTGCGCCCCTTCACAATGACATAAATGATTTGTTAGACCGCGGCCAACGGTACCTCCTGTATCCGCTAAGGTATGCTATCTGGGATACATGCACATGGCCCAAGAGTTCGATAAAGAGCAGCGGCGGGATCTCACCAATTTCGCAAAGACCGAGGCGCGGCGGCTCGGATTCTCACTGGTGGGTGTCACCTCTCCCGAACCTCCGCCTCACGTCAGGGTATATGAGAATTGGCTCGAAGCGGGCCGGCACGGTGAGATGGCCTACCTAGAGACGGATCGGGCACGGCAACGCAGGGCCAACCCCAGGATAATCCTGCCGGAATGCGAGTCGATCTTGGTTGTGACGATGAATTACCTTCCCCAACAATCCACACGGAGCGGCGTGGCCGCCTACGCAGTAGGCGACGATTATCACGATGTGCTGGTTGATCGACTGAAGCAACTCATCTCCGCTGTGGAGGAGCGGCTCGGCCGAGAGATTAATAACCGCTATTATACGGACACGGGCCCGCTCCTGGAGCGCGAGCTCGCGCAGCGGGCCGGTCTGGGTTGGATCGGCAAGAACACCTGCCTGATCAGCCCGCAACGTGGCTCTTACTTCTTCCTGGCAGAATTGCTGCTTGACCTGCCGCTGGAGCCAGACGAACCGATCAAGACCGATCATTGTGGGGAATGCACGCTGTGTATCGAAGCTTGCCCCACGGCGTGCATCCTTCCAGACCGCACGCTCGACGCCACCCGGTGTATTTCTTACCTCACAATCGAGCTGAAGGGTGCTATTCCTGACGAACTCCGTCCGCTGACCAACGAGTGGGTATTTGGTTGCGACATCTGCCAGCAGGTCTGTCCTTGGAACCTTCGATTCGCTGAGCCCACCGGGGATCCTGCATTTCAGGCTCGACCGTTTCTCCAGGATCCTCGTCCGCGCGATTTTCTTCGGCTTTCTTCGGATGACTATCGGCGCCAACTTGGCAGGAGCCCACTCAAACGGGCCAAGCATGCCGGGCTGCTGCGCAACGCGGCCCTGGCAGCCGCCAATTCGGAGGATCGTTCGAGCATTCCAGATCTGGTGAGATTACTTTCCGAGGAGGCCGACCCCGTTCCTCGCGCCCATGCCGCCTGGGCCTTGGGCCGGCTAGGGGAGGTCGAGGCGCTGCGAGCCGCTCGGGAGAAAGAGCAAGATTCGGAGGTGCTGGTTGAGATCCGCTCGGCCATCCAGCGAGCGGAGGCACACCATCAATCCGCAGCCATCTGAGGCCTGGAATCTCGCTGGCAGGAGAGAATCTCTTTAAGAGTTCACCGAAAACCGGTTGAAATGGACCGATTTCGGGAGTTCCCTGCGGGCGTCGCCTACACGCATGCGGGCCCACGCAGCACACATATCTGGTCGATCGAGAAGCGAGCTAGGGCCTCGGGCTCGGGGTAGCCGTGAAGGGGCTCGGAGTATCGGTCGGAACGGGCGTGACGATGTTCACCGTGATAATCAGCCTCTTTCCCACGAAGAGCACCTGCGCCGGGTCCAAATCATTGGCCTCTGCGATGGCCTCAATAGTGCTGTTGAACCGCTCAGCGATCGTTTGGAGATTGTCGCCCGACTTGACAACGTATTCGATCGTCGACCCCGGCACCAGAGTCTCCGGCAGCGGCGTTTCGGTTGGGAGATCTGCATCCGGATCCGGGATGATCAGCTGCGATCCGACTCCGATGTTGTTCGGGTCCACAAGACTATTGGCTGCGATCAATTGATCGATGGTCACCCCAAATTGATCGGCAATTGAGGCCAACGAATCACCCTCTTCGACGACATAAGTTAAGGGCCCTTCTGGGGTAGGCGTCTCGGAGGGCTCTGGCGTCACTGAAGGTTCCGGTGTTGCGGTAGCAGGTTGTGGAGTGCTTGTTGGCGCTGGCGTCTCAGTATCAGAGCGCAGAAAAGCGGGGAGCGCAGGTGGGCTGTCGCCTGTGAACCAGATGACGACCATGAATGATCCCACGACCAAGAGCACGACAGCCAGCGCTCCTAACAAGAACGGAACCATCCGCTCCCGCCTTCGCCGATACGCGTCGATTACTTCCGCCGCGGAGCGGTCATCCTCCGTCATCCATTTTCCTCCAGCGCGGCCATTGTACTCGAAACACCGCGCGCTAGGGCCCCGTCCCAAGTGCCAAGAAGCCAATCACCTCGCCCATTACGGCGGCCCACGTCTCATTTGAGTGGTCGCCTGCTGAAATTTGGAACGTATGTTCTACCCCGGCTTCGCTCAGTGTCTGGCTGAGTCGCTTCGTTTCAACGGCCGCCCAATCCTTATCGCCGGCCAGCAGCAGAATCCTTCGAGGATACCGATCTGAGTCGGCCACGATTTCGAAGGGGTCGTAAGGCGGGCGGGCGCTGTTGACTGCCAGTGCTGGGCTCAACGCTGCCACAGAATCAAACTCCTGTGGATTGCGAAATGCGACTTCGAGCGCCCAAACGCCTCCCCGTGAAATGCCTGCCAATGCCCTCGCGGACGGGTCGCTGCGGAAGTTGTTCTCAATAAATGGCACCAGGCCTTCAAGCAATTCCGTTTCGTAGGATCCCGGCCCGCCGTCAGAACTCCGAAACAAGGGCTCGGGCTGCAGCGGCATGACCATGATAAAGGGCGGCCACTCCCCCCCTCTGATTCCATCGTTCGCAATCTGGATCGCGCCCAGACTCTCCCAATGCGTCTCGTCAAAGGGGTAGCCGTGGAGCAAGTATAGGGTTGGGTAGTACTGGTCCTGTGCGTCGTAGCAGGGCGGTAGATAAAGGTTGTAGGGGATGTCCTGCGCCACAGCGATTCCGCGGTACACGCCTGCCTGCAGTGATCCGGAAGCCTCCGTGCATGCTTCAATGGGAGCCGCCGTCGGAACTTGCTCGGTCGCTACACGGCGGGTTGCGACAGCTGTGGGCGTGGAAGTGGGCGATGGCGGGGATTCCGACACAGGGGGCGGCGGCTTCTGAGAACAGCCAGCTACAAGGGAGACCAGCACAAGAGCGGTCAAAACACGGCCTAATCGGTCCACAGCCACATGCCCCAAAGTGGGTCCAGTATAATGTCGCTCGTGCGCTACCACATTTGGACCGCCGGCTGTCAGATGAACGTGGCCGATTCTCAGCGAGTAGCATCGGAGCTCGAACGGCTGGGCTATCGCCCCACACCCGTAGCGGAGCAGGCGGACGTCGTCGTGCTCAATACGTGTGTTGTGCGGCAGAGCGCGGAGGATCGGGCTCATGGACGGCTATCGTCTCTGCGCCCGCTCAAGGAGCAGCGGCCCGATATCGTGCTCAATTTGATGGGCTGTATGGTAGGCATAAAGGGCAGCGCAGAGCTCGAGCAGCAATACCCCTTTGTAGACGTCTTCTCTCCCCCTTCCGACCCCAATCCGCTCGTCGAACACTTGATGCAGACCGAGGCGCATGCCATCGAAATAAGTGATACGTCCGAGCGATTCGAAATGATGGACGGAGATTTCCGGCTCCCGGCCCATGAGCAGGGTCGGCTCATCTCCGCTCATGTTCCGGTGGTCTACGGCTGCTCACATGCCTGCACCTTTTGCGTCATTCCCTACCGAAGGGGGGCGGAGCGTAGCCGAAGCTTGGGAGAGATCGTGGCGGAGGTTCGCGCGCTAGCCGGGCAGGGTGTTCGTGAAGTAACGTTGCTGGGCCAGATCGTAGACCGCTATGGAATGGACATCCCAGATGGTCCTCGTCTTGCCGATCTGCTGCGCGCGATTCACAAGATTGACTATATTCGACGTATTCGCTTTCTAACCTCCCACCCCAATTGGATTACGGCTGAGCTGCTGAACGTGGTTCAGGAGCTCGATAAAGTCTGCCCTCACATCGAGGTGCCGGTACAGGCCGGTGACGACAATGTGCTCCGTAGAATGCGACGGGCGTATACAGTAGACGATTATCGAAGATTGATTGAGCGCATCCGCCAGCGCCTCCCGGACGGCTCGATCGCCACCGACATAATCGTCGGATTTCCTGGCGAGAGCGAAACTCAATACCGGCGTACGTATGACCTACTGCGCGAACTCAAGCTGGATGTCGCCCATTTGGCGCGATATTCGCCCCGGCCTCCAACCGTCTCCGCACGGCGCATGGCCGACGACGTGCCCGAAGGTGAAAAGATGCGGAGATTCCGGGAGCTGGAGGAACTTCAGGAAGGCCTCTCGTCCGAAATCAATGCCACCCATCTCGGTCGCGAGCTCGAAGTTCTTGTGGAGAAGAAGCGCCGCGGCCAATGGATGGGCCGTACTGAGACGAACAAGCTCGTGTTTTTCGAGTCGGATGAGCACCTTGTGGGCGATCTGGTCACCGTCAAGGTCGAGCATTCTGGCCCGTGGAGCCTGCGCGGAGCGCTCGTTAGCGAAAGCGAAGGGCAGGACCTCGTACCTCTTCCAGTTTTAAATTGAGATCCTCCGTTCGGATTAGAGGAGCATTCCCGATGTCAAAATTGATTCCCGTCGCGGTTCTGTTCGGATTCCTGCTGGTAGCGTGCAATTATCCAGGGCTGCAGGAGCAGACTGAAAAGGATGGGCTGGCCACTTCGGCGGCCGAAACGGTCTCGGCACAACTCACTTTGGTGTCTGCCACCCAACCTGTCGTCGAACCCACGGAACCCCAGGGTTTGGCTCCGACCGCCACAGCGACGATCGAACTGCAGCCAACCGATTCACCGCCTCCGGATTGCACGAACGAGGTGGGATTTGTTCAGGACGTCACCGTTCCTGACGATACGAACATCCCTGCCGGAGACACCTTCGACAAGATCTGGAGGCTGCGCAACGAGGGCACTTGTACCTGGACCGTCGAATACGATGTCATCTTCGACGGCGGCAAAATCATGGCGGGTCCGCCCTCGGCCCCATTGCCGAGCACCGTACCCCCGGGCAGCACCGTTGACATAGAAGTCAGTCTTACGGCTCCCGGCGCGGACGGCACTCATCGTGGAGATTGGAAGCTGCGCACTCCCGATGGAGTGGTCTTTGGACTAGGTGACGATGGAGAGACGCCGTTCTTCGTCCAGATCATTGTAGGAGCCCAGGCACCTGAATTGGTATACGACTTCGTTGAGAAATACTGCGACGCTACCTGGCGCACCGGCGCCGGCGAACTGTCGTGCCCGGGAACCGATTCCGATGCCGAAGGATTTGTCTTGAAGCTCAATTCGCCCAAGCTGGAAGATGGCCGAACCGAGAACGAGCCGGCGCTCTTTACGCACCCACAGTGGATCAATAACGGCGTCATCAGCGGCAGATTCCCGGCCTTTGAGGTTGAGCAGGGCGACGAATTCCATGCGGTCATCGGCTGCCTGTTTAACGCCCTCGCATGTAATGTGACGATGCAGCTCAACTATCGAGAGAACGGGGGTGACCTGCGGCAGCTCAGAGAGTGGGACGAAACTTATGACGGCGACTTCCGTATCCTTGAGGTCGATCTCTCTTCGCTGGCCGGCAGCTCAGTTGAGTTCGTCCTAGCGGTCCAATCGAACGGCGCATTCAGCGAGGATTGGGCGTTCTGGCTCGCTCCCAGGATCATAGGGGTTCCGAGATGACGGAGGCAGACCGTCTCTATTTGATCGATGGCCATGCGCTGGCTTACCGGGCTTACTTCGCCTTAACCCGCGGCGGCGATCCTGCGCGTTGGATGACCACTTCCGGAGAGCCGACCGCCGGCACCTACGGGTTTACTTCGATGATCCTGCGGCTTTTAGAGCAGGAATCACCCGAGTACTTGGCCGTCTCATTTGACGTCGGAAAAACATTTCGCGACGAGATATTCCCCGAGTACAAAGGGACACGCGAAAAGATGCCGGATGATCTGCGTCTGCAGATTGAGCGTATCCGGGAGGTGGTAGCAGCCTTCGGTATCCCAATACTGGAGGCAGATGGCTATGAGGCGGACGACGTGCTGGGCACAGTTGCCAAGCGCGCGGGAGCCAACGGCGTGCAAGTCATCATCCTGACCGGCGATCGAGACTTGCTTCAGCTTGTAGATGATCAGGTCATCATCCGGCTGGCCGGGCTGAAATTATCCGAGGCCATCGACTACGGTCCGAAACAAGTGAGGGAGAAATACCAGCTTGAGCCCTCGCAGCTCGTGGACCTCAAGGCGATGGTTGGAGACAAGAGCGACAACATCCCCGGAGTGGCGGGCGTAGGCGAAAAAACAGCCACCTCCCTGCTGCAGGACTACCAGGATTTGGAGGGCATCTACTCGCATTTGGAAGACATTCCGCCTCGCTTCTCAAACAAACTGGAAGCGGGCCGGGGCGATGCTGAACTGAGCCGCAAGTTGGGTGAAATAGTTACGGATGTGCCCATCGACTTCGATCTGGAGAGTTGCCGCGCAGAGGGATATGACCGCGATCGTATCGTGACGCTCTTTCGGGAACTGGAGTTCCGAACTCTGCTCGATCGGCTGGCGAAGGGCGAGGGGGGCGAGCTCTACGTCAGCGATGCTAAGGTCAGACCGGGCACCGAGACCATCATCGTGGATACCGCGGAGGCACTCGAGGCGCTTGAGGTGCGTCTCAGCACGGCCAAAGCGATCGCCTTC
Source organism: Anaerolineae bacterium (assembly GCA_036986135.1). Taxonomy (GTDB): domain Bacteria; phylum Chloroflexota; class Anaerolineae; order Anaerolineales; family E44-bin32; genus JADFRG01. The sequence goes on along the minus strand of BTQZ01000017.1, from coordinate 1,442 downwards.
GACGTCGAAACCACCGCCCCACATGCGATCAACTCCGATCTTGTGGGAATTTCACTGGCAGTCGAACCCGGGCAAGGTTACTACCTGCCGGTGGGCCATCTGCCAGATCTATCGGGATCACAGCAGCTCAAGCTCAAGACGGTCATCGATGCACTTCAAAAGCCGCTGACCGATCCAAAGATCGAAAAGGTTGGGCACAACCTCAAGTTCGATTACACGCTCCTGGCGCGCCATGGCCTGGCAGCGGAGCCGCTTGTCTTCGACACCATGATGGCGGAGTGGCTTGCATACCCCTCCTCCCGCAACCTTGGGCTTAAATCTCTGGCCTGGGTACGACTGGGAATTGAGATGACGCCCATCGACCAACTGATCGGCACCGGCCGCAAGCAAAAGACGATGGCCGAGGTGCCCATTGCCGACGTGGCACCTTACGCCGCCGCCGACGCCGAAATTTGCTTGAGGCTGCGCCCCATTCTGGAGAAGGAGCTGAAGGAACACGGACAGCAGGCGCTCTTCAAGGATCTGGAAATGCCACTGATACGCGTCCTGGCCGCCATGGAAATGACCGGCATTGGTCTGGATACGGAATTCCTGGCCAAACTTTCCGACGAACTGGCAGAGAGATTGGGCGCAATCGAGGCGGAGCTATTTGACATGGTCGGTCACACTTTCAATGTGAACTCTACGCAACAGCTCTCGGAAGTACTCTTCAAGGAGCTGGCTCTCAAGCCTCCTGATGGCACACGCAGGACCGCCTCTGGCAAGTTTTCCACGGCTGCAGACGTCCTTGGCGCGCTGAAGGAGGAGCACGAGGCCGTGGCGCTTGTGCTTGAGCACCGGGAGATTGCGAAACTAAAGTCAACCTACGCAGATTCGCTACGGGATCAGATCCACCCTGAAACCGGGCGGGTTCACACGTCGTACAGTCAGACCGGCGCCATCACGGGCCGCCTCGCCTCGGCCAATCCGAACCTACAAAATATTCCCATCCGCACAGAGTTGGGGCGTCAGATTCGACGCGCCTTCATTGCCGCTCGCGCCCATGCGCTGCTCGCTGTGGATTATTCTCAGATCGAGCTCAGGGTCGTGGCCCATGTGGCGAATGACAAAACGATGATCAAGGCTTTCAAGGAAGATCAGGATATCCACGCCGCCACGGCGGCGGCGGTCTTCGGCACCGATCTCAAGTCGGTGACCTCTGAGCAGCGGCGCAGGGCAAAAGCCATCAACTTCGGCTTGATCTACGGGATGAGCCCTTTTGGGCTGACGCGTGCGACTGATCTCACGCTGGCCGAGGCGGAAGAGTTCGTCAAAGTCTACTTTGAGCGCTTCCCGGGCGTTCGAGATTACATCGATCGCGTTCGTGAGAAGGCAGCCGATGACGGCTACACGGAGACACTGTTGGGCCGCAGGCGCTACTTCCCCCAGCTCGCCAAGGACGG
>BTQZ01000016.1:0-49666 GCA_036986135.1 Anaerolineae bacterium | reverse complement strand
GGCATTGTTGCTATCGATCAAGACTGGACAATACTCCTGGTCTTCGTGTAATATTTAGAATATATGTTCTAATATAAGTGGGTTTCACATGTTATCGGTCAATTGCAGCCAATATCCCTAGTTGAACTAAGCGCTTCGCGCAGATCTTTTTCTACTCCTCTGAAACCTCAGTAATTCCCTCCCCAAGTAGCTAGCGAATATAACTCTTGTCAACCGTTGGGTGATTCATCCCCATAGACAGGAGGTATAGCAATGACTCGCCTGAGAGAACGGATGCTCGAGGATCTGCAGCTGCGGGGTCTGAGCGAGAAGACCCAGGATGCGTATCTACGCGCGGTGCGCCAATTGGCGGAGCATTACAGCAAGCCGCCGGACGGCATCACAGAGGAAGAACTGAGGCAATACTTTCTCTATCTGAAGAATGTCAAGCGTGCTTCTCCCAGCACCTGCCGGGTCGCGCTCAATGGGATCAAGTTCTTCTACCAGCGCACCCTTCAACGAGAGCGGTCGACGCTGGACCTGGTGCGAATTCCCCGCGAGCAGAAGCTGCCGGTGGTGCTCAGCTTTGAAGAGGTCCGCCGGGTGCTGGGTTGCCTGCACCGGGCTCGCTACCGGGTGTGCCTCAGCACGATCTACACCTGCGGACTGCGCCTGGGAGAAGGGGTGCACCTGCAGGTGCCCGACCTCGATAGCGACCGCATGATGCTGCATATCCGCCAGGGAAAAGGTGGAAAGGACCGCTACGTGCCCCTCCCGCAGCGGACCCTGGAGCTGCTGCGCGAGTTCTGGGATCGTCACCGGAACCGGGTGTGGCTCTTTCCGGCACCCACCCGGCTGGATGTCCCGCCGGCCAAGGCGAGCAGGCCCATGTCGGTGAGCGGGGTGCAGCGGGCGTTCAAGGCTGCGCTCCAGCAGAGCGGAGTTCACAAGAGGGCTAGCGTTCACACCCTGCGCCACTCCTGGGCCACCCATCTGTTGGAAGCCGGGGTGAACCTGCGCCTGATCCAGGTCTATCTGGGGCACCGTTCCCCCCAGACCACCGCCCGTTACACCCACCTCACTCGCAAGGGAGAACTGCTGGCTGCGGAAGCCATCAACCGAGTGATGGACAACCTGGTGTGGTAGAGCTCGCGGAGATCTTCCGCCGGTTCGGTCCCGCCTACAGAGAGAAGTTCGGCCCGCGCCTGCTGCCCAGCCACATGCGGGTCATGCAGGCCGTCGAGAGCTGCCGCACGGAGGCGCTGGGCGGTCATGTATATCTCTGTCCCGACTGCGAGCATACCTGCTATAGCTACCACTCGTGCAAGAACCGGCATTGCCCCAAGTGCCAGCATGACAACGCTGAGCAGTGGCTGGACCGGCAACGGGACCTGCGGCTGCCCGTTCCCTATTTTCTGCTCACCTTCACCTTGCCAGGTGCGCTGCGCGAGATTGCCCGGCGGCAGCAGAAAAGCCTCTACCATCTGCTCTTCCGCAGCAGCGCTGCGGCCACGCAGAAGCTGGCCCGAGATCCGCGCCTGGTGGGCGGGCAGGTCGGCCTGATCGGGGTGCTGCAGACCTGGGCCCGGGACTTGAGCTACCACCCCCATGTGCATTACCTGGTGCCGGGTGGTGGCGTTGACGGGGACGGGCGGACGTGGCTCCCCAGCCGGAAGTCCTTCTTTCTGCCGGTCAAAGCGCTGTCCGTACTCTTCCGTGCCAAGTTTCGTGATGGCCTGCGGAAGACGGATTGGTATGAGCAGGTCCCTGAGGAGGTGTGGAGGCAGGACTGGGTGGTCCACTGCCAGCCGGTGGGCAGCGGCGTGGCGGCGCTCAAGTACCTGGCCCCCTATGTCTTTCGCGTGGCCCTCAGCAACCGACGCATCCATCGACTAGCGGGCGATCGAGTCACCTTTGGCTACAAGGATTCCCACAGCGGAGAAGCGCGCTCCTGCACGCTGTCGGCCGAGGAGTTCATGCGTCGTTTCCTGCAGCACGTCCTGCCCAAAGGCTTCGTGAAGGTGCGCTACTACGGTTTCTTCAGCCCCGGCAAGCGACGCTTGCTCGGCGCGCTAAGACGGTTGTTAGGGAGACTCGCTGCAGTTAAGCTTTCGAGGGATCCCCCGAGGTGCAACCCGCCTGAGCTGCGCTGCCCTCGCTGTGGGAGTGAGATGCGATGGGTACAAACCCTTCAGCCCCGCGGGCGTCCCCCGCCCCAGCCGCGCCCTCTTTGGACAACATGACCTGCAGACCTCCATACGCCTCCCAGGCAGGAAAGAGCCTGCCGCTCTTCTGCTGCCCAAATGGGCCCGACATCGCTTCCCGTCGGCCATTCCCCTCCGACAGCCCACTCCAAGCGGCCTACTTCACTGTACCGCCTTGGTGCCTTCCTCTCGCGACGGCTATAATCCCTTCACCTGACCCAGACGAGGCGAGCAGCGCCCGATCTGTGCCCATCGCTTAAACTCCAAATCATCCGGACTAGACCACTCGGCTCAGTTCAACTGGGACTATGTGGCGGCTGCGCGCCACATGAATCCCTTAATTCGGTAGCGGCCCATTAATTCTCGGAAGCCGAATCTTCTCGATCAGGTCCGTAACACCATAAGGCAAAAGCACTACTCGCCCCATACAGAGACGAGGTGTGTGTATTGGGTTCGAGATTTCGTACTGTTTCATGGAAAGCGCCGCCCGCGCAGCTTGGGTAGGAGGGAGATCGAGAAGTATCTGGATTTCCTCGCCCGCGATCGCAAGGTCGCTGCGTCCACTCAAAACCAGGCTCTCAACGCGATCGCATTTCTCTACAAGGCAGTGCTCGACCAACCGCTTGACTTCAAGCTCGAGTACCTTCGCGCCCGGCGTTCGAAGCCGCTACCAACCGTGCTCTCCCGACGGGAGGTTACGCGCCGAACTTGTTCAGACGCCCGGCGTGGGCGAGCAGCAGCGCCATCAAGGACTTGGCGGGAAAGGTTCCCAGCCCGCCATTGGCACAGACACGCTCTCCAAAACTATGTGAGTCATCGGGTCGCACGGAATCGGGTGCCCATAGCAGAAGAGGCACGGGATGCCAGGAGTGCGATCGCATCCGTGCCGGCGTGGAGTGGTCACCCGTTACTGCGAGCACTGCCGGTTCCAGGTCCATCAACCGGCCAAGCTCCCGGTCGACCGTCTCGATAACCGCAGCCTTCCCCTCAAAGTCTCCGTCTTCGCCACGGCTATCGGTGGCTTTGACATGAATGAAGGCAAAATCGAAATCTTCCCATCGGGGTCCGAGGGCGGAGAATTCATCGGCGGGATCCTCACCTTCAAACTCCAGGATTTCCATTCCAACCAGCTTGGCAGTACCTTTGTACATCGGATATACCGCCACACAGACCGCATTCAAACCGTAGCTCGGGCCGAATTGCGGCAACTCGGGATTGGTCGAAAATCCTCGCAGAGTCAGCCCGTTGGCTTGAGGTTCTCGGGCCAGCAGGGAACGAGAGGCGTCGATCCATTGGTTGAACAGCTCCGCTGACGCCTGGGACTGCGATTTTTCGGGAATAACCTCCAACGGAGCGAGGCCCACTTGCTGGGGGTCGGTATCCGCAAGATCTGATTCAAGTCCTTCTCCTCTTGCAACGAGGGCGAAACGATATTCCCGAACATGACGGATCTCGAATGTGTACCCGGGGATCTCAATCGAGTCCAGTTGCTCCACCAGTGGGGCGGCCGCCTCGGAGGGCAGTCGGCCTGCGCGTCGATCTGTGATTAGGCCATCGCTATCGAGCGTACAGAAATTTCCCCTCGCCGCCACATCCCCCCTGGCGACCTGCAATCCCACGCCGGTGGCCTCCAGGACGCCGCGGCCGACATCGTATTTCAGAGGGTCGTATCCGAAGAGCGCGAGGTGCGCTGGGCCCGACCCGGCCGTTACACCCCGAAGAATCGGGATCGTTTGTCCAGTCGTTCCTTCTTGAGCTAGCCGGTCAAGATTAGGGGTCGCGGCTGCTTCCAGTGCGGTTGCCCCTCCAGACTGCATGGGAAGGCCGCCAAGCCCGTCTAAAACGAGCAGGATGATTTTCGCTGAGGACGGACGGTGGAGCTGAGTCAGTAATTCGAGTGAATGCATGGGTGGGCAAGAAGAAGCCCCCGTGTCCGGGGGCTATGTGTTGCGTGCTGCCATGGTTACATGATGGTTGCCTGGTCGCCCTCGCTCTCAAAGAGATGGATATTTTCAATGTTGAAGGCTACTTGGACTTCGTTTCCGGCTCGCATGGATGTGCGTGGATCGACCCGGCCGACAAAAGAATTTCCCTTGGCTTCCAAGTGAAGGTAGACCTCGCTCCCCATAAGCTCTGTCACGTCCACTCTGGCCTCTACCAACGAGGTCTGAACATCGGCGGGCGTGAAACTTGGATCGTGGATGTCTTCCGGTCGAATGCCAAAGACAACCTGTTTTCCAACGTACTCCTGGTACTTCGATGTTTTTGTTTCAGGAATCACGGCATTGAACGCCTCAGAGTTGATGATCAGCTGCCCATTCGATCGGTCCACCCGGGCATCAAAGAAGTTCATCGCCGGCGATCCAATAAATCCGGCCACGAAGACATTCGAGGGATAATCGTACAGTTGTTGGGGCGTATCGACCTGCTGTATGACGCCATGCCGAATCACTGCGATCCGTGTGGCCATCGTCATCGCCTCCACCTGGTCGTGCGTCACGTAGATGAAGGTCGTGGCAAGCTGCTGATGGAGCTTTGTGATTTCAGCGCGGGTCTGAACGCGCAGCTTGGCGTCCAAGTTGGATAGCGGCTCATCAAATAGGAAAACGCTAGGTTCGCGAACGATTGCCCGACCCACTGCCACGCGCTGCCGCTGTCCACCAGAGAGCTGGCGGGGCTTGCGGTCCAGCAAAGATTCGATGCCGAGGATCTCGGCCGCGTTCTGCACCCTCTTCTCAATTTCGTCCTTCGGAGTTTTGCGCAGCTTAAGGCCAAAGGCCATGTTGTCATACACCGACATATGCGGATAGAGCGCATAGGACTGAAACACCATGGCGATGTCGCGGTCCTTCGGCGCCACGTCATTGACAACTCGATCGCTAATTAGAATCCGTCCGTCGGAGATCTCCTCCAGGCCGGCCAGCAGGCGTAGTGCGGTCGTCTTTCCGCAACCCGAGGGCCCCACGAGCACCAGGAATTCCTTGTCTTCGATCTCAATATACATGTCGTTCACAGCAACGACATCACCGAAACGCTTGTAGACGTGATCATAGGTTACGCTCGCCATGGGTCGTCCTCCTCCCGGTTTGGTTTAGTGTTTCGCATTATACCTCCCGCCTTACTGGGGGGATGCAGCGCCATGGTGGACACTCGACAGGGTCTTTGGTATAGTCGCGGCGTGGCCGCTAAATCGAAGAAATACACGCGTCTTAGGACGCTGTGGAGCTGGCTTCAGCCTGGTCTGGGCATAAAGCGCTGGATCGCACTACTGATCGTAGGAATCTTTCTAACCGCACTCGGGATCTCCATCGGGGCTGCGGCGCTATCGGGCGAGCCTGGCTTCAACGAGGTCACCTCACCGCCGGCTGGCGTTATGGTGGGCGGGCTGGTATTCGCAGGCGTGGCGGCATCGCTGTTGGCGCTTTTTCGTCTCAATCGCAGTCTCCTCAGCCCATACGTAAAGCCTGGCAAGCCGGTCGTGGAGGTCGTGGCCCAGCACCGTCGTCTAGGCAGAGGACCCAAGATTGTGGCCATTGGAGGCGGGACCGGCCTGGCGACGCTTCTAAGGGGTCTCAAGACGCACACACGCAATCTAACTGCTATCGTGACCATGGCTGACGATGGGGGATCTTCCGGCCGGCTACGTCGATCCCTGGGCCTTCCGCCGCCTGGTGATCTACGGAGTTGCCTGGCAGCGTTGTCCGATGATGAGGACCTGTTGACGCAGCTTTTTCAATACCGGTTTCTCAAAGGAGAAGAGCTGGAAGGGCACTCATTCGGCAACCTATTCATTGCGGCCTTGAGTGGGGTCACCGGTAGCTTCGACCGCGGCATTCTCGAGGCGGGCCGGGTCTTGGCCATACGGGGTCGGGTCTTACCTTCCACATTGGCGGATGTCTCGCTCGCGGCAGACAAGACGCCCACACTGGAATTTCGCGCAATCCGCGTTGAGGGGGAGAGCCGAATCCCAGACGTGCCGGGTCAGATCCGTCGCGTATACATTGAGCCATCGGATCCACCCGCCTATCCAGAGGCGATCCATGCGCTGCTAAACGCCGATATGATCGTCATCGGACCTGGAAGCCTATACACGAGCGTATTGCCGAATCTGCTGGTTCCTGATATCGCAGACGCCGTACGGTCGAGCCGAGCCTTCCGAGTCTACGTGTGCAATGTGGCCACACAAAAGGGCGAGACCGATGATTACGATTGCGAAGCTCATTGGAGCGCCTTGGCTCAACACGCCGGTGATGGGTTGGTGGACGTGGTGGTAGCGAACGACTGCCTGGACATGGCCCTTCCAGAAGGCGTTTCGCTGGTCGCACCGCCGGCAGAGGGCCTGAGAGATGTGCCGTTCTATTCTACCGATATCATTGACCACGATGGCCCCTGGCGGCACAAATCTGATCAGCTTGCGGAGCGGCTAATCTCGCTCCTTGAGGAGAGAACGGGTCCGCTCGAGTGGCCGAAAGTAGACCAAGTCGAGCGAGTCAGCGAATTGAACTAGCCTCGCCTTAAATCACATCACAACAGGGGATCACTACGAAGCTCTCGATCGGCCGCAGCGAGAACGTGGCGATGGAGTCCCCGGAATCGGAGAAACCAATGGCGACACGGATCGGAATCAACGGCCTGGGCCGGATTGGTCGGCAGGTCCTGAAAGTGATGGTGGAGCAGTACTCGAATGAGTTTGACATCGTGGCATTCAATGACCTTGGGGATCTGGCCACGATGGCCCATCTGTTCAGGTACGACTCGAACTACGGGAGGTACGAGGGCACAGTCGAGATAACGGACGATGGACTGAGGGTCAATGGTGACTCCATCAAGGCCCTCTCCGAGCCTGAACCCTCCAAGTTGCCTTGGGATGATCTGGGAGTCGATATCGTCATCGAATCCACCGGCGTCTTCCGCACGCACGAGCAGGCTACCCAGCACCGCAAGGCCGGTGCGAAGAAAGTGATCATCACCGCGCCTTCCAAGGATCCCGACGTCACGATCGTCTTGGGAGTGAACGAGGATATGTACGAATCTGCGACCCACCACGTGGTTTCCAATGCCAGCTGCACAACCAATTGCCTGGCGCCTGCGGCGAAGGTCGTGCAGGATGAATTTGGGATCGAGAAGGCCTTGATGACGACCATTCACTCATATACCGCGGGCCAACGACTGCTGGATTTGCCTCATAAAGACCTCCGGCGCGCGCGTGCCGCGGCGCTGAACATCGTTCCCACCACCACAGGAGCGGCACGGGCCATAGCGCGCGTGATCCCCGAACTCGAGGGTAAATTCGATGGGTTTTCTATGCGTGTGCCAACTTCAACCGTCTCCGTTGTGGACTTCGTCGCGGTGCTGGAGCGAGAAGCCACCACCGAGGATCTTCACAAGGCGTTTCAGGCCGCCTCGGTTGGTCCAATGGAGGGAATCCTTGGCTTCAGCGAGGAACCGCTGGTCAGCTCCGACTACAAGATGGATCCCCGCTCGAGCATCATCGACGCACAATTCACGATGGTGATGGACGGCAATCTGGCCAAAGTCGTAGCTTGGTACGACAACGAATGGGGCTACTCCGTTCGTACGGCTGATTTGGCAGCCCATATGGCCGAGTCCCTCTAGCCAAGTGAATCTAAGAACCCTGCCCGACCTCGACCTGCGCGGACATCGAGTACTCCTGCGCGTTGATTTCAATGTGCCCATGGAAGAGCGGGTCATTACGGATGATGCGCGAATCCGTGCTGCGCTGCCCACGATCCAGTATTTGTTGGAACATGATGCCAGCGTAGTCATTTGCTCACACCTGGGCAGGCCGAAGGGGAAGGTGGTGGCGCAGCTCTCTCTGCGACCGGTTGCGCATCGCCTGGAGCGATGGGTTGGCAGGCCAGTTGCCTTCGTTGGCCAGACGGTAGGCCCGGAAGCAACCGAAGCGGCGCAGGGCCTAGGGCCAGGACAATTGCTGCTTCTGGAGAACACCCGATTCAATCCACAGGAAACAGACAATCAGCCCGAATTCGCACGTGAGCTGGCTGCTCTCGGCGAGGTTTACGTGAACGACGCATTTGGGACCGTTCATCGAGCCCACGCCTCCACCGAAGGAGTTGCGCACTACCTGCCTAGTGCAGCGGGGATGCTGGTCGAGCGCGAAGTTCAGTACCTTGAGACCGCCCTTCAGGATCCTGCTCGACCGTTTGTTGCAGTGCTGGGTGGAGCCAAGATTTCGGACAAGATCGGCGTCGTGGGTAGCCTGATCGAGCGCACGGAGGCACTGTTAATCGGCGGCGGCATGGCCAATACCTTTCTGGCAGCGCAAGGCCACGATATGGCAGATTCGCTGGTAGAGCCTGGATCTTATGAGGTGGCGCTCGAATTGATCGACAAAGCTAGGGAAAAATTGCACCTTCCTGCTGACGCCGTCGCGGCAGATGCCTTCTCGTCCGAAGCCGCCACGCGCGTGGTGGATGTTGGCAATGTGCCTGGTGGCTGGCATGTGCTAGATATTGGGCCACAGACGCTTGAAGCCTTCTCCCGCGCGGTCGGTCGAGCGGGGACCGTATTCTGGAACGGGCCCATGGGGGTCTTTGAGCTTGCGCCATTTGCAGCAGGAACGGTTGGCCTGGCGACTGCTATTGCACAGAGCAACGCTCTGAGCATTGTGGGAGGCGGAGATTCGGCGGCCGCCGTTCGAAAGGCCGGCCTGGCAAATCAGATCAACCACCTCTCGACCGGTGGCGGCGCCGCGCTCGCCTTGCTGGAGGGTAAGCCGCTGCCAGGACTGGTGGTACTCCAGGCCTAGTCCCCTTACCATTCCTTATCGCTCGCCCTGACAATTTACTCACTGTTCACTTCCCCATATTCTCCCCATAATTTGATGGTCATAGGATCATGCTCAGAGGAATCTAATGCCATTTCAGCAAGGCGAAAACGTCGGACCGTACCGCATCATCGAGCAGCTCGGTCAGGGCGGCATGGCGACGGTGTTCAAGGCCTACCACCCGAACTTGGATCGCTATGTCGCGATCAAAGTACTGCACCCAGCCTTCATGCAAGACCCACAGTTTCTTGAGCGATTCCAGCGAGAAGCCCGCGTGGTTGCCAAACTCGATCATTCCAATATCGTGCCTGTATTCGACTACGCAGATCACAACGGGCAGTCATACCTGGTCATGAAATTTATCGAGGGAGAAACGTTGAAGGCGGTGCTCGATCGCGAGTGGCCGAGCAAGGGACAGATTCTCAGCATCGTTCAGTCGGTCGGCAGCGCACTTACCTATGCCCATGGCCAAGGTGTGTTGCACCGAGACGTCAAGCCCTCCAATGTCTTGCTTACCGAATCGGGGAACGTCTATCTGGCCGACTTTGGTTTGGCACGCATGGCAGAAGCTGGCCAGTCGACTCTCTCTGGAGACCAGCTTCTGGGAACTCCCCAATACATCTCGCCTGAGCAGGCGCGCGGAGCGCAGGACCTCGATGCGGGGACCGACATTTATTCGCTCGGAATTGTGCTCTATCAGCTGTCGGTAGGGCGCGTACCGTACAGTTCAGATACTCCGTTTTCGATCATCCATGATCATATCTACACACCGCTTCCCATGCCGCGCTCGATCAACGACAAGATTCCCGAGGACCTGGAGCGGGTGCTTCTCAAGGCGCTTGCGAAGGATCGAAAAGACCGGTTCGCATCGGTGCAGGAGCTCGTGCAGGCGTTCGACAAGGCCGCCCGTGGCATCTCTCCGTGGGACGCGCTGGAAGTGGGAGCTGCGATCCCCGTGGAAACAATCGGAGAACCCGTTGCAGAGCCAGTCGTAAAGGCGGAAATCCGGCCTCGGCCCAGGCGCTGGGCTTGGGTCGGCGGGGGGTTGGCATTTGCACTGCTGAGCTTAGTGACATTTGGGTTCGCCATGGGGAGCGCGGCCGGGGAGCCGGTTATTGCTGGCAACCAGCGTGGAAGCCAACAACCCGTGGTCAATCAGGACTCGCCGCACGAAATCGATGGCCCAGCTCAAAGGGCAGTCCCTTCGGCATGGCAATGGGTCAATAAGGATCCTTACAATCCAGAGGCCCACCTAGAGCTTGCTCAAGCTCTCGCAGCCGATGGTGACCTGGCACCGGCGAAATCCGAATTTACCAGGGCCTCCGAGCTTTACCTGGAACAGGCCAATTATGTGAGCGCTGCAGAATCGTTGGTAAATGGCTTGGAGCTTATGGGAGCGAACCCGGGGGACGATTTGCGTGTATCCAATATGCTCTCGCAAGCGCTCTTCCTAGGCGCTGAGTCCGGGGAAATGTTTCCCGCTATCGGTTCACTGAAGGAGATCTCTCCGCAGTGGGAACCCCTGCCCGCGCTCGGCGCACGATCGCTTCTGTACGACGGCCAGGAAGCGGCCGCGACAGGCATACTCGACGAGGTGCTCGCCAACTCCCCCCAGGATATTCTGGCGAACGCGGTCATGGTCGATGTCCTCCATCAAGCAGGGAAGGACGAGCAGGCGCTGCAGCTTACAAATAAGCTGCTGCAGCGACCGCGCAAGCCACCCTGGCTGGACGAGCACCTCCGTGGGTACCAGACCGCGCTAAGCTCTTAGCGCAACTCAACGGTTTCCTAACTGGATTTTCTGGGAGTGGCTAGGCGGTGCCAAATTGCCGATCGCCGGCATCGCCCAGGCCAGGGACAATGAAGGCGCGATCATTGAGGTGATCGTCTATCGCGGCCAGGTAAATCGGGACGTCCGGATGGTGCTCCTGCATATTGGAAATCCCCTCCGGGGCACCAATCAAGCCCACGAACTTGATACGGCTGACCCCCCAGCGTTTGAGGATTTCAACGGTGGCAACCGCCGAGCCGCCCGTGGCTAACATGGGGTCAAGGACCAGACACACCGCCACGGTAGGCGTTACCGGCAGCTTGTTGTAGTACTCAACAGGGCGAAACGTTTCCTCATCTCGGTAGAGACCGATGTGCCATACCTCGGCGGAAGGCATGAGCTCCCAAACACCTTCGACCATGCCCAGGCCCGCACGAAGAATCGGAACCAGCCCGACCTTCTCCGCCAAATCGGAACCATCCGTTTCCTCCAGGGGAGTGGTCACTCTCACCGGATCGACCCCCAGGTCCTGCGTGGCCTCGTAGGTCAGGAGCGCCGAAATCTCGCGGATGAGCTCTCGAAACTTCTTGGGTTCGGTGTCGGTATCCCGAATTCTGGTGAGTTTGTGAGCGACGAGCGGGTGTTGCGAGATATGAACCGTCATAGTGTGCGGTTGAGCACGTAATTCGCCAGTTCAATGAGCCCAAGATGCTCGGGGTGATTGGATGGGAAATCGTCCAGCAGTGCAATGCACGATTCGATGTAGTCCGATGCTTCACTCATCGCTTTATCCACCGCGCCAGAGTGGCGGATCGTCTCAACCAGCCGCGCGGCCTGCTCCGAGTCCAGCGTGCCTGCAACAAGCGCATCGATACGGTCGGAGTCCTCGGGATTGGCTTCCAGGTGATAGATTGTTGGCAGCGTGATCAGCCCCTGGCGTAGATCGCCGCCCACCGGCTTGCCCACCTGGTCGGCATTTCCTGTGAAATCTATGATGTCATCCACGATTTGGAAGGCTACTCCGAGCTGACGGCCGAATTGCTTCATTGCGCGTACCGTGCCCGGATCAGCGCCGGCAATCAGTGCCGGGGATTCGGCTGCCAACTCAAATAGGGAGCCAGTCTTGGCGTACACGCGATCGAAGTAATCACGGCGAAGGTCTCCGGTGGCAGTGCCGAGGAGTTGATCCAGTTCGCCATTGACGATGATCGCGAGGGTGGCAGCGAATTTCTTGATCAGCGGCACGGATTCTGTCTCAGCTGCCAGGTTAGCGGCGCGTGCAAATATATAATCGCCAATCAGGACGGTGGCGCCGTCCTCCATTTGCGCGTTGAGGGTAGGAAAACCGCGACGCAGGAGTGCCCCGTCGATTAGATCGTCATGAACAAGCGTGGCAGTATGAAGCAGTTCCGCGGCCCCAGCCAAGGTGATCGTGCGCTCGCGGTCTGCATTCAGCAGGCCCCCGGCCAAGAGCACTAGAGTGGGCCGGATGCGCTTGCCGCCCGAGCTGAGCAGCTGATCGATGGCAGCCCCCAAACCCGGCAGCTCTGCCACCATTCCCGCTCGCATGCGGGCCTCGACAGCAGCAAGTCCGTCCGCTACAAGTTCAGGAAAGGATAGAGTTCGCGCTTCCATTCAACCAGCCAAATAAGTAGTCTGCGTTCTCTGAAGTGTCAGCACTCAACTTGTCGATCTCTCTGTCCGTCAATCTGCCAAGCTCTTCGGCAATGAGCGGCAAATATGCCGGCTCGTTTCGCTGACCCCGATGCGGTTGTGGGGGGAGATAGGGTGAATCGGTCTCCAATAGCAGCCGATCTGGAGGAAGATCTCGGATTGTGTGGCGGAGCTCTTCGGCGTTCGGATATGTCAGTGGTCCCGCTACTCCAATGAAGAAACCCAAAGATACGGCAGTCTCGGCGCTTGCGCGGGTGCCGGAAAAGGCGTGCAGAACACCTTTCATATTTCCGGCTACCGTCGGCGCCCATTCTAACAGAACTTCAAATAGCTCTTCCCGGGCCTCACGATTATGAATGATGACGGGCAGCTCCAATTCACGGGCCAGCGAGAGCTGATCGATCAGCGCCGCCACCTGTAGATCGCGCGGCGAATGATCCCTGTAGTAATCCAGCCCGATCTCTCCGACCGCCACGACGGCCGGGGATCGGGCCAACTCGTGCAGGCTATCCCTGACCGATTCCGAATAGCTTGAAGCATTGTGTGGATGGACTCCGACGGAGGCATAAACTCCCGTTAGCTCCTCGGCAATCTCGACCGCCCGGCGGCTGGTTTCAAGATCGATCCCAGGGATAACGAGGCGTCCAACTCCTGCAACGCGCGCGCGTTCGAGAATCGAATCCAGCACCCCTGTGAATTGATCCAGCGACAGATGACAGTGCGTATCCGTCAGAGGCTTCATTGCAGCCCAACGATTTTCAAGCCATCGGCGAGGATCGGATCCACCCGCTGCTCTTCCGTGGTCTCACAGTAGACACGCACCACAGGCTCGGTGCCGGAAAATCGAACCAGCAGCCAGCCGCCATCCTCAAGCTCGAATTTGTGCCCATCGGTGCGGTTGATACCTGTTACTTTGAGCCCGCCGATTTGGTCCGGGTCTGCGCTTTCAGCAAGGGCCTGCTTTTCCGCTCGCTCGCTTGCCTCCATGGGCGTGTCGATGCGCTTGTAATAGCTCGGGCCTACGCGCTCGAAAAGAAGCTCAATTAATTCTGACGGCTTGCGCTCAAGCCGGACCATCATGTCCAAAATGTATAGGCCGGCGAGTATTCCGTCTCGCTCCGGAACATGTCCGCGGAAGGCGAACCCTCCGGATTCCTCCCCTCCAATCAGCGCGTCGACCTCGAGCATCTTGGGTGCTACGTACTTGAAACCCACTCCCGTCTCGAAGATGGGCACATCGTACATTTCTGCCAGCTTAAGCAACAGAGAAGTAGTCGACAGTGTCTTGACGATCGGCCCGCGCTCGCCGCGCACTTCGAGAAGGTAATATGCCAGCAGTCCGTAGACGCGAAGCTGGTCGATAAAGGAGCCGCGTTCATCGCCGATGCCCACTCTGTCCGCATCCCCGTCTGTAATCACTAGCACGTCAGCTCCGGATTCGACGGTCGCAGCGAGCCCAACATCTACGTTAGGCGGGATGGGTTCCGGCCTGCTCATTTCGGGGAAGATCGGGTTTCGCGCGTGGTGGATTTCTGCAACTTGAGTGGATGCGCCGTCAAGCAGGCGCGGGAACCAGCCTGCGCCGTTGCCCCACATCGCGTCAATCAGCACGTTTAAGCCCGCGTTGCGGATGCGGTCTAGTTCGACTAGGGTTTCAATCTTGGCTACATAGGCCGGACCGGGATCGATGTATGAGATGGCGCCGGTATCCAACCCCTCGCCCAGCCGAACGCGAGCTACATGTTCCGCCGTATCCGGAATGTAATCTTCTATCCGCTTCAGATTCTGAGGAGCGATCGCTCCACCAAACCTGTTTCGTACCTTGAAGCCATTGTCTGCGGGGGGGTTGTGGGAGGCGGTGATATTAACCGCGCCAACCGCACCGTGCTCCAGCACCGCGTGCGAAATAGCGGGAGTCGGAGTGGCTTCCTGCGTCAGCAGAACTTGGAACCCATGTCCTGCCAGAACTTCAGAGGCAGCCGCCGCAAATGATTCGGAGGCGAAGCGCTGATCGTACCCTACGACAACCGGCCGGCCCTTACCTTCCGCTTCAGCCAGGTATTGTGCAAAACCGTCCGCACAGCGGCGGACGGCTGAAAATGTGTAGTTATCGGCAATTCGGCCGCGCCAACCGTCGGTCCCGAACTGGATGGGAACCGCTTCCATTTCTCCTCCTGGGAGTTCGATGCGCCCAGTTATGCAGCAGCCTGCTTCTTATTATGTTGAGTTATGATGTTCACAACCGATTATACCGTGAAATCCTGAACTATCGCTTTATCTTGGCCGTCCCGGCCCCGCATGGTAAACTCCATCGGCTACTTTCCGCTCCAATCCTCCGCATCCTCGTGGTGAGTTTGGGGCAATCCCGTGGGAGGAGGTTGAGTGTTGCGTAAATACGAACTTGCCTATATTGCGGATCCAGACCTCGACGAGGAGACGCTCGGATCGCTCGAGGAGCGGGTCAAGTCGTGGATTGATGACGCGCAGGGAAAGACCCTTAATGTAGATCGCTGGGGCAAGCGTAAGCTGGCTTATGCTATTCGGAAGCGCTCCGAAGGGTACTACTTCATCTTCGAAACAGAGATGCCGCCTGAGGCCGGCAGGGCGATCGAAAGAGAACTAGGTCTCAGTGAGCAAATCCTAAGATATCTTCTTACATTAAGAGAGTCTTGACTCGCGGATTGAACAAGACGTGCTACAAATTAGCTGGACGAGGTTGAGTCCACAAGATGATTACAATACGAAGTGGAGAGAGCATAAATGGCGACCCGATCCCATGATGGCCCGCGCAGACGATTCAGGAGAAGGCCCCGGACCTGTCAGTTCTGCACAGATCCAAGCAAGACGATTAACTACAAGAAAACCGATGTATTGAAGCGCCTCGTAAAAGACACCGGTAAGATTCGTCCCCGGCGAGAAACCGGCACCTGTGCAAAGCATCAACGCGCGCTGGCGAAGGCAATCAAGCGGTCCCGGCACATGGCGCTGATGGCCTTTACATCCGGACGCTACCGATAGCGAACATCTCAAGAGGATTCCCCTGCTAAATCGAAAGCATGTCGCAATAGCGGACCGCGAACAACGGGCTCGCAGCATGATCCTGATCGGCACGGCGGTCATGAGCGCGGTCGTGGTGGGCCTTGTGGTATATGGGCTGGTGCAGGTTCGCTTCGTCCAGCCTAATCAGCCCATCGCGATCATCGGGGAGAGCGTGATTACGACGGCCGAATTCCAGGGACGAGTGAGGCTTGCGCAGTGGAACCTCGCCAATCAGTTCACTAACTTACAGCAAATACTCCAGATTCTCGGCGACGACCCCCAGACTTTTTCAATCTATCAGTCTCAACTTACCAATGTTGGCCAGCAACTGGCCAACCCACTATTCGTAGGCAGCTCCATCCTAGACTTGCTGGTCGAAGAGAAGCTCATCGGTCAGGAGGCGGCCCTTCGGGGGATCGAGGTTTCGGAGGCAGAGATTGACACCTTCCTAGAAGAAAGCCTTGGTTACTTTGGAGAGCAGGAGCCCGCAACGCCCGCGCCAGCAGCAGATGGAACTCCGAGCCCCATCGCAACCCCGTACACCCGCGAGCTTTTTGAGAGCAACTTCGAGGCCTTCCTCACCAATGCTGGGGGATTCGGAGTTGATGAGGCCACGCTGCGAGCAGAAGCGCGCGCAAGGTTGCTTCGGGAGCGGCTTGAAGCGGACTTTGAGACCCTGGTCGATAAGACACAGGAGCAAGTTTGGGCACGCCACATCCTTGTTGAGGAAGAGCAAGAATCTGCAGATCTCCTGGCACGCCTTGAGGATGGAGAGGACTGGGTCGACCTGGCCTCGGAATTCTCCATCGATGAGTCGAACAAAGAGCAGGGTGGAGACCTGGGATGGTTTGGCCGCGGACGCCTCGTGAAGCCGTTCGAGGAAGCCGCGTTTGGAGGCGAGATCGGGGAGATCGTAGGCCCGATTGAGTCTGAATTCGGTTGGCATCTCATTGAAATCCTAGGCCACGAAGTGCGCGAGCTCGATGCTTCATCGTTTCGCTTCGCCGTATCTCAAGCGTTCGATACTTGGATCGCCGAGGCACGCGATACGGCTGAGGTCGAAATAATGGACTACTGGGTGGATCGCGTGCCCTCTCCTCGCTTCAACCCGGCCGGCTAGTTCTCCGCCTTCATCTACTCCTTGCTGCCTGAATAGCAGAATGTAGGACCCGTCTGCGACACTTGAAGGCGAACTTTCCACCAGCTATACTGATTCAATGGAATTCAATGAAACTTGAGCGACTTCTAGAAGCGCTTCCAGAGCGAACCTCACCGAGCGACGAGGAACAGATCCGCCGCGCCTATGAAGTGGCCAGGAAGGCGCATAAAGGCCAGAAGCGAGCCTCAGGAGAGCCGCACATCAATCACTGCCTGGCAGTCGCGACGATCATGGCGGAATTGGGAGCACCCACCCCCACCATCGTAGCCGCACTGCTGCATGACACCGTCGAGGACACGGATCTCACGCTCGACGATATCGGTGATGAATTTGGGCCGGAAATTGCCCAGCTCGTGGACGGCGTGACCAAGCTCACGCAGCTGCCTCGAGTGAGTCGTAGCAACCGGGGAGAGCGACCTGAACGTCGCGAGCTGGCAAATGAGACCCTGCGTAAGACCTTTCTGGCCATGGGAGATGACGTCCGTGTAGTGGTCATTAAGCTTGCCGACCGACTGCACAACATGCGGACCTTGTCTCATCTGTCGGCCGAGCGCCGCCAGCGGATTGCACTCGAGACCATCGAAATCTTCGCCCCCTTGGCCAGCAGGCTCGGAATCTGGCAGGTCAAATGGGAGCTGGAAGATCTGGCATTCCGCTATGTCCACCCGGACGAATACAAGATGCTTGCAGATCAGGTCGCCATCCGCCACGTGGATCGTGAGGAGAACATGACGGCCATTCGGGAGGACGTGCAAAAGCTCCTGGGGGAAACCAATATTGTGGCGGAGGTCCAGGCGCGGCCCAAGCATCTGTACTCAATCTTCCGCAAAATGGAGCGTAAAGATGTTCCCTTCGAAGAGGTGTATGACATCCGGGGGGTCAGGGTACTCGTGGAATCCGAGTCGGATTGCTATGTGGCTCTCGGGGTTATTCACAATCGTTGGAAGCCGGTACCCGGCACATTCGATGACTATATTGCCACTCCCAAAGACAACTTTTATCAATCCCTCCATACTGCCGTGATCTTTGACGACGGCAAGACGGTGGAAGTCCAGATCCGTACTCCTGAGATGGACGAGAATGCCGAGTTCGGGATCGCCGCACATTGGAGATACAAGGAAGGACGCGTTCGCGACGACGGATTTGAACGTCGGGTCAACTGGTTACGCAGCCTCATGGAGTGGCGCCAGGATGTTACCGACGCTGGCGACTTCATGGATGCCATGAAATCCGACGTCTTCGAGGATCGCGTCTTCGTGTTTACTCCGCATGGGGATATCATCGATTTGCCGGTAGCCTCGACTCCCATTGATTTTGCGTATCATATCCACACCGAAATCGGCCATCGATGTCGCGGAGCACGGGTGAACGGCAAGCTGGTCAGTTTGGATACCAAATTAAAGACGGGCGACTCGGTCGAAATACTGACCACCAAGCGGGGCGGCCCTAGCCGAGATTGGCTCAACCGCAGCCTCGAGATGGTAAAGAGCCAGAGAGCACGTTCTAAGATCCGCCAGTGGTTTCGCAAACAGGATCGGGAGCAGAATGTTTCGCACGGCCGGCAGCTGGTGGAGCGTGAGATCCGGCGACTTGGGATTCAGGAATTCGATATTGACCGCCTTGCCAAGGAAATGAAATACCCATCCGGAGAGGATCTCCTGGCCGCAGTTGGCGTAGGCGATATCAACCTTGGCAAGATCGTCAACCGCGCGGCCGAGGGGGAAGAGTCGCAGCTGGCAATCCCCGAGCCGCTCGGCCGGCCCAGCGCTCCAAAAGAGGGCGCAGAAGTGAGCGTTCTGGGGCTTACCGGATTGCTCACGAATTTGGGTCGATGCTGCAATCCTGTTCCGGGTGATCCAATAATCGGCTACGTAACCCGCGGTCGTGGGGCAACCATTCATCGGCAAGACTGCCCCAATGTTCTTCGAATCAGAGATAAGGAACGATTAGTTAGCGTATCCTGGGGTCAAGCGAAGGATACCTACCCCGTGTCTGTCCAGATTCGAGCCTACGATCGTGACGGCCTGATGCGGGATGTCTCGACCCTCGTAGCGAACGAGGGGATCAGCATGTCTTCCATCCATGTGTCGACCGACGAGAGTCTGGCCATTTTTGACCTCGTCATGGGAATCACGGATCTATCTCAGCTGAGTCGTGTCTTGAATCGACTCGAAGCGCTTCCTAATGTGCTCGAAGCGCGCAGAATTCAACCAGGGTAATGCGAATTGCCTAGCATCCGTTGCCACTACGTTGAATGCATATTTGTGGATGCGGG
This sequence comes from Anaerolineae bacterium, assembly GCA_036986135.1. Taxonomy (GTDB): domain Bacteria; phylum Chloroflexota; class Anaerolineae; order Anaerolineales; family E44-bin32; genus JADFRG01. The sequence goes on along the minus strand of BTQZ01000016.1, from coordinate 30,757 downwards.
TCACTGCGGAGCTTCGGCAGTAGAGATTGATCCGGAGGTTGGCTGCATGACTTTCACTCACATCGCCGACGCGTCGGATGACGACGATTGGAACGAGGAAGCCCTGGATGAAATATGGGAAGAGGATGAGCTCTTCGAGCCAGAAGAAGATGAAGACGACTTATGGATGGAGGAGCAAGAAGAGACCTAGGATCCGGGCGGCTCTCCAGTAACGCACAGCCGAGGCGAATCTGGCCTCGGTCTTTTTTGTTGGGCGGCCTAGGCCTCGTATTAGTCTTCCTTTGTTCTGCTCTCGGTGGAGGTCTTAACCCGGTCGGATAGGGTGCGGGAGAGGAGGTCGTCCTGGATTTCCTTGCGTTTGTCAGCCGGCTTTGAAACTTCTGGGGACCGAGAATCGGATGAGGGAGATTCCATGGCCTGTCGCAGTGCGATCTCCATTGCAGTCGGCAACTCTTCTTGCTCTTCGTCCTCCTCCATAAGCTCATCTGGAGGGATGTTCATGGAAAGCCGGATTTGCCTCTTGCTGCGATCTACATCAAGCACAACGACCTCGACTTGATCTCCCACTCGAGCGATATTGGCCGGATCGCGCACATAGTCGTCGCTCATTTCGCTAACGTGAACCAGGCCGTCTCTTTCAGCGCCGATGTCTACGAAGGCGCCAAACTTTTCAAGTCGAGTGACCGCTCCCGCGACTTTCATGCCGGGCTTAATCTGACCCCACTTCAATCGAATGGGGCGGATCATCGTCAGCTCGAGCCGCTCGGCGGCGGGATCCACTTTGCTCACCCAGAGCTCGACCTCCTGGCCCACGGTGAGCACCTCCTCGACGCGATTAGAGCGGGGCGACAGGCGAGAGAGGTGCACAAATCCCTCAACTTCCGCGCCGACGTCCAGGAAGGCTCCTGCAACGCCAATGCTGGTGACCTTACCCCGCACGTCATCATCCGCCTTAAAGTCAGCCAGTTTGATCATGTTCCCTCTGCGCTGGAAAAGCCTCGGCGCACAAGCAAGAACCAGTCTTTGATATTGGCAAATCGATCGCTGGGATCGTAGATCGGTCCAATACTTGCTCCTTGAACGTCTGAACTAATTGCATAGCTGAAAACTGGATGATAAAGCAAAAGAGCGGGCGCTTGATCCCGGAATCGGAATTGAAAATCCCGATAGTTCTCTTGTCGCCGTTCCTTGTTGGGGGTAACGCGGGCTTGCTCCAGCCAGAGGCTGATGTTGCGATCTTCAAATCCGCTGTAGTTTTGGCCGGTCTCAGCTTGTGAATCATGCCAAAACGAGTAGGGATCTGGATCAGCCACTCGAGAGGCATCCAGCTCGGTCAGCACGGCTTCGAACTCTCTCGGAATCAGCATGTCAGAGAGTATGGCTGGGGCCGGAAGCGAAACGAGCTCCACGCCAATTCCTACCCTCTGCCAGCTCGATTGCAGCATCTCGGCCACTGCTGTATTCAGCCTATCGTCGGGGTGGGCTAGCTGGATCGATAATTCCCTCTCGCCATCGGTGCGCACGTACTCCGACGAACCACGCGGAATGCCGGTGGGTATTTCCCAACCCTGGCCGGCCAGCAGTTCCTCTGCAGCAAGCACGTCAAAGGGTAGCGGCTCCAGGTTCGGAGCGTAGGCCCAATTGCCGGGCAAGATGGGGCCGGTGGCCACCAGTCCCTGCCCGCCGAGGAGTTCTCCAATCATCCGCTCCCGATCGACTGCCATCATCAAGGCTTGCCGAAAGTCTTTTTCGCCGAGGTAATCCTTATCCGGATGCCGTGTATTGAGGAAAACGATCGCGGTGCTTGGGCTTCGCACGCTGTACAGATTGAGATTAGGCTGCGCCAGGACCGAATCCAATATCTCCTCTGTAACCTGACCAATGCCGTCCACCTCGCCGTCTTCGAACGCCTGGAGTGCGGCTTCGGCGTCACTAAAGAACCGGAACTCCACTCTCTCGAGGAACGGTTGACCAAGGGCGTAATCTTCGAAGGCCGTGAGGCTGATGCCAGTTACTTCACCGTTGTCATCCCGCTGGAATCCCTCAAACCTGAAAGGGCCGCTCCCAACAGGCTCTCGGTTAAATGGGTGGTCGATCAGGGCCTCCGCATCCACGCCTCGAAGGAGGTGATCCGGCAGCAACCCCACCGCCATGTAGTCCATGAAGGGCGCAAATCGTTCCGGAAGCTGAAACTGGACGTTCTTGTCATCCAGTTTGACGACTTGTACTTCGGTCCACAGTTGCTTGAGATCCTCCGGTGCAGGAAATCCTTCTTCGGCAAACTTCGAGAAAGTATAGATCACGTCGTCGGCCGTCACCGGCTCCCCATCGTGCCACATTGCCTCTTCTCGAATCGTGAAATTGTAAAGCGTAGCATCAGCGGATATGGCGAAACTTTCGGCCAGCTCGGGAACCGGGTCGCCAAACGAATTGAAACGAACCAGCGCGCCGTACAGCAGTCTATCGATGTCCCGATCCACCTGGTTTCCGCGATCAAGCAGCGGATTGAGCCGGATGGAGCGTCCGACGACGCCCTCGGCATACGATCCGCCGCGCACGGGTTGAACGAAAGTGGCTTCGGGATCGGGGGTTTGGCCGAGCAGCAGACCAAGAACGAGCAAGAGCCCCCCGAGGGCGATTACCAGCTGCCAAATGATCCTACGCATGACTTTCGAGCGAGATTATCCGGGGATGGCGACGTTCAGAATCGCAAGCACGAAGAAAGCGATGCTAAGCCCGATAGTGATATTGAAAACCAACCGTTCAACGCCACGACGGACGTGGTATCCGTGGCCTCCATGATCGCCGCCGCCGAGGCCGCCTAGCCCAATTCCCCGGCTCTGAAAAAAGACCGTAATGATTAGCGCGATCGAAACGATAATGAGTGCTAGATTGAGGTAGACCTTCAATGCGCTTCCTCCTGAGCGGGGCGGATTATAGCATACAGGGGATAGGGCGTTCTTCAGGCCACCTGCGCATAGCCGAATCTGCTCGTGGAGCGGGCGGTTTCATCCGATGCTTCGTGCGTAGCGCATGCATTGAGCCTGATCCAATGTGCAATTGCCCCTTCGTCGCCGAAGAATTGCAGCGCGCTAGGCTCCGCTCTTCAGATAGGCTTCCATAAACTCGGTGAGTTCGCCGTCCAAGACCGCGCTCGTGTTTCCCCGTTCGTGCTTTGTACGATGGTCCTTAACCATCTGGTAGGGGTGGAGAACGTAGGAACGGATCTGGCTTCCCCATTCGGCGCTCACGTGCTCGCCTTTGATCTCTGCCAGCTGCTCCTCTCGCTTTTGGCGTTCCAGATCGAGCAGCCGTGCCCGAAGGACACGCATGGCGTTCTCCTTATTCTGCGCCTGGGATCGCTCGTTCTGGCTAGTGACGACGACCCCGGTCGGGACATGCGTGATCCGCACAGCAGTTTCGTTCTTTTGTACATTTTGTCCGCCCGCGCCGGCCGATAAGAAGGTGTCAATGCGGAGGTCCTTGGGATTGATCTCGACCTCGGTGTCCGTCTCCACCTGCGGGTAAACCTCTACCAACGCGAACGAAGTATGCCTGCGGCGTGCCGAATCAAATGGCGAAATACGAACCAGCCGGTGGACGCCGCGCTCTGATCTCAAGTATCCGTAAGCATAGTCACCGTCCACGGCGATGGTCACGCTCTTGAGGCCCGCCTCTTCGCCCTCGCTGCGGTCCAGGATTTCCGATCCGAATCCTCTACTCTCCGCCCACCGAAGGTACATTCTCTCCAGCATCTGCGCCCAGTCCTGGGAATCTGTGCCACCCGCGCCGGCGTGGATAGCCAGAATCGCATCGTCGGCATCATATTTTCCGGATAACAAGCTGGCGAACTCGATGCCTTCGAGCTCAGCATCGATCACGCTCAGCTCCTGCGCAATTTCCTCCCGCAGGCTTTCATCGCCAAGTCGGGCGAGCTCGAGGGCGTCTTCTGTGCGATGGCTCAACGCACGCCACGATTCAATTTCTGTTTTCAGCTTCGAAAGCCGGCGCATCGTGCCTTGGGCGCGCGCGGGATTGTCCCAGAGGTTGGGATCCTCCGCCGCACGCTCCAGCTTGCTTAGTTGTCGTTCTTTGGCAGGGAAATCAAAGACGCACCAGGAGTTCCTGGAGACGCGCCTGGCTTGTCTCAAGTGCTGCGATCAGGTTTTCCATAGATGCGTTAATCAGGCTGGGGGTCGAGGATCCGACCCTCGGCCAGCAAATCTGGGTGTCCTATTCAAAGGCTGGGGGTCAGGGATTCGAACCCCGATTTTACGGGCCAGAACCGCATGTCCTACCATTAGACGAACCCCCAATGAACCCGGCGAATTCTATCATAGCGGCTCATTCGAGAGAATCGAGGAGCTCGGCGGCGCGGTTTAGACGTTCGAGAACCAGACCCATACCCAGGATCTCCATGGTCTCAATCAACGGAGGGCTCACGCGCTGCCCCGTCACGGCCACGCGCAGGATGCCGAAGAGCTGGCCCACTTTGAGATCCAGGTCATCTGCAAGGCCGCGCAATGCGAGCTCGAGCGACTCAGCGTCCAATCGATCAAACCCCTGTATTAGCTCAGTGGACCGACTCACTGCGGCCGCCGACTCAGCAGCGGACATGTTTTTCCCTATCAGCTGCTGTGGGTCGGGCTGGACGGTATCACGGAAGAAGAATCCCGACATCTCGACCGCTTCATTAAGGGTACGAATTCGCTCCTGTATCAAAGGCACAATCGGCGCCAGTTCCGCCTCCGTCACCTCTAAATCTGCCGCATGGAAGTGGGACACAAGCCTCTTCGCTAAATCCTCTTGTTTAAGCGAGCGGATATGCAGTCCATTGAAATGATCCAGTTTACTGAAGTTGACCGCGGCCGGGCTGGCGTTCAATTTCACCATAGAGAACTTGCGGATGAGATCCGGCATATCGAAGAACTCAGCTCGATCGTCGTAGGACCAGCCCATGAGGGCCAGCCAATTTACAACCGCTTCCGGCAAATACCCCAGCTCTTTGAGTTCGAGCGGATAGACGGCGTGCGCTCCCCCAGAGCCATGCCGCTTGCTCAACTTGCCTTTGCCCGACGGATTCAGCAGCACCGACATGTGTACCCAGGCGGGCTGCTCCCAACCGAAGGCTTCATAGATCAACACATGCAGCGGGAACGTCGGCAGCCACTCCGAGGTACGCAAAACGTGCGTGATCTCCATCAAATGATCGTCTACCATGGCTGCGAGGTGGTAGACAGGAAGACCATCGGACTTCAGAAGGATGTAATCGTCCAAAGTGGCGTTTTCCACGGTGATTTCCCCGCGAATCACGTCTACACCCGTGGTTTTTCCTTGTCTCGGTGTCTTAAACCGGATCACATGGGATTCGCCCACGTGCTTCCGGTTGAGCGCTTCCTCGGAGTTGAGCCGCCGGCATAGCCCGTCATACCGTGGTGGTTTCTTCCTCGCCTGCTGTTCCTTTCGAACTGATGCCAGCCTCTCGGCGGTGCAGAAACAGTAGTAGGCGTGACCCGAATCCACAAGCTGTTCGGCGTGCGCAAGATAGATGTCGGCTCGTTCTGACTGCCGATACGGGGCAAAAGGCCCACCGACGTCCGGTCCCTCGTTCCATTCCATGCCAAGCCAAGAAAGAACCTCGTAGATTTCCTCCTCAGCACCTGGCACGTACCGTTTGCGGTCGGTGTCCTCGATACGAATGACGAACGCACCTTCGGTCTGCCGTGCAAGGAGATAGTCGTATAGCGCAGTGCGTGCACCGCCAATATGGAGGCGCCCTGTCGGGGAGGGGGCAAAACGAACGCGGGTTGACGAATTCACGCGGGCGGGTAAGGTGCCAACTTCAGAGCTCAATGCGCTTGTGACGCAGCATCACGCTCTCAACGAGGCCAATCCCTAGCAGTGAGGTCAGTAGGGATGACCCGCCTTGGGATAAGAAAGGCAATGGCAACCCAGACACGGGGAGCAGGTTGAGGTTCATTCCAACATTGAAGGAAGCCTGAAACAATAGCAGAATCGCCACTCCGTAGGCAATCAGCGAGCCAAATCCATCGCGTGCCATGCGAGCCGCGCGTATGCACCGATAGATGACAAACATGATCAGAAGCAGGAAAATCGTGGCACCAATGAATCCAAATTCCTGCGACATGGACGAGAAGATGAAGTCCGTGTGGCGAACCTTGAGGAAGCGCAGCTGAACCTGGGTTCCACTTCCGTAGCCCTGCCCGAGCAGACCCCCTGACCCAATACTGATCAACGCCTGCTCAACGTTATAGGTGGCGCCAAAGCTCTCCTCCGGATTGGGAAAGAGAAAATTAACCAAACGTGTCATCTGATAATTCCGCAAGAAGAAGAAATCCTCGCCTGCGGGATAGCCCTGGACGATGTAGTTGACCAGCATAGGGGTCACCACGAGTGCCACCAGAAGCACCACCGCCACCAGGATCGCCAGCTTTGACATGCGCGCGCCGGCCGCCCACACTAAAGCCAGCCAGATGACCAGCAGCACGATGGCGGTACTGAGATCAGGCTGGATGAGGATTAGGGCAGCTGGCACTGCAGCGAGTGCGAAACTCCTAAGAAGAGTACGCAGTTCGTGAATGCGGTCCCGGTTACGGGCCAGGAATTCAGCCAGCACGATAATCATCAGAATCTTGGCCAGCTCCGAGGGTTGGATAGTTACCGTGGCGAGCTGAAGCCAACGTGCAGAGCCAAAGCCGGCTACACCCGCCATTGGAATAAGTGCTAGGAAGAGCAAGTTGAAAACGTAAATCGGTCGCGCCAGGGCCGACCATACGCGGTAATCGATCGCAGCCGTCGCCAAGAGCAGCAATAGGCTGACCAGGCCGAAAATGGCCTGTCTTCCCACAACATTGAGCTCTACCAACTCGGGATTGCCGGCGATGGCGGAACGGATCATCGCCACTCCCGCGATCGTTAGAAGAGCAACGGTCGCCAGAAGCCAGACGTCAAAGTGACGCCAGATTCTTGCTGAGGACTGCATTCAGCTAATGGGCGCGCTGTCGTCGCGTGGCGAGTGGGATGTCGGCGACAAGCCGCTGTTTCTTGCGATCGTTCGTCAGGGAGATCTCGACTCTCTTGGAATCGATGTCCACGTGTCGCGAGATCGCAGCGATAAGATCGTCCTTCATAGCCTCGATTTTAGCAGGAGAGAGCCCCGCTCTGTCGTTTACCAGAACGAATTGTAGCCGTTTCTTGGCCGTCTTGGCGGAACCCCCTCGCCGAGCGCGCAACCAGTCGATGATCATGCGGCCTGCCCCCCAGCCTTTACCATGCGTGTGAGGCGATTGAAGAGACCCCCCTCAGCTTCAAGTTCTTCGATCGGTAGCTCATCACCCATCAGGCGTAAGGCAATCGCGCGATAAGCGCGGCCTGCCTTGCTGCGTCCATTGAGGGCAACCGGGACACCTTGATTGGAAGCCTTTAGAACGCTCTCATCTTCGGGTACGACCCCAATCAGTTCGATGGCAAGGATGTCCAAAACATCCTCGGCCCTCAGCATTTCGCCGCGCCGGACCATCTCCGGCTTCACTCGATTGAGGATTAGCTTCGGCTCGTCTTTCTCCTCGGCTTCTGTCATACCGATGATGCGATCGGCATCTCGAACTGCTGAGACCTCCGGATTGGTCACAATCAAGACGATGTCGGCGGGCGCGAGTGCGTTGCGAAAGCCGCGTTCGATACCAGCCGGCGAATCGATCAAGACCCAGTCATGCTTCGGCCGAAGATCATCTGCAATACGAACCATGTCTTCCGGGGAAACAGCGGTCTTGTCCCGAGTTTGAGCAGCGGGGATCATGTAGAGATCGCTAAGCCGCTTGTCCTTGATCATCGCCTGGCGAAGCTTGCAGCGGCCTTCGATTACGTCCACTAGATCATAGACGATTCGATTCTCCAGGCCCATCACGACATCCAAGTTTCTCAATCCGATATCTGCATCAATACATACGACACGCTGGCCTATTTCGGCCAGGGCCGTTCCTAGGTTGGCAGTAGCCGTTGTCTTGCCGACACCACCCTTCCCAGAAGTGACGGTCACTACGGTTGCACTCAAGACTCCCTCCTTCTCAGTTGTGCTTCCAACTCTCGGCCACGAATTGTCCATCCTTCAGCATCGCCATCTCGGGACGTGGCTTCCCCTTTCTTTCCGGCGAGATACTGATCTGTGCTGCTATCCGGAGCTGAGTGGGCGCGAGATCCAAGGCGCAGACCACGGCCTCTGTGTTCCCCGCGGCGCCAGCGTGCACCACGCCCCGTACTCGACCCCAGACCACCACATTTCCTCCGGCCACGACCTGCGCGCCGGGATTGATGTCGCCGATAACAATGACATGTCCTGGGTGACGGATCGTATGGCCTGAACGCAGCGTGCGATGAAGTAGCACCGCCTCATCGCCTTCAAGATCAGACTCGATAGGATCCAGCTCGGAATCCTGATCGAGGCTGGATCGTGGTGCTTCGAGAGCAAGACCCAGATCAGCCCCGGCCACCCGCGTTTGCTCCGAAGTCGTCAATATCGCCGTCAGTGCGATCTCCCTTTCACCCAGCTCGTCCCTGAGCCTACTTAGCTCGGCGGCGCTGAGGGACCGATCCGCCATCTGCAAGGCGACGTATGCGCCGCGGAAGAAGTTGGATCGTTCGTCAATTGCTTGGAGGAGGGAGGGCCGAACGACGCTCCAGGTACCTTCCGGAACCGTAACCAACAGGCCGTCGCCGATTCCCTTCATCGTGAGCGGGATGCTCATAGGGCAATCGGGCGGGGAGTATAGCACTGAGGTGAAATAGGGGCTAGCGGGTTGCCTTCTGCTCCCTGGCAGTCCCACGCAGCTCCGGAGCGACCTGATGTTCGAACCGAAATGGGGATCTAGCGGGCGGCATCGATGGCCTTTAATTCGAAGTAAGCCTCCATCACCTGCTTGACAATGGGTCCTGCGGTAATTGCGCCTTCCTCACCGTTGTACACGAAGGCCACGACTGCAATCTCGGGATTCTCGTAGGGCGCAAAGGCCGTATACCAGGAGTGCGAGGGCCAGTTACCGGGTTCACAAAGGTTTCTCTTGAAGGCGGTCTCGTCACAGAACTCTCCGGTGCCTGTCTTTCCCCCGGATGAGATGCCATCGAGCACCGCGTACGGGTTTGCCGTACCCTCTTCGTCTTCCACGACCAGTCGCATCCCTTCCCGGGCTAAGTCGAGAACACCGGGATCGACGGTTATATCAGGTGACACGGAATAGCCAGCGATGAGCTTGTCGCGCAGCTCAGGATCCAGGCTATCGCATCCGGCCGCGATTTCACTTGTATCTTCCATGAGCACACCGTCTGCGATGTCCCACAGCACGCACGGCTCATATCGATGCTGAACGTTTCCTTCGCCGTCCAGAACCTCCTGAACCACGTGCGGCCACATCACGCGCCCGCCATTGGCGATGGTGGAGATGGAGGTCAGCACCTGAAGCGGCGTGGCGGCGACAAAGCCCTGACCGACGACAGAGTTGTAGGTGTCTCCGGTAGACCAATTCTCGCCGAGATTGAGTCGTTTCCAATCCTTGTTCGGGATCAGGCCATCCTCTTCTCCAGGTAGGTCGATGCCCAGCGGGGAACCGTAACCAAGTGCCCGAGCGTACACTCCCAGAGCCTCGATGCCCAGACCCCCATCCGGCACTTCGTCTTCAAACCCTCCGCCAACCTTGTAGAAGTAAACATTACAGGACCATGCGATAGCGTGAATGAAGTCCACGTACCCGTGCCCATCCGCTTTCCAGCACACGAAGTCCTTGGCCTGCCCGGGATCGTTCGGGAAATAGGCGTTTTGAATGGTGATCTTGCCGGTATTAAACAGGGTTCGATTCGGATCGATGATGCCCTCATTGAGCACACCGACAGCGGTCACCATCTTGAATGACGAACCCGGTGGGAAGGAGGACGAAACCGCATGGTTGACGAGCGGCTTGCTGGCGTCCTCGGACAGCTGGCGAAAGTAATACTCTGGGATGAAACGCGTCAGTCGATTGTTCTCGTAGGATGGAATGGAGACCATCGCCAGGATCTCGCCGGTCTGTGGATTCATGGCGATGACTGCTCCGATCGTGGTCTGTACGTCCCCAGCAACTCGGTTAATGAATTCCATCCGGTTTTGGAGGGCGGAGGCGGCAATTGCCTGCAGACGCGTGTCGATGGTCAGTTTCAAGTTGTTGCCGGGGACGGCTGGATTGCCCGGCCCAACCTCCGCCAACAGCGAACCGGCCACATCCTTCTCGACCAGCTTGAGCCCGTTTTGGCCGGCCAGAATGTCCTGGTAGTTGAGTTCTACACCCCCATATCCGACCTTATCCCGATCTGCCAGAAAGCCCAAGCTCTCCCAGTAATCGACTTGCGCAGCGGGAATAGGGCCCAGATATCCGATGACGGCGGAGGTCAGATTTCCCGTAGGGTACTCGCGCACGGGTACGGCCTCGACGCTGACCCCCGGCATGTCGATCTGCTGCTGCCTCAATACACGCGCCGTGGTTTCATCAATATCGCAGGCCACAGGCCACGCATCGAAGGGTCGGTTGGTGGCGCCTTCCTCAACGAGCTGCTGGATTCCGCGCCCGGCCACGCAGGGAGCAGCAGGCGGCCCAGGCTGATCGAGCGGCACGCCGGTTAGTTCAGACAGCTTCATGAATGTGGCTTCGATCTCCGCTTTCGAATCCGGGAGCAGGGCCGGGGTCACATACACATTGAAAGCGGGAAGATTCCTCACCAATAGCGAGCCGTTCGAGTCGTAGACCACCCCTCGGGGAGCGGGGATGCTGACCCGATCAAAGCGGTTGTCGTCGGCCTGGGTGGAATAGAAATCGCCCATTGTGAACTGTAAGAAGAAGAGACGGCCAATGAATACCGCCATCAAGACTCCCATCGCAGCGAGCGTGACGCGCAGTCTCCAAGATTGGATCATGCCGTAACCCGAGGTGGATGCAGCAAATTGAGCAGACCTTCCGCTAGCTGCACAGTTGGGAGCGCCAATAGCAAATTCACAAACACGCCAGGAAGTACGATACGGCCAAATGCCAGCTGCAGATCAAGCGGCTGGCCGGTGGCAAACAGCGTCAGAATGACGGCCAAGTAATAGACCCCTGAGCCCACCAGGACTGCCGCCAATTGCATGATGGGATTGATTCCCCAAAACTGACCTTCGGAGTAGGAGGCGATGGCGGCTACGATCACCAGCGCGGCCGAACTCACGCCGAGAGGCACCGCCGAGAAGGCATCTAGGAACAGACCGCCCGCGAATCCTAGAATCATCGCTTCATGACCTCTGCCCGTTAGCGCCCAGGCCACTACCGCCAGCAACACCAAGTCGGGACGTCCCTCGAGCAGGCGTAAGTGGCTGACCAGACTGGTCTGCAGGATGGCCAGCAGCGCGATAGTGGGTATCCCAATAAGGTAGGTCACCGAGCGATCTCAAGCGGCTGGAAAATCGCCACTAGCAGTACTATCTCTAGTTCATCAAAGTTGACCGTAGGCTGGATCACCGCCCGCTGAAAGAGCTCAAAGTCCCGCCGGCGCACGCTAACCACGTGGCCCACCGGAATACCCGCCGGGAATGTCCCTCCGAGACCCGAGGTGAGAACGAGCTCGCCTGGCTCGACCTTTGCGTTCTGGTCAATCAGTTCCACCCAGAGTTCGCCGTTTGGCTGGGCTGCCAGCAGCCCGTCCACTCTAGATCCCTGGAGCTGCACATTGACTGCGGAGGCGGGATCTGTGATCAGCTGCACTCGCGAGGTGCCGGCCGTGACTTCGGTGATGCGCCCGACGAGCCCTTCGTCGGTCAGAACCGGCATTCCGTGCACGACGCCTCGATCTGAACCGGCCCCAATATTGATAGAACGGATAAACGGGCTCGGATCCAGTCCGATGACGTTTGTTGACAGATAGCGGCTCTCGGGTCGAGTGCGGGCGTAATTAAGCAGCGCGCCCAACCTATCAGCCTCTGCCGCCTGCTCCTGGAGTGCGATGATCTGGTCCCGAAGCTGAGCATTTTCTGCTTCGAGTTCGCTGATCTGGACCTGAAGCGTAGCCACGTCACGCGGGGAGGTCATCAGATCGCGAATGGTGAAGTACCGCTGAGACACCCAATCCTGCCCCGCCGCCAACGGGGAGAGGATCACTTCCTGAGCCGGCCCGAGATACCCGCCAAGGTTTAGGATCAAGACCGCGCCTGCCAGGAGCACCAGGGCGCTCGCCAATAAAGCTTTAGAGGAGAATTGGGACAGCATCGCAGTGTTTCGGTCGGATCAGACGGGGGTTCGATCCGTACTGACGAGGAACTGTCGGTTGATGTCCAGGTTGTCGAGTATCAGACCCGCTCCTCTGGCAACACAAGTCATGGGATCCTCGGCAACCCATACGCGCATGTTCAGCTCATCACTGACTCGCTCATCGAGGCCGCTGAGCTGGGAACCGCCTCCAGCGAGGCAGACGCCAACCTCCATCAGGTCCGCGATGATCTCGGGCGGTGTTTCGTCAATTGCATCGCGCAAGGTCTCGATGATCACCTTGACCGAGCCGGAGAGTGCCTCTCGGATCTCGATAGACGAGACCTCGACCGCTTCCGGCAATCCGCTGACTAAATTGCGTCCCCGAAGCGTCATGGTTTGCTCATCTTTGATCGGGAAGGCCGACCCAAGAGAAAGCTTCGTGCGCTCGGCCATGCGCTCGCCGATCAGCAGATTGTACTTGTTGCGGATGTAAGTAATGATTTCCTGATCCATCTCATCGCCTGCCACTCGCAACGATCTAGAGACCACGATTCCACCGAGCGAGTAGACCGCCACCTCGGTCGTCCCGCCTCCGATGTCAACGATCATGGAGCCGCCGATCTCTCCGACGGGCAAGTCGGCGCCAAGGGCAGCTGCGGTAGGCTCCTCAATCAAGTATGTTTCGCGCGCGCCAGCGGCCATGGTAGCGTCGAAAACAGCCCGCTTCTCCACCTCTGTCGCGCCGCTGGGAATTCCAATCACGACCCTCGGTCGCGGGACAGGCGCCACGCTCTGTTCATGCGCCTTGCCGATGAAGTACTCCAGCATCGCCTCCGTGATATCGAAATCCGAAATGACGCCGTCACGCAGCGGTCGCAACGCTACAACATTGGCGGGCGTTCGACCGACCATTTCTTTGGCTTCGGCTCCTATATAGAGTGGTCGCTTTGTCCGTTTCTCGATGGCCACCCAGGAGGGTTCATTCAACACAATACCCTTGCCTCGCACATGGACCAGGGTATTAGCCGTTCCCAGATCGATGCCTATGTCGAGGGAGAAGAGGCCGAGAAGCCAGTTGAGAGGATTGATTGCCACGGGTGGAGACCTCCAAGGGGCCGTCTGGAGGGCGGGTGGCATTATACCATGCGGGTGCCTTCCTGGTGCTTATGTTAGGTTAATTTGGGCGGCGACGTCACTGCGGCTACAAGTCCAAGGAGCGATTCGAGAAGCGAGGATAAGGCGCTAAGTATAATGGGCGATTAAATGCATCTAAGCGAGCGAGTAGCAAATTATATCGATCAAGAGGCCCTGTTGGCGCCCAAGCAGAGTCTTGTTGTTGGCGTATCGGGCGGTCCAGACAGCCTCTGTCTACTGCACTGCCTATTCCGCTTGAATTACCGGATCGTTGTGGCGCATTTCGACCACCAACTCAGGCCAGAGAGCGCGGAGGAGGCCGAATTCGTGAGACGGCTTGCGGCTGCGTATGGGGTTCCTTTCGAGCTTGGACGGGGACCGATTGTGCGAGGTAAACAATCCCTTGAGGAGGCCGCTCGTCTCTATCGGTACCGCTTCCTGGCCAGCGTGGCAGGGAAGAAAGGGATCGAGCGGATCGCCGTCGGCCATACTGCGAACGACCAGACTGAAACGGTGCTTATGCACCTGATCCGAGGGGCAGGCCCGTCCGGCTTGCGCGGGATGCTGCCGGTAACCGATCTCAGCGAGTGGGTCAGCCTCTCCAAGATAGAGAGCACATTTCTTGTCCGGCCTCTATTGGAAGTTTGGCGTCACGAAACGGAGGCGTATTGCGCCGAGCACGGCCTAGCGACACGCAATGATCCATCCAATCAGGACTCTCGCTACTTCCGCAATCGCCTGCGAAACGAGTTGCTGCCCGATCTCCGGACCTACAATCCGCGTATTCACGAAGTGCTCTTGCGCACCGCAAAGGTGATGGCTGCCGAAGCGGAGGCAATCGATCAACTTGTGCAGGAGCGCTGGAATGATTGGGTTAGAGCGGCAGGAGAAGGCGTGCTGGCGCTTCAAGCGGGGGCACTCTTTCAAGCGCCCCTGGCTCTGCAGCGTGCGGCGCTGCGCCGCGCCATCCTTCAGCTCGATCCAGCTATTCGGGATGTGGGGTTTGATACGATCGAGCGCGCCCTACAGGCCATGCGAGAGGGGAAACGGCTGACACTCCTTGGTGGCTTGGACCTGCTAACTATGAACGGCGAAGCTTTTCTCAGGAAGCCAGGCGCCTCGATCCCGCTCGATGGAATGCCCCAGATGAGATCGAAAGGGGCCCAGCATTTGAGCCTCCCCTTTCAAGTACAGTTGGAAGCGGGATGGACCCTGATGGGTACGGAAATGGAGCCCAAAGGCGAGATTCCGGGGGATGTGGGTGAGGTTTGGTTCGACGCCTCGGGCATCGAGGATGATATAGCGCTGCGTGCCCCGAGGCCGGGAGATCGCATGGCGCCGATCGGTATGTCGGGCTCCATAAAGCTCTCCGACTTGTTCGTAAATCGAAAGGTCCCCTGGCCAGCTCGGGAACGCTGGCCGGTGATCGCTTGCGGGGAAGAGATCATCTGGGTGCCCGGTCTGCACCGCTCTGAGCGTGCAAGAGTGTCTCCCAGTACCCGAAAGGTCGTTCAGATGCGGCTGCTGACGCCGAGCGAGATGGTAAACTGATCGCTCGCGCGCGGACCCGAATTCCAAGCAATACAACTCAAATTTCGTCAAGCATGGCCCATTACCCGGGGGTCCTATTCGACTGGGAATCAGCGGCCGCGAAGTTGTACTGGGCGCCGAAATCGCAAGCCGTCTGTACACTGAGCTCACTGCTTGACGGGTTCTTGGCCATTTGCTACAATCTCGCCCATCTAGAACTAACAACTAAATAGTGGGAGATCAGCGTATGGGTCTCAGTTGATGAGCTGAGACTACGAGGTGGAGGTTCCTCGCCGCTCCGCGAGGCTAACGCCGGCTCTGAAAAGTGTCGGGGGAAAATCGATAGATCAGCGGATGCCTCCGAAGCCAGCCACAGGCTTCCCTCTCCCTCCAAATAAACCGAGGCTCAAAATCGTCCGGTGACGGGCGGGACAAGTGCCCAGGCGGTGGTCGGGTCTTCATTTGAGGCTCGGAAGAAACCGGAGGGCTAACAGCGTGGAATCTGCCTTTAGGCACGCCCTGCGTGCCTTATTTGTTTGCGCGAGGCTGGCATGAAGTACGTTCGCTATAGTGTCCCGAGCCGCCCGGCTCCAAATGCCGCACCCCATCCCAGCCGTTTCAAAGTAAAGATCAATCGCCTCGAGCTCGCCAAGCTACTTACCCGCGAGATGATCCAATACCGAGGAAATCTGGACATCGTGCTCAGCCGACCCTGCGTATACGGGGTGTTCTCATCCCCATTGGGGGCCTTTTTGGCCCGCGAAGAATATTGTGTGGGTTGCCTACGCTGCACGGTGCAGCATCCCAATATCGTTGACATTCTGCCCAATCCGGAGCGACTCGATCTCGGAGATTCTTACATCGACCCGGATGCGGTCGAAACCTTGTTGTATGAGGCGGCAAGCGGTCGAATCCCCGTGCACGGCGCCGGATATGGAGGCGGATTCGGCGGCACGGGTTGGGATGCAGTCTGGACGGATATGTCGGAGATTGTTCGCCCCACACGTGACGGCATTCACGGCCGTGAATACATCTCAACCTCAGTTCAGCTCGGGTGGAAACCGCTGATGCACGAATTCGATGGGCGCGGAAACATCGCATCATCCTCCCCAGCCCTGATCGAGCTTCCGATTCCGGTGCTCTTCGATCGGCTGCCGATGGATGAGCCGCATGCCTACGCCGCAACCACGGCGGCTGCCGTCGCCCTGGAGACGCTAGCTATCGTGCCGGTTAAGCGGCGGGGCGGGCAAATGTCGCCGTCAGAATCAGTGGTCCCTCTGGTCGATCCTGAAGATATCGAGCGCTTGGCTGCCGGAAGCCAATCTCTCAGAATGATCGAACTCAATGGCTGGGATGCGGCGGCTTATTCTCAACTTTCGTCAGTTTTTCCGAGTGCGATTGTAGCGGTCCGTCTGGAAGTAGATGCCGATCTAAGCGATCCGTTGGAGGCCGGGGTTGCCGTCTTCCACCTGACGGCCGACTATCACGGTCGGACCGCTGGCGGATTTACGCTGGATGCCATTCGTGCCGCCCATGAGAGCTTGATTGCTCAGGGGATCAGGGAGCAAATCACGCTGATCGGGAGCGGGGGGATCACGGCTGCGGAGCATGTTCCCAAAGCGATTATTGCTGGGCTCGATGCAGTGGCGATAGAGACAGCAGCCCTGATTGCCTTACAGGCTCAATTTCAGGGAGAGGTGCGCGACCGTGCGGCCGCACAGATCGAGCTGCCACTCACGGATCCAGCGTGGGCGGCTCAGAGGCTCATCAATCTGATGGGCTCGTGGAGAGACCAGATGCTCGAAGTCCTGGGAGCCATGGGTCTGCGCGAGGTGCGAAGGCTGCGCGGCGAGATCGGGAGGGCGATGTTCCAGGCGGATTTGGAGCGCGAGGCCTTCGCTGGGATCGAGGGCTATGACTAATCCTGGCTCGGACCCTTTTGCTGGCAGAACCCACAAACATACAGAGTGGCTGCGCTCAGGATTTCAATACTGGCCGCGCGCAGATGGGCCTCCTCCCGCGCTGGGAGATCGCCGGTGGACCTCGGATCTGATCCTGGCCAACTGGATGCAATCGGAGGGGGTTCACCCCTCGGGCTTGGAACATCGGAGGGGAGATTCCGGGGGTGGATTTGACGCGCTCGAACTCAAGGTCCTTCCCCAGCGGGATTGGGTGCCGGAGACCGAGGAAATAGACACCACTCTCCAGCTCAATCGTCGAACATCCGAGCCGCGCATCGAAATTCCGATTCCCTGGTATGGGGCTGGCATGTCCTACGGGTCGGTAAGCGAGCAGATCATGCTTGCTCGAGCCATGGCCGCCGAGCGTTGGAACACCTTTACCTCGACCGGAGAAGGCGGCTATCCAGACTCGCTGATTCCGTATCAGAGACATGTGATCACTCAAATTGCGACCGGGCTATTCGGAGTGCGCGAGGAGACGATCCAACGCACCCGAATCGTAGAGTTCAAGTACGCGCAAGGTGCGAAACCGGGGCTGGGGGGTCACCTGCTCGGTGACAAGACCACGCTGCCCGTGGCGCGCATGCGCGAATCGCCCCCCTGGGTAAGCCTATTTTCTCCGTTCCCGTTCCACAGCGTTTATTCGGTGGAGGACCATCGAAAACACGTGGATTGGATCAAAACCGTCAATCCCGCGGCGCTGGTGGTAGTGAAGGTCTCCACCCCCACCGATATCGATATGGTAGCGGTAGGCAGCTACTACGCGGGAGCGAATATCTTGCAGATTGATGGGTCCTATGGGGGGACGGGTGCGGCACCGGAAATTGCTAAAAAGAACATTGCCATGCCGGTCGAATTCGCCATCCCGAAGGTCCATCGCTACCTGCAGGAAGAAGGGGTGCGAGACGAAATCGTCGTATTGGCCAGCGGCGGGCTCCGAACCGCACACGATATGGCCAAAGCCATTGCATTGGGAGCCGACGGAGCGGTGTTAGGAACCGCCGAGCTTGTCGCACTGGGCTGCACCCGATGTGGAAACTGCGAGCGCGGTCGGGGCTGCCCGTTCGGGCTCACGACCACCGATCCAGAGCTATCTCTACTGGTCGATCCGTCCTGGGGAGCGGAGCGTATTAGCAATCTCTACGGCTCGATGAAGAGTGAATTGGAAGATATCTTGCGAAAGCTGGGTCTCAGCAAGGTCACCGAGCTGCGAGGGCGGACGGACCTTCTTCGCTACATCCGATGAGTAAATCCAGAACTGCGATCGCACGCCAGATCATCCGCGCTCGTAAGCAGACAGTAGGATTAATTGATCCTCGCGAGTTCACGCGCAAGGCCGCTGCGGAAGGTGGCTGTGGGGTTATCGGTATTGCCAGCAGTATGCAAATCGAAGGCCGGCATCTGCTTCAGTCCCTGATGCAGATGCGTAACCGGGGCAACGGCAAGGGCGGCGGCGCGGCGCTCGCCGGCCTCGAGCCGGTCGCCTTCGGTGTGGATTCCTCCACTCTGAGCGAGGATTACCTGATCGCGGTCGCCTATCTCGATCTCGCGGCCAGGCCCGATGTCGAGCGTCAGTTCATCATTCCCAAATTCGAGATCGACCACACGCACGAATTTCCTCTGCGCGGAGAGCTCGAACCCAGGCCGCCCAAGGTCGTGGCCTACTTCGCGCGGCCGAAATCCGGAGCATTGGCGGAATTTAAAAAGACCAGCGGGCTGTCCGGTCTGGGTGCGGAGGAGCTTGAGGACGAATTTGTCTACCAAAATAGCTACAAACTGAATCGATCCTTCTACGCAGCACTGGGGGATACGCGGGCCTTTGTGCTATCGCACGGCAAGGATTTGCTTGTGTTGAAACTCGTGGGCTTCGGGGACGATGTCTTTCGGGTCTATGGCCTGGAAGACATGAAGGCCCATATTTGGATTGGTCATCATCGATACCCGACAAAAGGTCGAGTGTGGCACCCTGGCGGCGCCCATCCCTTTGTCGGATTGAATGAAGCGCTCGTACACAATGGCGATTTTGCAAATTATACGTCGGTCTGCTCCTACCTGGCCCAGCACAACATCCGGCCCCAATTCCTGACCGATACAGAGGTGTCGGCGCTGGTTTTCGACCTTCATCACCGCACGTTTGGCTATCCGCTGGAATACGTCATCGAAACGTTGGCTCCCACAACCGAGCGCGACTTTGCCATGCTTCCGGAAGAGAAACGCCGCACTTACGGGCAGCTTCAGGCTTCCCATATACACGGTTCTCCGGACGGTCCGTGGTTCTTTCTGCTGGCGCAGTCGCTGAGGAACGGTGCAGGCCCGCGCGAGGTGCGCCTGATCGGCATCACCGACACCAGCATGCTGAGACCGCAAGTCTTTGCTTTGCAGCAGGGGGAGGCCGGGCAGCCCTCCATCGGATTCGCAGCATCGGAGAAACAAGCGATCGATGCCGCTCTTCAGAGCTTATCTGAATCCGATGGCAGATTCTGGACCCACCCCGACTTGATTTGGAACGCGCGTGGGGGCAGCCACACCGACGGCGGCGCTTTCCAATTCAAAGTTATGCGAGGGCCGGATGGACAGGCCGAGCTGCATTGCCGTGATAAATTCGGCCGTCAGATTGAGATCGAAGAAGTCTCCACTCCCTATCGCGGGGAAATTCGGATCAGCCGGGCTGCCGGGTCAGCGCAGGATGACCGATTCGACCAAGTGAGAGACGACCTGCACTCCTGGAGCTATGCGGATCTGCAGGGCAATCTGAGCGGTTTGCTTAATGGCGAGCACAATCGCCGCGACCAACTGACGCTCATCGGCCTGCTATTGGATCGAAGGGTTGACACCGGGCAGATGCGGCGCAGTTCCGTGCTGAGCATCCTGGATCAGGCGCTGGCCACGTGGATCCAGGCGGTCAAAGAAGATGCCAATAGTCAATTCACCTACCATGCGCACGGATTGGCTCTCCCTGAGCCAAGTGAACCGAGGCCGGCCGTGGTGCTGGACGCCACGGGATTTCCCGCACAGGGCCCTCACTCTCTCGCCCTCGAGATGGGCTCGCTTGTGGATCGTGGATTTCGCGACATCGTGGTCATGAACGTGAGAGGCCAGCGATTCATCGCCAATGGCCTGGGCGCCGATACTGGCGATATTCGGATCGACGTCTTCGGCTCATCCGGAGATTATCTTGCTTCTGGCATCGATGGTGCGCAGGTCATTGTTCACGGTTCTGGCCAGGATCAATTGGCGCAGATCATGAAGAACGGAAAGCTTGTCGTCCATGGCGACGTGGGACAGACCTTTATGTACGGCGCCAAAGGGGGCGAAGCATACGTGTTGGGCCATGCTGCAGGCCGTCCGCTCATCAATGCGGTGGGCAATCCGCGGGTGGTCATCAATGGCAGCTGTCTGGACTATCTTGCCGAATCGTTCATGGCTGGAGATCCTTTGGCCGATGGGGGCTTCGTGGTGTTGAACGGCATTTCATTCGATGGCCGAGGACGATTGATTGATTTAGAGACACCGTATCCGGGCGGAAACCTGTTTTCCTTGGCTTCCGGGGGAGCGATCTTTCTGCGCGACCCGAACCGAGCGGTGGGCGCGGATCAGCTGAATGGGGGAGAGTTTTCTGAGATGAGCTCAGATCACTGGGAACTGGTTCGGCCGCTATTGGAAGAGAACGAGCGACTGTTTGGAATCCCGGTCAGCCGCCTTCTGACCCACGAGGGTGGGCCTGCCGCACCAGAATTCGTCTACCGTCTGATTATTCCGGCCGGGCATGAGGCTCTGCAGCCCGAGCAGGCATGGATCAGGCACTAGCTGCAAGAAAGCCCTCGCTTAGTCGGATCCCACAGTTTCGCGGCACTTCAAGCGCGCATTCCACCCGAGATCACCGCAACCAATCGAATGGTCTGCCCTTCGCGAATGATTTCGTCTTCGGTTATGAGCTCACCGTCACGGGTGGGAATCACCGTCTCCGGCTGAATGTCATGCTTCATCATGGCATCGCGCACGCTGGTGCCGGGCTTAACTTCGTACTTCTGGCTGTGCAGTAATAAAAGGGTGGGCATGGAGCAGGCGATGCTTCTATATCCTACGCAGGCCCCTCAACATTGTCCTCGCGCCCTCTCATCGCCTCAAAGGAAGCAACCGCGACTTCGATCATTCCCGGGCTGGGCGGCCGTGTAGTGAGACGCTGGAGCGCAAGATTTGGCCACATAAATGGCTTGACCCACGCTCGATCGGCGAATCGCGCGGTAAGCCGAATGTACTCGTAGGCCAGAGACGCCAGCACGGGGATGAATACGATTCGGCTCGCGAGCTTGGCAAACAGGGGCAGCGGCCCCATTAGAGCAAAGAGCAGGATTGACAGCAGAGCCACCGTGAGCAGAAACGCGGTGCCACAACGCGGGTGCTCCCTCGGAAAGGTGCGGACCGACTCGGGAGTCAGCGGAGCGCCCGCTTCAAATGCGTGGATCGTCATGTGCTCAGCCCCATGGTAGCCATAAACACGGTCGATCTCGGGCATGCGGCCGATACCCCATACGTAGCCAATCAGCAAGACCAGCCGAATGGCTCCCTCGATCACATTGGTCGCGAGCTCCGTGATGCCGAGCACGCGCTGCAAGAGCACTCCCACCCCGGCCGGAAAGAGTAGAAACGCGACTAGCGCGATCGCGATCGAACCCAGCAGGGTGAGCGTTAGAGATGCGCCCTCAATGCGCTCGCTTTCATCCTCCGCCTGAGCATTGGCGGAGAATGTCAGCGCCCGAATCCCGATGACTAGCGACTCCCACAACACCAATAAGCCGCGCAAGAATGGGACACGGAGCCAGCGGGCTCGATGAATCGAGCCAAAGTACTGTGATTCAATCAAAATGGATCGATCCGGAGTTCGCACGGCAATGCTGTACGTGCGTGTTCCGCGCATCAGCACCCCCTCGATGACGGCCTGACCACCGTAATTGGGAAGCGACTTTTCAGCGCTCACGCCGCTAAGGAGGTCATGAAGTAAATGAAGGTGTCTATGCCGCGGTGGAAATTGGGAAGATGAAATTTCTCATTCGGCGCATGAAGATTGTCGTCAGGCAGCCCAAAGCCCAGCATGAGCGTCTTGACACCCAGCATTTCCTCGATCATGCCCACCACCGGCACCGTTCCGCCCTCTCGCTTGAACCTGGCCGGCACGCCCCAGACCGCCTCCAGGGCCTCCGCGGCTGCCCGGGCTTCAACCGAATCGCGATCGATTATCGAAGCCACTGCCGCGGCCAGCATATCAACTTCCCATGAGACGCCTGGAGGCGCGTTTTGTTTCATGAAGGCCAGCAAGGATTCGTGCACCTGATGCGGATCCTGGTCGGGAACCAGACGCGTGGAGATTTTCGCCATTGCCTTTGAGGGAAGCACGGTCTTGCCGCCTTCTCCGGTAAATCCGCTGAGCAGGCCATTTACATCCAGTGTGGGTCTCGCAGTCGCGCGTTCGGTGGTCGAGTAACCATGCTCGCCGCCAAGAACGGCTGCGCCCGATTGCTCACTCCACCACTCATCCGATTGCGGGAGACTTGCCAGGTCTAATCGCTCCTGATCGGAGAGCGGTCTGACGTCATCGTAGAAACCGGGCAATGCTACCCGACCAAGCTCATCGTGCATCTCACCGATCAATGCCGCCAGTACGTTTGCAGGGTTTACGACGGCTCCACCAAATGTGCCTGAATGCAGATCTCCAGGCGGGCCTTCAAGCCGGATCTCAAAGTAGGCCATGCCCCGTAAGGCATAAGTAAGGGAGGGCGTCTCGGGGCCGATCACGCCCGCATCGATGTTGAGGCAGAAATCGCAGGCAAGCAAATCCTCATTGGAATTGATGAATTCTCCCAGGTGCTTGGAGCCGATCTCTTCTTCTCCCTCGATCAGGTATTTGATGTTTACCGGTATGCCCGTAGTTTCCTTCAAGGCCTTAACGGCCATTAGGTGAGCCACGATCTGCCCCTTCATATCCGAGGCTCCTCTGGCATACAGATCGTTGCCGCGCACCGCCGGCTCGAACGGGGCACTTTCCCAGAGCTCTAGTGGATCCACCGGCTGGACATCGTAATGTCCGTAAACCAGGATCACAGGGGCGCTTGCGCCAGCCCCGAGCCAATCTCCATAGACAACCGGCGGACCGCCTGCATCGATGGCTCGGCCTTGAAACCCGAGAAGGTCCAACCGGTCGATCAGCCAGTCTGAGGCGGCGGTCATATCTGGCTCATGCTCGGGCAAGGTTGAGATAGAGGGGATTCGCAGGATGGATTTCAGTTCATCCAACGCGGAATTCCTATTCCCCTGGGCGTAGTCTAGAGCTTCCTTGGACATCCTTCCTCCTGGTCAATGGATCAACGACATGAATGGCGGGGGATTGCTGGATTGCGCGGAAAACGCGGTGATTGTAACGCACAAAACATCTTGTTTCGTCTTCCCCTGCTATGGTACTCTTGGATTCGAGGTTCTCGTACCTCACTTCTATGCGTGTACACGAGGACATACTCGGAACCATCGGCAATACACCGCTGGTCAAGTTAAGCCGCGTAACCCGCGGGTTCCCCTGCCAAGTATTCGCCAAGCTGGAATTTTTCAATCCGGGTGGCTCTGTCAAGGATCGTATTGCTTTGCCCATTCTGGAGGCCTATGAACAGGCGGGCGAGCTCATCCCGGGCGGAACAGTGGTCGAAGCCACATCCGGGAACACCGGAGTGGCCTTGGCAATCGCATGCGCGCTTAAGGGCTATCAGGCCATCTTTGTGATGCCCGACAAGATGAGCCACGAGAAAATTCAACTGCTTAGAGCATTCGGGGCGCGGGTCGTGATCACTCCAACCGCGGTCGCACCTGACGATCCGCGCTCTTACTACTGTGTAGCGGAGCGGATCGTAGAGAAGACCCCCAATGCGGTGCTGGCCGACCAATACCACAACCCCGCCAATCCCGAGAGCCACCGACTTACGACTGGCCCGGAAATCTGGGAACAAACGGCGGGCAAGGTAACCGACGTGGTCGTTGGAATGGGCACAGGTGGAACGATATCGGGCATCGGGCAGTACATGCGCCAGAACGCACATGAAGTACGTATCATCGGCGTTGACCCGAAAGGATCGCTGCTGTATGACGTCTGGAAGGCAGGCGGAGCGCTCGAGGGACTCGAAGCCACGACTTACAAGATCGAGGGGATTGGCGAAGACTTTGTACCCACCACCCTGGATTTGAGCCTAGTAGATTTGGTCGTCCAAGTCGACGATGATGAGGCCTTTCGCTGGACCCGTCGCTTGGTTAGAGAGGAAGGCATTTTTTGTGGAGGTTCATCTGGGGCGGCGATGGCGGGGGCGATAAAGGCCGCAGAAGGTCTTGGGCCCGAACGGCTTATGGTCGTGGTTTTTCCTGATTCGGGAGACCGTTATCTCTCCAAGGTTTTTAGCGATGATTGGATGCGTGAACATGGGTTCTTGGAGTTGGACCGCCGGCGGGCGCCGGTGCGGGAGATTGCCAGTGCGCGCGGGTTGGCAGATCTGATCATCGCTACTCAAGATGATCCTCTGCAAGAGGTTGTCGCGCGCATGAGAGACAACGGAGTTTCTCAGCTCCCGGTAGTGGACGACCAGGGGCGGTTGGTGGGCCTGGTATCCGAGGTCGACCTGCTTGATCATATGCTCAAGCCCGATCATGATGCGGCAGCCTCGATCGCACCGATAGTAAACGAGGATGTCGGCAGTGCTTTTGAGACAGACCCGCTCGAAGAGGTCTTGCCTGAGCTGGTCTCCCGCAAGGTTATTGTGCTCACGGACGAAGCTGGTGGACCCACCGGCATAGTAACGGTCATTGATGCGCTCGAGTACGTGGCTAAGGAATGAATCAACTCCCCGAGCTCCCAGAACTGCAAATCGTTGAGACGGCCTCTATGCGGCCTCATGAGGCCATTGAGGAGGGACGTTCCCAGCGGCTCATAAGAGCGCTGCAGACCCAAGGCTTTCTAAAGAATCCGCCCGTGGTGTTGCGGATCGAGGGCCAGGCTGAGCGCTTCGTGGTATTAGACGGCGCCAACCGGACGATGGCGGTGCGCAAGATGGGCTTCCCGCACATGCTGGTTCAGATCGCAAATGAGGGTGTGGAAGTCAAGAGTTGGAATCACATTTTGAGTGGAGGCAATTTACGCCCAGTGCTGGAAGGAGTACGCCGAATATCCGAAGTAGAAGTCCGCAAGTCGGATGAGTTTCGAGCTGCGGCAGCCCTGGCCCGAGAAGAATCGCTTGCTTATATGGTGCTGCCGGATGGCGAGACCTGGCAGCTCGGTGTCGATGGAGGAGGCATTTCGAAGAAGCTTAAGGGCCTGACTGAACTCGTGAGCCTGTATGAGGGGCGCTTTAGACGCGAACGGACGACCACCTCAAACCTCGACGGATTGTCTAATCTCTACCCCGAAATGAACTGCTTGATCGTATATCCTCAGTTTAGCGTGAGCGACGTGATCGAAGTGGCTTCCAGCGGCGCGCTATTTCCGAGTGGACTGACTCGCTTCTTGATCTCTCCTCGGGCGCTTCGAGTCAATTTTCCTTTGGCAATGCTGGCCGACCGATCTCCGGTCGAAGAAAAGCGCAGGGCCTTGGAAGAGTGGATCCGGCAGCGGGTGGAGCAACGCAGAGTGCGCTTCTATGCCGAGTCCACGTTTGTGTTCGACGAGTGATCAGGCAAGTGCCTGATCCAGGTCATCGATAAGATCCCCCACTGCTTCCAGACCCACAGACAAACGAATCAAGGCCGGATCGACCTCCAAACTTGAGCCTGCGGTTGAGGCGTGGGTCATCGCCGCGGGAACTTCAATCAGCGACTCCACTCCGCCCAGCGACTCGGCGAGACTGAAAATCCTCGTCGCCTCCGCCAATTGCTTTGCCGCGGCCGCGCCCCCTTCTACCGTAAACGACACCATGCCGCCCGCCGACCGCATCTGGCGCATCCCCAGCTCGTACTGCGGGTGACTTGGCAAGCCGGGGTAATTAACGTGATGGATTCCTGGCTGTTCCTGGAGATGCTCCGCGATCTGCAACGCATTGGCCGAGTGACGATCCATCCGAACCGCAAGCGTCTTGATGCCGCGCAGGACCATAAAGCAGTCAAACGGCCCGGGTACGGCGCCGATGGCATTTTGGTAGAAGGCCAACCGCTCGGCAACCCTGGGAAGATCCGTGACGATCGCGCCGCCGATTACGTCGGAGTGACCGCTCAGGTACTTGGTGGTTGAGTGCTGAACGATGTCCGCCCCCATCTCCAATGGCCGCTGCAGATAAGGCGTGGCAAAGGTACTGTCCACTGCCACTAAGACCTCTGGATTCCTGACCTTTGCCAGCCTTGAGATGACTTCGATATCGCAGAGATGCAACAAGGGGTTGGTTGGCGACTCCAGCCATACCAGCTTCGTGCTCGGTTTCATCTGTTCCACGAAGGATTCCGGATCCGCCGCCGAGGCGTACGAAAACTCCAATCCCAATTGAGCATAGACCGATTCGAAAAGCCGATAGGTGCCGCCGTAAAGGTCGCTTACCGCGAGCAGGTGGTCACCGGGCCCTAGGAGATGCAGGACGGCGTCGATGGCTGCCATACCAGACGAAAATCCCAGACCGTAGTCGCCGCCCTCCAGTGAGGCCAGGCACTCCTCCAATGCCGCGCGTGTAGGGTTACCGCTCCGGGAATATTCGTAACCCTTGGATTGACCCACACCCTCCTGCTTGAAAGTTGACGTCTGGTAGATGGGTGTCATGACCGAGCCGGTTGCGGGATCAGGCGCCTGCCCGGCGTGTATTGTGCGAGTCTCAAACTGATGCATGAAGCCCTCCGACGTGATTCTACCCCTGCGCAAGCGGCAACGGGGCCGTTGCGCATAGCCGTTCGTGGCTGATCGATTCGATAGGAAAAAGGTCCCATAGTGGCCCTTAGTGTGTATCTTGCATCGGCGTATATAATGCGAAAGGGTCGATCCCACGGTACTGAATGGATATCGAGTTTCTAGATCCGGCGGAAGCACCACTGCCGCCGGATCAAGTGTCTTTTCGAGCTGTTGAGGTCGAACCGTATTCAGATGCCCAGCGCCTGCTGGTGCGCTTGTCCGTGACGCCGTTCCAGGTACGGCCCACTATCGACCTGGAGGTGCACGACGAGCAGGGGGTAAGGGTGGCTGCCAGCAGCATTGTGGAAACAACCGACGCTGCTATGTCGCTGACGCTTCACCTCCTGCACCCCTCACCAGGTTTGCAGTACACCCTTGTCGCACGCCTACTCTATGAAGAGCAGGGAGAGGTAGACAGGGGCGAAGCTTCATTCGTCCTCCCCGAACCGAATCAGGAGCGCTGAGTCCCGTATGGCCTCGAGAGACCCACTTATCCGTCACGCAATCAACCCTCCCGTCTTCGATGTGCGGAACGGCATACATCGCGAGCGTCTGGTGGACGCAATCCACGGCAACATGCCGCGTAAACTGATCGCTATTGCGGCTCCTGCCGGTTATGGGAAAACTA
The DNA here is from genome assembly GCA_036986135.1 of Anaerolineae bacterium. Taxonomy (GTDB): domain Bacteria; phylum Chloroflexota; class Anaerolineae; order Anaerolineales; family E44-bin32; genus JADFRG01. The sequence continues at coordinate 3,349 of BTQZ01000016.1, read as the reverse complement.
CCTTACTGGCGGATTTCGGAGCCAGCACTGACTTCACCGTCTGCTGGATGCGCCTCTCAGAGGCGGAATGGGACGTGATGCGCTTTGCAGAGGTGCTGGCCGCGTCGCTGCAGAGTCGATTTCGCAGGCTGAGGGGCAAACCTGATTTAGGAGCTCTCGCTAAATCTTCGCCAGAGGCCCTGGCGGTCGCATTCGCCGGCGCCATCGATGAGCAGATCGCGGAAACGTTCTTTATCGCCATCGACGACGTCCACCTCATCAACCAATCCAAGCCCGTCCTTCAATTCATCGATCGATTCCTGGAAGATCTCCCCGAGCAGGCCACCGTTGTTGCCGCAGGGCGGGAGGTCCTGGAAGTCTCCCTGGCTCGCCTGATGGCAGAGCGAGAGCTGGCTGGATTTGGGCCTCACGACCTGGCTCTTACTCGAGAGGAACTCGTTGAACTTACCAACAAACAGCAGGGTGAGCCGCTAACCGATGCAGAGATTGACAAACTCCTGGAAGAGAGCCGAGGCTGGGTGACCGGAATCGTCATGTCTGGCGCGGTGGCGGATCTCGGCGCGGGTTCGCTAATCGGTGGGGGCCGGCCCATGGTGTACGAATACCTGGCCTCCGTTGTGTTGAATCGCCAGCCGGATGATTTACGCCGCTTTGCGCTGGACGCTTCGGTTCTTCCAGTAATGATGGTCGAGGCCTGCAATGTAGTTCTGGAGCGAGAAGACAGCCAGAAGTACTTGGGCAGGCTGGTTCGCAAAGGGCTCTTCGTCACGGCTTCTGAGGCCTCGCCGAGAACCTACGAATTTCACCCCCTATTCAGGGAGTTCCTCTTGGCGTCTCTCGATGGGGCCGACCCGCGCGGGCTTCGGTCACTTCGTCGTAAGGCCGCCGATTACCACCTGGATAAGGGGTCTACAGAACAGGCGGTCGATCTGCTGGTCGAAGCCGGCTCCCTGAGCCGGGCAGGAAAGCTCGCCGAGCGCTATGCCGAGGACATGTTTGAGCAAGGACGAATTCAAACCTTGGAAAGGTGGGCAGAAGCCCTTCGGCAAGACTCTGTAAGTATCCCAAACGTGCTTCTGTTTCTTACTCAGTCAAGGTTTAATCGCGGTGAGCTAGATAGCGCCGAAGCGATGCTGGCTGAAGCCAGCAAATCCATCAGTCCCAAGGCAAGCAAAGACATCAGGGCCCGGGCCGAAATTAACCAGGGCTTCATATCCTACAGGCGGGGAGCATATGCCGCAGCGATCGATTCTGCCGACCGCCTGCAGCAAATCTATGCAAAGAGGAAAAATCGCAGACACCTTGGCATGGGCTTGCGCCTAAAGGCGCTCGCGGTGTTCGCGGGGCAGAAGGATCCGGCCTTGGCCGAAAAGCTCGTAGCACAGGCCGTCGACTGTTTTATGGGCCAGGGAGGGGACTACCAGCGAGCTGCCGCATTGGTGGATCTATCGATGTACCAAGAAGCCCAGGGGAACTTGCAGCAATGGAACGCCACAGCGGCACAGGTTCTCGAGCTTGCACGCCAGATCGGTGCGCCGCTGCCCCTTGCAGTGGCCTACGGCAACCGCGCAAGAGGCGCCCACCAGTCGGGTGACTTCGAGTCCGCTCTTCTCTACAGCCGTGAAGCATTGAACCATGCAAGGCAATCCGCCAGTCCACTGAGAGAGGCCATTGCGCTGCTTCGGCAGGCGGATGTCTTCAACGACATCGGTCTCATGCTGCAAGCGGCGGAGCTTTACCGTCAAGCATTGGATATCCTTCTAGAGCTCGACGATATCCATTGGATTCGGTATGGATGTTTGCAGGCCAGCGCACTGCATCGGCGCCGCGGAGGCGCGGGCGTGGCACACGAGTGGCTCAAGCGGGCGATCGTGGTGGAAGACGGCCAGAAGCCCTCCAGCAGCGTACGGATCCAGCAGTCGGCGCTCGAGCTCCAGGCTTCGCCCGAACATGCAATTAAGAACCTGCGAATGCTAGTCAGGAAAGGAGCACAGAATCTCGAAGCAGAGGAGCTAACGCTGGCCTACTATTTTATTGCCCGGGCCGGCTTTGAAATGGAAAATGAGGGACGCAGTATCCAGACTCTCGTGGAGGCGCTATCTCTGGCAGGAGGATTCGGTACCGAGCAAGTGATCGCTGCCGAGCTAAGGTTCGACCCGGAGTTCGCAGAATTCGCTTCAGATCATTTCAAGTTGGACCCCACGTTCCTTCTGGTTCGGAGCCGGATCGACACCCTGATTGCGCTTGAGAGACGATACGAGAGCAGCGTCGATGAGGAGCCTGATGAACTTACACTGGCTTTCGAAGCGCTCGGAGTCGCCCGCGTGCTCGTCAACGGGGCCGAAGTGAAGCAACTGAAGCCGATGGCAACTGAGATTCTGTACTACTTACTGGATCGCGGCCGCGTTGCCCGCGATCAGTTGATGGAGACCTTTTGGCCCGACCATGCTCCAGGCCGGCAGGTCTCCAGCCTCCACACTGCAATCTACAGCATTCGGCGCGAGTTGGGCAAAGAGGCCATCCAATTTGATGGTTCTCTATACCGAATCGATCCAGAGCTGTCGGTTCAATATGATGTCGCCAAATTCGAGCAAGCGGCCTCCATCGCAGAGGGGCTGCCAATAGGCGATCCAAGATCAATGTTTGTACTGACCGAGGCCGTAAACCTTTATGGCGGCCAATTCCTTCCAGAATTCGATTCGGAGTGGGTCAATGAGCGGCGACGTGAGCTTGAATTGCGATACTTGGATTTGCTGGCGGACTATTCGGAAGAGGCACTGATCCGGGGCCGGGCCTCCGAGGCGGTGGGCTGGCTCCGAGAGGCGTTAAGGCTGGATCCACTGCGCGATGACACCAACCGCTACTATTTGCAGGCGCTTGGAAGATTGGGGCGGCGAAGCGAGATCGTTGCCCACTACCAGGAGTACGTTCGAGCGCTTGCTGAGGAGCTGGGTCTCGATCCCCCGGAAGACGTGCGAGAGCTGTACGATCGACTGATAAGCTGAAGTCGAAGCGTGTAGCCCGGGATTCATCAACCCGAGCAGACAGAAATGCGATTGGACAACATGACCTGAGTACTAGTACAATGATCCAGGCGTATGGATTCCGGTTGAGAACCGGATGAGAGCTTTCGAGTAGATTTCTACCAGAGTGGAAATCGAGAGTAAAGGGGTTGCCATGCGCGGATTAGACGGCGGGTTTCTCTAGCCAACTAGCGCACCATTAGTCGCTAATTCATAGTCAAAACCCATGTTGGGCAGCGAGCCATACGGGTTCGGCTGCCCGGTTTCGCGTACCGAAAGAACTAGGAAAAAATGAGAGAAGAATATCCGCAAGGACAAATGACCAA
>BTQZ01000015.1:0-49905 GCA_036986135.1 Anaerolineae bacterium | reverse complement strand
GATCTCCGCCGCGCGCTGCGCAGCGTCTTGCGCCCGCTCCGTAAAGCGGTCGAATCGCATCATTTTTGAACCCTCCTAACGCGATTTCGCATGTCCAACCGATTATAGCATTCGGGCCTTTCTGGGGCTTCCAGGGGCCGTAAGAAATGCGTATGAATCCTCCGTATCAGATTCTGAGGCTAGAAATGAGAGGATTTACAGCTGAAGAGTAGAAATCAGGCAGGGGAGCGAGATTATGTCAAGTATTCTTCCGTAAAACCCCCACCGCAGTCCCGTCGCCTGCTGGAAATACGGTAGATATGAAGTGGTCGTCGTTCGCAAGGCGTTCGTTGAAGAGACGCAAGGCAGCGACTCCGGGGTCTGAATCGCTCGAATCATCGATCGTTCCAAAACCGAAGGCGTTGTGCCCAGCTACAATCCCTCTGGGACGCAGGTTGGCTTCTGCCCAATCCAGATAGGCCGGGTATCCCTCCTTATCGGCGTCGATAAAAACGAACTCGAAGGGCCCCTCATTCGCCAAATCCTTAAGCAAATCATGGGCGTCCCCAACCCGCAGATCCACCTTGTCGGCCAGTCCGGCCATCTCAAAGTGATCCGCGGCGACCGCAGCATGCTCCTCAGACAATTCAAGTGATATCAACTTCCCGCCAGGCGGCAATCCGCGAGCGATCCAGACACCGCTGTACCCACCCAGGGTGCCAATCTCAACTGCCATCCGAGCACCGCTTGCGGCCACAATGAACTGGAGGAAGCGCCCCTCCTCCGGCCTCACCGTGATTTCCGGTAAGCCACGCCGTGGGATTTCAGTTCGTATGGTTGACAGTATCTCGTCCTCCGCCGAGAACGTTTCTCGCACGTAGTTCTCAAGTGCTTCGTTGTAGACAGGCATGTTCAACTCCCTCACCGTGGATGGTACTCGTCATTTGCAGACTTCTTACAAGAAATCTATGGGATTATAGCTGCCGCGATCGATACAATCTCTACCAATGCTGTCCGAAAATCTTCTCACCTGGCATGCAGAGCACGGCCGCTAAACCCAGGGTGATACAATCCGCAAACACTTTTTAAAGGGCATACCGATAAAAAAGTACCCACTTCCCCTGCTGATCCTCGGTAGCCTGCTCATCGCAGCCTGTGGCTCGATCGGGCAGGGGATCCAAGTCCCTCAAAGCCCTCTGCTCGCGGCAGTAGAGCGCAAGAGCGGCTTGATAGCCTATCTTGGTCCTGATGGCAATGTCTACACGATCGACCAGGCGGGTGGGAAACTGACCATGATCACCGAAGACGCCTATGCGGCAGAAGGCGGTGCGCGTCGCTTTTACGATTTCCCGACCTGGTCGTTGGAAGACAACAAGCTGGCCTTCGTGGGCTTCGATGTCCAGGAGGACGGCAGCGCCACCGCCAGCATATTCGCTACGGATAGGAAGGCAGAGGGAGCTCGCGAGATTTACTCGAGCGATGCCCACGTTCCCTTCTACCTTTATTGGTCTCCGGACGGACAGTGGGTGAGCTTTCTAAGTTCTACACAGGGCACCTCCGCCATGGCGATGCAAATTGCGCCAGCGGAGGGGGGAGAAACTTCCGTCGTCGACACCGGGAGGCCCTATTACTGGGCATGGTCTCCTCGAAGCACGGAAGTGATGGTCCACGCCGGCGGCTCGGTAGCCATCAATCCAAGTGGCGCAAGGCTCTCGCTGGTGGAAATGGAGCCGGTCATTCGTGAGACGGGCCTGGGGATTCAACCCACGAACTTCCAGGCGCCCGCTTACTCGCCGGACGGAGAATATGTACTGCTGGCGGGCGCTACAGGAGGCCAACAACAGCTTATTCTGACCGATTCCGCGGGTCGACTGCAGCGGGCTATTGCGGACTATGAGGGGAGCATCGCTTTCGACTGGGCCCCCAAAGGCGACTTTGCGGCTTATCTGACCGCGGATGCCAACAGCCAGGCGCTGGTTGGGGATTTGACCTTTCTGGATCTGCGAAAACCCAGGGAGCCGGAGCTCATAAGCACCGCGGCCAAAGATGTGATGGGCTTCTTCTGGGCGCCGGACGGCAAGAAGCTAGCATTTTTCGTTCCGGTGATCCTCTCTGATGCGGCGGAGGGTGAGGAACAGACTGCTGAAAACACCCGTTTCCTGCTGGAACTCCACATCGCAGAACCCAAAACCGGAGAAACCGAGCGAATAGCGGCGTTCCAGCCTACCTCCACTTTTCTGAATATCTTCCCCTTCTTCGACCAATATCAGCGCTCGGCGACTATCTGGTCCCCCGATAGCCGCTACCTCGTAGTGTCCGCTGTGGCAAACGAGTCCATGCAAGGACTATTCATTGTCCCAGCCTCTGGGGATTTCGAGCCCCGCTTCCTGACCGAAGGTCGCCTCGGTTTCTGGTCCTGGGACTGAGAGGTAGCAAAGCCTAATAAAAAAGGGAGGCCGCGATGGCCTCCCTTTTGATTCCCGCAGGGGGCGTTTTACTTCTTGCCCTTGCTCTTTCGGTTTGCGCGCTTCTTTTCCTCTTTGGCCGACAGAGCCGCCTTAGGAGCTGGTTCCTCAATCTTCTCGTCTGCAGGCAATTGCTCGCGGCGCTGATAGGCGAGCCCGCTCGGATTGACCCCCAATTGCTCGAGCACGCTCTCCATTTCCAATCCTTCGTCCACCGCGACCTGGAGGCTGTTCTTGCCCAGAATCTCCAGTAATTCCTTGTTAGAGAGTTCGTCCTTCTCCATAAGCGCCTCCACAACGGCCTCCACTTCGTCGGCATGTTGATACAGAGTACGCTCCACCTGGTCCTCCAGCTGCTTCCATACATTCTCCACCCGCTCGTCGGAGAACCGAAGCTCCTTTACATCCGTGTAAAGCTCGGCAACGGGCGGCCCAAAGAAGCCCAACATAGCAAGCTGTCGAAGCTGCATGCGGGCATTTTGGAAATCGGAAGTCGCTCCGGTCCAAAACTCTCCCATAAAAAGCTTCACACAGATATGTCCGCCTAGAGCGACCATGATATCTGCCACGATGCGTCTCAGCGGCTGACCATAGATCTCGACCGTATCAACCGGCAGCACGTAGCCCAGAATACCCTTTGAACGCCGAACGATGCTCACGCGCGAGATGCGCTGGTCGGGCATCAGGTAGTGCTGCAAGAGCGCGTGACCCGCTTCATGATAGGCGATCTGGCGTTTCTGCAGCGGATCCATTTCCCGCACCGGGTTGGCCATTCCGACGATCTGCTCCTGGATGGCCTGGTCGATATCATCTTGGACCACGTAATCTCGGCCCTCAAAGAGTGCATGGCGCACGGAATCCTTGGTGATGGCGGCCATGACTTGGGCCGGTGTCGCGCGCGGGGTATCCGCTACGATCGCTTCGATATCGATCTTCTTGGCATCATGTCGGATCTTGGCCAGGTAACCCTCGATGATCGCCCGCCGACCGGCCCGGTCCGGGCGGTCGACTTGAATGACCTGATCGAACCTTCCGGGTCGGAGCAGTGCGGGGTCCAGGACATCCGGTCGGTTGGTGGAGCCCATAAATAGCACGTGCCAATTGCGCTGAGGCGGGGGCTTTCCGAGCATGGCATAGATCCTAGCTTTCCATGTTTCCATCCGGCCCGGCTCGGCGATGCCGTCCATCTCATATAGCAAGCGAGTCAGGGCGCCGTTCATCATCATGCCCCCCATCATGCCGCCCGCCATTTGCTGTTGGCTGCCCTGAACCCCGGAGCGGCTCATCGCCACCGCATCGATTTCATCGATATATGCGATGCACGCTCCGAATTCGCGGGCAAGTTTTCTGGCCTTGCGCACAAAGCTCATCATCTTGAGCGTGTCCATGCCCCAGAACATGCCTCTGAAGCCGGATCCCTCAACGGACATAAAGGCGATGCCCGCTTCGCCCGCCATGGCCTTGGCCAGCAGCGTCTTGCCGGTGCCAGGTTCTCCGGTGAGCATGAGCCCATTGATGTACTGACCACCCATCTTGACGAAATCATGCCGATCAGCCAGCAGGCTGATCCATTGTTTGACCAATTCCACCAGATGGGGTTGGCCCCAGTAATCATCGAAGGTGACCGCCTTCGGATCGCCGGGCTTGATGACGACTGTGCGCGTGCGGCTGATAAACCAGAATAGGGCGCCGAACTGCACCACCATAAAGAGCACGGCAAAGACCATTTGCCATACGAAACTCAACCCGAGAAGCGCCAGATTCATGACCGTGGGGTTCAACAGTGCCCACAGGGTCAAGAACAGCAGCACCCCAAGCCACCAGAATCGGCGAGCGATGCCGGCAGCCCTGACCAAGATGCGTCTGGCAAGCGGCTTTTCGCCAAGCTCGGTGCGATACTCCTTCTCACGCCTTCCGACGCGATCCAGAGGATCCTCACCTTTGACTACCAGGGGTTTGTCCTTGTTGCTCATAGCAGTCTCCCGGGGGGGCTTAAGATTCCGACTCGCATCACAGGAAGGGGTTTGGTAGAAAGCATTGAGCCCCAATACGGGACTCGGCCCGCGCGAGCGCTAAGGGTAAGCAGATTATGAGGCCCAGCTAGAGTATCAATCATTGTAGCATTCCGCTTAATCCGGCGCTCTTTGACTCTCCAAATTCCAATCTCCAACCTATCCTCGAAGCAGCAGATCGATGGCGCCCCTCATTACTGGGTCTGATTCGGGTGTAACTTCATCCCAGTCGACTTGGATTAGCAGATCTGGGGTCAGCCCGTTGAGGCCTAGATCGCGGCCGTTTGGGGTTATGTAGGAAGAATCGGCGAACGTCAGTAACGAACCATCCGACAGCATCTGCTGGCGGAAACTTAATACGTTGCCGCCCGTGGGCAATCCCACAAGGGCAGCCCGACCCGTGGCCTGCATTGCCCCCGCGAAGACTTCCGGCGCGCCGCTGGTATCCGGTCCCACCAGGATTGCCAAAGGAATCGTCTGAGACTTGGAAATGTCGGCGCCCGGAATCACGACCGGCTGCTCACCCTCACGCGTGGCGAAATACCCCATGGGGCCATTTCCAAGCAGGATCAGCATCTCGGTCAGCGGCCAGCTGGAACTGGAGCCTGCGATCGGAGGAAGTCTCCGCAGTGGCCGTACCGTTGCAGGCGGCCAGCGGCAGGGCCACCAGCAGGAGCCAAACGAATCTCATGCTTTCCTGTTACTGCACCTATAAGAGGTTAAGGGTATTACAGCCCGGGCAGACCTTACGTTCATTGTATTCTTGGCGCCAGGGCAGCTCAATGCGTCGTGTTGAGCAGGCGAGCTCCCTGAGACTCGGGATCCAGTACGAACTTGCGCACCGGCAGGTCGTGAGAGCGGAAGGCGATAGCCATTGCCTCTGCGATGGCCTCGTGGCGATCGGGAGCAAACGCGATCAGACCGGGGCCCGCTCCCGCCAGCGTCACTGCGGCCGCGCCGGCCTCCAACCCTGCAGAACGGGCCTCGGAGTAGCCAGGGATTAGCGGCGTCCGATAAGGCTCATGAAGACGGTCTTCAGCCGCATGCGACAAGAGATCGAAATCCCCATGACGAAGCGCCTCCACCATGAGCCCCATTCGACCCAGATTGAGGGCCGCGTCATGCAAGGTCACATTGCGAGGGAGCGTGTCTCGCATGCCGGTGGTCGGCAGCTCAATCTCGGGCGTAACGATCGCAAACCGCATCGGTGCGATCGGAATCTGCGCGGTCAGCAAGCTACCGGAAGACTGCCCCACGATGATGAGTCCACCGAAAATTGCTGCCGCCACGTTATCCGCGTGTCCCTCCATTTCCCAGGCGATCTCCAGTAGCTGCTCCCTGTTCATTTTGGTCTCCGCGATCGCGTCCGCTGCCACCAGACCGGCGACGATGGCGGCCGCGGATGAGCCCAATCCGGCTCCAAGCGGGATATGGTTTATCGATCGGATTCGCATACCCGGGGGAGGAATTCCCACGGTCCGGAAGAAACGGTAGGCGGCCCTGGCGATCCTATTGGAAGCGTCGGTCGGCAGACGTCCTTCGCCCTCGCCTTCCGCCTGTAATTCGAGGTTCGCGTCCATGACCTCTATGACCAGTTCATTGTGGAGATCCAGCGCCAGCGCAAGCGAATCGAAGCCGGGACCCAGATTAGCTGCGCTAGCTGGGACTTTGACTCGCAGCGACCTCACAGTTTGAGCAGCTCTTCCAGCGCTTTCAGCTCAGGCCGAATCAGGGTCGTCGGTCCTTCGGGTGCGCGCGGGTCCTTCAGCCCATGGCCGGTACACACACACACCACTCGCTGGCCGCTCAGGTCCAAGCGCCGGGCCTCGACTTCGATCCGTAGGCCCGCCAGGCCGGCTGCAGAGGCGGGTTCGACCCACAGCCCCTGATGGGCCAGGTCACGCTGTGCATCCAGGATGGCCTGATCCGGCACGGCGATGATGCGCCCGCTAGATTCCTCCGCCGCGCGCAAGGCCTGCTCTCCACGTGCCGGGTTGCCGATGCGAATCGCGCTGGCGACGGTCTTGGGATGGTCGATGACGTGCCCCTCGACCAGGGGGGCGGCTCCGCTGGCCTGGACGCCCAGAAAACGAGGCAGATCGCCGCCCTGCGATTCCGCCAATTGACGGAATCCCATCCAGTAGGCGCTTATGTTGCCCGCATTGCCCACGGGAAGCGCAAGCCAGCCCGGGGCGGTCCCCAACGTCTCGACGATTTCGAAGGCAGCCGTCTTTTGGCCCTCGAGCCGATACGGGTTGAGCGAATTTACCAGACCGATCGGGGTTCGCTCCGAAAGTCGGCGCGCCAGGCCGAGCGCATCATCGAAGGATCCCTCTACTTCGACCACTTCTGCCCCGTGCGTGTATGCGGCAGCCAGCTTTCCGCTCGCTACTTTGCCGTGTGGTAACAGCACCACACAGCGGAGGCCGGCGCGGGCCGCGTAAGCTGCGGCACTGGCCGCCGTATTACCGGTGCTGGCACAAATCACCGCACTGGCGCCGCGTGAGACTGCTTCTGTTATGGCAGTGGTCATGCCGCGGTCTTTAAAGGAACCGGTTGGATTCGAGCCCTCGAACTTGATGTGAAGCTCGGCTGCCCCAAGTTCGGATGCAAGCCGGGGCATAGAGATCAACGGGGTACTGCCCTCCGACAGGGTGACAGGATCTACCCCCTCCGGCAGGTCGAGGTAGGGGCGGAAGCGTTCGATGATGCCGGGCATGCGGCGATTCTAGCATTGCAGGCGGAAGCGATCGAGGGCGAACTGCTTCCTGCCGAGGCTGGAGTTGCGGGAGACTAGCAACCCGGGCTGGGTTAATCTCTACGCAGTAGCAGGGCTGGGAGCACCGAACACTTCGTACTCTTGCTCCAACTGGCGCCTGAATTGCTGCGTGTATAGCCGGTAGTAGTGCCCTCTGGCGTGCAGCAATTCCACATGGCTGCCCATTTCGGCGATCTTCCCCTCCTCGATCACCAAGATGCGATCCGCGCGTTTGATGGTCGATAATCTGTGGGCGATGATGAAGCTGGTACGATCGGTCATCATGGCCTCGATGCCGCGTTGGATCAGCGATTCTGTTAGCGTATCCACCGAGCTGGTGGCCTCGTCCATGATAAAGATCTCCGGGTCCGCCAGAATGGCCCGTGCTAGGCTGATCAGCTGTTTCTGACCCACCGACAATAAGACACCGCCTTCGCCGACCTCGGTCTCATACCCCTCTTCCATTTCAATGATGAAGTCGTGCGCGCCTGCGATCCTAGCCGCCCGCTCAACCTCGGCATCATCTGCCTCCAGGTGGCCATAGCGGATGTTATCCATGACCGTGCCGGAGAATAGATGAGGGGTTTGCAGCACCATCCCCAGTCGGGAATGGATGGCCTCCAGCGAAAAGCCGGTGTAGTCCTGGCCGCCGATCCGGATCTCGCCGCCTGTTGGCTCATAGAAGCGCGATAGCAGGTTGACGATGGTGCTCTTGCCGCCACCCGTCGGTCCCACCAGGGCGATGGTCTCCCCGCGCGGGACCGAGAGCGAAAAGTCGCGCAGCACGGGACTCTCGGGATCGTAATGGAAGTCAATGTGGTCAAACTCAATATCCCCAAGGATGCTGCCCGGATCGAACGCCTCCGGCCTGTCCGAGATCTCCGGAATCGAATCCATCAGCGAAAAGACACGCTCACCAGAGGCCAGGGCATGCTGCAGCTCAGCGTAAACCCTCGCCATTTCCTGGACCGGCCAGAGCATGAACACGATGTAGGAAACAAACGCCGAGATGCCACCAATGGTCATAGCACCCGACAGGAACTGCAGGCCGCCGAACCAAACTACGGCCCCGACGGCGAATGCACTGACGATCTGGACGATCGGCAGGAAGAGCGCCGAGAGCCACGCCGCCCGGAAACCGGCCTTATACATATCGCTGGTCAGACCGCCAAATTCGCGCAGGTTTTCCTCTTCTCGGCCAAGTGCCTTGGTGACCCGTACGCCGGTGACGCTTTCGTTGAACGCCCCCGTGATCTTGGAGTTGATCTTTCGTACCAGTCGAAACTCGCCCAAGATCCGTTTGCGGAATTCAAGCGCAGAGATGACGATCACCGGCACAAAGGCGAACACGATTAACGCCAACTGCCAGTTGATAATCACCATGAAGATCATGGCCGTGACAATGTTAAAAATGCCCCAAGTGACGTCCAACAAGCCCCAGGTCACCAGCTCTGCCACCCGGTCAGTGTCGGAAGTCACGCGTGAAATGATCCAGCCAACCGGCGTGCGGTCGAAATAGGAGAGCGAGAGCTCCTGTAGATGGTTGAATAAGCTGCGTCGCATGTCATATCGGATGAGTTCGCCCAGAACCCCCGCCAGGTAGATGAAGCCAAAGACACCAACCGCAGAAACGAAGATCAGGCCTGCGTAGAGCGCCACCCATTCCAGCAGAGCCGCCCGGTCGTTGGCCAGGATGCCGTCGTCGATCATCTTTGCCGTAATGAAGGTGAAGATCGAATCGACAGTTGACACCAGCGCGATGGTCAGCAGGAATCCAAGCACCCGGCGCCAATGGGGGCGGGCCTGCGCCAGAATGCGCTTAAGGGTCTGCCCCGAAAAGCTAGTGGTAAAGTCCTCTTCTTCAAATCCGAAGTCAGACACCGGCAATTTCTCTCTCTAATTCGTCTTCGATGCGAGTTTGTGCATCATGGATCTGCTCGTAAAGGCCTCCCTCTTCGAGCAACTCTTCATGTGTGCCGCGCTGGACGATACTGCCCCCATCCAACACCAGAATTAAGTCCGCACGCATGAGGCTCTGAATGCGATGGGCGATGACGAAACTGGTTCGGTCCTGCATCAAACTTTCCAGGGCCGCCCGGATCAGGGCTTCCGTCTCTGGGTCTACGGAAGAAGTGGAATCGTCGAGGATCAGGATCTGTGGGTCGGCCAAAAGCGTGCGCGCGATCGCGATACGCTGCTTCTGCCCGCCCGACAGGGTAACGCCCCGTTCGCCTACCAGCGTGTCGTAGCCTTCAGAGAAGCCAAGGATCACATCGTGAATGGCGGCCGCGCGCGCGGCGGCTTCGATTTCGTCCTGGCTCACATCTCGTTGGACACCGTAAGCGATGTTTTCGCGAATGGTGCGCGAGAATAAGAAGGGTTCCTGTTCCACAATGCCAATATGGCCGCGCAGGTAGCTGCGTGGATAGTCATTCAATTCCACCCCGTCCAGCTTCAGGCTGCCACCCGTATACTCATAGAACCTGGGCAGCAGGTTCACGAGGCTTGACTTTCCGGATCCGGTTGGCCCGAGTAGGGCGACCACCTGCCCCGGCTGTACGCGCAAGTCGATGTCTTTCAGCACCGCATTGCCGGCCTCGTATTCGAACTCAACCCCCGCGAATTCCAGACCACCTGCCGGGGCTTCGGTTGGAACATAATCACCCACATCCAAGGGTTCTTCTGGCTCCTTGATGATTTCGGTCACCCGTCCGTAAGACACCAGGCCGGAAGACATCTGAGTCACTAAACGCCCCAAATTGCGAATGGGCCAGATGATCCAGATGATCATCCCCGCGTATGCCACGTAGGTACCGATGGTGATCATCCCATCCATCACCATCAAGGCCCCAACCGTCAGGCCAAAGAGCAGTTGAAAGCTGGAGAGGATGTCGGATATCGGCCAGTAAACAGAGTGCAGCCGAAGCACGTAGCGTCCCCGAGTGAACTTCTCCCAGTTCTCAACATCGAATTTCGATCGTTCATATTCCTGCCGCGCAAAGGCCTTCACCACCCGCACACCGGAAAGGTTTTCCTGAAGCCGCGTGGAGAGTGTGGCTTCCTGTTCCTGGTAGGCCTCGTAGGCGTTTGAAATCTTCCGGAAAAAGTAGAAAGACATGGCAATCGTGATTGGAACGACAAGCACAGATAGGAGCGCCAGCCGAGCATCCAAACTGATCAGCACGGCCAAATTGACTACAAAAAGCAAGACGATGCGGCCGACGCCGATGGCTTGCTCTGAGAAGAAGCGGCGGATCGCATCTACATCGGAGGTGGAGCGCTGTACAAGCTCTCCCGTGCGCGCCTTGTCGTGATAGCGGAAAGGCAGCCGCTGCAGATGGTCGAACAAGTATTCTCGAGTGCGTTTCGCAATCCCTTCCGCGGTCTTGCCCGCCAGGCGACCACTGAAATAGGTAGCCCCGCCCTGAATGAGAGCCAAGCCCAGGAACGCCAAAGCCACCAATGGAAGAAGTCGAATGGCATTCTCCGCGACCAGGATCTCATCCACGTATTTGCCAAGCAGCAGGTAGGTGCCGGCGCGCGCCATTGCCGCTACCCCGATACTCAAGGTGGCGATGATGAAGATCAGCCGGTAGCCTCGCATCAGTCGCCAAAGTCCGACGATGCGGCGATCAGCCAGTGTTTCCTGTAGGTCCATGTCAGACACTTGATCCGTCATATGTTTAGCGCACGAACGCGCAGCAAAAATATCTCGGAGCCATGGGCATCCGAGGATTCCGGTCCACCGCGCAGACTCTCGTGGTGGATCCTTGACTAGCTGAAGAATCCCTTGGGTGGGTAGGAAGACCGAGGTCTTCCGGCGAGAGGAAAAGCGCGCGTGATGTGCTTCAGAGGAACATTGTGTGGGGTCATTCTACCACTGCGGCACGGAAGCGCTACTTATCAATCGCTACCGTAGAGCACCAGTGCCACAGCACCCATCAGACCCACGTCAGCACCGAGTGCTGCCGGCAGGATCTCGACATCACGGTAAATGGGCGACATAACACGCTGGTAAACGGTCTCCCGAATGGGTTCGAAAAGCAGATCACCGGCCAGACTCACCCCACCGCCAATCAGCACTCGCTTTGGCTCGAGGATATGGATCAAATTGACAAGACCGAGGCCGATATAGAAGCCGGCCTGCTTAAACAGCTCTCGCGCGAGTTCGTCACCTGCCTTAGCCGCCTCGGTAATTGATTCACCCGTGATCTCGGGGCCGAAGTCGGCGATGGAGGAGTTCGCGCCCGCTTCCAGACGCTCTTTGGCATTGCGAACGATGGAGGGACCGGAGGCTAAAGCCTCAAGATGCCCGGGCTGACCGCACCCGCAAATCGGACCCCCGGCAATCAGAGTCTGGTGTCCAATCTCCGCCGCGTACCCTCGCGCTCCAAGCAGCAGTCTGCCTCCGCTGATGATTCCGCCGCCGATGCCGGTGCTGACCGTCATGTAGACCATGTCATCCACGCCCTGCCCCGCGCCAAACCGATGTTCACCGAGTGCGGCCAAATTAGCGTCGTTGCCCGCGAAGGCGGGCCGTTCGAAGCGATCGAGGATGCGTTTCGTGAGAGAGAAATCTCCCCAATCGGGAAGATTAGGAGGATCATAGATTCGGCCGTCTGCGTCGATTGGCCCGGGAGCTCCGATCCCGATCCCCAACACATCATCGGGCTCAACGTCTCGCATGACCTCCTCGATGGCGGTATTGATACGCTCTACGACGGCCTCACTGCCCGACTCCGCCTCCGTGGGCAGCTGAGATCGCGCGACCTTCTCACCTTCAAGATCGGTGCGAACGGCCCGGATGAGCGTGCCGCCCAGATCCACTCCGATTACCCATCGATGCATATGCCGCTCCTTAGTTCCCGAGCATCTACATGAGGCTCCCATATCGCTGCGGGAAACCGAGAGAATTTGCCCATACTATCAATCCCTTATGCAGTCTGCAATAGTGCGACCCGGCATTTTAGCCGGCCTGTCGTCTAGAGTGTGTGCATGTCTTCCTGCAGTTGGTCGCGATCCATGATCCCATCTCCCCTGCTGAGGCTAGGCGAAGACGGCGCCCGATAGCAGCCTCACAGGTCCTCGATCGGGGTCTTGATGCTTCGGCCGACTTGACATCGATCCAGGCCGTTTAGTCCCAACGGTCGGCTGTGTAGAAATACTTGGTTGAGGCGAGCGCGCCGGGCTGCTCCCTCGGCGTGGCGCGCGGGAGCGAAGTAGCCGCCTCCACCATAAACCTGGGGGCCGTCCACTGTCGAAGGCCAGGCCGCACTGAAGATTGCAAACAGGAGCCAATGGACGAGGGCGCTGACATGAGGGCTTTGTGAGCGAGGGAAAGAAGACCCACCGGTTGATTTTGATGCCCTCCGGCAAACGCGATGAGATTCCCAGCGGAATCACGTTGCTGGACGGCGCTCGAATCGCCCTGCTCAATCGGAGCCAGCGCGAAGCGGTGCAACGGTACGTCGCCGAGCTCGAATATGTGGAGACCGCCACAGAAACCAAATTTCAAGACCATTTCGTGGCGGCGATGTCGCTGCCGCATGCCTCGGGTCCCTTCCCCCACCTGAAGGCGTTCCTGCCCGCCGATCGCAGCAAGCCTAAACGTGCTGCGGCCCGCCGGGCACGCGATGGAGCGGCCAGCTGAAGATGACCTAAGACCTCACCCGGCCAGAAATGATGATTTGGCTCGAACGAATCATGAACAAGCCCTTGGACAGCCTCGCAATAATTGCCAAGGTGGAAGTTGGGGAATGTCTTCGGCCGTGAAGGACGAGGTAGTGAAGATCCTTCGCGGGCGGAAATTATTCGGAATAGAGCAGACCATCCGACGCGGGAAGGGGGCCTAGCGCGAGATGAGGACTAGCCTTCCGGATCTGCTGGTGAATGGCAGACCGATCCTCGCGGACGGCGCGATTGGCACGATGCTCTTCTCGATGGGACTTGAGCAAGGTCGCGCAGTGCAAGAACAGCTCCGACGAGAAGGGCAGGACCACGCGCAGAAGGTGCCGCGGGTAGAAGCAATTGATGGAAGTGCAGCCCACGCAATAACCACCCCGCACTTGTAGATACTCGAAGCACGCCCGTAGTTACATCTATTGACTCGCGATTCTAAGACGACCTAGGGTCCTCGGCGGAAAAGTCCAGCAATCCTAAGCTTTGGATCTGGCATCCTACTTGATTCGCATCTTACATTTCGCAGCCTGCGATTTGACACCAATACGGAATTACTGTAGTATCTGCATACGTATGCGCATACGTATGCAGTGCGTATTGCGCAGACCAATGTTTGAGGAGCAAGGCTCCGCCTCCCAGGGAAATTACAGCTGCAAAGTCCTGCTCAAGGGCCTGAACAGACAGAGGTTTCCCCTCGTGTTCATCGACGGTACCCGCGGTGAAGACATTGAATGGATTACGCTCTCATTTGTAAAGCCATCCATGAAAACCCCGACTGTGTCCCCTCCATTTCAATCCCACACAATGAATTGCAGATCGGCATACTTTGCTGAGCTGAAAGCACTGGCCTGGGGCAGGGCCATAGTGCCCTAATGTTTGTGGTCGCGGAAATAGGAATTCATAGGAGTTCACGACGTGACAAGATTCATTAAACGTGGAATCAGTGAGCACGATTCGCAAGTGGCCGATCTGGAAGTAAAGGAGACCGTCGAGAAGATTCTGCGCGACATTCGCAGCCGTGGCGACGCGGCCGTGCGCGAGCTATCCGAGCGCTTCGATAGCTGGTCGCCAGCAAAATTCCGGCTATCGCACGCCGAAATCGAAGACATTATGGCGAACCTGCCCGAGCAAACGCTGGAAGACATCAAGTTTGCCCAGGCGCAGGTGCGACGCTTTGCAAAGGAGCAACGCAAAGCCCTTAAGGATATCGAAGTGGAAACCTTGCCCGGTGTGGTACTGGGGCACAAGAACATTCCGGTCAACAGTATCGGCTGCTATGTCCCCGGCGGAAGCTATCCAATGGTCGCTTCCGCACATATGAGTATCGTCACCGCCAAGGTCGCCGGAGTAAAGCGCATCATCGGCTGTACGCCCCCAACGAACGGGGCGCCGCCAGCCGCCACAGTTGCTGCCATGGCGCTGGGAGGCGCCGATGAAATTTTCATCTTGGGCGGAGTACAAGCCATGGCCGCAATGGCACTGGGTACCGAAGCCCTTGAGCCGGTGGATATGCTGGTCGGGCCTGGCAATGCGTACGTCGCCGAAGCCAAGCGGCAGCTATTCGGGCAGGTCGGTATCGATCTCCTGGCCGGGCCGACCGAGGTACTGGTGGTCGCCGACGAAACGGCCGACGCGGAGATGATAGCCACTGACCTGTTGGGGCAGGCTGAGCATGGCCCCACCTCCCCTGCGATCCTGATCACAACCAGCGAATCTCTAGCGCACGAAACTGTCGATGAGATCGAGCGGCAACTGGCGGTGCTGCCAACAGCTGAGATCGCCGGCCAGGCCTGGCGCGATTACGGACAAATAATCCTAGTGGACAGCCTGGAAAAGGCGGTCGTCGAAGCCGATCGGATCGCCGCCGAGCACGTCGAGATCCTTACCGAGAACCCTCCCTATTTCCTCGACAAAATGACCAATTATGGCGCCATCTTCCTGGGCCCGGAGACGAACGTTGCCTATGGCGACAAGGTGATCGGTACCAATCACACTCTGCCTACCAGGGGTGCGGCCCGCTACACCGGCGGGCTGTGGGTTGGAATGTTCCTCAAGACGGTTACCTATCAGCAGATTACGCCCGAAGCCAGTGTGCTGGTTGGGGAGTATGGCTCGCGGCTGTGCGAATTGGAGGGGTTCTGGGGACACAAGGAGCAGGCTGATCTACGATTGCGGCGCTACGGAAAATGACAGGTATTGAGAAAACTCGTAGGCGGGTCACTTCTATTGACGTAGCGCGTCTCGCGGGCGTGTCGCAGTCAACAGTGTCGCGCACGTTTAGCGATGGCGCGCCGGTGTCACCGGAAGCCCGTGAAAAAGTGCTGGCTGCAGCACGGCAATTGGGTTACAAGCCCAACGTCATCGCCCGAAGCTTGATCACGCATCGCACCAACATTATCGGCATCGTGATGGCGGACTTCACCAACCCGTTCTACCCAAACGTGTTAGAGAGATTCACTCAGCGACTGCATGATATTGGGCGGCGGGTCTTGCTGTTCAATGCAGCCCCTGACCAAGATATCGATGACATGCTGCCGCTGGTACTCCAACATCAGGTGGACGCAGTCATCATTACCTCCGCAACACTCTCATCCGAGATGGCGGACGAATGTGCTCGCCAAGGAACACCGGTCATCATGTTCAACCGCTATGTGCCGGGCGCCAAGGCGAATGCCGTGAGCTGCGACAACGTTGCCGGCGGACGGTTGGCGGCTGACCTCTTATTGGATGCAGGATATAGACGCCTGGCCTATTTCGCGGGCAAGGAACACACATCAACTAATGTCGATCGCGAACAGGGATTTTCTGAGCGAATGCGAGAACGGGGTCAGACCGAATGGTTGCGGGAACCAGGCACCTACACATACGAGTCAGGTTATGAAGCTGCGAGTCGGCTGCTGGAGCGGGACGATCGGCCGGAAGCAATTTTTATCGCCAATGACATTATGGCGCTTGGCGCGCTTGACCGGGCGCGGGAGCTTGGGATTACTGTGCCCGATGAGCTGGCGGTGATCGGCTTTGACGATATCCCTGCCGCAAGCTGGCCGGCTTATTCGCTGACCACCATTCGGCAGCCGGTGAATCGCATGATCGACGAGACGCTTGAACTGCTCCTTGAGCGGATTGAAGCACCGCAAGCTAAACCGGTATTGAAGTTCATGCCCGGCGAATTGATCGAGCGCAATTCGGTTCGGGTACGGGAGCGCGTCATTGACCAGTGAAGGCTTAATGGCAGGCAAAATCGCGGTCGTAACCGGTGGCGGCGGGGGGATCGGCTCCGCGATATGTAGGAGATTGGCGGAAGCTGGCGGGCGCGTTGTGCTTACATATCGTCGAAGCGAAGAGAAAACCAAGGCCGTGGCGGCGAGCCTCGTCGGAGACGGTCACCTGGTGGTTCAAGCGCCGGTCGACGATAACGAGGCCTTGCAAGAGATGGCAAATCGGGTCGCCGAGCGTTATGGGACGGTGGACTTATTAGTTAACAACGCCGGTGTTACTCGGGCGGTATCGCACGACGATCTGGATGGACTCGATGACGATTTGATTGATGAAATATTCCGGGTCAATTGGCGCGGGGCATTTGCCAGCATCCGTGCCTTGAAAGAACTGCTGTCCAATGGTGAGGGCGGTGTGGTCGTGAATATTTCGTCGATTGCCGGATTCACCGCCATTGGCAGCAACGTGGCCTACTGCGCCTCGAAGGCGGCGATGAACTCGATGACGATCTCGCTGGGGCGCGCACTGGCGCCTGAAATCCGGGTTGTGTCCGTTTCACCCGGTTGGGTCCTTGGAGAGTATGCAAAGAAAGTGGATCCGGGCTACCTCCAGGAGCAGATCGATAAGACCCCGCTCGGCAGGTTGGCAACGCCGGAGGACGTAGCCGAGGCTGTTCTGGCAGCCGCTACTTTGTTGAAATACACCACGGCCTCCATCATTCCAGTCGATGGTGGCCGGCCATTCATCTAAATATGGAACTAGAGATTCGGGACGAGCGTTTCACACGGGTTATAGATCCAGATGTCGAACTTGAGCACGTCGTCTCTGGCTACCAATTTCTCGAGGGACCCGTGTGGCATCCCCGGGGGAAACACCTGCTTTTCAGCGACATTGTTGGAAATACGATGTACCGATGGAGCGCGGCGGACGGACTAAGCGTATTTCGCAAGCCGAGCAATATGGCCAACGGGAACACCTACGATCACCAGCGTCGGCTGCTCACATGCGAGCATGCGACCAGCTCGGTGACGCGCAGCGGGCCTGACAGCAATACCGAGATCATGGCCTCTCACTATCAGGGCAAGGAGCTGAACAGCCCCAACGATATTGTTGTTAAACGGGACGGAGGCGTTTATTTCACGGATCCCAACTCTGGCCGTGGCTCGTACTACGGTGTGCCACGCGAGCAGGAGCTGTCATTTCAAGGTGTCTATCGACTCGATCCGGAGGACAAGACACTGACCCTGCTCGTGGACGACTTCTCGAAACCGAACGGGTTGTGTTTTTCCCTGGAAGAGTCACGGCTTTTCGTCAATGACACCGATCGGAACCACATCCGGGTGTTCGACGTGCAGCCTGACGGTGGGCTTACCAACGGTCGTGTTTGGGCGGAAACGATAGGTGAGGGTGTGGGCGTGCCGGATGGGATGAAGATCGACCAGGACGAGAATCTCTACTGTTGTGGGCCAGGTGGCATCCATGTCTTCGACAAGCAAGCGGATTGTTTGGGTGTGATCCGAATGCCCGAGCAGGCTGCCAATTTCGCCTGGGGTGACGACGATCTGTGCAGTCTGTACATCACGGCCTCGAGCACCGTGTATCGCTTGCGGGCCAACATTCCGGGATTGGAACTCTTTTAGCCGTAAATGTTCAGATCAACCGAGGAGACTTGGTGAATTCGCCCATTGCTGAACACGATATCCTGGTTCGTCCGGAGATATTGGCAGGATTTGTCGCGGAAGTATTCAGCAAGGCCGGGATGGCCAAAGCTGAGGCGGCTTTCTGTGCGCAGGCGCTGGTGCAAACCAACTTGTGGGGAATCGATTCGCATGGCGTGTTGCGGGCACCCATATACACCCGGCGCTTGCTCTCAGGCGCCATGAACCCCAGGCCGCAGATCAAAACCCTCCGGGGGGCGCTTGGCCTGGAGGTGCTGGATGGCGATGACGGTCCCGGCTTCCTGGCTGGCCGGGCAGCCATGGAACGGGCCATCGAGCTGGCCGAACAGTTCAACGTCGGGGTGGTGGGCGCCATTCGAAGCAACCATTTTGGGGCCGCAGCCATCTACAGCCGTCTAGCCGTCGAGCGAGGTTTGGTCGGGATTGCGATGACCAATGTAGTTCCGAATATGGTCGCTCCTGGCGGGAGCAAGCCGGTGGTCGGTAACAATCCGTTGACGCTGGCGTTCCCAACGTTCGGTGAGTTTCCGTTCGTGTTGGATTTTTCGCTCTCCAGCGTATCCGGCGGAAAGATTCTGCTGGCCAGCAAAAAGGGCGAGAAAATTCCGATGGAGTGGGCAACGGATAGTGACGGGCAGCCGACCGACGACCCCGAAAAAGCCTTTGCTGGTTTCCTCTTGCCGGTCGGCGGATATAAAGGACTCGGCCTTGCCTACGCGGTCGAGCTCCTATGCGCTGTGATGACCGGCGGCGTATTTCTGCAGCAGATGAAAGGTATGTACAAGCACCCGGACGAACCGAGTCTTACCAGCCACTTGATGATAGCGATCAATCCCCTGGCGCTGCTCAGTGAGAGCGAGTTGCAAAGCCGAATGGCTGCTTTTTACCGCTCAATCAAGGAGTCTCCCATGTGGGACAAGACAAAGGAGATGCTTATACCGGGTGAGATTGAGCATCGAACGGAGCTGGAACGACGAGATAAGGGCATCCCCTTGCCGACAAATTTGTATGAGGAATTGCAAGCACTGGGAGTGGAGTTGGGGATCACAAGCAGATTAGCTAATTCCAACCTATGACACAAAGGGAGAGACAAAATGACGGATGAAAAAGCTCTGTGGTGGCAGGAAATGACGGCTGAGGCGGTGGTGGCCCATGCGAAAGAAGATGATATCGCCGTACTGCCCATTGGAGCCATCGAACAGCACGGTCCCCATTGTCCCTGCGGCGATGACGACTACAACGCCATTGGCATGGCCGAGTTGGTGTCCAAGAAAACGGGCGTGATGTTGTTGCCCTGCCCCATGTATGGGTCGCACCCATACCATCACTGGAACATGCCGGGCAACATCCCACTCACATACGAAACCCACATCGGCTTGATTCAGGACATCGTGCGCGGAGCGGCGGTGGCTGGATACAACAAGTTCATCATCCTCTCAGCGCATGGCCAGGTGTCTTCTACTATCGTGGCAGTGCATAAGCTCGGCATGCAGGGCTACTTCACCCTGTCATTGCACTGGTACGACTTCCTGCGCGATCAGCAGGAGATATTGCAAACCGGTATGTGGCACGCGGGCGAAGCAGAGACTTCGGTCGCCCTGTATCTGTTCCCCGAGTTTGTGGACATGAGCAAAGCCTCCAAGGGCGGCGGGAACCCGCTGGTCGACCGTCGCTTCATCATCGGCCCGGGGATGGCTGCTCAGCCCGGCACGATGTATCACTTTGAGGGCACCTTTGCGCGCCCCGAGTACATTGAACTGAAGAATGGCATCATCGGCGATGCGACGCTGGGCACGCGCGAGAAGGGCGAACTCTTGGTCGCCCGCCTGGTAGATCATATGGCCGACCTGATCGAAGACATTCGGTCCAAGTATGAACCCGGCGTCAAGCCGTTGGAGACACCGCCCCTTGATACGAGCCCGTGGTTTCAATAGGCGTTACCCGGAAACCTGGCGCTCGGTGCGCACGGTGTAAGCAATGAAACTCAAAGATAAAGTCGCCATAGTCACCGGCAGTACCAAAGGAATAGGCGTTGCCGTTGCACAGGAGTTCGCCAAGGAGGGTGCCCGGGTTGTAGGCGCCGGCCGAACGGCCGAACTCGGCGAGCAGGTCGTGGAAGAAATCAGAGCGGAAGGCGGTGAGGCCATCTTTGTGCGCTGTGATATCAGCCAGAAGGCGCAAATCGACGACCTGGTCGCCAAGACTGTTGAGCATTACGGCACGATTGACATCGTGGTGAACAACGCCGGCGTCAACCATGCGGCTGATTTTTTTGACATCACTGAAGAGGATTGGGACTGGGTGATGGGGGTTGACCTGAAGGGAACCTTCCTGCTCAGCCAAGCCGCGGCACGTGTGATGGTCGATCAGGGGAAGCCCGGCGTGGTGGTCAATATCTCTTCAGTTATGGCCGTTCTGGCCTTGGCTGACCAGGTTCCGTATTGCGCGGCCAAAGGTGGTGTCAACCAGCTCACGAAGGCAATGGCGCTGGCCCTGATCGACAAGGGCATCCGCGTCAATGCTTGCGCGCCCGGACCGGTCATGACCGAATTGATGCAGCGGGTTGTGCATAACGAAGAAAAGCACAGGCAGCTGATGGAGCGCTTACCGATTGGCTACATCGCCGCGTGCGAAGAGATCGCCCGAGTCTGCGTGTTCCTGGCCAGCGATGATTCCAGCTACTTTGTAGGCCAAACAATTTATCCAGATGGCGGCCGGATGATTCAGTCTTATCCAAGAAACTTGGAGAAGTAGCGTGTGATGGCGGATCCCAAAGTTGGGTTGATCACCTTCGGAGACAATCGCCTCCATGAGTGGGAGAACGTCTTCAAAGAGCTGACTGGACCACGGCATCAGCAGGCGATCGAATATTTTGAGCGCTTGCCAATCGAGCTGCACGCCTCAGACCAGGTCGCCCGCCAGAAAGACGAGATCGACGTCCAAGTAGATGCTTTGGTGGCGGCCGGTGTCGAGGCTTTTATCGCTCACACGCCATGCTGGACCTCGCCTAATCTCGTGGTGCGCGGCATCCAACGGTTGGGTTTACCCACCATAGTCCTCACCAACAAGAGCCCGGCTACCCACGGCATGGTTGGTTTTCTGGGCACCGGCGGCACGCTCGATCAAATAGGCTACCCGCACCTGCGGGTGCGTGAAGATTTTAATGGAGCGGATGCAGAGCGGGTCGCCAAGAAGACGCTCCCCCACTTCCGGGCAGCAGCGGCAAAGGCCCGACTGCGTGGCAAGGTGTTCGGCCTGTTCGGCGGTCGTTCCCTGGGTATAGACACAGGTACCTTCGATCCTATGCAATGGAAGCGCATGTTCGAGGTCGACACCGAACACGTCGACCAGCTAGAAATCATCCGCCGGGCGGAACTCGTTTCCGAGGAACAGACCGAGCACATGGTGAAATGGCTGGAGCAGAATGTGGCTCAAGTGGACTATGGCCAGGGAAAACTGACACCCGAAAAGCTGGCCTTTCAGGTGCGCTGCTATTTGGCTACAAAAGAAATCATCGCAGAGAAGGGGCTAGATTTCGTAGCTGTCAAGTGCATGCCCGACCTGACGACCCATTATGTGCCGCAATGCCTGTCGGCCGCGTTCCTTCCCGGCCCTTATGACGCTGACGGTGCAAAAGAACCCATGATGATGGCCTGTGAGGCCGATGGCGATGGCGCGCTTACGATGGAAATCCTGAAACAAGTGTCTGGCGGCAAACCAGTGTTGTTTCTGGATATCAGTTACATCGACGATCAGGCACAGGTTGCCTACCTGCCAAACTGCGGAGCGTTCTGTTCATGGTACGCAAAACGGTCTGACAACCCCGCTGAGAACCTGAAACAAGTCGAACTCCGCGCCGCCAACCGGCCCGGCGGTGGCGCAATAACCTATTTCACCGCCTCGCCCGGCCCTCTGACTTTTGCCCGCCTCTACCGCAAGCCTGGCGAGTATTTTATGGCAATCGTGGCCGGGGAAACAATAAATCTGCCCGAGGAGAGCTACGAAGCATTTGTGCAGGCCAGAGGTAGTCACCAATTGCCCACTGCCTTTGTGAAGCTGGACGTGGACATCGACGCGTTCATCAGCGAGTTTGCCTCCAACCATATCGCGGCGGTCGATGGCGTCTATGTGCGGGAGTTGCAGCATGTCTGTCAAATGCTGGATATCACCCCGGTGGTCTTCCATAGAGAGCTCGAAGCATGAATGCTCGCGAACGCTTTGAAGCAGTAGTCAATCATCGCGATCCGGATCGCGTACCGGTCGACTTGGGGCGGCACGTTGGCTCCCTGCACCGGCTGTCCTATGCCAGATTAGCCGAAAAACTATCTGACCCCGATTTGAAGAACCACGACAAGATCCTGGATCGCATGGTGCAGAACGTTTTTCCTGACGAAAAACTGCTTCGAAAATTCAATGTGGATTTTCGGTGGCTGGTTCCGAACTGGGTCGGCGTGCATGAAGTCGAGGGGGAGGATGCCTACCGTGACATGTGGGGCATCAAATGGACTCATATGCTGGACTCCTACAGCGTGGTTGATTCCCCTCTCAAGGATGTTGCTATCGACGACCTGGATGGATATGCCTGGCCAGACCCATACGACTCCGAGATGTTCTCCGGTCTGCGCGAACAGGCCAAGCATTGGTACGAGAACACGGACTTCGTGATTGTGGCCGACAGCATAAAAGGTGGGCTGCTGACAAAGGCGCTACAGATTCGCGGCTATGAACCATTTTTTTCCGATTTAGCACAGGATGTCTCATATGCCGAAGCGCTGCTGGACAAGCTGTTGTGGCTCTACAAGGAGATGTGGTCCCAGTACCTGAAGGAGGTCGGGCCATACGTGCAAATGGTTTATTTCACGGATGACATCGGCGCCCAGAACTCGATGATGATCTCGCCTGACATATTTCGCACCTTGCTCAAGCCACGCCTGAAGGAGCTGATTGATCACATCAAAGGCCAGGCCGACGTCAAGTTCATGTACCACACGGACGGATCTGTGGTTCCGGTGATTGGCGACATCATCGAGATGGGTGTGGACATCCTGAACCCGATTCAGACTTCGGCCCTGGGTATGGACACCTACGCAATGAAAGAAGCCTACGGCGATCGCCTGTGCTTCCACGGCGCGATAGATGTGCAGCAGATGCTGCCGTTTTCCACGCCTGAGGAGGTGCGCTACGACGTTGCCAAGCGTATTTACGATCTGGGCCGAGGCGGCGGGTACATCTTGTCCCCGTGTCACAACATCGGCTCGGATGTTTCACCGGAAAACATCCTTGCCTTGTTCGATGCGGCGCAAGAGCTCGGGCGCTATCCCTTGCAGCTGGATACGGTTCTAAAGCCCGTAGACCTAAATCCCGTGATCGCTCCTCCGGAGGAAAAGCCGGTCGCAAAGAAGCGTCCCCGGCGAAGACCGTAAATGCCAAGGAAGGAAATGGGAGTTTGAGGCCCGTAGTGCATGTCTGATCGAAAAGATGAAATTCTGGACGGTCTCTATGACCACGCCATTGAGGGTGAGGCGGAGCCAGTGGTGGCGCTAACCAACGAAGGATTGGAACTGGGGATGGAGCCCACGGCCATCCTTTTTTACGCCTTGATTCCCGCGATGGAAGAGGTCGGACGGCTGTTTGAGGAAGGCACCTATTTTGTGCCCGAAATGATGGTTGCCGCCAAGGCGATGCAGGGCGCCATGCACATACTGCAACCTCTGATCGCTGCCAGCGGCATCGAGCCTGTGGGCAGGTTCGTAATGGGGACGGTTAAGGGCGACATTCACGATATTGGAAAAAACCTGTGCGACATCATGCTAGAGGGCGTTGGGTTTGAAGTAATTGACCTGGGCGTAAATGTGGCGCCGGAGGCATTTGTTGAGGCCTTGCGGGAACACCAGCCGCACGCTCTGGGCATGAGCGCATTTCTTACCACCACCATGGGGATGTTCAAAGTCAACATCGAGCTCATCGGTCAGGCTGGCCTGCGCGACGTAGCGCTGATCTACGTGGGCGGTGCGCCAGTCACCCAAGAGTATTGCAAGCAAGTGGGAGCCGATGGATATGCGCCGAACGCGAGCGCGTTGGTGCGCGATCTGAAGGCGAGAATGGGCATTTCATCAGCAGAAGGAGGCAAGCAGGAGCGAAAGGAATAGAACACGAACATGAGGATTACAACTGTTTTCTTAGGAAGAGAGCCGCTTACTACCTTGACAGCGCGGCAAGCGGCTCAGGTTCCAGAGACGATTCTGACGTCCCCGGACAGGTTGGCAGCATAGCATTGGTTGTGCCCGCTGCCAAGGCAAGTGGGCGTCACGTCCTCAGAACCGAGAAAAAGGAGGAGAGTAGTAATAATGCAAAATCGACGTGAATACTTGCCGTTCCGGCTCAACTTACATGGAAAGGAGCATGTTTCAATGAACAAGAAACACTATCTGCTCAGTTTGCTGCTACTCGGCGCAATTGTGATAAGCGCTTGCGCGACGGCAACACCCGAGGTCGTGGAAGAAGTAGCAGTAGTCGACCCCACGGCTTGCAACGTCGACCCCCCTGATGCTCCGG
The DNA here is from genome assembly GCA_036986135.1 of Anaerolineae bacterium. Classification (GTDB taxonomy): domain Bacteria; phylum Chloroflexota; class Anaerolineae; order Anaerolineales; family E44-bin32; genus JADFRG01. The sequence goes on along the minus strand of BTQZ01000015.1, from coordinate 25,562 downwards.
TCGAAATCAACGTGATCGGTTGGTCGTTCGAGATCATGAATTTCTATGCGGAAGAAATGGAGAAATGCAGCGAAGTCGAGAACCTCGAGGTCAACGTGCAACTCCAAGACTTTGTGGCTACGAGAGAAGCGTTCAACCTGGCGATGACCGGCGGCGACGAGTCGCCATTTGACATCATGCACGTGTCCAATCCAGAGCTTAATGAGTTCGGTAACAATGGTTGGTTGTTACCATTGAACGATCTCATCGATAAGTACCGTGATGAGTACGATCTAGACGACATCGCGGATGTCTCCTGGGATGGTGCAACTATCGATGGTGTCATCTATGGCATCCCGGCAACCGCCAACACCTTGCATCTCGCCTACCGTTCTGACCTGCTCGAAGAGTACGGTTTGGAGGTTCCGACGACCTATGACGAGATTATCGAGATGTGTGGAGTCCTAGCGGATGCGCCCGGCATCGATCTGCCGTTTACCATGGACGTTTCCGCCGGCTGGGCGTGGGAGATCGAGTTCCTCGCCTTCATCAGGTCATTCGGCTCGGACTACCTCAACGCCGACAGCACGGTTGCGTTTAATGGCCCCGAGGGCGTTGCGGCTGCGACGAAGATGAAAGAGGTTGTCGATGCCTGCATGCCACCGGCAGGCCTTCAATCGTACTATGAGGAAACAGAGGTCAACATCAATACCGGCACCCAGGCAATGGTGCATATCTGGGCCTCAAATACCGTCAGTATGTTCGACCCCGAGCAGTCAGACTTCGCTGACGTCATCAAGTTCGCGCCCGCAGCCGCTCCCAAACCTGGGGGTCTGCTAGGCGGCAGCGCGTGGCACGATTTCTACACTATCCCGGCGACGACCCCGACTGACACAGATCTCATCTTCCGCATACTCATGGAATCGCTTGATAGAACGAGTATGCTGGGTGCTGCCGATCTGGGTATCGTGACTCGCAGCTCCATCGATAAGGGTCTGCCCAATTTGGCAGCCGCTAGCGAAACCATCGCTAACGGTGTCGGGATCTATGACCCGAATCCGGCGACATCCCTGGCGCAAGCCGCGCTATGGAACTGGCTGCCGTTCATCGGCACCGGCGAAATGACGCCACAGGAGGCGTTGGACGCCGCGGCAGAAGAGTACACGGCCGAAGCAATCGCCCAAGGCTATCTGCCCTAACGCAGGTATAGCTAGAGGTCGCGCCCACCGAGGTTGGGCGCGACCTTCCCCTTCCGACAGATGAACAGGACCCCATGAAGCTCAAGACGTTCTTCCAATTCACTGCCCCCAGCAACCTTGTGATGGTCGCCCTCATGATTATTCCGCTGGGGCTAGCAATTGTGATGGGCGCGAATTACATCACTTATGCAACCTTCAAAGAACCTGTATTCGTCGGGCTGTCAAACTACATGGAGGTGCTCGCCGATCCCGCATTCTGGACCGCGTTTCGCTGGACCCTAGTGATTATCGTGGTAGTGGTGCCAGCCCATATCATCGTTGCCTTTGTTGGGGCCTTGCTCCTAGACCAGGTCACCGGCTGGCCCCGCGCCTTTTACTTGGCGGCGATGCTGATACCTATGATAGTGGTGCCGGTCATCGGAACCGTCGTGTTCAGACAATTGTTCGAACCGACTGGATTGTTAGGCTGGTTTCTAAGAGCTGTTCTTGGAGGACCCTTCCTCTTCACGGAGACCTCGATGAAGGTGCTGATCCTGATTCACACGATATGGATCTCCTCGCCGTTTGCGCTGGTCATCTTCTTCGCAGGATTGCAAACGGTAAAGCAAGAGCTGGTCGATGCCTCCTCTATCGATGGCGCCAACCGGATACAACAGATCCGGCACATCGTCATTCCCCACCTGAGAGCGCTCTTCTTGCTGAATGCTATCATCGCGGTGATGGACTTCTTTCGACTGTTCGATAATGTCTTCGTCCTGACCCGAATGAATCCGATCTTCCATTCGGACACGCTGCAGACCTACCTCTTCAGAATGGCGATGACAGTGAAGCGATTGGGCAAGGCTAACGCCGGGGCCGTCCTAACTGTGCTTTTAATAATGGTAGTGCTCATCCCCTTCTTGATTCTCTTGTATCGCGAACAAACCGAAGAGCGTTGATATGCAGCCGATTAAGAATCCCATTGGACGCATCCTCATTCACCTATCGCTTTGGGTAATTGTGCTCTCTAGCACCGTCCCTTTCATCTGGACAGTACTCCAGTCACTAAAAACAAAAAAGCAGGCCAACGCACGCAACCCTGTGTTCTGGTTCAAACCTACTTTAGAGCATTACAGCGAGCTGTGGCTGGATAGTGTCCCGGATAACTTCACAGCGCTCGCATTCGGCCTCATCGCCATCATCCTTGCGCTCATACTCATTCGGGTCTTTGCCAAACACCTGCCCGTTTCGCGTTGGGTTGTCGACGGGTTCATCGTGGGGGCCATCGTGCTGATCCTGTGGGCTATCCCCTCGCTCGTGAAGACCGCAGAGTTCTATGACTACTTCGTGAACACGATCATCGTGGCCACAGGTGTAGTTATCCTCTCGATTAGTCTCGCTAGTCTCTCGGCCTATGCGCTGTCGCGCTACATCGGGCTCGCGGGTGTGGGGCTCCTGCTCCTGGCGCTCGCCATTCGATCCCTGCCCAGAATGGCATTTGCGTTGCCCTACTTTTGGCTGGGCCAGATTAGCGGCCTGTACGATTCGTATTTCCTGGTGATCATCACGCTGGTGGCGGTAAATCTGCCCTTCACGATCTACCTATTGAGGAGTTTCTTCATGGACATTCCGCGGGAGATTGAGGAGTCGGCCATGATCGACGGCGCCTCTCGCCTTGGCGCCTTCGTCCGAGTGATCGTCCCGATCGTGTGGCCAGGGATAATCGCGACCGCGCTGTTCACGGTGGTACTTGTCTATCACGAATTCTTGCTGGTGAGAATACTCACTCTGACGAACTGGACCCTGGCAGTGGCGATGCAGCAGTTCCTGGGGGGGATAAGCGATTCCGGCTCGCTCCCGCTGAAGTCTGCGGCAGCCGTTTCCGCCGCCCTCCCGCTCGTGATTATCGTGCTCATATTCCAAAAGCAGCTGGTGAAGGGCCTATCGGCAGGGGCGGTGAAGGGCTAAAACAATATGTCCACAAAAGAAAACAAGCAATTAGTAGAAGATATGTACGCAGGACTGAACGAGAACGTTCTGGGGATCATGCGTCGCTATTGGAAAGAGGACATGCTGTGGGAAGGTCCGGCGGGCATCGGCACGATGCACGGGATTGACGAATTCGAGTATGCCTACCGCAAACCCTTCATCAAAGCGTTTCCTGACAAGCATGCGACAGATGTTGTGCGCATTGCCGAAGGCGACTGGGTGGCAGCCACCGGATATCAAGACACCACGTTTGCTGAGGACTGGTTGGGCATCAAAGCCAGCGGCCAGAATATTCGCATGCGCTATATGGATTTCTGGCATGTGGAAGTGGACGAAGCTACCGGCGAGCGAAAACTCGCAGAGAACTTAGTACTCATCGACATTTTGGGTGTTTTGGAACAGTGTGGCTACGATATTGAAAAATTGTTGAAGTTTGTTGGCTCGAAACCGCCATCCTTCTTCGACGACGTCGGTGTGGACTGACGCTCGGTCAGCGAGGCCGTAATTGTGGCGATCAGCACTACTAGCGAGAACAAGCAGCTCGTCTGGGACTTCTGGCAGCAGTTATCCGGCGGAAGTTCAGAACGCTTGGAAACCATACTTCGGTCTCATGTCCATGCCGATATATCCTGGGATGGGCCACATCCGATCAATCACTTGCAGGGGTTGGAAGCCCTGATTGCGGGCTTTTGGGAACCGCTGTTAAGCTCCTTCCCTGACCTACAGAAGAGAAGCGACGTATTTCTTGGGGGCCGATTCGGTGGACATGATTGGGTCTGCGCTACTGGTTATTTCACCGGGACATTTGTCCAGGATTGGCTGGATATTCCAGCCACAGGAAACAAGACAAACATCCGGTTCGGAGAATTTTGTAGGGTGAGCGCCGGCAGGATTGATGAAACGTACCTGATCCTCGATCTTTTGGATGTGATGCGGCAGGCCGGTATTCATTTACTTCCACCCAGTCGCGGTGCGCAGGGGCATGTACCCGGGCCGGCTGCAGAAGACGGTGTACTCCTTACGGATCAGGATGAATTGGAGACGGGGAAAAGCCTGGCATTGGTCGAGGCGATGATTGCGGGGATGCTAAGCTACGACCAGGTGGATTTGCGCAGCATGAAGATGGCGCAATTCTGGCACCGCGAAATGAAATGGTATGGCCCAAGCGGGATTGGAACCACCCGCAGCCTTACTGAATTTGAGGATGCTCACCAAAGGCCCTTTTTGCAGGCCTTCCCTGATAGGCAAGCTGGCGATCACAAGGCGAGGCTGGCGGAAGGCAACTACGTGGCTACGACTGGCTGGCCCAGCATCCATGCTACCCATGCGGGAGAGTACCTGGGAGTCGCTGCAACAAATAAGCTGATCACTATGCGCGTGATGGATTGGTGGAAGCGGGAGGGTGATTTGCTGGTTGAAAACTGGGTGTTTATTGACCTTATTGATCTTTTTAGGCAGTTTGGGATTGATCTATTCGATGAGTTGCAGCGCTCGACCAAGGAGAGCCCCCCAAACTAGAACTTGAGCGCGCTTGTACCGGAGTGTGCAGGGTTAGGTGATCAAGCCGACTATGTCAACAACATAGGAGAGAAACCGAAATGGCGACCAAGAAAGAGAACACGACCCAAAAGGAGCAAGCTGAAGCCGAGCCGTCGGCGAAGCTTGCTCCTTCTGAAGGGAAGGCCGACGCTCACCTGATGAGGCCCAAAGATGAGAAACGGCAGATGCCGAAGGATTACTCAATATCCCTTGCGGCCAAAGGAGGCACGGATCGCCTATTGCTGAACCCGGGCACAGAGCGCATACAGCCGATGCGCGGCTTTGAGGACACTTACGTCGACATCATTGACTACATCGTGCGCATCACGCACCGGATATGGGAAGAAAAGGACATGGGGTATATCTACGAGACCTACAAGCACAACTCCCGCGTCCACGATGACTACGGACTGCAGTACGGTCGGGACAAGATTGTGCAGGATACCGTCCACACTATCAATGCCTTTCCCGATATACGTCTTTACGCCGACGAGATCGTCTGGGCGGGGGACGACGAAGTAGGCTTCCACACTTCCCATCGCACGGTCATCATGGGGCATAACACCGGCTACAGTCGCTATGGTCCACCAACCGGGAACAAGGTGGTGTTGTGGTGCATCGCCAACTGCGTGGCACTGGAGAATGAAATCTTCGAAGAGTGGGTGGTCTACGATACGGCCAGCTTGATTCACCAACTCGGCTTTGACTTGCGTGACAAGGCTCGCGAGTTCGGGAACAAGATGGACGCGGATGAATTGAAGGACCTGCGTTTCGGAGAGGCGGAGCGCCTGTTGGGGCAAGGCAAGCCGTTGCACATGCCCTCCAAGACGGCGGATGGCTTTGACGTGGAGGATTTCGTTCGGCACGCCTATCATTACATCTGGAACTGGCGCATGTTGAGCACCGTGGACGCTCACTACGTTCCGACGGTGCTTTTCCGTGGTTCGACCGGCCGTGTGTACTACGGCCGTGGCGAGTACAAGTCGTTCATCCTATCCACAATGGCGATGTTCCCGGACCTGGTACATCGAATTGACGATATCTATTGGATGGGCAACGACCGGGATGGCTACCTGACATCGGTACGCTGGAGCATCGTCGGGACGCACCGCGGTGCGGGCATCTACGGGCCACCTACTGGCCGGCGCATCTACATGTGGGGCATCACCCAGCACCACATTAAGGACGGCATGATCGTGGAAGAGTGGATGCTGTTCAATGAATTCTCCGTGATGCAGCAAATCTATCGGGATTGATTAATGAGTTTCGAATAGATGAGTTATTAGGGTGCCACAAAACAATCAATTTGGGTCTGGCCATTGACCGACTATCAGCAAAGCAAGTCATTGGTGCTGCGCTTCTACGACCAGTTCGACAAGGCAAATGGAGATGCCATCGACGAGGTTTTACGGCGCAACGTAACGGACGATTATTACTTTCGTGGAATGCATCCATTCTACGAGCAGCAGGGGGCCGAGGCTGTCGCCGATGTGTTCTGGAAACCGTTGCGAAGCGCATTCAGGCCAATCCAGCGACGTCAGGACATCTTCATGGCAGGTACCAGCGAAATCGACGGCACCGAGTGGGTGTGCAGCATGGGGCACCTGATGGGCCTTTTCGATGAAGACTGGCTCGGCATCCCAGCGACAAGGAAAATGACCTTTCTGCCTTATGCCGAGTTCAATCGCATCACGGACGGCAAGATCAGCGAGACCGGATTCTTTTGCGACATCATCAGCGTCATGCAGCAGGCGGGGGTGAGCCCGCTGCCGCCTCAAACAGGTGCCGCTCTATTGACCCCTGGACCCCTTACCCACGACGGTTTACTGTTCGACGAACAGGATCCGGCCGAGGCCTCGAAGACCTTGAATCTTATTAACGAGATGCTGCAGGACCTCACGGGGGCCGGACTTCACTCCCCTCAGGACCAGCTCGCCCGAACCTGGCGCCAGGACATGATCTGGTTCGGGCCCGCAGGCATCGGCGCCACATACACCATCGATCGCTATGAAGAACAGCATCAGGGGCCCTTTCGGGACGGCCTCGACCACATCGAGTTTCATGGTCACGTCTGCCGCTTCGCCGAAGGCAGCTTTGCCGGTTGGTTTGGCTGGTCAAACCTGACTATGACCCCTTCAGGTGGATTTATGGGGTTGCCGGCCTCTGACCGGACGGTCGAAATGCGCGTGGTCGATATCTACCGGCGAGACGGGAACAGACTCGCGGAGAACTGGATCTTTATCGACCTGCTGTATTTTCTGAAACAACAGGGGCTGGATGTACTGGAACGGAATCGGCGTTTACAGGCTGCGGGAAAGAGTAATTAGGCTTTATCGACCCACTGATCTCCTCCGGCAGTTGAGGAACGATTTATTTGTCCGGATGAATGAACAGCGCAAGCTGAATTACTTGGAGATGCACACCGCTTGGTTGAACCAGAAGAGCGAGGATTCTAATGTCCAGTGATAAGAACTTGGAATTGATTCACCGCATGTATGAGGCCCTCAATGCGCAAGACCTTGACGCGCAGGATGAATTTTGGACCGAGGATATGATCTGGCATGGCCCGCCTGGATTTGGGGACATTCATGGCATTGAGGGCTTTAAGTATGAAGTTCTGAAACCATTTTATGCGGCTTTCCCGGACTACCACGTCAAGAATGATATCGAAGTGGCGGACGAGAATTGGGTCGCTGCGACGGGATTTCTCACCGCTACCCATCAGGGCGAATGGCTGGGAATTGCGGCCACGGGAAAGCCGGTCAAGATGCGCTTCTCGGACTTTTGGCTCGTCAAAGAAGGCCTTTTGTCTGAGAACTGGGTCATGGTGGACCACATCGAAGTATTGCGGCAGATTGGCATTGATCCGCTGGCGCAGACAAGCGGATAGCGGCTGACGTTGGCGTACCGCAGTAATCAATTGACTTGATGTCGACCGAAAATAACTTGGAACTGTTGGACCGTATGGTTGAAGCTTTGAATGCGCATGATATTGAAGCGCATGATCAGTTCTGGTCGAAGGATATGATCTGGCACGGTCCCCCCAGTTTTGGAGACATCCATGGCCTGGAGGCTTTCAAGTACGATGTGCTCAGGCCGTTCTACACAGCCTTCCCGGACTTCCATGGCGCCATCGATATCGAACTCGCGCAAGGGGATTGGATTGCGGCTACCGGGTTTGTTACCGGGACCCATCACGGCGAGTGGTTGGGCATTCCGCCCACGGGCAAGCCGGTGAAAATGCGCTACTCAGATTTCTGGCTCTTCAAGGATGGCCTGTTGGTTGAGAACTGGGTCATGGTGGACGATTTCGACGTGATGCGACAGCTCGGCAAAGATCCCCTGGCGCGCAGGGGCGAAGCGTAAAAGGCAACCGTTTCCAATTCTAAACCGCACGATTGCTGCTTTAGCGCATGAGCAGATTTACAGCGTATTTATCGTGGGCTGGCTATCGGGTGACAGGAACGATTGCGAGCGCGTCTCTGCCCCGTGATTACAGAAAGGCTGCGTCCGCATTATCAACCTGGAGAATAAGATGTTCGATTTTCAAGCCAACACCAAAGTGGTCTTTGGCGATGATGCGGTTGAGAAGCTTGGAGAAGAAGCCACCGACCTGGGCGTGGGGAGGGCGCTGCTGGTGACGGACAAGGGCATCATCCAAGCCGGTCTGCTAGAAAGAGTCATGCAACCGATGATAGATGCCGGAATTGACGTCGCTGTTTTTGATGGAATCGAACCGAATCCAAAGGACACAACCGTTCTGCAAGGCGCTCAGTCCGCCAGAGATCATCGGGCCGACGTCATCATTGGTTTAGGCGGCGGCAGTCCGATGGATGCCGCCAAGGGCATCGCCATAATGAGCACCAATGATGGGCCTCTTGAAAGCTATATCGAAATTCTGGATGCCTGGCCGAATACGCCGCTGCCTGTGATATGTGTGCCCACAACGGCGGGGACCGGCGCCGAAGTGAGCCGCGCCGCGATGATTAATCTATCCGAGGACAAACTAAAACGAGCTTTGTATGGTGCATCCATTCAACCGGCCGTTGCGGTGGTTGATCCCAAGCTCACACTCGGTCTGCCGCGAACACTCACCGCGCAAACCGGCATAGATGCCTTGAGCCATGCCATCGAAGCTTATATTGCCACCCTGGCGAACCCAATCTCGGATGCACTGGCTGAGAAAGCCATCCGGTTGGCCGCCGACAACTTGCGCGTGGTGTACACGCACGGTGACAATCTGGAGGCGCGTGGCAACATGCTTCTGGCGAGCACGATTGCCGTCATTGCCTGCTCCAGCGCCGGATTGGGCATTGTGCATTCGCTGGCGCAGACTTTAGGTGGCTACTACGATGTGCCGCACGGCCTGAGTATTGCTGTGTGTTTCCCCTACGGAATTGGCTACAACGTGCCCGCCGAACCGGAAAAATGTGCCCAGGTTTCGCGCATGCTGGGCACCAATACGAACGGCATGTCGGACGAAGCAGCAGCCAATTCGGTGGTGGGTGCGTTGCGCACGCTGCTCGCAGATTTGGACATCCGCGACGACTTGCGTTCGCTGGGTTTCCGAGAAGCCGATCTACCAGAACTAGCGGAAATTTGTGTGGTGGATGGCTGTACGCCAACCAACCCGCGGCCGATCGACGCGGATGGGTTTGCCGCTCTGTTCAGTTCAGCGCTGCATTAGCAAGAAAGGGTGCGAAAGGAAAGCAATCTATGGATGGCTTTGACGACGAGTTTGTTGATATCGTCGATTACATAGTCAAGATCACACACAAAATCTGGGAAGAGACCGGTGTCGGGTTCATCTACGACTATTACCAACCCAATTGCTCTGTCCATACCCCCAGTGGCCTAAGCTATGGCCGGGAGGAAGTGGTCGCCGGTACGCTAAAGCTTTTGTCCGCGTTCCCGGATCGAGAACTGCACGCGGATGACGTGATCTGGGTTGGGAATGATAGGGACGGCTATCACACGTCTCACCGCATCACAAGCGAGGGACACAACACCGGTTACAGCGACTACGGACCGCCGACGGGGCGCCAGGTGGTCTGGCGTGCGATCGCCAATTGCTTTGTCAAAGATAACCGCATCGTCGAAGAATGGCTTGTCCGCGACGAGCTGAATCTCGTGCGGCAACTCGGCTTCGACGCGCAGGAAATTGCGGCAAACTCGGCGCAGCAGGATTTCCTGCAGCCTACTCATGGCGAAATCGACCGCGTGCTCGGTCAGACGACGCCGGAAGCGCTGCCTCCCGAGCCGACCGGCGATTTCGACATCGAGGATTTCGTGAGGCGCAGCTACCACGAGATTTGGAACTGGCGACGCCTGGACCGGATACACTCATCCTTTAGTGAGGATTATCTTTGCCACACGGCTTCCGGCCGCGAGTTTGAAAACTCGCGTGAATACAAGGCATTCCTGCTTTCGATGCTTGGTATGTTCCCCGACGCAAAGATGACAATCGACCATCTATACTGGAACGGTAGTGAAGTCGAGGGATACCGCGCGGCCGTCCGCTGGAGCCTGGTGGGCACCCATTCCGGCCCCGGAATTTACGGGGAGCCGACTGGCAAGCGAGTTCGTATTATGGGCATCTCCCACCATCAAGTAAGGGGCGGTGAATTCGTCGAAGAGTGGACCGTGTTCGACGAAATCGCCTTGATGAAACAGCTTTATGCGCCGGATGCGAGTGCGCACGCCAGGGATATAAGCGGAGAACATCCGCCGGATGCGAACACAAGCGTCTCAGAGACAATCGAGAAATCTGCGCAAGATGCATCCGAACAAGACTAAAGCCAAACTCCAGGCAGGTGAAACAGCCTTCGGCTGTTTCGTGCGTTATCCAGATGCCGGTTTGATTGAATTGCTGGGTCACCTTGGCTGGGATTTTCTGGTCTTTGACGGCGAACATGGGCCTTTAGAGCCGCGCGACTGCGAGCACATGGTGCGCGCCGCCGAACTGTCCGGTGCGACACCCATCGTAAGGGTGACGACCAACCAAGCGCATGTGATTTTGCGATTCATGGACACCGGTGCGCAAGGCGCGCAGGTCCCGGTAGTGAACTCGGCAGATGACGCCAAGGCGGTTGTACAGTCTGTCAAATATCATCCACGCGGCGTTCGTGGCCTAGCCGGCGTGCGCGCGTCGGGATATGGCCAGAAGGGTCCGCTGACCGATTACATACAGCAGGCGAACGCCGAGACGCTTGTGATTATTCACATCGAGACCGCGGCTGCCGTAGACCGAATTTCGGAAATTGTCGCCGTGGAGGGGGTGGATGTGGTCTTTATCGGGCCGACAGATCTGTCCCAATCATTAGGATTCCCCGGTCAGGTCCAGCACGCAAAAGTGCAATCCGCGATCGAGCGTGTTGTGGATACAGTGGCTGGGGCTCAACCGCAATTGGGAATATTCGTCAGCGATCCGGCGATCGCCATGCAGTGGCAAGATCGAGGGGCGCGCTACATTGCGACCAGTTTAGAAGCAGTGCTGCGTCCGGCAACGCAAGACTTTCTAGAGGTCGTTCGCTCTGAGAGGCCCTAATTTGCGCCAAGGATTTCTAACTGGAAGAGGCGTGATAGTACGTCCCGCTGGTGGACACTGACGTGCGAGAGACTGAATGAGCCCATGATTGGACACTTGTTTCTCGAATTGCCTGGTTTCTGGATCGCGCGTGACGACTTCAGTAGCGTGCTTCTTCGATAGCGCCGGAGCGAAGCACTCCGCATCCGTAATGCTTCTCCGCACTGTGAAAACTGGTGCTTCACGAGCGACCCTCCGATCCGATCATACATCAACTACTGGACGAGCCCGCCTGCTGATCAGCAAGCTCCTGGATATGCTCGACGTGGGTCTCTTCACTGTGCTCCCATTGCGCTGCGCAATTGCATTGATGGGATGCTGATTCGCCCCCACCGAGCAGGTATGGCCGTAGCGCTGACCGCTTTTGAGGAGGTTGTGGGCGCGGCGCTGGGCTGAGAAGAAGGCATTGGAAGTTCACCTGCAACTTCATTCCATACTGCGTGAAAAGCTTCCCGCCGAGGCGAGGGGGAAGACGGTGCTGCAATTGGATGAAGGAACTACGCTGGCGGATCTCCTGGAAGAGCTTGACATCAAACGCAGGGTGGTGATGAGCGTGAATGGCGATCACGAGCCGGACCAATCGCGCCGGTTGCGGGACGGCGACCAGGTGATGATAACCTCATCGATTAGCGGCGGGATGGGCGCCCTGCTGCTAAATCAATCCAGAGGTAAAGGAGATTGAGAAATGCCCCATGGCTATCATAGAAAAATCCTGCACGTAGACCTCGCCAGCGATCAGCTCAACGTTGAAGAACCGGGCGAGGAGTTCTATCGCAAATACATGGGCGGCAGCGCGCTGGCGATGCACTATCTGCTTAAAGAGCTGCCTGCCGGCATAGAACCGCTAAGCCCTGAGAATGTGCTGGTGATGGCATTGAGCGTTCTGACCGGCACGGCGATCTCAGGCCAGAGTCGCATGACCGTGGCCGCCAAATCCCCACTGACCGGGGCAATCGGCGATTCGCAGTGTGGTGGCTTCTGGCCCGCCGAGTTCAAGTTCAGCGGTTTTGATGCCCTCGTAATTAAGGGCAAGGCTGAGCACCCCGTCTATCTGTGGATTCACGATGGTCAGTACGAATTGCGTGATGCCTCGCATCTATGGGGCAAGATCACCGGCGAGGTCGAAGCGGACATTCAAGAAGAACTGGGCGACGATAAAGTCGAGGTCCTACAGGTTGGCCCCGCGGGGGAGAAGGGCGTTCGCTTCGCCGCGATAATGAACATGTCCAACCGCGCCAATGGGCGCACCGGCATGGGTGCGGTGATGGGCTCCAAGAACTTAAAAGCGGTCGCCGTTCGCGGAAATAACCGCCCAAGTGTGGCTGACAAAGCTGGACTTAGTAAACTCGCCAAGTGGGGGGCGAACAATCTGGGAGACTCCGACATCGCTGGACTGGCAAAATACGGAACCGCCGAGGGGACCAGCGCGAACCAGTCGACTGGCACGTTGCCGACCCAGAATTACAACCGCGGCGTGTTCGATAAATGGGAGGCCCTCGACGGTACCACCATGTACGACACCATCCTGAAAGGCGCCGCCGAGGGCAGGCAAGACCGCGAGGGGCGCGATACCTGCTATGCCTGCACCGTACGCTGCAAGCGCGTAGTTGAGATTACCGAGGGGCCGTACAAGGTCAATCCGCATTACGGCGGGCCTGAATATGAAACGACCTCGACCTTCGGTAACTACTGTGGCATCGATGACTTGGCTGCCATCGCCAAAGCCAGCCAGTTATGCAACATGTACGGTATGGATACCATCTCTTGTGGGGCGACTATCGCGTGGGCGTTCGAGGCCTTCAACGAGGGCAAGCTGACCGCCGAGGACACGGATGGACTGGATCTCTCCTGGGGCAATGCAGAGTCGATGGTCAAGCTGACCGAGAAGATCGCCAATCGCGAAGGCTTCGGCGATCTGCTGGCCGGGGGTTCCGAACGCGCCGCCAAAAAGATTGGGCGCGGTACGGAAGCGTTCCTCATCACCTCCAAAGGCCAAGAGGCACCTGCCCATATGCCGAGAGTCAAACGCTCGCTGGCGATTATCTACGCAACGAATCCTTTCGGCGCAGACCACCAGTCGAGCGAGCACGACCCGACCATCGAGGGCAATTTCGAGTCCTATGCTGACCGCTTGGCCCAGCTGGGCTTCAGGGAGGCGCAAGAGCCCCGCTCGTTGAGCGACGAGAAAATCCGATTCACGATGGCGACGCAGCATATGTACAGCGCGTTGGACAGCCTGAATCTATGCCAGTTTGTGTTCGGCCCGGCCTGGCAGCTTTATGGCCCCACCGAGTTGGTCGAGACGGTGCGAGCCGTCACCGGCTGGGAGGACGTGGACCTGCAAGAGTTGCAGACAGTCGGCGAACGGCGCATCAATATGATGCGCGCCTTCAACGCCCGCGAGGGTCTCGATCGCAAGGCAGACAAGCTTCCCGAAAAGTTATTTAAGCCGCTCAAGGGAGGCGTGAGCGACGGCTGGAAACTTGACCGCGAGCAGTTCGAGTCCGCGCTGGACAGGTACTTCGCGATGTGCGGCTGGGATGTCAAGACCGGTGTTCCCGAGCGCGCCAAGCTGGAGGGATTGGGCTTAGATTGGGTTGCGGACCAGTTGGGCGTCTGAAGTCGTGATCTGCATGGGGCGAGAGAAGATTAATCCGCGTCAATCACAGACACTCTATCTCCACTAAGTTCTGGGTCGGACAAAATCCGTTTATTGCTCAGAGAGGGTAGCAACCGTGTGGAAAGTGGTCGGAGCGTAGAGGCTAAACTGCTTCCCGCGAATCTAACGGCTACTCAATTGACCTGGCCGTGTGGACTACAGTGGGCGCGATTGGACTCGAACCAACGACCTCACGGATGTGAACCGTGCGCTCTAACCAGCTGAGCTACGCGCCCAATTTTGTAGAATTATAGCAGTGGGCAGGCCGCTCTCGAATATTCCCCAAACCTGCAGCTAGGATTCGAATGTGGAGTGGGCTCACGCCCGGGTAGGATCGCAACCCGCTCCCTCTATCCTGGTTCGCCTGCCGGCTTTTGCCCTGCCGCCCTCGCACGGAGTAGACTAATAAACACGGCCTACCTTCAGGCTGATACCGTCCTGAACGATAATGTCTCATAACGTGGTGTAAATTCACTTTGCCAAAATGGCCATCGTGTGCTTCCTTAGCGTGATCTTCACATCACAAAGGAGGCAGCACGATGACCGACCCTACTATTGCACTTCTGGATTACCTTCGCAAGATCGGTGCGGACTTGGATGGTGATTTTCTTCGAGATGGCGTGCAGCTGCTGACGCAGATGCTCATTGAGCTGGAGGCCGAGGATCAAATCGGCGCCGCCAAGTACGAGCGCTCGCCCAGCCGCAAGGCACGCCGAAATGGCTACCGGGAACGGATGTGGGAGACACGAGTGGGAGAGATCCCGTTGAGCATTCCCAAGCTGCGGGAGGGGACCTTCTTCCCCAGTCTGCTGGAACCTCGCAAGCGGTCGGAAAAGGCGCTTCTGGCGGTGGTGCACCCGTGCCGGGTACAGGCAGACGGCCTACATCAAGGGGGTGAGCACCCGCAAAGTAAACGACCTGCTGCAGGCGCTGGGACTGACGGGGATCGACAAAGGTAAAGTCTCTCGGATCTGCAAGTGCCCGTAGTTCGGGTACAAGGAGCTGGATGAGGCTGTTGAGGGCTTCCGCAATCGCCCGTTGGAAGGCGAGTATCCCTACCTGCCTGCCCTAGCAGTCCAGGGTGGCTGGATGCCGTCTACATGAAGGTCAGGCAGAACCATCGCATCGTCAGCCAGGCGATGGTGATCGCCATTGGGGTACGAGAGACCGGTGAGCGGGACATTCTCGGTTTTGCGCTTGGAGCAAGCGAGGAGGAGGCTTTCCCTGGCCTGTCCGGCCAGGATAGGCTGGCTCGATTTCCTGCGCGGTTTGGTGCGTCGCGGCCTGACAGGTGTCCGGCTGGTCACCAGCGACGCTCACGAAGGTCTCAAGGCCGCTCTGGGTCAGGTGCTCGGCGGCCTTGGGCCAGCGGGCCCGCATCGCGCCCACCACTTGCGCCAACTGCTGGCCGGCCAGGTGCGAGTGCCAATTCCATAAACTTATAACAATCGGCTGCGAGTTGTCGCAGATCCCGCGTTCTTAGCGGGGAGCTGCGCCGTTGAGCTACCTCATGTGATTTTTAGCGCCGAGCCGGTGTCCGCCTGTCCTTGGCGTAGCCCAAGGTCTCCAATAAGCTATTACACACGACTCGGCTTTCTACTCGGGACTACACCCATAGCGCCAGGTTGCTGACCCCGCGCTAACACAGGCCAAGAGAATTCGGCGAAGGCGCAATCTCCAAGCGCCGCGTTGATGGCTTCTGAGACTTGGGCCGCGCGGTGGCCCCGCCGTTCATGAGAAAATCGGACCATTCAACGTCTCAGACCGACCGCTCATCGGACAATCGGACCATTCATCACGGACCGCGAGGCGCAGCCAATTTGGCGGGCCGACTCGAGGGCTTCGGACACAAAGCTCATGGAGTAAGGCCTGAGCCGAACTCTGCATAAGATTGGATCAGAACTCCATAAACTAATATGAATTTATGGAATACAACTCCACAAAGTTTGACAATCTTGTGGAGTCGGCATATGTTATGGTCATGATCCATCGTGCCCACGAGCCTCTAGAAGCTTATCTCGAACCAAACAAAGTGGTGGTCATCTACGGCCCCCGCCGGGTTGGGAAGACCACGCTCTTGCACGAATACTTATCCAACACAAAGTGGAGAACCTTGTCTGTTGTGGGTGATGATCTCCCGACACAGCAACTCTTGAGCTCGAGGGATGTCACGCTCATCCAGGAGTACCTGGAAGGATATGAACTCTTCGTAATCGACGAAGCGCAATATGTGCCCAGCATTGGGCATGCCCTAAAGATTATTGTGGATCAGCCCCGGGGAATTCGGGTAATTGCCACCGGCTCCTCGTCATTCGATCTGTCAGGTCAACTCGGCGAGCCGCTTACCGGCCGCAAGCGAACGCTAACGTTATTTCCCCTATCTCAGCACGAGCTCCTACCGCTCCATAACCGTTTTGAACTCAAGCAGCGCCTCGAGCAGCGGCTCATCTTCGGCGCCTATCCCCAGGCTATCACAGCGCAAACGCGTAAGGCCCGAATTGAGGTTGTAAGCGAAATAGCCAATTCGTACCTGCTGAAGGACATCCTTGATTTCGATCGGGTAAGAGGTTCGCGAGCAATATGGGATCTCCTCAAGCTACTTGCTTTCCAGATCGGCAGTGAGGTTTCACAGAATGAGCTATCGCGGTCTCTCGGGATTGATGTAAAAACCGTGGGGCGCTACCTCGACTTGTTGGAAAAATCCTTTGTGCTTTATCGATTGGATGGTTTTAGTCGCAATTTGCGCAAAGAGGTCACGCGAAATTCCAAGTATTTCTTTTACGACAACGGGATTCGCAACGCAGTGATCGCCCAATTCAACCGCCTCGACCAGCGCGATGATGTGGGAGCGCTCTGGGAAAACTTCATGGTGATGGAACGCATCAAGTACCTGACCTATATTGCCGAGGCTGCCAATCTCTACTTCTGGCGCACTTACTCCCAGCAGGAGATCGACTTGGTCGAGGAGCGAGGCCGTCGGCTTGATGGATATGAATTCAAATGGTCGCAGAGCAAGACCATCAAGCCGCCCCCGGAGTGGGCCAGGGCCTATCCCAAGGCGAGCTTCACCGTGATCACGCCCGAGAACTATCAGGAGTTGGTGCTCCCGTAGGCGAATGATGATGCTGGACGGGAGAACCTAAACGATGGCGATTGGCGGCGAACGCGCTGCGGTTCAAAACCCTTTCATCCGCTACGCGGACGAAGCGGGATGGACCTACTTGCCGCCTGATGAGGCGCTGCGAATGAGACGTGGTGAAGACGGCTTGGCGCTCCACGAGGTCGCCGAGGCCCTGGACCAACTACGCCGCTACCATCGGGAGGGTCCCGAACTCACGGCCCTGCTCCAGATCCAGGCGCTCACGCATCTGGTCCACTTCTACTACGGCCCTACCTGGAATCTCTCCGGTAAAGCGCTCTTCAACTGGAAGGACGAGGCCGCCGGCGAGTACGAGACGCTGGTCAAGTACTTCGTTCAGCCGCGCCGCCTGTTGCGGGTGCCCACGGACTACATCTGTTCGGGCCTCGGGCGGCTAACTTTCGATACCGATCTGCTTTACCAACCGGCTCACTTCCGAGCCGAGGCAATTGTCCATGAGCTACTTCATCTCAAAGTGCCAAACCATGGAAAGCTATTCCGCAGCCTGCTTCATTCGCATCTAAGCCGACGGTAAACTGCTTCTATTCGTTGCAATAGGGCGGCCCGCGGCGCCCTGGGCGTGGGGTGCTATAATGCGCCGGCTCTTCCAGAAACTCCATTGAATACCCCAAAGATCTCATCCGAAGAACTGAGCCCCGGGTGAAAAGCGAACCGATACCAGAAGCGGATCGTCGAGATAGGGCCCGCCTGCGGCGGGCCAGACGCCGGATCAGCCAACTTCAGGCCACCGAGCGCGAGGCTTTTCTCGATCGGCTGGCAAACGCGGTTACGCCCGGCCCGGGGTTCTTTCTGTATGCGCTGCTCTGCGGCGCGCTCATCGGCCTGGGTTACCGCTATGACCAGCGGGCGCTGCTAATAGCCGGCGCGCTTTTGGCGCCGCGTCTGGGTCCAGTGGTGGGCCTCTCCCTGGCCGCGGTCTCGGGTTCGCTGCGCTTCTTCCTCCGAATGCTGGTGGCGCTGGGGTTGGGAGTTCTGCTGGTCGCGGTGGCGGCGGGCCTGGCATTCGGCTTGGCTCTCGAACCCGACACAAGCTCGCTTCTTCCCTACGAGCACATCAAACTCAATCTGGTGGACTTCGGCCTGCTTCTGACGGGAGCGGTGATCATGGCGATCGTGCTTGCCCGTTCGGAACGAATCGCGGGTGTAGCGAGCGTGGCAGTGGCCTACGAGCTGTTTCTGCCGCTAGGAGCGGCTGCCGTGGGATTTGTGCTCGCCGAACCCGAACTCATTGAAGGCGCCACGCTCACCTTTGTGCTGCACCTCACCTGGGCGGTGGCCGTGGGGCTTTTCACCCTGGTCTTGATGGGGTTCAGACCGCTCACCGGGAGCGGTCGGTCGCTGGCGGCGGCCATCGTGATGATGGGCCTGCTGGGAGTGGTCAGCGCGCTGGGGTTTGGCACCTCCGTCCTGGCTGCCCTTCCAACCCCAACACCTACTCCGACCCTCACCCCGACCGCAACCGCGACTGCGACGGCAACCGCCACGCCCACCGTCACCCCGACCAGCACAACCACTCCCACCGCCACAAGCACTGCCACCTATACACCTACCCTCACGCCCACGCCTCCCTCAGGGATCGTATTGGGCACCAACTTTCAGGGTGCTATCTTACGCGACGCGCCGGATGGATCACCGGTGGACTTCGTCGCGGAGCGCGAACTGCTCCTGGTCATCGGCGGGCCGGAGCAATCCGCGGGCCAGCTGTGGTGGCTAGTGCGTAGAGAAGACGGAGCGGAAGGGTGGCTGCTGGGCGATTTTCTAGCCACGGTGACGCCGACTGGGTCTTAGGTGGGCTTACTGGAGGAGAATCACAACTCCCTCGTTCCCTCGAAGCGACAAATCGCCCATGTACGCCTCGCCGTTTCGGTCGAGGTGGCTGGATAGGACCACGCGGCCTGTGCTCTCGCCTGGGATACTGATCCGGCAGGCCTGGGATTTGAAGTTAAGGGCGACGGTGAATCGCTCGCCCTCCCATTCCCGAAGATAGACATAGTTTCCCTCCGGCTGAATGTCCAGCGCTTGATAGCTGCCATGGACGAGGGCCGGTGATGACTTGCGCAGTTCGATAAGCGCTGAGTAAAGGCTGTAGATTGAGCGAGGGTCGGCTTGTTGGCTGGCCACGTTAAGCTCGCCGGCGCGAGGATGGATTGGTAGCCATGGATTGGGCGGAGTGCCGCCTTCATCTGCAGCTGAGAATCCCGAGCCCGGCGAAGCATCCCACTGCATCGGCGTGCGCGAGGAATCTCGAGACAGTTGCGGAAGCCCGGCAAGAACAGGCCATGGATCCAGAGGATTGAGTCCCGCATTTTCCGAGTCAAGCATCCCGATTTCGTCGCCGTAGTAAATGATGGGCGTGCCGCGAAGCGTCAAGAGCATGATGGCCGCCACCCGAGCTTGTGCCTCGCCCCAGCGAGAGGCCAGCCGCGGCTCATCGTGGCTGCCAAGCACCAGCGTTGCCCGTGCTCCAGACGGCAATGCGCCTTCAAAGGCCTCTACGTAGTGACGCAATTTCGCCGCCTCCCAGGGGAGGTTGACGAGGCTCACGTTGAGAACCAGTTGAAATTCGTCGTTGTGGCCGTAGTATTGAGCCGCTGTGCTCGGGTCCAGGGAATAGACTTCCCCGAGCAAGAGCCGGTCGCCCGGATACCCGTCCATCAGGTCCCGCATGTGGCGCAGGAGGCCGTGCAGTTCAGGCCGGTTGGCGCTGTAAATGCGCAGCTGGTTCTCGGCGGGGCCGGTGTCTTTACCGAAGCTCGCTTCTGTTCGGAGTGGATCGTCACGGAACTGGTCGTCCTTGATGATCGGAAGCACGGCGTCCACGCGGAACCCATCCACGCCTCGATCCAGCCAGAATTTCAAGACGGAATGCATGGCCTCCACTACCTGGGGATTGCGCCAGTTCAGGTCGGGCTGCTCCTTTAAGAAGGAGTGCATGTAGTACTGCTGTGTGTCTTCATGCCAGGTCCAGGCCGGCCCGCCGAAGTAGCTGAGCCAGTTGTTCGGCGGGCCTCCATCTGAACCGGCGTCCCTCCAGATGTACCAATCGCGCTTCGAATTTGTCTGGGAAGATCTGGACTCCCGAAACCAGTCATGCTGATCGGAGGTGTGGTTGGGAACGAAGTCGAGCAGCAGCCGCAGCCCTTTCTGGTGCGCCTGCTCGATCAACGCATCCACGGTTTCCAGGGTCCCGAAGTCTGGGTGGACGTCGGTGTAGTCGCTGACGTCGTACCCGAAGTCCCTCATCGGAGAGCGAAATATCGGGCTCAGCCAGAGGGCATCTATCCCAAGCACTTGAAGATAGTCGAGCTTCTCGATGATGCCGGGTAGATCTCCCACGCCGTTGCCGGTCGTGTCTCGGTAGCTGCGGGGATAGATGTGGTAGATGATGGCTTGCTCCCACCATGGGGAGGGAGGAGAAGAACTCATGTGCAGGAATCCCTTATGGTCGTTTCAGCGGGAGAATGAGCCAAACATGATGTGCGAAACGGATGGATGATGGACCAATGAAAAACGCCTTCCATCCGTAGCCAAGCTCTTTTCGAAAGAATGCGTATGGATATGGACCGATTGCCAGGCGATCTGCGCGCCTACCCCTTGACGGAACCCGCCGTCAGCCCGCGCACGAAGTAGCGCTGGAGCGCGAAAAACACCAGCAACGGCACCACCATGGCGATAAAGGCGCCGGCGGTTAACACATGCCATTGTTCACCGCGCTCGCCGACGAGAGCTGACAAGCGTGAGGTGACTACCGCCACTTCTCTTCGGGTCCCCAGGAATACCAGCGCTACCAGCAGGTCATTCCAAACCCACAGGAACTGGAAGATGGCGAATGAGGCGATAACCGGTACCGAGAGTGGCAGTACCAAGCGCGTGAAGGTGGTAAGGGCCGAAGCGCCATCGACGCGAGCCGATTCGATGATCTCTCCTGGCAGCGTAGCGATATATCCGAACAATAGAAAGATCGCCAAGGGCAGGCCGAAGCCGGTATGGGCCAGCCATAAGCCCAGAAACGTTCCGTTGAGGTCGATCCGGGTATACAGCCTCAGCAGCGGGATCAGAGACATCTGCAGAGGCACGACCATGAGGCCCACGACGACTACGAAAAGAAAGGCCCTTCCGGGAAACTCAAGCCAGGCAAAGGCATAGGCCGCGAAGGCCGCGATCGTAATCGGGATCACCACCGCAGGGATGGTGACGATCAGGCTGTTCAGGAAGGCATTGCCCATGCCATCGGTGGTAAGCACCTGGGCGTAGTTGTCAACAGTCCACTGCGCCTGCTCAAAAGGATGCGCTACCGCTGACCACCAACCGGTGGACTTAATGTTGTCCGATGGTCGCATGGAACTGACAAATAAGCCTGCGGTGGGCAGAGTCCAGAGGAGCGCGATGCTAATCACTGCGATGCGCACAGGTGCACCGGAAAACCATTTACGCAAACGATCCGAAGATGCGGTCCCTGAGGTCTGAACGTTTACACTCATCGCTTACTCTCTCTGCTCTTGGAAACTGCGCACGTTGTAGATCATCACTGGAATGACCGCTAGAAGCAGTATCACCGCCAGCGCGCTGGACCGTCCGAAGTTGCGAAATACGAACATCTCGCGGAACATCCGGTTGGCGATTACCTCCGTATCGTGCTGTCCGCTGGTCATGACGAAGACGATGTCAAAGACCTTCAGCACCATAATCAGCACTGTCGTAGCAATGGTTAATAGCGTGGTGCGGATACTAGGAATTATTACGCCAAAGAAGATCCGCACCTCGCCGGCGCCATCGATGCGGGCCGCCTCCAGCAGCTCCCTTGGAACGCCCTTGATCGCTGCGGACAACACGACCATGGCGAAGCCGGTCAGAATCCAAACCATGATGAGCATCAGGAAGAAGTTGTTCCAGGGTTTGAGAATGAGCCAGCCCTGGGGATCGCCTCCCAGGGCGGTGTAGATTGCATTGAATAGTCCGATCTGAGGCAGCTGTATCGGCTGGAAGCTGTACACAAACCTCCAGATGACGCTGGCGCCCACCGCCGAGATCGCCATCGGGAGAAAAATGAATGATTTCGCGAAAGGCTCCCACCTCCCGATCCGGTCCACCAATACCGCAATCACAAGGCCTAAGCCAACCACCGCGCTGGTGACAAACACGATCCACAGCACGTTGTTTCGAAGCGCGATGAGCATGTCTTCACTGGTGGCTATAAAGAGGTAGTTCTCCAGCCCAATGAAGTTCTCAGACCGCGCGTCGAAGAAACTCAGCCAGATCGTGAGAACCGTCGGATAGATCAGAAAGACGCCAAGGATTACGAGCGCCGGCCCAACAAAGACGAAGGGTCGTACCGTCTCCCGTATGCTCTCGGGGAGCAGCGACACCAAGGCGTCGGTGGCAAAATAGAGCGCCCACACGGCGCCAACGCCGACAACGAGCGCAACGATCGTGACCAGAAACTTGTTGGCGTCCGCGTCGCGCATGAAAGTGAAACTCCATCGGAGCAGCAGGAACGTGATTACAAGGACGACAAACGCGACCGCCACGCGCAGCGGCCAGACGACGAGCGACGCCCAGTTCGACCGCTGCGGCTGCTGCGGAGCCGGTGCAGTTGTTTCCATGAGAAAAACAGCCTCTTGAATGACGAAAGACGAAGCAGGGCGGCCCGAATCGGCCGCCCTGCCTATCATCTACGACCGGGGCGGATCGAGACGATCAACCCCACAGAGCCTTAATCGCTGGGCCAACTCGCGTCGATCTTGGCGAGAACCTCATCTAGATCCGCGCCGCCGATCCAGTCGGTGACTCCGGTCCAGAAGCTGCCGGCGCCAACGTCACCAGGCATCAGGTCCGATCCGTCAAAGCGGAACGTGTCCGCGTTGGCGAGGATTTCTGCAAATCCCTGCAGCGCGGAGGACGGATACCAGTCCAGCGGCACGCCGCTTTGCGGGGCTACGAACAGCCCTTCCCTCACCTCATTCTCCACCGAAGCTGGCGTGGCGAGGAACTCCATAACCTTGCGAACAGCAGGTCGGTCCTGGCCCACGCTCAGGAGCGAGCCGGAGCCGAGCACCGGCTTGCCGTAGGCATCATCGATCGGCGGCAGGTAGAAGTAGTCGACATCCACTCCAACTTCAGTGCCCTCCGGGAAGAAGTTGGGGATGAAGCTCGCCTGCCGGTGCAGGAAGCAGGTGCGTGGTTCGAACAGACCGAGCGGGGAATCGCCGAAGTTGGTGGTCAGGATTCCGGTGGTGCCGCCAACCACGTAGTCCGGATTGAAGAAGATCTGCCCCGCGATCTCGAAGGCGTTCTTGACCTCCGGTGAACTAAACGGCAACTCGCCGGTGGTCCACTTGTCATAGTTCTCCACGGAGGTCGTTCTCAGCATGATATCTTCGATCCAGTCGGTGGCTGCCCACCCAGTGGCGCCACCGCTCTCGATCCCGATGCACCAGGGCGTTTCACCACTGCTGGCGATATCGGCGGTCAGGGCAAGCAGTTCATCCCAGGTCTGCGGGATCTCGAAGCCCCTGGCCTCGAAGTCCTCCTTGGGGTACCAGACCAGGCTCTTGACATCCGCGTTGTGCCAGATGCCGTAGAGCGTCCCGTCCACCTTACCCGATTCAATCCATGCGTCGCTGTAATTCGACTCTAGGAAACCCATGTCCATGAAGCCGAGATCGACCAGGCAGTCGTCCCTCGCGAGGTCGGCCATCAAGCCGGGTTGTGGGAAGTTCATGATATCTGGTGCGTCGCCGGCTTCGCAGCGCACGACCGTCAGCTGCTCGAAGTCCGGGGAGCCCTCGACCACCACCTCGATGCCGGTTTCGGCCGTGAAGGCTTCAAACTCGGACTGGAAGGCCACAGCTTGCTCCTCACCTGCCGCGGTGAAGATCGTCACCGTCTCGCCTTCCAAGGAAGGCTCTTCTGTAGCGGTAGTGCAGGCCGCCACAGCAAGGGAGAGTGCGAGCATCAGTGCCAAAAGCGTAAAAAGCTTCCTCATTTCTCCTCCAACATGAATACTGTGAGCGAATGGCTTACTTTTGCCAGGTTGCCAAAGCGAGATTTCAGGATTTCTTGCGGATCACTCCTCCTTTCTCGCGAGAGAAGATAGTTCAGTCTGTATCTTTCAAGTGTGGTCTTGCGTCTGTTTGATGCGGAATGTAGATACTCGGGGTTGAGGTTCCATCATGTTAATGGAGTGGAGTGAAAGTTGTCAAGTTAGCGCGACTGTGGGTGCCCGGATTACTCCGGGCGTTTTGGCTCTCTTTACCGCTGCGGAGCCCAATAACGGGTTCTCCGGTAGAATCTCAACCGGGTCATCGATTCGTCTTCGCTGCAAAACCTGATCACTCAGATCTATGGCAGGCTCTCTCCCTCCCCTTGATCTCGCCATGCTCCTAGTCCGGCTCGTCTGGGCGGCCGCGGCGTCGATTTCGGCCGGCCTGGCGGGCCAATTGACGCCGGAGCTGGCCGTGATCGTGGGTTTGTGGGTGCTAATGATCGTTCTAGATTACGCCGTACCCTGGTTCGGTATCCGGTCCAGGTGGCAGCGCGAGTTCGCCATAGGTCTCGACTTCATCTTCGTCCTGGGTACGATCGCCCTCACCGGACTTGCCACGAGTCCGCTGTGGTGGTCATTATTGATTGGCGGCCTCTTAGGCGCGATGGCATTCGGCTGGATCGCGGCGCTGCTCTTCCCCAGTCTGGGCGCCACAGCTCTTCTCTCCTTCGGCTTTCTTTCCGGCTCCATCCAGGTGGAGGAATTGGCCAGCTCAGGCCGCGCTCTCTTTACGGTTTTAGTACTGACGCCAGTGGTGGGCTGGATCGGTGTTTGGCTTCAGAAGCGCCTTCAGTCCAATCCGGGCGGAGGAGCGGGGAACGACCGGTCGATGCTGGACCTGGCGGTGGCGATGAACACCGCGGCGGCGGCCGATGATTTCCCAGAGCGAGTCATCGACCTGGCTCTTGGAGAATTGGCGGCCGAGAGGGACGAGGAGGTGAGGGCCGCTCTGCTGCTTCCGGTCGGGGGAGGATTCAGCCTGGCCGCAGGTCGGAATGCAACACGCGAGCGGCTGGTCATGAGCACCCCAAATGGGCTCATCGGCGAGGCCGTCGATACCGGCCAGCTGAAACACTCGGAGGCAGCCTCGCAAGATCCGGCACTGAAGCAATTAGGCCTTGCACAAGGAAGCCAGGAAGCGGTATGTGTGCCGCTGATGATGAACGGGCAAGTCGAAGGAGCGTTGATTCTAGCTCACTCCAAGAGAGGGTTTTTTGGCAGACGTCGTCTGGAGCGGCTCGAAGCCATCGGCACGCAGGCCAGCATCGCTCTGCACAACGCTCGCATCGTGCGCGCGTTGGAGATCGAGCGGGATCGCATCACGGAAACCGAGGAAGAAGCTCGCCGCAAGCTTGCTCGCAATCTGCACGACGGACCGACGCAGACCATCGCGGCCATCGCAATGCGTTTGAACTTTGCCGGGCGTC
>BTQZ01000014.1:0-49920 GCA_036986135.1 Anaerolineae bacterium | reverse complement strand
GATATCCGAGCAGCCCAAACGGCATCGCGTCCAGGTTTTCAGCCTTCGCCATATCCTTTAGGCTTGGCAGCCGCTCCAGGCGTGGCACCGTTATCAGCATCTCAAAAATGAGATTTAGCTCGTAGGTCTCCGGAACACCGGACTGAAGGAATATGGTGCACTTTTCGGGGTCAATCCCGATCGACAGGTAGTCCAGGACCAGCTCATGCACGAATTGGCCCACCTGCGTGATGCGTTCCCGCTCGGGGCGTGTGGTCAGTGTGTGCAGATCAGCGACGATGAAGAAGCACTCGTACGTGTCCTGCAGCCGCAGGCGGTTTTCCAGCGAGCCGACATAGTGCCCGAGGTGCATCTGGCCGGTGGGTCGATCGCCGGTGAGGATCCGTTTTCGCTTTTCGCTCATGATGAAGAAAGAATAAGCGCCACCGTGCGGGCTGTCAATGCGTCAGTCCAAAGACACAGTTGAAGAGAGTTCCCTGTGCTCGTTTTGTGAAACTTGGAGATTGCTTCGTCGCTACGCTCCTCGCAATGACATTAACGAAGCGGTGTCATTGCGAGCGAAGCGAAGCAATCTCCTCGCGCACAGGCGAGGTCTGTCTTGCGGAATCAAAACCGGGCGCATCCGCCCGGTAGATGATCCTAAGCTTGATAAGCTTACGCCGCGCGGTCCAGGTGCGGCTCAAATTTATGTACGATGCGGTGCTTCGGCTGATAGCCCTGCAACCGCTCGAGCGGCTCGCCATTTTTAAAGAGTATTAGCGTTGGTAGGCCAAAGACCTGATATTGCATCGTGGTCTCGGTGTTGCGGTCGGCATCCATCTTTACGAACTTGACCCGGCCATCCCACTCCACCGCCAGCTCATCGACTACTGGGTCGAGCTGCTTACACGGATGGCACCATTCGGCCCCAAAATCGACGACCACCGGCAAATCGGCCTTTAGCACTTCAGATTCAAACGATTCCGCTTCTAGCTCAGGAATATCTGCCATACAACCCTCGATATGATTGGATTCGGCGCTCAGCGTGGCAGTTTACCGGACTGCCGCCGCGATTGTCAAGCTGGTCTGCATGCCCAGTGAAATGGCCACCGCCTTCCCTCCCTAGACCTCACGTGGTTTTCCACTATTACCTGGCGCTGGCATGCACCAGGAAGTAATCCCAAGAAGCGGCGCACGGTCTCATGTCGGGAGCTGGCTTTCCCTTGCATCAGCGATGGCTATCGGCCGGTCGGACCAGAAGAGATCCAACTGTCGGCAGCTGTGGGGATGTGCTCCCCCAGTGGGCAAAGGGGGAGGACCCTTGTGCAAAGACGGCCTAGTAGTCTTTAGCGGAGCAATCCATCACCCGGATACGAATTGATGACTGAGAACCTTACCGTCCTTTATGTTGAGTAAAACACCCCTCAACATTCCCTCTGAGTACTCGCTGCCCGGGTTCAGGCAGAGGGTTCTCCCGATCCTAGCGACACCTCGTGATTCATGGATATGACCATGCAGGCCAGCAAGAGGCTGGTGCTTTTCGATGGCTTCCCGCACGGCAGTGCTGCCAACGGGAATGATATTAGGCATTCCCCCAACAAGGACCGGTTTCATGTCCTCATCCAACTCAGGGGCAAAATCCAGTTCGCTGCTATGCGGAGGCACATGGAAGTTGAATACACAATTACTCATGTTGGAAACTGACGAAACTACATCATCGATCTTCTTGGCCAATTCATCCTCTGTGAGATCACGCGGGCAGTGCCAAGGTGTCATATTTGAATAGCCGACGCTCGCCATCTCGTGCTTGTCATCGAGATCGACGACCTTTCCGTCCGCATAGATCATTACATCGGATTCTTCAATGATCGGAATAACGTCATCTCGGTCGTCATTTCCCAGACACATGAAACATCTCACATCGGTCCCAGACAGCTTCTTTTCCGCGGTTTCCATCCACGTCTCGACTGACTCCCTCATGAGTCGGGTGAATAATTCATCGACCAGTTCCGGATCGGATGCGAGCTCCTCAACCTCATCCGCTGTTGTTCGATACGGATAGAAACCGTTGGTCCTAATGATCCTCTCCAGTTCCTCAAGCTCAGATTCGACGGTCGCCAGGTGCTTTTGCCCGAAGAGGTTCGCTTCCCAACCTTCAGGTTGCTTGACAACAGAAATAACCATTTTTCCTGTGATGTCGCCGCCCATGACTATTGCGTCAGCTTGGTAAAAGGAAGCGGCGTTGATGAACTTGTTGAAGGCAGGATCGGAGCCATGAATGTCGGTCGTGAAGAACACGCGTGTGATGGAGCGATCCACACCCTTCTTTCGGCCGAAATATTTCAACGACTCATCTCCTCAGAAACCCGCTGCCGGCACCTAGCCGGCAGCGGGTTGTTGATGAACTCATACCTGCCGTCAAGGTCCTATTCTGGCGGCAACTCCCGGAAGTTCAGATCGATATCGATCCCTTGGTTCTTCCGATAAGCGCGCGCCACCCAGAACCATACGAAAGCTACCACGTAGACCGCCAACATTCCGTAGAAGCCAAGCAGGGTCTCGCCGGGCAGTGGGCGTAGCCCAAGACCCGGATCGGTTAGAAAGAAGTACAGCAAGACGGCCCCTACAATGACTCCCCAAGCGCCGCATATCGTGATCCACGGGATGCCGCCCAGTTTGTATTTCGAGATGGGGGAGGCATCATACATGCGTTTGGCCACCCAAGGAAAGATAGCTGCCGCGAGCAGTGTAAGGGTCTGATAGAACGTGGCAGACAGCGCGGTTGACAGCGCATAGCTCTCGACGCCCGGAGCGATGAGGAACATCACCGCCAGGACCTCGCCACCGACTAGAAGGAACAGGATGGCGTTGACCGGCGATCCACGGAATCGTCTGCTGATCTTTCCAAGCCCATCTGGCAGTATTCGATCCATACTCATCGCCACGATCAGCCGAGTTCCGCCTACGAAGACATTAAACGTCTGCTGCACCGCCTGGGTGAAGAACCCAAACAGGATGAGGATCGTAATCAGCGCCGACCCACCCATGACCGAAGTCAGAATGCTCGAGTAAGGGAACACGGGATAGTCAATTGTGCCGTTCCACCAGTTGTAGCCGGCGGCCTGGAGGAACTCTATACCTGCTACCTTCGCCAGCAGCGCCATCGTTCCGCCCAGCACGATCAATCCAAACAACAGGGAGAGCTGCATGACCCTGTTGAGCCTCCCAAAGCTACTGGCATGTTTGATCTCGCCCAAATTGGGCATCGACCATACCGCCCAAATCAGGTTGAACCACGCGATAGCGACTACGGCGATAAGACCGGCTAGTCCGCTGCCCGCCGTTGGATCGAAGCCATTCGCATAAGCTGTTTCGATGACATATTCATAGTAGTTGGTGATGCTTGGATCGAAGGCTGCCATCACGTTGTTGTAGTTCTGGACGAACGTCTCGGTTGAGGTTGTCAACAGAACGATGAACATCGTCGCTATGCTGATCAGTACGCCGGCAAAAAGGAACCATTGAATCTTCAGATAGCGCCTAAGACCGGGCAGGAATAAGATCGCCACTACAAGGTTCGTGATGATGGCGGTCAAGAAGATTCCCTGTTGGGAGCTAAACCATGTGGCCAGATCCAAGAATGCTTGATTGCCTCCCAGCGAACCCAGCATCGAGAACAGGGGTGAGAACACCATCGCGGCAATCCAAAAGCCACTGAGCTCAAGCCAATACCAGAGCCAGACCACCATCGCGAACATTGCCATGAAGGCAAGCGATGGATGCAGGATCCGACTTTGAAAGACGTAGTCTCCTCCGCTGCGAGGCATCACTGATGCGAGCATTGAGTACGCTGTGTAGATGGGTATGATCGCGAGGGCGGCTACTACGAGCCCAACAACGGGATTGATCCCGGGATAGACACCTGGAGCCCAGAGGTAGTAGAAGGCAGCTCCAGTTAGCACCAGTAGCGTAAAGACGTTGTATATCCAGTGATGGATTGGTGCTATTTCACGAGTTAGACCTGAGGCCGTACGACTGAAGGCTCCTCGCTGAGCCTCACTTTCACTAGCCATGATACTTTTCCTCCCTACGGCTATGAAGCCCTCACCTTAGGAATCCCCGCAGTCTAGATTTCCTAATTAGTACCTCCTTTCATGCCCCCCTGCGGCTGAAGCCACCAAAATGAGTAAACCCACGTACTTCACCTTGCCAGTTCACCTACGTCCTTATACCAACGAATTCTCGGTCCGATGGCGGCGCGGATGCGCCATTTTTGCGTTTTGGGTTCTGCCTTAAACCGCTCGACCATGGCCTCGATTCGGCGTCTTACGATTGAACGATCTTTATCTTCAAGGACTTCGAATTCCCGAAGTGCTTCCTTGCGAATGTAATTCAGATTCTCGGTCGCCGTATAGTAAAACCCCCAGTCGTCTCTGAAGATACTTGCAAGATAGTCAATATTCAGACCAAGTTCAGAGCTTCCTACATCGTGCTCACGCAAAAGCACAATCGTGTCAATCACGTCTTTGCGTGTCAATTCGATAATCTGGACCTTTTCCAGGAATAAATCGGTCACTGATATCGTTTCTCGATCGATATCGAGTCGCTCGCGAAAGTTCACTATATGGCACATGTCGAGGCGATCGAAGAAGATGTCAACTCGAAAACCATTGGCATGGAAAAAAATGACGCGGTCATTTCCATGCAGCATCGCTCGCCTCTCGTCGAACGAATATCCCATGTCGGTGACCAGATCAACGACCAGGTCCCACTGTTTTGACTTCGCTGCAAAATCCAGATCGGACAAAACACGCCCCATAGCTTGCCTTAGGTGATTGAACTTGGGGCATTGACGTTGGAAAGCCAGTGCTCCAATTAGGCGCATAGTTACACCTGCCGATTCGGCTCTTTCAAGGATTCGGCTCGCCTCGTTTTCCATTTGTCGAGGACTGGCTTGAGGTGTCTCAGTCATACGTTTCTATTTCTAAATCCGATTAAGGAAGTGCCTTACCTCTCTGATATAGCTTTCTTGCTCCTCGAGGTGCGGAGTGTGTGAGCTCTTTTCAAAGACGACAAGTTCGGATCCTGGCAGCAGGCTTTGATACATCACCGTTGCTTCAGGTGACGCTTCGTCGAAACGCCCGCATGTAAACAAGGTCGGCAGAGCGATCTCGTGCAATCGATCTGTCCGATCGTACCCACCCAGGTTCCCAGTTTGACGAAACTCGGTAGGGCCCCACATTGTGTTGTAGACGGGCAACGCGATGCGATCCCAGGTCCGCTGCAGAGCTGCCGGCCATGGGTCTAGGCGGCAAAAGTGGCGCCTGTAGAAGGCCGCGGTCGCCTCTTCGTATTCCTCCGATTCGATTGAGCCTGCAGCTTCATGTCTATCTAAGGTCTTCCGGACTTCCTCAGGTAACGCCCGACGGTAGGCGCTGGCATCACGTAGCCACTGCTCAACATTCAAACAGGGCCCGGCAAGGATAAGGCCGACCGGACCGCTCGGATTCGTGAGCATGTAATCCGTTGCAAGCATGCTTCCCCAGGAATGCCCAAGAATGATGAAATGCTCAAGCCGAAGCCACTTCACGATCACATCTAATTCTTCAACGAATCGTTCGATATTCCATAGCTCCACATCATCGGGCTTCTCAGAGTTGCCACAACCCAGTTGATCATAGAACACGACTGATCGTTCGTCAGCAAGCGCCTCAAGGGGCTCCAAATAATCATGCGGCATTCCTGGCCCGCCGTGAAGCACAAGAAGAGGCGGGCGATCACCTGATGCGACGATCCGGTACCAAACTCGCCCACCAGGGACATCGACGAATCCTTCCTCAGCCCTCTTCACTATGCTTCTCCGAGAATAGCCCAGTTTCTGCGCTGATGCGCCACTTGATAATGGGATGCTATCAGCTTGACCTTCAATCTCGAGCAAGGAGATCGTTGGCCGTACTCGTCTTTACCGTTTCTCTTCAGTGCCAAGATGCTGCGCACACTAATGTGCACAGATCATCATATCGCACTCCTTGATCCCTTTCGCCTTCTCCGGACCAATACAGTCCCAAAACTGCCTTTACCTATGCTGCTCCCCCAGCATCGGTGCGCAAGGAACTCCGCCTTGTCATCATTGGCCTCTTGCACGGCGGCCGATTGCGAGTCTGGGAGGCGCCAAGTTGGCAGAGTCCGCCCCTACCCTACCCCCTATTGACGCTCTTTGCGGCCGCATGGTAAACTGAATCTCGCTATGTTAGCACTCTCATCCTGAGAGTGCTAAATATTTGGCCCAAGGGCACCATGAGCGGCGAACCCCTTACTGAACGTCAAGAGACTGTACTTGCGCTCGTCGTACATGAGTACATCGAGCGCGCGAGCCCCGTCGGATCGAAGCGGCTGGTCGATCGATACAGTCTGGCGGTCAGCTCCGCTACCGTGCGCAATGAAATGGCCTCCCTGACGGAGTCCGGCTATTTAAGACAGCCGCACACTTCGGCGGGACGGGTTCCCACGGAGCAGGGCTATCGCTACTTCGTGGCCAGATTGCTGGGCGATACGGACCTTCCCGCCAGTGAGAAGCGCCTCATCAGCCATCAATTCCACCAGGCGACCTCCGATGTAGATGAATGGGTGCGGCTTGCGGCCTCGGTGTTGGCCGCCCAGAGCAGAGTGGCATCGCTCGTCACGGCTCCATTACCCGACCGAACGGTTTTCAAGCTATTGGAGCTGATCGGCACCCAGGGCCGGCAGGTCTTGATGGTGCTTGTCCTGGAGGGCGGCGATGTACGCCAGCAGATGCTCACCTTATCTGAAGTTATTGGTCAGACCCAGCTGCGGCAGACGGCGGAGCAGATTACCGCTTCTTGCGCGGGTCTTGATGCAAACGGAGTCAAAGCGCAGTCATCCCGCTTTGACGTGCTCGGAAGAGAGATCGCGGACCTGGTGGCCGAAACGTTGGAGCGTGCAGATGAATTCTCGGGGGGCGAGCTCCACCGAGATGGCCTGGCGAACGTGTTATCGCAGCCGGAATTCGCGGATTCTGATCGGGGACGAAACGCCCTGAAACTGCTCGAGGAGCGCAGCCTGCTTGAAGAGGTCCTGGCCAAAGCTCTGAGTCCGACGGTCGGTGGAGTTCAGGTTGTGATCGGAGGAGAGGGCGCCTGGGAGGAACTCAGAGACTATTCGATGGTGCTGGCCCGATACGGTGCGACGGGCTATGCCACAGGCACTCTGGGGGTACTAGGCCCTACCCGCATGTCATATGGCCGGAGTATCTCCGCCGTTCGATACGTAGCGGGCTTGATGAGCAACTTGGTGGTGGAAGCCTTTGATGCTTGAACCGACCCAAAGGAAAGGGAACCTGTGAGCGATCAAGAAGCTGGGAATCCAGAACCGCAATCCGAGGCTAGCGAAGAAGAAGAAGGACAGGATTCGGCGGAGCAGGAGCAGTTCGAAACGCTCCCGGAAAAGGCGCACGAAGAGCCAGATCGCGAGCCTTCAGAAATTATGCTACAGCATGAACTGGACCAGGCAATAGCACAAGCCCAGGAGTACCTGGAGGGCTGGCAACGAGCCCGGGCAGAGTTTGCCAACTATAAGAAAAGGGTAACGCGGGATCAGGAGGAGGCACGCATGCGGATCGCGGCGGAGACGCTGACGAAATATCTGGGCGTCATCGACGATCTTGAGCGAGCCCTGAAGGAGCGCCCACCCGACGGCGAGGCCGCCGCATGGGCCGAAGGAATCGAACTCATCTGTCGCAAGATGCACGGCGTATTGGAGACGGAAGGGGTCGAGATTATCGACGCCGATGGGGAGCATTTCGATCCCACATTGCATGAGGCCATCTCCCATGATGAGAGCGAAGATCATGCGGAGGGTGAGGTCATCGAGGTCGTTCAGCCTGGGTATCGTATGGGCGATCGAGTCCTCCGACCCGCGATGGTGCGTGTCGCAAAGTAAGGTGCATAAGCCATGAGCAAAATTATTGGGATCGATCTCGGTACTACAAATTCCGTAGTGGCCGTCATGGAGGGCGGTGAGCCAACGGTTATCACCTCTTCTGAGGGTAATCGCCTGATTCCCTCCGTGGTGGCGATGAATACCAAGACCGGCGAGCGGCTTGTCGGCCAAGTAGCAAGGCGCCAGGCGATCGTGAATCCACAAAACACGATTTTCTCTATCAAGCGCTTCATGGGTCGCAAGAGCTCCGATGCAGAGCTGGAGCGCGCCCTCAATTTGGTGCCATACAAGGTAACTTCGGCGCCAAACGGGGACGTGCGGGTGCACATGGGCGGCAAGGAATTTGCTCCGCCCGAAGTGTCGGCCATGATCCTGTCGAAGCTCAGGGCCGATGCAGAGGATTACCTGGGAGAGAGTGTGACGCAGGCGGTAATCACCGTCCCCGCATACTTCAACGATTCGCAGCGTAACGCTACGAAGGACGCAGGGAAGATCGCAGGCCTCGAAGTGCTGCGCATCATCAATGAGCCGACCGCCTCCTCGCTTGCCTATGGTCTCGACAAGAAAATCGAAGAAACGATTGCCGTGTACGACCTTGGCGGCGGTACGTTCGACATCTCGATCCTGGACGTCGGCGATGGCGTCTTCGAGGTCAAAGCGACGAACGGGGATACTTTCCTGGGCGGAGATGATTTCGATCAGCGCGTGATCGACTGGGTCGTGGACGAGTTTCAGAAGGCGCAGGGAGTGGACCTGCGGCTGGATCGGCAGGCATTGCAGCGATTGAGGGAAGCGGCCGAAAAGGCCAAGATCGAGCTGTCCAGCGTCGCCGAGACTGAGATCAACCTTCCCTTTATCACTGCAGATGCCAGTGGGCCCAAGCACCTGAACCTGACGGTCACACGGGCAAAGCTAGAACAGCTCACCGATGATTTGATCGAGCGATCGGTAGGACCGTGCGAGCAGGCCATGCGGGACGCGGATCTCAAGCCCGAAGACATCGATGAGGTGATCCTGGTGGGTGGGATGACGCGTATGCCGGCCGTGCAGCAGGCGGTGAAACGCATTTTCGGAAAAGAGCCTCACAAGGGAGTAAACCCGGACGAGGTGGTCGGCATCGGCGCCGCCATTCAGGCCGGCGTTCTAGGCGGAGAGGTCAAAGACATCCTGCTCCTGGACGTTACACCCCTATCGCTTTCCATCGAAACCCTCGGCGGAGTGGCCACGGCTCTGATCGAGCGCAACACAACCATTCCTGCTCGCAAGACTCAAGTGTTCTCCACCGCCGCCGATAATCAGGACGAAGTCGAGATCAATGTGCTTCAAGGTGAGAGATCCATGGCCGCCGACAATAAGTCGCTCGGAAAATTCAGATTGGACGGCATCCCTGCCGCACCGCGCGGCGTTCCGCAGATCGAGGTGACCTTCGATATTGATGCAGATGGCATCCTGAAGGTCGGCGCCACGGACCAGGCCACGGGACGCAGTCAGCACATCACGATCACCGCCTCGTCTGGACTGACGGAAGAAGAGGTAGAGCGGATGACCGAGGACGCGGAGTTGCATGCCTCTCACGACGTGGAACGCAAAGAACGGGCCGAAGCTCGAAATGCGGCGGACAACACCATCTATAACGCTCGGAAGGCGATGGAGCGTCACGAACGGAACATCTCCGAGAGTACGCGCGTTGCCTTGCAGGAGAAGATCCAGGAACTCGAGCTTGCACTGGATGAAGCGGATACGGAACGCCTTGAAACGATGACGCATGCTCTGTCGACCGCGGTTCAAGAGGCTATCGTGCGGGCGCGTGATGCTACCGCGGAGACTGCCGGCGGGAGCACAGACGGGACGAATGCGGTCGACTAGGAGATCACCGAGGCCTGATCACCTGGTGCAAAACCCTGAGGCATAACCACGGCGAGGGTCGATGCCTACGCCATCTCCTTGATTACCATGTCAAAAAAACGAGATTACTACGATTCGCTGGGTGTGGGCCGGAACGCCTCAGGCGATGAGCTGAAAAGTGCCTACCGGAAACTGGCCAAGGAATACCATCCCGATGTGAACAGCGAGCCCGGGGCCGAGGAGCGATTCAAGGAAGTAAACGAAGCCTACGCAGTGCTCTCGGACCAGGAGCGCCGGGCAGCCTACGATCGCTTTGGACATGCCGGCTTGAAGGGCATGCCCACCAATTTCGATTTCGGTTTCGGCGACATCTTTGAGGAGTTCTTTGGATTTGGGTCGGGTGGAAGGCGGCAGCGCAACGCCCCGAGGCGCGGTGCAGATCTGCGCTATGACATCAACCTGGATTTCGAAGAGGCGGTCTTTGGGGTCGAGAGGCAGATCGAGTTCACTCGCAGAGATACCTGCTCTCGCTGCCAGGGCTCTGGCGCTGAGCCGGGCACCACCCCGGTTCGCTGCCCGACTTGCGACGGAGCCGGAGAGGTACGCCAGGTCCGCCAGACCTTTCTCGGATCGATGGTCAACGTTACTGCCTGTCCAAACTGCGGCGGCCGCGGAGAACTCGTATCGTCCCCTTGTCTAAACTGCAGCGGCCGCGGAATCGAGCAGTTGAGCGTTGAGCGAACGATATCGATCCCAGCGGGAGTGAGTGACGGAACCCAGATCCGCGTGGGCGGAGAGGGAGAGCCGGGGCTCAACCACGGCCCGCGCGGCGATCTCTACGTGCTTGTGCGAGTAAAACAGCATCGCTTCTTCCGACGCAAGAACGACGACATCCTTCTCGATTTATCGATCAACCTGGCCCAGGCGGCGCTCGGCTCCGAGATCGATGTGCCGACTCTGGAGGGGGATGACAAGCTGCGCATTCCGGCCGGCACGCAGCCGGGTCGCATATTTCGAATGCGCGGCAAGGGGGTCCCGCACCTGAAGCGCAACGGGCGTGGGGATCAGCTGGTCATTGTCTCCGTCGACATCCCCAAGACCCTCACCGCAGACCAGCGTAGGCTGTTTGAACAGCTCTCAGAAACCCTCGGGAGCGAGGTCATCCCCCAGGAGCGAAGCTTATTCGATGACCTCAAGGACCTCATCAGCGGCATCGTAGATTGAAGTGGCTAGAAGTAACTATGGATCTACAGGCCGACCTGGCGGAGCCGGCCGTCGAGCTGCTGGGCCGCCTCGCGCCTAATGGCGTCGCGGTTGAAATGCTGAATGAAAGCGTGCGCGTGCGGGCCTGGCTACCCGATGACGGCGCCCTGCCCGATCGCAGGCGGCAGCTCGACGAGGGATTGTGGCACCTCGGCCAGATCCAACCCTTACCAATCCCGGAATTCAAGCTCATCGAGGAAGAGCTTTGGGAACTTGCGTGGAAAAAGCACTACCAACCACTCGAGATCGGTGAGCGACTGCAGATCCTCCCCTCCTGGATGAAGCAGGAGCGTGGCACACGGATCCCAATCTATCTTGAGCCGGGCATGGCATTTGGGACTGGGGCACATACTACGACGCGGCATTGCCTGGAAGCACTGGAGCTTCTCGTGACGAAGGGCGATTCCGTCGCCGATCTTGGGTGCGGATCTGGCATCCTGGCGATCGCAGCCGCGCGTCTGGGCGCGGGCGAGGTCGTGGCTCTCGATACGGACCCACAAGCCGTGCAATTGGCCCGCGAGAACGTGCTGCGCAACGGGGTCGCAGACCGGGTTCGGGTCGTACACGGCTCCATGGCTGAGCTCGAGGGCGAAGGTCCGAAGCAGTTGATATTGGCAAACATCCGAGCCTCGGCGCTGGAGGACTTTATCCAAGCGGGCCTCTCGCACCACTTGACGTCCGGCGGCCGAGTGGTGATGTCGGGTATCCTGGAAGATCAGCTTGATTCGCTTGTAGAAAAGGGGAATATGCATGATCTTCGGGCCGAACGCATCACAGCCTCCGGGGATTGGCGCAGCGTGGTTTTTTCAAAATAAAACCCGCCGGCCTGGCGGGTTTTATGGTTTTGGCAATGGGCGGTTGCTCGGAATGCCGACTATGCGGGGCGGGCCTGGTTCTTCTTGAACCGATAGGTAATTCTGCCGCGTGTCAGATCGTAGGGCGAAAGCTCTACTCGAACGCGATCCCCCAACAAGATTCGGATGTAGTATCTCCGCATCTTGCCCGACAAGTAAGCCAGGACGATATGTTCATTATCCAGTTCGACCCGAAATTGGGTCGCTGGTAGGGCCTCAACAACGGTGCCCTCAACCTCAATTTTCTCTTCTTTTTTCGGCACTGGATTTCCTAGGCCGGTCCCCTGGCCCGCGGTACATATTTCCGCTGTCGGCGCTTCAAGCGCCGAATGGCCTTTTTACGTTGGATCCTTCGCAGCTCGCTCTTTGACACGAACCAGCGCTTGCGCCGCACCGTGCTCAGGATGCCACTTTTCGCGACTTTCTTTCGGAAGCGTTTCAAGAGTTGCTCCTGAGATTCGTTCGGTCGCAAGATCACGGTCGCCATATGTCTCCTACCTCACTTCTATTCTGAGCCTAGCTCGATAATTCCTGTACATCCGGCCATTCAAGGTCCAGACGCTCGCGTTCTGGCTCAAACGACGTCACCCGCACCTTAACGGTTTCTCCCTGCGAAAGGTGCGCCAACCCCTCCGTTGACTTCAGCAGACCCTCGATTCCCAGGTCAAACCGGAGGTAAATTCCGGCCGACACGAAGCGTGCGATCGTGCCCTCCATTTCCTGACCGATCGCGATCTTCTCTGCCGCGGCTTCCCATGGGTTAGGCTGAAGTCTCTTCAAGCTAAGTCCGATTCGATTGGCCTCTTTGTCGAGACGAATAACCATCGTCTCGGTTTCCTGCCCGATCTGCAGTAAGTCCGATGGATCTTCCACCCGATTCCAGGACATCTCGGAGATATGGATCAAACCGTCCGCCCCACCGATATCTACGAAAGCGCCAAATTCTCGCAGGCTGGTCACCCTGCCGGTTCGAACTTCGCCCATCTCCAGCGTCTCGATCACGCGAGATTTCTGCTCCTGCCGCCACTGGCGGATGGCCTTCCGTTCCGAGAGCACGAGCCTTCTACGGCGCGGATCCACCTCGATTACTTTGAGCGGGAGCGTCTTATCGACAAAGGACGCCAGGTGTTCGAACTGCGATTTTTCGTCCATCCCACGCGGGAGATCGGTGATGTGGGAGGCAGGCACAAAGGCCCGCAAGCGTCCGAACGGGACGATCAGCCCGCCCCGGTTGTAGCCGCCAACGCTTGCTTCCAGCATGGTGTCGCTTTCCATCAGGCTCTTGGCACGCAGCCAATCGTCGCTCTCGCGTGCCTGAGCCACGGAAACCACGAGATTGCCATCGTGATCGATCGGATCGACCACCATCACCGAGATCTCGTCTCCGACATTGAGATCGGCCTCTTCCGGCGGCAACAGCTCAAGGTCCGAGCTTGCGACCACGCCATCCCGCTTCAAGCCCAAATCCACGATCATGCCGTAGGAGTCGGTGGATATTACGCGCCCCGTGAGCAGATCGCCGCGGCGAGGATCGGGGACTTCCCCCGCCTCAGTCAGTAGTTGCTGTAGGTCTTCCTTAGGTTCCATTAAATAAAATTGGCCTGATCCGCGAGACCAAGCCACTTGTGGATTGCAAGGAGTTCGTGAGCGATCTGTCAGGCTACTCCTATTCTTCCTCTACCAACGATCCAGTTGCGAGCTTGTTCGCAGCGCCCGGAAATTATACAGGGGCCCCTTTGGGTTGTCAATCAACCGCCCTTTGCTCGACGATAATGCGCTTCTGGGCCCAGCGCTAATTAGGCTGACCGAGAAGGACCTTGTCCTCTCCCCGATCGACCTCCCAAGGATAAACGATATACGCATCGGTTGTGGCTGCGTAATAGTCAGGCCTCGCTTCGCTGAAAAGGCTGCGGTATGGATTGAAGTGTAGAACGCAGGTGTGGGGAGAGCCCGCAGCGGCGAAAACGCGGTTCTTTACCGCCGTGATGTGTCTCCCGGATCCCCAAACATCATCTACGACAAGGACCTCACGGCCCCGCAGCTGATCCTCGTCTGGGAACTGTATGAAGGCCGGCCAGGCATACAGCTTTGCTGCTTGGCGCTCAACTTCAAAGGGGAAATCTACCGCGGCGGTCATAACATCCTGAATGTTCAGTGCCTCGCATAGCATGCCTCCAGGCACGATGCCGCCACGGGTGATGATCACCATGGCGTCGAATTCAGTGCGAAACTGCGGAATGAGGTGCTGGATCAGCCGGTCAACTTCATCCCAGCTAATGAGTTCACTTCTCTGGGGCATGTGTCGACCCCCCCGGCGATGATAGCACCGAGCGTTCGTATTTCCAACTTCTCGATCCTCGCCTGAGGATGGGTTTCCCTCCTGATTTCCACCCAGTCTGTAGGACGTTTATGTCAAGTACAAGTGGGTATCATACACCATTGGTGGGAGGTCTATCAGCTCCTAATATCGAATCTCCTTCGAAGGCCTTTAGCACCTTGTGCAGGGCCAGGAGGCTCTCCCCGGAATGCATCGTATCGTCGATCCTGGCATCCTGATAGCGGCGCTCGAAAGCGGTCGGCGCAAAATCCGGTTGCGCCATTAGATGCTCCACGGCTGAAAGCGCGCCTGCGCGCTGGGCAGCGTCCCAGTCTAGGACCATCTTTGTCCAATAGATTGTGTATGAATACTCCGGATCTGGCGGTGCGGCCTGCTGGGTACGGCTTAGCAGCCTGCGGACAGCCTCACGCAGAGACGTCATCCGCTCAGGCGTCTGCCTTCTCTGCGGGCTTCCTGAGACTTCGAATGCGGTCAGCCAGCTGCCGATACGGGGAAGGTTTTCCATCCGCACGCTTAACGAAGGTGCTTTTTGGTGGGTCGACGCCGACGGTCTTCCAGTACAGGTAGCCCAGACACAGGCGCCCGGTCGCCACTACAGGAGCCGCGAGCAGCAGGCCAACGATGCCGAACAGGCTGCCCGCGGCCAATACTGCGAGCAGTACAACGAGCGGGTTTAGAGCTAGGCTCTGTCCAATGACGCGCGGATAAAGGAAGCTGTTTTCGATCTGCTGGATCAGTATTCCCGCCGCCAACACGATGAGAGCATAGCTAACCGGAGTGAGCCCCCAAGGATTGGTTTCTTGAAACAAGGCAACCAGCACCGAAACAATGGCCGTGATCCAGGGTCCAAATATGGGAATAAACTCGAGTACACCGGCCAGCACGCCGAGCCCAATCGAATTGCGGAGGCCCAGGATGGACATGATGACCACTGTCATGGTTCCGACCGCGAGACCCATGAGCAGCTGGCCCCTGAAAAAGGACTGCCAGATCGAGCCTGCATCGGTCATGATGCGACTTGCGTCAGACTTGTAGGGACCGGGCACCCAGCCGATGATCGCCCACCCGAAACGCTCCAGGTAGAGCAACAAGTAAAAACCAATCACCAGGACCAGCACACTGGTCCCTACGAAGGTTGCCGTCGCGCCTGCCACGCCCCGCAGGATGACGCCGGTTTGGGAGATCAGGGGCGTTACGGCCGAGGAGATACCATCGATAAAGGTGTCTAGATTGGCTTCGCCTAGATTGATGGTCCATGGGCCGATCACGTACTCCAGTGCAAAGAGTCCTTTGAAAAAATCCGGGAGGTCCCTCGACACGCCCGACAGAAACTCCCCAAAAGCGGCCACCCGGTTGGCGGCCGCGATGCCGAGGCCGGTAGTAGCGGCCACCAGGACGATTACGATAACCACGAAGATGATCGCCACCGCCAGGCCGCGGCTCATGCCCGTCGATCGCTGCAGACGAAGGACGATCGGATGGAGGAGGTAGGCCAGGAGCAGCGCCAGGATGAACGGGATCAGAAACTGGCGCACCAGATAGAGAAGCAAGATGCCAAGCAGGATGAGGAGCACGCCCACGACCAGGCGCGTGCTCTGTCTCCAGATCGGCGATCCTGTGCCTTCTACTTGGATGGGTTGATCGTCACTCACGGCGGCGCTATTCGACGGATGTTATTACCTGGAACGATTATCGCGCCGAGGGCGGCCTCCACGCTGCGAATTTCGCTTCGGAGGTCGATCCCGCTCTATGGCCTCCTCCAGCGTCCAACCTTCCAACACGGCCGTTCGAGAGAGGCGGATTTTGCCTGCAGGATCGATCGCAGTTACCATCACGGTGATCTCTTCTCCGACCCTGGCGACATCCTCAACCTTTTCAATACGCTCAGGCGCCAGCTGCGAGATGTGCACCAGGCCATCGTTGTTAGGCAGGATCTCGACAAATGCGCCGAAATCCGTCGTGCGCACGACCTTGCCCGTGTAGATGCGGCCTACAACGGCTTCCTCAATCAGGCGCTCTACCATTTCTAAGGCCGATTTAGCTCCCTCGCCATCCGTTGAAGCGATGTAGATCGTCCCATCGTCCTCGATGTCGATGCGGGCGCCGGTCTCGTCCTGGATACCGCGGATGACCTTTCCTCCCGGGCCGATCACAGCGCCGATCTTTTGTGGATCGATCTTGATCACCGTCATGCGAGGGGCATACGGCTTCATTTCTGCTCGCGGTTCCGGAATGACTTCCGCGATCTTGTCCAGAATAGTGAGTCGCGCCTCGAGCGCCTGGGCAAGAGCATCGGACATTAGCTGGGAAGTCACTCCTTTGATCTTGATATCCATCTGCAACGCCGTAATTCCCTCTCGCGTGCCGGCCACCTTGAAATCCATATCGCCAAGCTGGTCCTCCACGCCCTGAATATCTGTCAGGATGGCGTTGCGCTCGCCGTCTGAGATCAGTCCCATTGCGATTCCGGCCACAGGTGCCTTGATGGGTACGCCCGTGTCCAGCAACGCAATCGTCGATCCGCACACGGAGGCCATAGAAGTAGATCCGTTGGATGAGAGCACCTCGGATACGAGCCGCATCGTGTAGGGAAACTCGTCTTGCGGCGGCATCACCGGAACAAGCGCACGCTCGGCCAGCACGCCATGCCCGATCTCTCGCCGCGAGGCGCCCCGCAGAAACTTGGTCTCTCCCGTTGAGAAGGGAGGGAAGTTGTAATGGTGCATGTACCGCTTCTCTTCGACAGGCGCAAGGATGTCGAGCTCCTGTCGCTCGCGCGGCGTGCCGAGCGTTGCCAGCGTAAGGACTTGCGTCTCGCCCCGCTTGAACAGACCGGAACCGTGGGCCCGCGGACTGAGATCGACCTGCACGTCGATAGCCCGCAGGTCACCCGGACTGCGACCATCGAGGCGCGTTCCCCCACTCAATACGCGCTCACGCACGGCGCTCTTGACCTTGCTCCAGAGCACGTCTCGCACATCCGAGCTTTTCTGCTCCTCAAGTGCTTCGGTGGCTTCCTCGATGAAGGCGTCCATGGCAGCGTAGAAACCGGCCTTATCGTGGGTGGCGTTCGCTAGCTCTTTGATTCTTTCTTCGCCCCACTCCGCGATCGCCTGCTCGACCTCCGGCTCGGGCGTGAATGGCGGATAGTCTCGCTTGGGCTTGCCGAGCTCCTCACGCATCTTCTCCTGCACCTCGATCAGCGCCATCATCTCGGCGTGGCCGGCTTCCAGGGCCGATACCATGGTCTGCTCGTCGAGCTCGTCGGCATTGCACTCCACCATCATGATGGCGTCCCGCCTGCCGGCCATGCGAAGGTCCAGTCCGTTCGAAGCGGCTTCTTGGTAGGAGGGATTGAAAATGAATTCACCCTCGGGGTTCCGCCCCACGCGGATTGAGCCCACGGGACCGTCGAAAGGAACATCCGATATAGTCAGCGCAGCGGATGCCCCCAAGATAGCGAGCACGTCGATGGGCGTTTCGCCGTCAGACGAAAGCGAATATAGGATCACCTGCACATCGTTACGCATGTCCTTTGGAAACAGGGGACGAAGGGGTCGGTCGGTCAGTCGATCGATCAGGATGGCCGTTTCGGGCGGTCGGCCTTCACGGCGAAAGAAAGAACCGGGGATCTTGCCCCCGGCGTACATCCGCTCTTCGTAATCGACTGTGAGAGGGAAGAAGCTGATGCCTTCCCGTGAAGTACGGCTCATAGTGGCCGTCGCCAGCAACAGCGTGTCGCCCTGACGCACCGTTACGGCTCCGCCGGCTTGCTCTGCAAAGCCGCCGGTTGCGATCGTGATGGTCTTGCCATCCACGACCACATCGAATTGCTTGTCACCTAACATGGATAACCCTCCTAGCCCGAGGCCAGTGAGGGTCAGGCACTGGAGCGCGGCCTTCAAGCGATTGGCCTAAACGACGGGCTCCAATTCCCGACCCTTCAGCTTACCCGGGGCAAAAAAAACCGGTTCTTCTCCTATTTGTCGCAGGCGCCCCCAACAAAAAAGCGGGCGGATGATCTCTCCGCCCGTCCGACCGATTGGCTACCTGCGCCGGATGCCCAAACGGTCCGTAATGGACATATAGGCATCTGAATTCTCTCTTTTTAGGTACGCCAGATGCCTTCGCCGCTGTCCAACCATCTTGAGTAGACCGCGGCGACACGATTCGTCGTGTTTGTGCTCCTTGAGATGCTGTGTGAGCTGCTCAATTCGGCGCGTTAGTATCGCAACCTGGACCTCCGGCGACCCAGTGTCACTATCGTGCCGGTGATACTCTCCGATCAGTTGGGTCTTTTCTTCCTTCGTTAGCGTCATATACAAGAGTTCCTAAAGACCTTACCCTTCGTCAAACGCGAGATTATACCACTCTGACCCTTTGGCTATCGAATCGCGCCCTGAGCGCCTTTGTCAGAGGGCTGGACTCTTCGTCACTAAGGAAGCCAGCGGTCTCTTCGGGCGCCACCTCTGCAAGGGATGTGATCAAGGCGACCAGCGCCTCCCGCATCTCGCCTCGGGCTCCGGCCAAGCGGCCTTCAACGAGCCCGAACGCCGATGGCAAATCCTCGAAATCGGCGTCCCTGACTCTCCCTCTCAGCGCGTAAACGGCCAGAACCCGGCTGCGCCGTTTTCGATCGTCCAGCCAGCTCGCAATGTGATTCAAGAAGCCCATAGGATCTGCTCGCCGCCAGCCCGATAGGCCTCGCTCCCCCAATTCGCGTACGATCTCAATCGGCACATTCTGGCCTGCCCAATGTTCGGCGGTTGCCGCGACTTCCGCATCCTCGACCCGCTCCAAGAGCCCCGCCGCCAGCAGCCGCGCATCGGGAAGGCCGCCATTCCAGAGCGCCTCGGATATGGCTTGCTGCTGTCCCAATTGATGGAGTGCTGCTCGCAGCGATCGGATGACTGGCG
The DNA here is from genome assembly GCA_036986135.1 of Anaerolineae bacterium. GTDB lineage: Bacteria > Chloroflexota > Anaerolineae > Anaerolineales > E44-bin32 > JADFRG01. The sequence goes on along the minus strand of BTQZ01000014.1, from coordinate 30,766 downwards.
CGGGGACGGCCGGAGCGGGGGATTTGGCTGGATCGGAGTACTCTTCGATGAGATCCCGCACATCGCGCGCAATCTGATCCGGATCGCTGGATTGCGCTCTCAGGTTGTCGAGCTGGCCGGCCAGACGATGTGGGTCAATGGCGGGCATGCTAACTTCTCATTGAAGGCTCCTTAGAACCCTTCATTTGGCCGAATAAGCTCCCCTGCTCCCGCGCTCAATAGGCTCGGGCGAAAATAGCGCGCTCAGACGCCGGGTCGCCGCAGCGTATGCACATTCCCTCCCCGCCGGGTTGATCGAGGGGAATGACGCGGTTCGTGGCCTTGGTCTCTTGCTTGATCTTGGCTTCGCAATCCGCCTGTCCACACCACCAGACGTCGGCCCAACCAGACTTGACCACCTCTTGAAATTCGGCATAGTCCGCCGGCTCGTGCGTGTTTTCCCGCATGAACTCGCGCGCCTTGGTGAGCATGTTGGCCTGGATCTCGTCCAGGGTCGCTCGCACCACTTCTGCGACGCCTACCGCAGGCGCGTGGATGCGACCCTTCTCGTCGCGTCGGGCCAGGGTGACCTGGCCCTGCTCCACATCTTTGGGCCCGATTTCCACTCGCAGCGGCACCCCGCGCATCTCCCAATCGTTGAACTTGAATCCGGGTGTGACCTCCTCTCGGTCATCCACCTTGACCCGGATATCCGCAAGCGACTCCCGGATCGCTTCCGTTTGCTCCAATACCGCGCGGCGCTGCTCTTCATTCTTGTAGATTGGGACAACCACGACCTGGAAGGGCGCCAATCGTGGGGGCAGAACCAAGCCCTGGTCGTCTCCATGCACCATAATGATGGCACCCACGAAGCGCGTCGAGAGTCCCCAAGAGGTGGTGCTGACGTACTGCAGCGTATTATTGCGATCCAGATACTGGATCGAGAATGCCTTGGCAAAGTTTTCGCCCAGGTAGTGCGAGGTGCCGGCCTGCAGCGCTCGGGTGTCGCCCATCATCCCTTCGATGCTGTAGGAATTGACTCCGCCGGCAAACTTCTCGCTCTCGCTCTTCCGACCCATGACGACCGGTACTGCGGCCTCGTTCTCGGCAAAATCAGCGTAGACCTCGAGCATTTGCTGCGTTTCCGCCTTCGCCTCTTCGGCCGTGGCGTGCGCAGTGTGCCCTTCTTGCCAGTAAAACTCCGTCGTGCGCAGGAACAACTTGGTGCGCAATTCCCAGCGCACGACGCTGTTCCATACATTGATCAGCACCGGGAGATCCCGATAGGACTCGATCCATTTTGCGTACATGTGCCCGATGATGGTCTCGGAGGTCGGCCGCACCACGAGCGGTTCCTCCAGCTCCTCCCCTCCGCCGATGGTCACCACTGCCAATTGTGGGGAGAAACCCTCGACATGATCCTTCTCCTTCTGGAGAAAGCTCATGGGGATAAAAAGCGGAAACGCGGCGTTCACATGCCCGGTGGCCTTGAAGCGGCTGTCGAGAGCGGCCGTGATGTTCTCCCACAGCGCCCAGCCATACGGCCGAACCACCATCGTTCCCCTTACAGGGGCGTAGTCGGCTAGCTCGGCCTTGAGCACGAGTTGGTTGTACCAATCCGAGAAGCTCTCCGATCGCGACGGCAAGCGCCCTTCAGACATTAGACCGCCTCTCAATCTTGTTCACGACTAGGCCAGCAGCCTCTTGGTGACCGCCTTGCCCAGCGGGTCGAACCAGATCTGTTCCAACAGTTCCGATCTCGTTTGCAGCAATGTCGTGGGCGAGGCCGCCAGCAAATCCATCCACTCCTGCAGGAACCGCCACATCAGCGCATGATCCCACAATTCTGTCCATCTACTTTCGTCCCACTCCTTGCCCGAGAGTTCCGCAAGACGCTTTCGGTATTCCTGAGTGATCTCATCCCGATCGATTGGCAGCCCACCAAACCACCACTCACTCTTCATTACGAAGGTCACGATATCCAGGATCGGCGGACCAACCGCGGCCATCTGCCAGTCGTATACGATCTGACGTCCGTCGGCGAGCACTGAGATGTTGCCCGGCCAGTAGTCCCCATGCAGCAAGGTCGATGGCTCATGCTTCAGCGGTTCGATAACCTTTTCCGCATTTAAAATCAGATGCGCCAACGTGTGCACTCGGTCCGGCCAATTGGACAGGCGGCCCTGATCTACGATCCGCTCCAGCGAGTTCGCGGCGGCTGCAACGTGCACCTCGAAATCTGAGTCGAGCGGCCTACTGAGCCAAGGAAAAGCCGCAAGATCTTCGGACAGGCCCCAGAACCGATCATGGAGCATCACCAGAGACTGGATGGCACGCCTGTAGTCTTCGGCTTCCCATGCTTCTGGCGCCCGGACCGGAGAGATTTCCTCAATGATCATCCAGTCGCCGGCTTCCGACGCGGAGATCAAGCTGGGAAATTCAACGGGGATTTCGGAAGCCAGATATCGATAGACTCCGACTTCCCTCCGCCCTGCGCCCGCCAGACCCGTGCGCGTCGTCCCACGCGGCTCCTTTATGATCAATCGACAGGTACCTGCGGTCTGCTCTCCCTCGTATGCGATGATCGCCCCTCGGATTCGTCCGATCGAGGGTCTCACATGAGCAAGAGAGAGCGGCTCGACCTCGAGCACCCAGATGGTTGGATCTTCGAAGAACCGGCGCAAGCCCGCCGCCAGATCGGCCCGACTAAACGGCCAGGGCCAGTCGATGGCTTGAGCTTCGGCTTGATCAGTAGTCACGCACCTCTCTCCCTCAATGTCGTTGCGAGCGTAGCGAAGCAATCTCCTCCTGGCTGTTGGGGATTGCTTCGTCGCTGCGCTCCTCGCAATGACGATTCAGTGATTCTGGCTTCGGTGAGCGCCTCCAGGCTGGCTTTCTCAGTAGTAAAGGTGCCTCTTCCAGTAAATCGCTCGGTTTCACTAAATAAAAGACGGCTCCCCTTCGATCCGGGAAGCCGCGGGCCGTTCCTTGGGTCCCGACACGCCTAGCCAGACCAGAAGGGATGAATGGGCTTTGGCTCCGGGCTCGCTGCTCTAGGGGTCCACACGGGGGGGATTATACCTGTCAGCCGCCAGAATTATCGCGGGCGAGACTACGCGTGCTCAACGACCGCTCCCACGATCTCTCGCAAGCCATCCAGTCGATCCAAACGCTCCCAGGGCAGATCCAGATCGTCGCGTCCGAAGTGGCCATAGGTAGCGGTCGGCAAGTAGATTGGGCTGCGCAACCCTAGATCGCGGATGATTGCCCCAGGGCGCAGATCGAAGTGCTCATCGATCAGTCGTGCGATCTCATTATCCTCAAGCCGACCGGTCCCGAAGGTCTCCACGTTCACCGAGAGCGGCTCCGCCACGCCGATGGCGTATGCCACCTGAATCTCGCATCGGTCGGCAAGCCCTGCGGCGACGATGTGTTTGGCCACCCAGCGCGCAGCGTAGGCCCCGGAGCGATCTACTTTGGTGGGATCCTTGCCGCTGAAGCACCCGCCCCCATGGCGTGACATGCCTCCGTAGGTATCGACGATGATTTTCCGTCCGGTCAGACCCGAATCACCTTCCGGACCGCCCGTCACAAAGCGGCCGGTTGGATTCACATAGATCTTCATATCGTCGTCCACCATGTCCGGAGGCAATACGGGCATGATGACTTGCTGGGTCACGTCCGATCGGATCTGTTCCTCCTCCGCCTCTGGTGCATGCTGAGTGCTGATCAGGACCGTATCGACGCGTGCGGGTCGCCCATGCTGGTATTCCACCGTCACTTGCGACTTGCCATCGGGTCTCATCCAATCCAGCAGGCCGCCTCGTCGCACCTTGGCCATGCGGCGGGTCAGCATGTGTGCGAGGTAGATCGGCATTGGCATGAGGGTCTCAGTTTCCCTGCAGGCAAATCCAAACATCATGCCTTGATCTCCAGCTCCCAGGGACTCCACTTCACCGTCCGTGACCTCCCCGGTCCGGATTTCAAATGCCTCATCTACGCCTTGGGCGATGTCTTGGCTCTGCGCCTCTAGCGCGACTTTCACGTCGCACGTGTTGCCATCCAGACCTTTCGCGAGATCATCGTATCCGATTCCTAGGGCAACTTCTCGGGCGAGCGCCTCGAAGTCGATCTGCGCCGCGGTCGTGATCTCGCCAAACAGCATGATGAAGCCCGTTTTGCTGGCGGCTTCGCAAGCCACGCGCGAAGATGGGTCTTCCGCCAGGCAGGCGTCCAGCACCGCGTCCGAAAGCTGGTCACAGAGCTTGTCGGGATGACCCTCGGTGACAGACTCCGAGGTGAACATTAGCCGCGGCGAATTCATGAAACTGGTACTCATTTTTTTTCAGTCTCCGTTCTAAGAGAAAACCCCTTCTGCGCGAGAAGGGGCGTATTGGCTGGCCTCCCTCTCATCTTCCAGACACTCCATCTGCCGGACTTGGCACCACACCTTACGGTAGGTTGCCGAGGCTTCACAGGGCCGGTCCCTCCGCCTCTCTGGATAAGCAGTAGCTTTCTCTGGGCTGTTGGCGGGATGATACCACAGGGCAGTGACCTAGCGCCGAAAAACGGCCCGTTTCCTGCACTTTTACGCTTGATTCTAGCGTTGTCGAGGACTTAAGTGCCCTGTCGGGGCCATGTCGCACGCCGTAGGATCGAGGCGTCCGGCCGCGCTGCCTTTTAGGGATTCCGCCGGGACGGCAGAGAGGAGAGTGGGTGAGGAGGAACGCGCGCATACTGCTGATTGGGTTTGCGCTTGCGGCTTTGTCGTTTAACGGAGCCAAGCTGCAGGGCGCTTCGAATACGTCGCCCGAGATCATGGGCGCCGGCGGGAGCGCATCCGCCGGCCGCGCCCCGTCCCTGCTATCGCTGTCGAGAGCGCTGGCTGGATACAACGGTTTGCGGTGGCTTCCTTGGGCCGATCGAGATTCTCAGCTCTGGCTTCCCAATGCTCCCGCACCGGGCAACTTGTGGCGCACTCCTTCCTATCAACTGGAATTCGATACCTCGCTGATCTCTGACGGTCAATTCGTTTGGGGCCCGAACGTCGGCGACTTCAATATTGGAGCGTACCTAGCCGACCGAGGCTCGCCCCTGGCCGAATATGCGGCTGACATTGAACTCTGGGCAGGCTATTCCAGCGTAAATCCTAAGGTATTGATTGCGGTTCTCGAGCTCCAGCATGGCTGGGTTTCCGGCATCTCATATTCGATCTCGGAAGACGAGATACGGTCCACCATCGAAGATACCGCTATGGGCCTGGCATCGACCTTCTACGAGCACCTGCACACCTGGGGCGCGCGTCGCCCGGCCTTCACGCCAATACCCGCCTTTGGGCCGAGCGTATTGCTTCAGGACGGCTCTGCGGCCTCTCTCAGCCCGTCGCAGTCATCGGGAACGGTCGCCCTGGTGGCCGCCATGGCTGCGGATATCGCTCCCGCAGGCCTCGAAACGAAATTCGCCGGAGGCGCTCGGGACTTCCGCACCATCTTTGGGGCCTTGTTTCCGGAAAGCGATCTTCTGGATCCCTCAAATGAAATCGTTCCACAGAGCACGCCGCCAGACTCCTTGTTTCAGCTGCCGTTTCCTCTGGGCGCAGAGTGGGTGGCGAGCGGTCCCCACAGTTGGAACGGAGGGAGTTCGCAGCCTCCGTTCAGCTCGATTGACTTCTTCACCGGAGGCGGGGTTTGCCTCGCCCCACCCAATCAGTACGCCGTGGCGGCAGCCTACGGAAGCGTCACCCGGCCATCCGGCTACTCCTGTTGGCTGGAGATCGACCACGGGGGCGGCTGGGTGACGAGTTACTACCACCTGCAAAACCTTTACAGCGGGGCGCCCCTGGGGCGAAACGCCAAGGTGGGCACCATCGGATGCGAGACTTGTGCCGGCGGCTTTTCGACCGGCCCACACGTGCATTTTGCTTTGAAGTACAACGGCGCGTACGTGAGCCTGGAAGGGGTGAAGTTGTCGGGTTGGACCGTGCATGTTGGAAGCGTGCCCTACAACAGTGGTTCCTATGAAAGGGACGGCATCGTCCTGCCCGCGTACAGCCGCATCCTGAACGATTACCAGACCTACTATTCCAATGGGCAGACGTCGCTGCGTTTTTATGGATACGGGGCGGATGATGTGGACCGGCTCAAGATCCGGCTCACCGATCTATCCTTGGGGGCTCCGGCGGACGTGGGGCAAACTGATTTCACGATTGAGTGGTGGATGAAAGCCCTGCCGGGCGAGAACAACACTCCCTTCGCGATCTGCGCGGCTTCTGACGCCTGGCGGACGGGAAACATCATTTTGGACCGCGATCGCGCCGGGCGAGGTCGCGACTTCGGAGCTTCACTGGCGGGTGGAGCAATGGTATTCGGTGTACGAGGGGAGGCCGGCGGCGAGCTGAACCTTTGCGGGAGCGCGGCAGTGGACGACGGAGAATGGCATCACATTGCGCTGCAGAGACGGGCTGTCGATGGTTGGCTGTGGATGTACGTGGATGGGGTGCTGCAGGCGCAGGGGGATGGCCCGGATGGTGACATCTCCTATCCCGATGTTGTTGCTCCGCTCGAACTGTGCGGGGGTCCCTGCTCGAACGACGAATTCCTCGTGGTCGGAGCGGAGAAGCACGGGATAGACCCGACCCTGCGCTCCTTCAGTGGGTGGATCGATGAGCTGCGATTATCCAGCATGCTGCGCTATTCTGCCGACTTTGCTCGGCCATCGCAGCCCTTCTCGACCGATCCAGCCACGGTAGCGCTCTATCACTTCGATGATTCGCCGGCAAATACCGCCTATGACACCTCCGGATATGAAGGCGGTCCGAGCAATGCCTCGCGCCGCATCGGAGGCGCTCCTGCAGGGCCGGAGTGGTCAGGCGATATTCCATTCGGGCCTCCGCCGACGCCGACGCCCACCCTGGATCCCAACATCACCCCGACGGTGACCGCGACTCCGACCTTCACTCAGACGCCGACTCCTTCGCCGAGCCTGACGCCTGCTCCAACGGGCACCGCGACCTCAACCCCTGCGCCGAGCCCGACGCCTGCTCCAACGGACGCCGCGACCTCAACCCCTGCGCCGAGCCCGGAACCCACCCTGACCGTGACCCCTTCGCCTTCACCGTCCCCGCTCCCCACCGAGACGCCGGCCCCAACGGACACGCCGACCCCCACTGCCACGTCTGTGCCACCCACACCGGCTCCGTCCGTGACTCCCGGTGGACCCGCCCCCACGCCTCTACCTGCAGACCTCAACCTGGACGGTCGGATCGACGTCCTGGACGTTCAGCTTTCTGTGAATGTGTTTCTAGGATCTGAGACCGATCCGGGGATCGTCGCCCGCGCGGACATCAACGGCGACGGGACGGTGAATGTGCTCGACGTCCAGTTGGTGGTGAACGCTTTCCTGGGCGGCCAGCCCTAAATCGAGGTTCCTAGACTCTCTGCCGGCGCCGGATCATGTAGGCCGCCCCGCGCTCGAGCACAACCACAAGCAAGCGCAGGCCTGTGGCGCCAGGTCTCGACGAGCTACGCTTGTTGCCGGCGCCAGATCAGGTAGGCCGCCCCACCCCCCAGCACGATAGCAAGCAGCAGCAGTCCGGCCGCGACGAACAACTCCGGCCGCTGCAGCTGACCGGAAGACGGTCCGGTTGCCACAATCTGGTCGGTTGGCCTTGCCGCGATTTCTTCGGCAAGTGCGGTGGAGGTCGCCGCCACTGCCCCTTCGAACTCGGCCAGCGCGGTACCCGTAGCGGCGACTGCACCTTCCAGCTCAAGCCCTTCTCCGGCTCCCTCGGAAGTCGGCGTGCGGGTGGCAGTGGCTCGCCGCGTTGGCGTCGCAGTGGCAGTCGCGCTCGGGGTCAGCGTTCCGCTGGGAGTGTTGCTGGCAGTGGGCGAGGGGCCAGGAGTGTGCGTCGCCGTGGGAGGGGAGGTTTTACTCGGCGTGGGGGTCAGGCTTGGCGTGGGCGTCCGGCTTGGCGTGGGCGACGGCCCGGGCGTCGCCGAGTTTGTCGGCGTCGGGGGAATAGGTGTGTTGGTCGCAGTTGGCGTATTGCTTGGAGTAGGAGTATTCGTGAACGTCGCCGTCGGTGCGGGCGTATTCGTTGGCGGGATTACCTGGAATGAACCGTTGGTCACGCTGGCCGGAATTGGTGTGGCCGATGGATTTGTCGCAACTGCGCTGCTAAGCGTGAGAGACGAAGTACCGCTGCTCGCTCCTGATAGTACGTCGAAGTGCACCTGCGCAATGACCCCGTCGGAGATGACGTTCCGATTTAGACCGGCGACGATGATGCTGCAGCTGCCGGTACAAGTCGGCATAGGAGACCAGCTCACCGATTTTCCGGCCGCGGAGGCGGCTGAACCAGTATCAATCTGCGAGACTGCCAAACGCGATCCGTCGAAGCTCAGAGTGAAATTGACTCCCGCCACTTGGGCCCCGCCTTGAGATGCCAGACTGATGGGCACAATGACCGTATCGCCCGGGTTGCCTGAATCGCTCCCAATAGAGATCACGGCCAGCGCCGATTGCGCGGCAGCACTCCCTGTCAGGGCCAGGAGCAGGATGGTGGGAACCAGGACCGCTGCAATCCGTCTTTTCATAGCTTAAGTGTGGCCGATGCCAGGGGGCTGCGCAAACCGCACCTGCTTGGCCATAGGCTTGTTTTCAGTTGAACCTCCAGCGCCTTCACAACGCCGTCGCCGTTCAGGTCCCCCTCAGCGGGCACTTCGGAGGGAGCGGGAGTCGGCATCGCGGAAGGCGCGGGAATCCGACCACGGCCCCTATCAAACATGTATCAACCAAATTGCTGGGAGTGTCAACGGGCCAACGGTAACGGTGTGCGCAGCTGTGCGACGCCACAATGCCAGCCGTTGCGACATGCGTGCCATACGCCGAACATAAAGCCCGCTTCTAACATGTGGATACGTTATGTAAAGTCACAGCGTTGTCCCCAGCGCAGCCCAGACACCGGGCATAGTTAACTGCTGGAACATCTCTTCCATGCGTTCCGGCGGGTAAGGCATATCGTTATCGAGCCACCAGGTGAGCAGGGTCAGCAGAGCGCCTGCCAAATAAACTGCCATTACGAGGGGCGGTACCAAGGTGGTCTGTCCATCCGGCAGAAGCCGTTCGATTTGTTCTAGGATATGGCTACTTAAGTGATCATGGATTGTTTTGACAATCACATCGATTCCCCGCCCCCCGACCATTGCCTTGTATAGGCGATGTTGCTCTTGCGTATGACGAAATAAAGACTGAGTTGACAGGATACGGCGGCTCTCCCCCTCCCCCTCAGCCTCCATTGGCATGCCTTCAACGCGCCAGAGCAGGCTGTGAACGAGTTCATCCATACCACTGAGCAACAAATCCTCTTTGTCTCGATAGTGCGCGTAAAACGTCGAGCGGCCCAGATCGGCCCGGTCAATAATATTCTGCACGGTGATCGCTTCGTAGCCCTTCTCCGCAATAAGCGACATTAGCGCCTCGTTCAAAAGCCGGCGCGTCCGCCGCACCCGGCGATCCATTTTTTCGTTTTTCATCGCTCTCCATCCCATTTCCGTGAAATATGAGTAAGTAGCTATCTGTTCGCTACTGAACATATTCGTTGAATCGATTGTTGACATTCGCTCTGGTAACGAATACGCTTTTAATGAACACAATGTCCGATAGTGGATATAGTGTAATCAAAAATCCATCGAAAGTGAATAATTCTGGTCCAAGGACGGCAACTAGATCGGCAGATTTCTATTCACAATAAAGACAATGAGGAAAATAATAATGCGTAATGACGCAGCGCACGATCACAATGACCCAAAATTAGAGACAAAAGGCAGGACAATTCACTGGGCTTCCTTTTATGACCGGTTCGTCAGTCTGGTGTCATTTGGAAGAGAGAAACAGTTCCGGGAGATGACTATTGCGCTGGCTCAATTGAAGCCGGGAGAGAATGTACTAGACGTGGGTTGTGGCACCGGCAGTTTGACCATCGCCGCTAAGGCACATGTCGGGCCAGGCGGTGAGGTGTATGGCACGGACGCCGCGCCGGAGATGATTGACGTAGCCCGACGAAAGGCCGCTCGAGCCGGCGTAGATGTTAGCTTTCAAGTTGATTTGATAGAGAGCATCACCTTCCCAGACGATCAATTTGATATTGTGTTGAGCAGTTTTATGATGCACCACCTGCCGGATGATCTAAAGCGCGAGGGGTTGGCCGAGATTTACCGCGTCCTAGAGCCGGGCGGGCGGCTACTGATTGTAGATATAGAATCGTCAGGCCGCTCTCCTGTTCGGAGGTTTGTTAATCTAATGACTCAATTGCATGGAGGAGCTGCGGCCATGCAGAACAATGTCAAAAAGCTGGCCCCGTTGCTGGAAGCCGCCGGTTTTTCAACCGTGGAAACAGGGGAGATGAAATGGCAAACTTCATATATCGCAGGAAAGAAAGCCCTATGAAATCACGGATGAGAATTAATTATGGCCACTGATTCATTCGATATTTCTCGGGCCTCAATCATGGGGCCTGACGGGTTTCAACGGTTTCGAGTGCCTGAACGGGGCAAACCACTCAAGACCGCCGGACTGTCACCTTCAACGGAGTTGATTGTGGTGGAACGCAACGGGGAACGCCGGGCACTGGTCACGCGCGAAATGGCCTATCACCATTTAGCTCAGGGCCACCTGGGCGGCGAGCCATTCATGGTTAGTTTCTGAGGCGTTTGCGTTAGCGGGGTCGGTCTGACCCCCGTCATCAAAGGCAAGGAATACCACTTTAGCGCGGGCGGCCTCTACAACGGACTTGTTTTCCTGATGGATGATGAAACCGAGACAATATGGGATCACATTGCCGGCGAGGCAATGCACGGGGAGCTTACTGGTACACGTCTCGATGTTTGGCCGATAACAATGTCCACCGTGGAGGCGGCCCTGGCAAACGACCCGAAACTTACGCTCTCGCGTTCAGATGCAAAGGGCTTGCTTGGTCAGATTATGGGTCTTATCCATCGCAAAATAATTGGCTCGCGGGGATTTTTCCCCCCTGGTTTTCGAAAAACTATGGGTGAAATCGATACCCGCCTGCCGGAATTCACGCAAGGCTTGGGTGTAGTCGTGGATGAAAAGGCCCGCTTTTATGTTATGAATGAAATCGGCGATGGCATTCAAGATGATTGGGCGGGCCGGACGTTATCCGTTAGACGCAACCCGATTGACCGCGTGCCGTATGCCGAATGGGAAGATGGCAGCCGCCCCTTTCAATTATTCTCCCGCTGGTACGGTTTTGCTTTTACTTTTCCCGGCTGCGATATTTACGGGCATGAAAATGGCTAGGACGCATTTATAGCGAGCAAAGTAAGGGAATGTAAGGATTTCGAACAAAACAAACAATCACTCCCATCCGCACAATCGCAACCCTCGGCTTCCTCCCCACAACCAGGGCTGGTGGCGCCGGATTGCCGCGATATTTCATCTACCTGGACACAGCCATCAGCACGGCGATCTTGCCTCGGAGCAGGCTTCTGTCGATAACGAGCAAGGTGTCCGCACGGTCTGGCTAGCCTTGGCTGCCTTGACCCTGACCGCTGTCCTGCAAATGATCATCGTGGTTTTGAGCGGCAGTATTGCTTTGTTTGCAGACACGGTTCACAACGTCGGCGATGGCCTCAATTCCGTTCCTCTGCTCATCGCTTTCTACTTGGCCCGTCGCGCCGCAACTCGCCGTTACACATATGGCTTTGGCAAAGCCGAAGACATCGCGGGTATTTTTATTGTGCTCTCAATCGCCATTAGCGCCGGCGTGATTTTTTGGCAGTCGTTCCAGAAATTGCTCGACCCTCAGCCGCTGGCCAATTTGGAATGGGTGGCCGCGGCCGCCATTATCGGTTTCCTGGGCAATGAAACCGTGGCCCTGCTTCAGATTCGGGTGGGGCGCAAGATTGGATCGGCGGCTCTGGTGGCCGATGGCCTGCACGCCCGCACAGATGGCCTAGCCTCTTTGGCCGTGTTATTGGCCGCCGGTGGCTCGTGGTTGGGATTTCCCATAATGGATCCCATCATTGGATTGTTGATTGGCGTCGTTATCCTTTTTATCACCCGCGACGCGGCCGTAACAATATGGTATCGCCTGATGGACGCCATAAATCCCGAAACGCTAGCGCGGGCCGAGGTTGTTACGCAACGACAAGCGGCGGTGAAGGAACTGCGCCAGCTCCGTATGCGTTGGATGGGGCATCGTCTTTATGCCGAGGTTCACATTGCCGTTGAACCGCACCTGACGACGGTCCAAAGCCATCACATCGCCGAACAATTGCGTCACGACCTGTTTCATCAAATCCCCAACCTGGGGGAGGCCGTTGTCCACGTCGAACCCTGGGCAGAACAGTTGGAGACAGTTCATCAACTTACAGTACACCATGAGCCAGTCCCCCAACCTATTAGTCGTAGGATTAGGCGCTAAACAGTTAGAAAGCTGATTTCAAAGCCAAAATCCAGCTAACAACCAGCCTCCCGGGATCACTCACATCCAGCGGGGCGCGGTCGCAGCACACATTCCTGCTCACACTCGGGTCGCAACCACGGTCAAGATCGATTCTGCGTGGCGCCGGTCAGCATCGCGAGCCAATCCCGCGGGTTGGACAACATGAGCCGCACAAGTTCTTCCCAGGGCCGGGCCCGGAGCGCCTCGTCCGGTGTTTGCAGCTCTATTCCCCGCCGGACCCGCTCAACGGCGGCCACGAGGTGCCGCGGAAAGGCAACCTCAAGCTCCTGTTGCATGGCCTTCGCGGCGTGGAACAGTTCCATGCCCAACTGCCGCTCCCCTCGTCTGACGGCCAGCAGCCCAAACTCGAAAAGCAGATGCGCGACCGAATGCCAGTCCATCTCTCGGTTGTGGTATGCCAGGCTATCGATGAGGAGTTCGGACCCCTCCTCGACCCGCCCCATAAGCGTGGCGATCAGCCCCAGGTAGATCAGGGAACTGGAGGCCATCTTCACCCATCCAAGCTGCTCAAAAAGGTGGAGGCTGCGGCGAAAATGCGCCTCGGCCTGTTCGAAATTCCCGGCCTCAAGCTCGACCAACCCCAGCCCGCGCTCAGCCCCTCCCAGGCCGCGTGGGTTGTCCAGGCTTTCATAGATGCGCAGGCTGTCGCCCAAGTACTCCCGAGCCAGATCGAGATCCCCCTCTTCGGTCGCCAAATGCCCCAGGTAAATGGAACACCAGCCCGCGCCGAAAACGTCCTGCTCGTCCAGGACCACCAGCGCCTCTTGGTACAAACGGATGGCGCGCTGCGTCTGACCCTTCACGCGCGCGATTTGCGCCTGGTAGAAAACATGCCAGGCAGCGCCCCGCATTTCCCCCACCTCCTGGGCAAGGCGCAGTCCGCGAGCAAGCGCACGCTCGGCTTCGGAGAACTCGGAGCGGTCGAAAATCACCGCGGCTTTCCAGTATAGGGCCCATTGGATGAGCCGTGCATCTCCAAGGGTTTCGCCATGCTCAAGGGCTTGCGCGATGTGGTCCAAGGACTCATCCAGGTTCCCAAGCGTCCACGCAAAGGCTCCCCCCGCCAGGCGGGTGCTCCCATAGAGGACGCCCATGCTCCCGTCGCTGATTGCCAGGATACGGTCGACCCAATCCCTGCCCTCAATGAAATTGCCCTGGTTGAGCCAGAACCCCTCCCACAATGCATGGCTGAACCGCAGGCACGCCTGGCCGCGATTACAGCTCAGATGGCGGCGCAGGGCGGCCCGCAGGTTGTCGGCGTCCAGTTCCAACGGACGGATGTTGGCCTTCCGCTGGCGGCCGTGGAGCGCTGGGCCCAAGCTCTCCGCCAACCGCAAGTAATAGTAGGCATGGGCATCCAGGGCGCGCTCGCACAAAGGGTCTTCCTGCATGCGCTGCAAGCCGAACTGCCGCACCGGTTCAAGCAGGACATAGCGAGGCTGGGGTGGTTCCAAATCCCGGCAAACGACGAGCGATTTTTCGACCAGTTGAACCAAGCTCGCCTCGGCCGATCCCGGATCCAAATGCAGGCCGCGGGAAACCTCGACCAGGGCCGCCAAGTCGAACCCGCCGCGGAATATAGTCAGCAAGCGGAACAAACATTGTTCAGCGTCATTCAACAGGTTGTAGCTCCAGTCGATGGCCGTCTCGAGTGTTTGGTGCCTGGAGATCGCACCCTTGCGGTCGCGGCCGAAGGTCTGCTTGCGCTCTTGGAGACGATCGCTGATCTGGTTGAGGGAAAGCGATCGCAGGCGTGATGCCGTCAGCTCGATCGCCAGGGGCATACCGTCCAGGGACCGACAAATGCGCACCAGAATCTCGGCGTTACGGGCATCGAGCGCGAAGGGCGAGCGCACGGCCCGGGCGCGCTCCAAGAACAGGCGGATGGAATGGTTCTCACCCAGAGTCTGGATATCGGGCGGCGCGTCGGCCGGAGCATCGGGGATCGCCAGCGGTTCCACCTGGAAGAGTTCCTCTTCGGGCAGGTCGAACCGCTCCCGGCTGGTCACCAGAACCTTCAGCCCGGGACAATGGCGCAGTAGACGGTCGCATAGCGGCGCGCAGGCATCGAGCAGATGTTCGCAGTTGTCGAGCACCAGCAGCAGCTCTTTCGCGTGCAGGAATTCGAGCAAGCGCCCCACAATGTCCGCCGCGCCGCCTCCGTCGGTAGCCAAGGAGGGGGAATCGGGCCTCGAGAGCACCCGGCCAATGGTCTGCGGAAGATGCTGCGGATCCTCCAGCGGAGCCAGGTCCACAAACCATACGCCCTCGAGAAATGATTCGCGCGCTTGCGCCGCCGCCTCCAGCGCGAGGCGTGTCTTCCCGACGCCCCCGGCGCCCACCAGACTCAGGAGACGTGTGTGCGGATCCTTCAGTCGCCGTCGGATAACCTGCAACTCGGCGCGCCGTCCGACCGTCCGCGTAGCGATGGAGGGCAGGTTGTCGTGCGGGCGCTCGCGGCGGGTGAGAATGCGCTCATGCAGGCGGCGCGTCGCCAGGGAGGGCTCAACATCGAGCTCGGCGTGCAAGACGGTCGCGCAGCGCCGGTACTGCGCCAGCGCCTCACTCTGCCTGTCGCACAGCGCCAAGGCGCGCATGAGCTCCCGGTGCCGCTCCTCCTGCAGGGGGTCCATCTCAAGCGATCGATGCAGGCATCGGATGGCGGGATCCAAATCCCCCCGTCGGAGGTAGGTACCCGCCAGATCACCCAGCGAAACCAGCACCAGATGGAGGGTGCGCTCCCGCTCCAATGAGACCCATTCCTCAAAACCGCGCGCGCTGCGCAGGTGGAAGCCCCGCAGAAAATCACCATGATAGACCGCCAGCGCCCGCTCCAGCGCTTCCAACGCCTCTACTTCAAGCTCGGCGCCGGCCTCAAGTTTCGGGGGTGCTGCCTCGAGGGCGTCCTTCAGCGTCTGCAGATCCACACGAACATCGCTGCGTCGGTCGAGGGCGATGTTTTGCCGTCTGATCTGGAGGAAGGGTGCCAGTTGCTTCTTCAGGCTGCTGAGCAGCACGCTCAGGTTGCCCAGCGAGCGGCCCAGCGGCCGATCATCCCACAGCAGCGTCGCCAGGTGTTCGCGGGCGTGGGCCCGGCGGGTGACCGCCAGATAAACCAGCAAAGCATCCGCTTTGCGGGATGCCAGTCCCTGGACGGGCTCACCCTCGAGCACGATCGCAACCCCCCCAAGGGTGGTCAGCTCCAGACGTTCGCCCACGAATGCGACTCGCAATCCTCTCTGAAGGATTCCTGAAGACCGGTTGGCTAGTCTGTGCAAGGACTAGTCAGCCGGATGTCGCCATTATATGCCGACGCCCGAACGGGAGAAGCGATGGGCACACCTAATACGCGGAACGAGCTGCACCGCTCCTACCGGGCGTACCTGCTGCGCATGTGGCGCGAGCCGCAAGCTAGGCGCTGGCGTGTGACCCTCGAAGAACCGAATTCGGAGAAGCGCCGAGCCTTCGGCAGCATACAAGCAATGATCCAATTTCTGCAGACTTTCACTGAAGCGGACGAAGTTGACGCACACGATGCATCCAAATGAGGCGTAGCCTCATGAACGCCAAGCAGACCACCACCCGCGCCGCCCAAACCGACGGCGAAGCCCACCGATTCTGGCGGCAAGCCCAGCCCCACGCCCGGCAAATAGCGCGCCAGCGGGGAGGCACTGGAAGGAGGATGAAATCGGAAAACGAACGAGCCGACGAAAACCCCGATCCGTTTATCATCAATAAGGAGACCCCCATGTCCGAGACCATCATGCAGCTCAACTTCAAGTACGACGTATCCGCAGAGGACTACACTAGCGCCGTGGCGCCGCTGGCGGAGCAATTCGCCGCCGTTTCTGGGCTGCGCTGGAAGATCTGGATGATCAACGAAGACGAGTCCGAAGCCGGCGGCATCTACCTCTTCGAGGACGACGCCGCGCTGCAGACCTTCCTGGAGAGCGATTTGGCAGCGGCGGTGACCAGCCACCCCGCCCTGCGCGATTTCAGCGTGAAGCCCTTCAAGGTTATGGAGGAGCAAACTGCTGTCACGCGCGGCCCGGTGCACTTGGCCGCGGCCAGCTGAGCCGGCGCCTCACCCGACTTCCGAGGTCCTGTGACGTCGGAAGTCGATTGACTTATCGATTCTTATCCGCCGTAAACCCTGGGCGCGATCCCCGGCCGCCGCCGCTCCCGGCCCTCCCGCAGAAGGGCCGCGTGATCCTTGAAGCGCATCATTTTATCGAAATAAGAGAATACATCCTTGAGAACGTGTCTGCCCATCCAAGTGACATCACTGCGTTAACCTTTGATCAGTTTGGCATCTCTCGCCCAGCAGTTCTGCGTCACATCGATAAGTTGATCGATGAGGGCTTGCTTATTGCTCACGGTACGACACGAGATCGTCGGTATGATCTGACGCTGCTGGTGGATGATCGCTTCTCAATTGCCCTATCGCGTGATACTGAAGAAGACAAAGTATGGCGACACCTTGTACGGCCGCTTCTGCGGGGGCTTTCAACCAACGTTATGAGCATCTGCGAATACGGAATGAACGAGATGATAAACAATGCCATTGATCATTCCGAAGGTACGGAGCTCGAGATTTGCGTTGAGCAGGCAGCAGCAAGCATCGAATTCGAGGTTAAAGACGATGGAGTTGGGATATTCAACAAGATCAAAAGAGAAATGAAACTTGGAGAGCAGAGAGAGGCGATTCTCGAGTTATCGAAAGGAAAATTGACCACGGATCCTGACCGCCGTACAGGTGAAGGGATATTCTTTGTCTCAAGGATGTTCGATAGTTTCGTGGTCGCCTCGGAGGGGTTATTTTATGCCGTCAACAACCTTGTCGATGAAAACCTGCCTCAAGCTGGAGTTTAGGATGGTGGCACTGAAGTCGCAATGAGCATCAGCGCCCTGTCGAATCGTACTCTGAGGCAGGTATTCGACCGATACGCGTCAGAGGATTTCGATTACACATTTTCTAAAACCGACGTTCCGGTCGCCCTCGCTAGGTTCGGAAGCGAAAACCTGGTCTCCGGGTCTCAGGCAGGCGACTACTGACTCGACTGAGCCAATTCAAGAGCATTACTTTGGACTTTGGCGCTATTGAATCAATCGGACAACCGTTTGCTGACGAAGTTTTCAGAGAATACGCACGAAACAACCCCGAGGTCGAGGTTACCTACACAAACGCAAACGAGGCAGTTACAAGGATGGACGAAGAGCGAGGTCGGAACTGAGTTGAGCGGTTCCAGCTAACCACCCACTGCCCCGAAGGGATCCCCATGGGAGAACCCTCTGCGAGTGGAGCTGGACCGGGGATTCGACGAGAGGTATAGGAGAGATTGGAGATATCATACCCAGATGATGACTGAATTGAACCTCGAGGATCGGGCCCAGTCTCTGGCCGGCCTGGTTGAATACCAGCCCGGATCAGTGGTCAGTCGAACCTTGCTCAGCAAGGCGACCGGAAGCGTCACCCTGTTCGCATTCGACAAGGATCAGAGTCTGAGCGAGCATACGACGCCCTATGATGCTCTGGTTCTCGCAGTGGACGGTGAGCTGGAGATAACCATAGCTGGCGATCGCCGCCGGCTTGCTAGCGGCGACGTGCTGCTGATGCCGGCCAACAAGCCACATGCAGTGCATGCAATTGCGCGGAGCAAGATAGTGTTGATAATGGTCCGCGAGTAGCGCTACGACCCAAGAATGCCTTCACGCCTTGCCAATCGCCCAGGAGGTCGCCTCCTCGGCTCGGCGGCATCTTCGCAATAGCTGAGCGCCCTAGACTGTTCCGCCGGGAAAGGTCTACGAATACGCTCAGACGAGCACAAGCAAGCAGGCAGATTTCCGCTGAGATGTCGCGTCGGCACGAGCAGTTCTCGAGACAACTCCATTCTTAGTGATCAACCAGCGAACGTTCGCCGCGCACGAGGGCTTCTTTCTTCTTGCGAGGAAGTTGCTTGATCCGGCGCTCGGACCTATAGGCCTCCTGGCTAGTCGGGCATTCCTGCAGGAAGACCATCTTCACCGGGAGCCGGCTTCTTGTGTACCGACTGGCTCTACCGGCCTGGTGCTTCACCAGGCGTGCTTCGGGATCACGAGAATAGCCCGTATAGTACGTTCCGTCTGAGCACTCCAGGATATAGACCCAAGCCTTTTTCACGCGAATGCCAATCCCTTCCAATTCCCGCGTCATATGGCTCGATGGCACAAACCACGCTAATTCTCGCGTCAAACGGCCCGATGGCACAAACCGCGCAACGGGGCTTTTACAATGCCAGCGAGTAGCGGGGGCTCAGATGGGGAGGGTCAGCGACTCCAAATCGCGTGGGTAGTAGGTGAGCACGTCGATGCCGTCATCGGTCATAACCACCGTGTCGGAATGTCGGAAGCCGCCCAGTTCCGGCACGTAGAGCCCGGGCTCAATGGTAAAGACCATTCCGGGCCGTAATTCGGTGTGATCGCCCGAGTCCAGGAAGGGAGCCTCGTGGTAGCGGATGCCGATCGCGTGGCCTGAGTGGTGCTTCCAATACGGCATCAGATCATGTTTCCGGAAGTAGCCGCGGACCGCGTTGTCGACATCAGAGCATTTCGCCCCTGGAGCCAGCGTTTCGAATGCCGTATCTTGCAGCGCAACCATGTGATCGAAGAAGCGCTTCTGTTCATCCGTCGGCTCGCCGATGATCATCGTGCGCTCAAGCTCCGAGTTGTAACCCCACACCGGCGCTCCGGCGCCGGTTACCAGCACATCGCCCGGTTGGAAGGTAATGTTTGCGGCCAGCGAATGCGGAATGGCCGCGTTGCGTCCGATCTGGCCGCGGTAGATTGCATGCGCTCCGCTCGAAAATGCATCGTTGGATCGATAGATCGGGCCGATCGCATCCAGCAGCGCTAGATGAGCCTCGTCGCTCGCCTGCTGGCTCACTTCGGTCTCCGTGGCGCCTACCATGGTGTAGCGCTGTAGCAGTTGGTGCGCGAGATTTCCCCACCGGACGCTCTCTCGGATCAGCCGCAGCTCCGCCTCCGACTTGATCATCATCTGGTCTTCGATGAAGGATCGGACGGGACGGATCTCGGCTCCGGTCAGCTCCGTCATACTCGGACCCCGGTAGCCGAATACCCAGGGATAACCGTCTTGGTCCGCGCCGATGCGCTCTTCGATCCCTAATTCCTGCATGGCGCTCTTCAGCACTTGAGTAGGATGGGGATGGTCCGGGTATTCCGGATAGTGATCGACGTGATCAACGACCGCGTTGGCCTGCGCGTGCTCGAGCTCCAGCCGGGGGACGAAAAGACGCCGCTCTCCCTCCTCGTTCATCACAAAGGCCATCGGTCGCTCCGTCGGTACGAATGCGAAGCCGCTGTAGTAGAGAACGTAATCCTGGTCGAAGAGCACCACGCCGCTCAGGCCTTCCGTCTTCACGTGCGCAAGGAGCTCTTGGCACCGGGCACGGTGTTCTCTATCCGTAATTCGAATTGAAGCTTCTCGTATGGTCATTGCCTGGCGTTCCTTTCGTTGGTTCCGGTGATCCGCATGGAATTCTAGCCCAGGAATACTATGCATAGCCGAACACGTATAATCACTCTGAGAGGCCGATGCTGCTAGGCTGACTTCCGCATCGACTCAAGGACACTCTTTTGGCTGACGTAAATCCCCAGGCCGAGATTCCGCATGTCATTCGTATCCTCGTGGCCGACGATCATCCCGCAGTCCGGGACGGATTGATCGCCATGTTGAGCACCCTGCCGGATTTCAGAGTCGTGGGGCAGGCCTCGACCGGGAGCGAAATGATCACGAACACCGAGATCGCCCGACCGGAGGTGGTGCTGCTGGATCTGGAGATGCCGGAACTCGACGGGGTGGAGGCGTTGAGGCAAGTCACTGCGGAGCACCCGGGCTTGAAGGTCCTTGTCTTCACGGCTTATGACGACGACCAGCGCATGGTAGCTGCGGTGCAAGCCGGCGCGCAGGGCTATTTGTTGAAGGGTTCACCACGAGATGAAGTATTCAAAGCAATTCGAGTGATCAGTCAGGGTGGCTCGCACCTTCAACCTGAGGCCGCTTCTAAGCTGATGCGCCGTCCAAGCAGTGAGGCTCAGCAGCCAGTCTGGAGCCGGCTCACGGATCGTGAGCTAGAAGTCCTAAGCCTCCTGGCAAAGGGGATGACCAACAAGGAAATAGCGGCCGAACTCGTGATCACCGTACCCACCGTGAAGTTCCACGTGAGCTCGATCCTGCGAAAGCTGGAGGCCGCCAACCGGACCGAAGCCGTGCAGACCGCCGCTGAGCGCGGGATCATTGATATGCAGACCGATCGATAAGGGAACACGGTAGCATCCCGCCGCCCGGCTAGGCCTTTCCGTGGCCGCCTCCGCCTGGCGTTTCGATCCGGATTCGGTCGCCAGGCCTCGACTTCCAGCTGACCTTTCCCGGGAACTCCTTCTCCGCATTACGATGCACGAGAAGGTTACGGCCGACCCTCCCACTGCTCCCATCGGCCAGGCCATAGGGCGCGAAGCGGCGGCGATCTGAGAGGATGGTTACGTCGGCTTCCGCCAGCAGCTCAATCTCCCGCACGATCCCGTCGCCCCCCGCGAACCGTCCCGCTCCACCGGAGCCCGATCGAACCGCATAACGCGTTACTCGGAGCGGATACTCATATTCAATCGCCTCCACCGGTGTATTCAGCGTGTTCGTCATGTGGGTGTGGATGGCGCTAGCTCCCGCTTCCTGCGGCGTGGCCCCTGCCCCACCGGCGATGGTCTCGTAGTAGGCAAAGGGACGTTCCCGCTCTGGGTCCCAGCCGCCGATCGTCAGATTGTTCATCGTGCCCTGACTGGCGGCGGGCACCCGATCCGGCAACACCTGCGCCAGCGCCCCCAGCAGCACATCCACGATGCGTTGGGAGGTCTCAACGTTTCCCCCAGCAACTGCCGCCGGGGGCCGGGCGTTCACCAGGCTGCCCTCGGGGGCAAGTACCTGGATCGGCTCCATGGCGCCGCTGTTGCTGGGTACGTCGGAACTGAGCAGGCAGCGAAAGACGTAATAGACGGCTGAGAGGGCAATAGCATAAACGGCGTTGATGCTGCCCTTTCGCTGGGGGGAGGTTCCTTCGAAATCTACACTGGCTTCGCCTGCCCCGATGGTTATCGCCGCCTCGATCACTGCCGGTTCAGATGTAACTCCATCATCGTCCATTTGATCGCTGAAGCGGTAGGTCCCGGCCGGCAGCTCGGCCAGCAACTCCCGAGTCAGGCGCTCTGAATACTCGAGCAGTGCATTGGTGGCGCCACGAACCACGTCCAGACCGTATTTATTCATCAGCTCCAGAGTCCGCACGACGCCGATCTGGTTCGCAGCCAGCTGCGCGCGCAAGTCGCCCGCGCGCTCGTCGGGCGTCCGGACCTCACTCATGATTCGCCCCCACAGATCATCGTCGAGCTCTCCACCGACAACGAGCTTTGAAGGCGGAATGAGGAGCCCTTCCTGGTCGACGTCGGTTGAGATCGGCATGGAGCCGGGAGAGATTCCGCCGACGTCGGCATGGTGCGCTCGATTGGCTGCAAAGCCACGCAGTTCTCCATCCAGAAATATCGGCGAGACCAATGTGATATCCGGGAGGTGCGTCCCCCCGCGGAAGGGGTCGTTGAGGATCGCCACGTCCCCAGGCTCCAGCTGCAGCTCCTCAGTGCATGCCTGAACCGAGAGCGGCATAGCTCCGAGATGCACGGGAATATGAGCCGCTTGGGCGACCATGCGTGCCTCTGAGTCAAACAGCGCACATGAGAAGTCGAGCCGCTCCTTGATGTTTGCCGAGAAGCTGCTCCGTCGAAGCGCGATCCCCATCTCCTCGGGGATAGCCGACAAGAGCCCTTTGAAGATCTCGAGCTCAATCGCGTCCATCACCGACCACCGACCGCGACTAGAAGGTTTCCCTGCTCGTCGACATTTGCTGTGTCGGCCGGCCCAAGATAGGCGGTGGTGTCCGGGTAGTGAATGATGGCTGGTCCCGGGATGCGGTTCCCCGGACTCAGACGTTCACCATCGTAGTGCGCCAGCTCCCCGTCGGTATCGGAAAGCAAGGCTTTGGACGTATCCGGGGATCCGAGAGACCCGCGCTCGACTTCGGGATGCATGACCCGCCCGAGCGCGCGAACACGCAGATTGACGATCTCTACAGGCCTGTCCGGATCAGTGTAGCCATACGCCGCTCGATGTCTCTCGTGAAAGCTCGATGCGAACTCGGGATCAAAGGGCACGCGAAGCTCATAGGACTGGCCCGCGTAACGCAGATCGAGCTCAGACACCAGCTCGACACGCTCAGATGGAATGCCCTGCGCTTCGATGTCCTTCTGACCCTCCTGCTCAAGATGAGCGAGCCGAGCCTTAAGAGTTTCGAATGGAGTATCCGCAGCCATCATGACGGTCTGGACATAATCCTTGGCCAGGTCGGCCGCCAGCATGCCGTAGGCGGATAGAGTGGATGCTCCGGTTGGGATCAGGACGCTTCCGATGCCCACTTCCCGGGCGACGTCGCATGCGTGCAATCCGCCGGCGCCGCCGAAGCTGAGCAATGTGAAATCCCGCGGATCGTGGCCGCGGGCGGTTGAGACCAGCCGAAGGGCACTCGCCATGTGTGAATTCACAACCCTGATAATCCCCAGGGCGGCCTCTGCAAGGCTCATCCCCAGAAGCGCCGCAATCTCTCCCACCGCTCGCTCCGCTGCTGCAGAATGCAGGATCATCTCGCCGCCGAGGAAGCGGTGTGGGTCGAGACGGCCAAGCACAAGGTTGGCGTCGGTAACGGTCGGCTTGATCCCTCCGCGCCCGTAACAGGCGGGGCCAGGGTCCGCACCCGCGCTCTCGGGGCCTACATGTAAAAGGCCGCCCGGGTCGACAAACGCGATCGAGCCCCCTCCGGAGCCCACGGTATGGATATCGATCATGGGTACACGCAGCGGGAGTCCTGCAATCTCTCCCTCTGAAGTGAGCTGAGCCTCGCCGATGGACAGCGAAACGTCGGTGGAAGTGCCTCCCATGTCGAAACTGATGACCCGCTCGAGGCCGGCCGCCTGTGCGATATCAAGCGCTCCAACAACCCCTGCCGCGGGACCCGAAAGGATGGCTTTGACCGGTTGTTCTTGAGCCTGGGCCGCGCTCAGAATGCCGCCATTGGAATTCATGATCCGGAGCTGCTCGGTCGCCAAACGGTCCCCGAGCCGGCCGAGATACCGGTCCATGATCGGCATCACGTAGGCATTGAGCGCGGTCGTGCTGGCACGTTCATACTCCCGGAACTCTGGGTGGACCTGGCTCGAAAGGGACACGGATAGTCCCGCCTCCCTCAATGCGCGGGCGACGCGCTGCTCGTGCTCTGGATGCAGAAAGGAGAAGAGAAAACAAATCGCGACCGACTCGACCGCTTCCTGTTGGAGCTGCTGGATCAGGCTGGGGATTTCGTTCTCGGAGAGCGTATCCAGAACGTTCCCGTGCCGGTCCACCCGTTCTTTGATCTCAAAGCTCAGCTCAGGAGGCACCAACGGCGGCGGGCGACTGGCGGCAAAATCGTACAGCTCGGTTCGATTTTGGCGGCCGATCCGGAGCAGGTCCTTGAACCCCTCGGTGGCAATGAATGCGGTACGGGCGCCTTTTCTCTCCAGCACGGCGTTGGTCGCAACGGTCGATCCGTGCACGACGACGGTACCATCGTCGATCGCCAGGCGCTGGAGGCCCTCAAGTACTGACCGCTCAGGTTGGTGGGGAGTGGAGGGGAGCTTGAACGATTGAACTTCTCCGGTGGATTCCTCGTACACCACGAAGTCCGTGAAGGTGCCTCCGATGTCGACGCCGATTTTCATCTCATGGTAATTGATCTGATGTGATGTTTCCCGGCATGTCCGTCGTCACCGCCCTGGGGCGAGCACGCGGCTATTGCACGCTGGAAGACTGGAGGATTCTCGACTAGGGAGCCTTCTCATTCCGATCCTCTGCCAGCTCTCGGATCCGGTCCAATCCCTGTGAGAGGATTGAGCTCACCTCGTCCGCCATGGCGCGATAGTTCGCGATATCGGTGCCGATAGGATCGTGGACATCACCCGTCCCGCCCCTCATCTCTCTCAACAAGTAGACCCGATCTGAAAACTCGGGATAGGCTTCGCGCATCATCTTTCGATGCCTTTCCTCCATCACCAGCACCAGGGAGAACGGCTGGACGACATCACGCGTGGCCAGCTTGGAGCGATGAGTGCTCAGATCTAATCCGCGTTCCGCAGCCACGATCTGGGAGTTATTCGTGGCCCGCTCCCCGTCGAAGGCGGACACACCTGCCGATTCGATCCACCAATCTTCGCCCTCTCCATCGTTCCGAACGATCTCTCCGAAGAGCGCCTCCGCCATCGGAGATCGGCACATGTTGGCGGTGCAGACAAACAAAACAGAGTGCATTCAGGGGCTCATTACAACGGGCAATTCCCGGCAACTTTCATCGCGGTCCTCGCGCCGAGTTGGGCTCTCGGCGGTTGAGCCAACTGATTGCCCTCCAATGGCTCAAGCATTGCCGCTCGTTGGAAGCTCTGGCATGTTGGGACCTGAGACACCCATATACTCAGCCAGCGCAGCACGCATCGCGATTCGCTCGTCCCACGGATACTCGGTCTCCCCGAAGCACATCGACTGCTCGTGTCCTTTGCCGCAAGCGATCACCAGGTCGCCAGCCTCGGCTAATTCGATGGCACGCCGGATGGCGTCTCCGCGATCGGGGACGCGCCAAAAGGTCGCATTCTCTTTGCCGCCCTTGCTCAGTGCTCCCTCGGCCATTTCCTGCAAGATGTCATCCAGCGGTTCTGTGCGCGGGTCCTCTGCGGTCAAGATCGATAGATCGGCCAATTCGGCAGAGATCTCGGCCATCATCCTTCGTTTGTCCCGATCGCGCAGCCCCGCGGACCCAAACACCGAGATCACTCGGCCGCCGGTCAGCGTTCGAGCGGCCGTCAGCGCTTCCTTCAGCGCGTTCGGAGTGTGAGCGAAGTCCACGATAGCCAGGAAGCCTTGCCCCAGATCGATTTTCTCCATACGGCCCGGGACTCCCTCAAAGTCGGATATCGCCTCCCTGGCGATGCTCGGATCGATGCCGAGCACATGCACTGCGACCCCAAATGCCGCCAGCACATTTGCGGCGTTGTAGGCCCCAAGCATGGATGTCGTAACTTCCGTTTCATTGCCGCCGATTTCGACGATCATGCGTAACCCTTCGGGTCCGGACTCAAGCGCGCTCCCACGGACATCTGCATGAGCGTCGAAGCCGTAGGTGATCTTGCGCACCTTCACGAGCGGGTTCAGGTAGCCGTAGGATTCGTCATCCCTATTGAGTACCGCCGATTTTTCGGGCGCGCCAGGTTTCGTTGCAGACTCTGATAGGCCCGAAATCAACCTGCCCTTTGCCTCACGATAAGCATCGTAGGACCCGTGGAAGTCGAGGTGCTCATGGGTCACGTTGGTCACAACACCCACATCGAATTCACAAGCCGCCACACGATGCTGTGCCAACCCATGCGATGTGGCTTCCAGCACGCAGTGAGTCAGTCCCTCGTCGACCATCCGGCGCAGCAGGGCCTGCAGGTGCATGGGATCCGGGGTCGTTACATGCAGCCCCGTATCGAGGGCTGCGCCGTCGATCTTTGCGCTTACCGAGCTGACCATCCCTGCGGACAGATCCGCGCGTCTAAGAATGTCGAAGATCATCGCGGCAGTGGTGGTCTTTCCATCGGTGCCGGTGATCCCAATCATCACTAGCTCCCGCGCGGGATATCCATGCCAGGCGGCCGCCAGATAGGCATAGGCAAGGCGTGAATCTTCCGCCTGTAGATAAGGGATTCCCAGGCCAGGGTCGGGTTCCTGGCCCAGCGCCGCCACGGCACCCGCCTGCTCTGCGCTTGCCAGATAGTGGTGTCCGTCGTCCGTTGTGCCCTGGATTGCGACGAACAGACCGCCCGCGCGTATCTGACGCGAATCCGAGCTAATTTCCTCTATCTCCAGCGGCCGCAGGCCGTGCCGGCTGATACCCGGCACCTCGCTCAGCAATTCGTTTAGATCCATGGATGCGTATTGTACAAAACCGGCGGGCGCACTGCCCGCCGGTTCGTTACACGCAGGAGGAGATTGCCACGCTACGCTCGCAATGACATTAAGGGAGAGAGGTGCATGGCGACAAATCCAGACTCAATATATCGTCATTGCGAGGAGCGTGGCGACGAAGCAATCCCCAACTTCGGCATGGCTCCCGGAAGGGAGCGGTTAAATCAACTAAGAAAGACTCTGCTCGAGTGCGGCCAGCCTGCCGGATACTGACCCGTCCACAATCTTATCGCCCACCCGGACGACCAATCCACCCAGAATGGAAGGGTTCACCTGGAACTCGATCTCCGCCTCGCTCCCAAGCTGGTCTCTCAAGCTTCTCTCGATCCGCTGCGTCTCATCAGAACTCAAGGGAAGCGCGCTGGTAACGGTGGCCGACTGCCCATCGAGCTGCTCCCCCTCCAGGACGATCACCTTGCCGGCTTCAATGCCACTAAAGAACTCGTCGATCAACTTCTCTTGACGCTTCTGGTCCAGAGCCTCGTTGATCACCTTCTGGGCCGCGGCAACCGCCAGAGCCGCCACCTGGCCCCGAAGCTCTCCCAGGGCCTGGTTTTTCAGCTGCTCGCCCTCGGCGAGCGACGCCTTTCGGGCATCTTCGGCTTCTTTCTCGGCCGCCAATTTGACTTCGGCCGCGGCCTGCTCGGCGCGATCGGTGGCTTCACGGACGATGTTATTCGCTTCTTGCTGGGCTGCCGCAACCACGCTCTCCGCTTCTTGTTCAGCATTAGCACGCGCCTCGGCTGCGACGCGGGCGTCCTCCAATCCCTGCGCGATCGTCTCACGGCGCTTCTGCAGCAATCCCACCACCGGTTTGTAGACCCAGGCACGCAGCACCACCAGCATGATCAGAAAATTGAAAATCTGAACGAATAAGTAGCCTAGATTGATCCCAAGTGCTTCCATAGCTTGTCTACTCCGCTAGAACACGAACAGGATCAGCAGCGCCACAACCAGTGCGTAGATCGAGGTGGCCTCTGCGAATGCGAAGCCCAAAATCATGTTGGTCTGGATCGTGCCAGTAACGTCTGGGTTCCTGCCCATGGCCTGCGTGGCGCCCAGCGCGGCCAGACCGACACCAATTCCGCCTCCGAAGACGCCGATGGCCGCCAGCCCTGCCCCGATCAACTTTGCCGCTTGAACGATATCGCCTTCCATAGTCCTCTAATCCTCCCTGGCCTAATTCTCTTCCTCGTCGCCGTGACCGGCCGTCGCCAGCGACATGAAGATCAGCGTGAGCAATCCGAACACGATCGCCTGTATGATCCCGACGAACCACTCGAAGAGCAGCACACCGGATTGGAGAAACACGGGTACCAGAGATCCCACGACGAAAAGCAGGATCGAACCCGCGAAAATATTGCCAAACAACCGGAAGCCGAACGACAGGATCTTGACGGACTCGAGGATCGCCTCGAGAAGGCTGACCAGGAAGTTGATCACCCCGAACATCGGCGCCGTGAACAAAGTCTTGGTGTTGAAGAACTTGGTAAAGTAGGAAGCGCCCAGCGCTCGAACGCCAATCACCTGCGTCATAAAGACCGCGATGAGCGCCAGCGCGATCGTGAAATTAAGGTCCGTAGAAGCGACCCGCACGAAAGGTACGACGCCTTTGGAGCACTCCGGTTCGCCTCCCACGGAAACGACCTCCAGCGAGCCGATGCGGAAGGTGTCGAAAGTGCAATCCTCCGGATTCTCAATGTGCTCAGCATTGAATGCGCCAATACTGTCGACCCCGGGGATCAACTCGGTCCAGTTGACGATCAGCACCAAGAAGACGATAGTCGCCATCCACACGAAGATGGTCTTGCCCCACTTCCCCGCCGTAGATTCGTTGAGGCTGAAGAGCGCATCGGTCATGGCTTCGACCGTACCTGTGATCCCGGTCAGAATCTGATCCCCACGGCGAACCGCCCGCCATACGAAAAATGCGAGCAGGAATAGAACGAGGTCTGCAATGAGGGTGGCGATGATTGTATTGGTTACAACAAATTCGCCTACGAGGGGAAGCGTGATGGGAAAGATAGGTTCAGCGGGGAGCTGAACGTTCGGAGCGATCGGCGGGAACTGCCGCGCGAAGATGAAGTTGAGAATGATAAGACCGAGGACGATCCAACGGTTGACGCCCCAGCGCCATCTACTCGTCTTCTCGGCTTCCATTCCTCACCTGTGGACTATCCTGATATCCCATTCTTCGATTTATCCGCCGCATCCCCACCAGCACGAGGCGTACCATTAGAAAGATCGTGACCGGAATGCTTGCCAGTACCAGTACAACTGTGAAGAGCGGGCGGGTGTCGAACTGCAGATCTAGCCAGAGGCCGATGCCCAGCGAAACAAAGATGACAACCAGTGTTACGCAACCGACTGAGCCCAGTAACCCGGCCAGCGCGAGCGGCATTCCTGCATCCCGCGGCTCCGGATCGTGTTCCGTTCGGTCTTTGCGCATTGTATCACAATGTCATTCCCGGCCCGTTTTTAAGCCTCGCCCGCGCCCAAAACCCCTAGAAATTCTGGACAAGGACTAGAACAAGCTGCTGGCCGCGCCTATGCTCCAATCCAACCACGGCCCACTGATGATTCCGATCACAAGGATCAGTACCGTACAGGCCGCAAGCGCCACCGCGTAAGGCCGTGGTACCTGGATCGGGATGTTTTCATCCTCCGAGCGGTACAGGTACACAACCTTCAGCACGATCATGTAATAGTAAAGCCCGATAATGGCGTTCAATACTCCGATGAACGCGAGCCAAATCAAACCACTCTCCACCGCGGCGGCGAAGACATAAAACTTAGCCACGAACCCCGCCAGCGGCGGCATCCCAGCAAGCGATAGAAACGCGACGAGCAGGGCCATCGCCAACCACGGCGAGCGCCGGCTCAAACCAGCATAGTCGGCAATTTCCTCCGAGCCGGCGGTCCTCGCAAAGAGGATCACGATCGCGAACGCGGCAAGGTTGGTTACAACGTACGCCAGCAAATAGAACATCATGCTGGCTACCCCAAACACGCTCAAAGCAACCAGTCCGATCAGCGCGTATCCGGCGTGCGCGATCGAAGAATAGGCGAGAAGGCGCTTGATGTTGCTCTGGGAGATAGCCAATACGTTCCCCAACGTCATCGTCGCCACCGCCATGGCGGCCAGGACCGCGGCCCAGAAACCATCGATCGATGGAAAAGCCAGCATCATGACCCGCGCCAGCACTGCGAATCCAGCGGCTTTGGAGGCGGTTGACACGTAGGCAGTGATCGGCGTAGGCGCGCCTTCGTAGACGTCCGGCGTCCAGAAGTGGAAAGGAACCGCCGCGATCTTGAAGCTGAAGCCAACCAGCGCAAGCACCGCCATGCCGCCTACCAGGACCAACGATAGGCTCGCGGCCTGGATCGCCTCGGCAATGGAATAAAGGTTGGTCTCGCCGGTGAACCCGTAGATCATGCTGAATCCATATAGCATCACGGCAGAAGTCACCGCGCCGAAAAGGAAATATTTGAGCCCTGCTTCGGTCGACTTATCGTCCGATTTCAGGAAACCGGCCAGGATATAGAGCGGAATCGAGGTCGTTTCAATGGCCAGGAACAGCATGATTAGATCTGCCGAAGAGGCCATCAGGACCATTCCTATCGCTGTGATCAGGAGCAGCCCGTAGTAGTCGCCGCGATTCCCTACTCCGTCGACATTGACAGAGATCAAGCAGGTCACGGCGGCGGAGAACAAGATCAAGACGGTGAAGAAAAAGGCCAGCCAATCCCAGCGCAGCATGCCGCCCAGCACCAGCGGCTGGTCTGGCGGAGGTTGGCTGAAAGCCAGCGTGGCCAGCAATATCAATGTGACCCCGGAAGCGGCCAGCCAACCCAGGATCCTGCGCCGGCTGGGCTTCCAGACCAGGTCGAGAATCAGCATCGCTACGGCCAGGGCGAACAGCAAAACCTCGGGCAAGACCGCGAGCAACCGATCAGGTGCGAATTCAGTAAAGGTCAACTAGCCCATCCCAATGTAGACAGAAGAGTTTTTGGAAATGTCGCCGGCAATCGATCGGGGTCGAACTCTGTAAAGGTCAATTAACCCATCCCAATGGCGCGCAGGACCGCCTCCGCTCCGGAGGCGACCATGGGGGCCATGACCGCCGGGTAAATGCCGACCAGGACCAGCAGCACGGATAGCAGCACTA
>BTQZ01000013.1:0-51269 GCA_036986135.1 Anaerolineae bacterium | reverse complement strand
CTCTCGAGGGCGGGCGGCAAGGGATTCTGCGGAAGCCATGAGGGCGGATTTTAGCATCCCCGGGGCGTGGGAGCCAAGGAGCAGGGGGCGCGGGAGCGGCGGAGCAGGGGAGCGGCGGAGCAGGGGAGCGCGGGGGCAGGGGGGCGCGGGGGCTGGGGAGCGGGGGAGCGCGGGAGCAGGGGAGCGGCAGAGCGGGGGGGCGCGGGGGCGGGGCAGCAAAAGCCGTGCGTTAAAGGCGCGACTGGCCGCCGTGGGGCCCTATGCTATATACTCTCTGCTCGCTGTCGCCCTGTAAGTGATCAGGACAAGCCCTGGAAGTAATCAGGACAAGCCCTGGAAATAATCAGGACAGGCCGGAGGCCAACTTTGGCGAAGCGCAAACGCAGGCCCTTCAAGCGCTCCACAAAGCGTAAGACTGCGTCGAAAAGGCGCAAGAGCAGCGGCTCCAAGCGCGCCGCGAAGACCGCCTCGCGTGCTACCCCCACCAAGCGCAAATCGCCCAAGGCGCCGAGCCGATTCTCTCCTCAGGCGTTCCTCTCTGGGCGCAAGAGAGAGCTGATCGGGGTCACGCTCATGGCGCTCGGAGCGCTCACGGTGGTCGCAGTGTTGACCTCCGGCGCGGGGTTCACAAGCTCTTCCTGGCTGCGACTGCTGTCTCAGGCCTTCGGATGGGGCGCCTTCTTCTTCCCACTGCTGCTCATCGGCATCGGTCTGCTGCTGGTGTGGCGCAACCTGCCGACCGGCCTCGACCTGGAAGGCTACGTGGGTTTGAGCCTGCTGCTGCTCCTAACGCTGGCCATCGTGCATGCATTGCTGGGCGCTTCCACTCCAGAGGAAGGGCTCGCCATCGCCAGCGAAGGTCGAGGGGGAGGGGTCATCGGATCGGCCATTTTATTCCTGCTCGTTGGCGCCTTCGGGGGCCTTGGAGCGGCAGTCGCCGTACTGGCGCTGCTGATCGTCGGCCTCAGCCTCACGCTAGGCGCCTCGATTTCGGACCTATTTTCGGGTCTGCTGCCCGGGCTGAAGCTTACGAGAGAACGCGTGGAGCTGCTGCTGTGGGGCGGCCGACGCGGCTCGCGTAGAACCCCCATACAACGACCCAGCGCCACCGCAGCCGTACCGACGGTGGTCGAGGGCCTGGCAGGCAGCGGTCATATCCAAACCTATGCACAAGGTGCACAAGGGTGGACCCTTCCACAGATGGAAGACCTGCTAGAAGTGGGCTCGGAGCGACTGGCGGACGATGAATTCGACCGCAAACGCGCGGCCCTGATCGAAGACACGCTGCGCTTTTTCGGGGCGCCCTGCAAGGTCGTGGCGATCAATCGCGGGCCAACTATCACGCAATTCGGCGTCGAGCCGGAGTTCGTTGAGACCAGGGGCGGCCGCCGCACCAAGGTCAAGGTATCCAAGGTTGCGGCGCTGTCCGACGACCTGGCACTGGCGCTGGCCTCCCCCTCCATCCGCATCGAGGCGCCCGTGCCGGGCAAAGGCTACATCGGGATTGAAGCCCCCAACACCGAGATCTCACTGGTGGCACTGCGAGATGTGATGGCCTCCGGCGGATTTCATGAGATCAATTCCCTGCTCCGCCTGGGACTGGGACAGGACGTCTCGGGTCGGCCGGTGGCAGCAGATCTTGTGAACATGCCGCATCTACTCATTGCCGGCACGACCGGCTCGGGTAAATCGGTCTGCGTGAACGCGCTCGTGGCCTGCCTGCTGCTGCAAAATACGCCGAAGGAACTGCGTCTGCTCATGATCGACCCCAAGCGTGTGGAACTCACTTCCTACAACGGGATCCCGCACCTGCTTGTGCCGGTGATCGTGGATCTGGACCGGGTGGTCCCCGCCCTGCAGTGGATCTCGCGTGAGATGGATCGCCGCTACGACAAATTCTCCAAGGAAGGTGTGCGCAATATCGCGGACTACAACGACCGCATGCGGACCGTCCATCAGGACACCATGCCAACCATCGCGGTGGTCATTGATGAATTAGCCGACCTGATGATGATGGCTCCCGATGAGACCGAGCGGGTGGTCACCCGGCTTGCGCAGCTGGCACGCGCCACGGGAATCCATCTGATCATCGCCACACAGCGGCCCTCGGTGGACGTGGTCACGGGCATCATCAAGGCCAATTTCCCGGCCCGCATCGCATTTGCAGTGGCTTCTTCGGTGGACAGCCGTGTGATCATCGACCAGCCTGGCGCCGAGCGACTGCTGGGCAAGGGGGACATGCTGTATCAAGCGCCGGACGCCGCGGCGCCGGTTCGAATGCAGGGATCCTTCGTCTCCGAGCGGGAGCTCGGCCGGATCATCAGCTACTGGAAACAAGCCGAACTCGGAACAGGCCAAGCGCAAACGGAAGCAATCCCTCTGGGCGCGCCCCTCCAGCAAGCCCCACTCTGGGAAGAGATCACGGAGGCGGCTCCGGAGCAAGACGAGCTGTTCGATGAGGCGGTGACCGTGGTGCGGCAGATGCGACGCGGTTCTATTTCGCTGCTCCAGCGCCGCCTGCGGATCGGATATACGCGGGCGGCGCGTTTGGTCGATCAGCTGGAAGAAGCAGGAATTATCGGACCGGCAAGAAGCGGCTCCGCGCCACGAGAAATCCTGGACTACGGTGGTCTGTCCAGCTCTCGCTCCGGATACTCTCCTGACGGAGATGTGCCGCAGACGGATGCTCCGCAGGCGAATGCTTCGCGCGCGAAGCATTCGCAAGGCCCTGCGAGAGCCCCGCACGACTCGTCCGAGCCCAAGCAAGCAGAACCTTCGGTGTAGGCTCCGGTTCGAACACTACGTGCACTGCATGCAATAGCGGCTAGAATCCAATCTGTGACAGCCCCAAAACATATACGAAACTGGTGGCTTGCGGCCGCCCTCGTGATCGCAGCGGCCGCGCTGTTTGGCTGCGCCACGGCCACCGGTGAACCCGTCACACCGCCGACGCCGACCCCCTCACCCACGTCCATCCCCAGCCCGAGCCCCACCCCCACTTCCATCCCGCAGGTCCTTCTGATCGCGAGTGGCCCGGTGGCATGGGAGGACAGCCTTGGGAGCTGGGTCATAGGCAGCGGCTGGCAGCTGAACGTCCCCGATCTCCCCACCGCATCAACTTACCTTCAGGGGTCGTCAGCGGTGATCGCCGCGGTCAGCGTGCAGGAGGCGCTGGACGGCGACCTGCAGCTGGCGGCCGGGCAGGGGATTTCAGTCGTGATGGTGGATGCACCAGGGGTCGATCCTGGGCCGTCGCTCAGCATCGTCGGCAACGGAAGATACGACCAGGCCGGATTTCTGGCGGGCGTGATGACCGGATTGGCCAGCCAGACCGGTTGGGCGGGGCAGGTCACCGCGACGGGCGGTCCGCAGGAAGCAGCCTACGGCGCCGGATTCGCCCAGGGATTGCTCTGGGGCTGTCCCAAATGCGAGCTGGTCAGCCAGCCCGCGGCCGAGATGACCGTGGACGGCTTCCGGGCCAAGGGCGTGGACGTTGTCTTCCCCTTTCCCGGGCCGGCGGCGGACGAAGTGGCCGAGCTGCTGGGGGCGGGCGGCCTTCCAATGGTATGGGTGGGAGAGGGGGGTCCCCCAGCGGAAACGCGGGTCGGGCGCGTGATCTTCGAGGCAGACCGTATGGTCGTCCCAGCGCTCGAAGCGCTGATGGAAACAGGGGAGGGAAAGGCCTGGCCATACTCCATTGAAAGCCGCACCATCCTTCTAGTTGACATAAATGCAGACCTTCTCAGCCCGGGGCGTCAGCGCCTGCTCGAAGAGGCCTATGAGGCGATTGCAGCGGGAGACCTGGACATCGGAACCGACCCGGAGGCGCCGTAGCAGACTTCGGCAGGGCATTGAATTGCTCCATGGCAATCGTATCAGGCAACGGAATTGGCCCCCAAAGCGCCAAAGAACGGATTCATTGTCAGTCCCTGCGTCTCATAGTATGATCTGGACCGTGTTCCGGAGAACTCCGGAAGATCCCAAATACTGGCAGAAAGGAGAGTCGATCTAGCAAGATCACAAACAGTTCTGCGCGCACGGCGGCTGATCGCCGCCCCCCTTAGACAGTGACAAAACGAGGTAAATTGGAGGAGAGAAGCGAATGAAGAAGAAATTTGTCATCCTGGCAGGATTGCTTGTGATGGCCTTTATCGTGGCCGCCTGCGCCACGGCGACTCCGGAGCCAACTGCTGAGCCGGTGCAGCTTCCTGAAGTTGAACCGACGGAAGAGCCCGTGGCGGAGGAGTGCGCCTACAAGATCGCTTTCGTGACCGATGTGGGTAAGCTCAACGACCAGAGCTTCAACGAGGCCGGTTGGAAAGGCGTCTTGGGAGCGGCCGACGCGCTCGGATTGGCCGAAGAGTGCTACGGCTTCATCGAGACGTCGGACAGCGCCGACTACATCCCCAATATCGAGTCGTTCATCAGCGAGGGCTTCGACATCATCGTGACGTCGGGCTTCGCGATGGGCTCCGCCACTCACCAGTCGGGCATTGACAACCCCGATATATTCTTCATCGGCACCGATCAGGGGCAGGTCGACGCGGACTTCAATCCGGAACCGCTGGATAACGTCGTCGGCCTGATCTTCCACGAGGACGTTTCGGGCTTCCTGGCCGGAGCGCTGGCTGGATTGATGACGGAGTCCAATGTGATCGGCGGCGTATACGGCTGTCCGTTTATCCCGCCTGTGGCACGCTTTGAGGTGGGTTACTACAATGGCGCCAAGTACGTCAATCCGGACATCGAAGTGCTGAATGTCTACCACCCCGGCTCGCTGGATGTGTGTTTCACGGATCCTGAGTTTGCGGCTGAGACAGCCGCCACTCTGATCGGTGAGGGCGCGGACGTGATCTTCGGCGCCGGTGGACTGACCGGAAACGGCGCGCTGATCGCGGCCTGCAACAAGGGCGTCAAGGTCGTCGGCGTGGACGTGGATCAGTTCAACACGCTGCCTGAGGTCCAGGCCTGCATCATGTCCAGCGCGACTAAGGGCCTGGTGGGTGATGTGACGTCCCTGATCCTGGCCGCGACGGATGGCACCTTCCCAGGTGGGGAAGTGTTCGGCCCGGCCGTTCTGGCTCCATTCCATAACTTTGAGGATGTGATTCCTCAAGATGTGAAGGATCGGCTGGCCGAGATCTCGGACATGATCGACAGTGGTGAAATCGACCCCTGCGCGCCGTTTGAAGGCTCCAACGAGGGCACCTTCTGCACGCCGGTCACGCCATAGCCATTGGCAACACAGAGCTTGAGGGCGACTAGCTAGGCTAATCGCACCGAACAGGGGAAGCGGTAGGCAATAAGGCCGCTTCCCCTGCTTCTTTCTACAGAGGACTACAACCGAAGCTAAGGAATAAAAGGCACTCATGGCAACGGCCGAGACGACGCGGACATCACGGAGGAAAGCAATACTGAGCCGCCTCGCGGTTCCTGTGCTGGCAATATTTACCGCGCTCGTCGTTGCCAGCCTGGCCATGGTGCTCTCTGGCACCAATCCGATCAAGGCCTACCTGGCTTTGGGGGAAGGAGCCTTCGGATCCCAGGTTGCCATCGTTGAAACGCTCATCAAAGCGACTCCTTTCCTCCTGGCAGGGCTCGGGATCGCGCTGGCTTTCCGCGGCGGGCTCTTCAACATTGGCGTGGAAGGTCAGTTGTTCGTGGGCTCGGCAGTCACGGTCATTATCGGATACAGCGTCGAGCTACCGGCAGTCCTTCACATATCCCTGGCTCTGCTGGGAGGCATGCTGGGCGGGGCTATCTGGTCAGCCATACCGGGTTACTTGAAGGCCCGCAACGGTGCCCACGAAGTCATCACCACCATCATGCTCAACTTCATCGCCTTGCGCGTCATCAACTGGGCCATCGGCGTGGACGGGCCAATGCGCGCGCCACGCACCGTGGTCCCCGAGACACCAGCGGTGTTCGAGAGCGCGCGGCTGCCAATCCTGATCCCCGATTCCCGGCTGCATGCGGGAGTCATCATCGCCATCGTCGCAGCCTTTGTTGTCTACTGGCTGATGTGGCGAACGGTTACCGGATTCGAACTCCGAACGGTGGGCGCCAATCCGAGTGCGGCTCACTACGCAGGCATCAACGTTAAATTCAATATCGTGCGCACCATGGCCCTGAGTGGCGCCCTTGCTGGGCTGGGCGGCGGGATCCAGGTGCTTGGTTTGGAACCCTACAACTTCACGACCGGTTTTAATGTGGGCCTGGGATTCGACAGCATCGCGGTGGCGGTGCTTGGCAGCATCCATCCGGTTGGCGTGGCTCTAGCCGCATTACTGTTCGGTGCGATGGATGCTGGGGCGCGGTTGATGCAGCTTCGTACCAAGGTGCCCATTGACGTCGTCACGATCGTGCAGGGCCTCATCTTGGCCTTCGTAGCGGCGGATCAGATCATTCGACGGCTTTATCGCATTCGAGCGGAAGCGGTGGAAGGCCCGATTAATATCAGCCAGATGTATGGAGGGGGAGGCTAGCAGCCGTGGATGCTGCCTTTTTTGGCGGCCTGCTATTCCTGGCACTGGTCAAGGCTACGCCGATCGCGTTCGGAGCGATGGGGGGATTGATGTCGGAGCGCTCGGGAGTCATCAACATCGCCATCGAGGGCATGATGCTCGTAGGAGCCATGATGGCCTTCCTGGGTTCGGTAATTTTCAATGATCTCACCGGAGGCGCCCTGCCGCCGATCGCCAGCCTCCTGGCGGGTCTGATTGTGGCCATGATCTCAGCGGCCCTGGTCGCCCTGCTGCACGCCTTCATCTCCATCTACTATAGAGTGGACCAGATCATAAGTGGGACCGTGATCAACCTGCTGGCGGTGGGCGTCACAAACTTTGTGGCCAACGCCTACATCGATCCCAATGGCCTGGCCGGGGTCGGCGTTTTTCCCGTGATCACCATACCCATACTTTCCGAAATCCCCTTCATCGGCCCCATATTCTTCGATCACCAGCCGCTGGTCTACCTGATGTTGATCATGGTGGCGGTTCTGCAGTACGCACTGTTCAAAACCCCCTGGGGGTTGCGCATTCGTGCCGTCGGTGAGCATCCGCGGGCGGCGGACACGGTCGGCATCAATGTGAACCGCAGTCGCTATATCAATGTCACGCTGGGCGGCGTCCTGGCCGGGCTAGGCGGCGCCTTTCTGGTACTGGAAAGCGTCGGACGCTTCCAAAAACTGATGACGACCGGACGGGGATTCATCGCCCTGGCGGCGCTCATCTTCGGCAAGTGGACCTCCGTCGGTGCGCTTGGTTCCGCGCTTCTATTCGGCTTTGCCGAGGCGTTAGGGGTGCGATTGCAGCTGGGTGATGTCAACGAGCTGCAGGCCCTGGCCCTGCTGGCTGGAATCGGAATCATCGTCCTGGCCGTCGCTTGGGGCATGCTCAAGCTCATCCGGCGTGGAGAAGACAAGCGACCCAACCGCACCATTGGCGTCGTCGCTATTGTAGGTCTGGCCCTGACAACGGCCGCCTTCTTGATCGACTGGCCAATCTTCGAAATACCGATTCAATTCCTGGGATTGCTGCCATATGTCGCTACGGTGCTGGTCCTTGCCGGCTTCGTCGGCCGAGCCATTCCGCCGGCTGCCATCGGCAGGCCTTACGAAAAGGCATGAAGTGAGCGAACCCGTATTACGTCTCGTCGGGATATCCAAGCGTTTTCCTGGCGTGCTCGCCAACGACAAGGTTGATTTCGAGCTCGCCCCTGCTGAGATCCATGCCTTGCTCGGCGAAAACGGCGCCGGCAAGACGACTTTGATGAACGTTGTGTACGGGCTCTATGAGCAGGATGAGGGGCAGATCTTCATCAACGGCGAAGAGGTCGAAATTCATGATCCCAACGATGCGCTCGGACGGGGGATCGGAATGGTGCATCAACATTTCATGCTGGTGCCGGTGATGACCGTGACCGAAAACATGATGCTGGGCCATGAAACCACTCGTGGCCCTCGCCTTGGACCCTTGTCCGATCTTGACGAGGAGCGAGTTGCCGCGGAGATCAAGGCGCTGGGAGATCAGCATGGCCTATCGATCAACCCCGAGGCGTACGTTCAGGATCTCTCGGTGGGCGAGGAGCAGCGAGTCGAAATCGTCAAGGCACTGTACCGCGGGGCGGAGGTGCTGATTCTGGATGAACCGACGGCGGTTCTTACGCCTCAAGAGGCGGAAGATCTATTCGCGATCATGCGCTCACTGATCGCCGAAGGCAAATCCATTATCTTCATCACTCACAAGCTAAAAGAGGTTTTGGCGATCGCGGATCGGATCACCGTACTGCGGGATGGGAGGGTCGTTGGAACCACCGAGCCATCCGTGACAAACGAGAATGAGTTGGCGGCCATGATGGTGGGGCGGGAAGTCATCCTGCAGGTGGAAAAGGGGCCCGCAGATCCGGGCGAAGCGGTTCTGGAAGTACAGGACCTGCAGGTGCGCGACATTCGAGAGCAGCAGGTGGTTCGCGGCGTGTCGTTCACGGTCCAGGCCGGCGAAATCCTGGGGATTGCCGGAGTCCAGGGCAACGGGCAGGCCGAATTGGTGGAAGCGCTGACAGGCCTGACCCCGGTCGAGAGCGGCCACATTTACCTACATGGGCAAGAGACCACCTACATGAAGCCGCGCGATATCACCGAACTGGGCATGGCCCACGTGCCGGAGGACCGGCACAAGCATGGCCTCGTGCTGTCCTACCCGATCGACGAGAATCTGATCCTCCAGACCTACTATCTCCCCCCATTCTCCAGGAGGACATTCATCCAACCCAAGGAGGTGCGGGAGAACGCGGAGAAGCTGGTCCGAGAATACGACGTGCGAACGCCTTCGATTGCGACACGTGCCGGAAGTCTCTCCGGCGGCAATCAGCAGAAGGTCATCGTTGCTCGTGAGCTGAGTCGGGAGGTACACCTGCTCATCGCGAATCAGCCGACGCGCGGTCTGGATGTAGGTTCGATCGAGTACATTCACAACCGGATCGTTGAAAAGCGGGACGAGGGGGTCGGAGTGCTGCTGGTTTCTTCAGAGCTGGACGAGATCCTGAGCCTCGCAGATCGGATCGCGGTGATGTATGCGGGGGAGATCCTTGCGGTGATTCCCGCCAGAGAGGCCACAAAAGAGCGGCTCGGATTGCTGATGGCGGGTGTGCGGGAAGCGCCCGACTCGCTCGCCGCCGACTGACTGCCCCAAGGGGATCTTTCCGAAGAATGCGAGACCGCGCGCCGAAAGCTCAAATCAGCGCGCAAGCACCACAGGCACTTCGCCTAGCGGCTCAGTACCACGGGCACTTCGCCTGGCGACTCAGTACCACAGGCACTCCGCCTGGCGGCTCAGTACCACGGGCACTTCGCCTAGCGGCTCAGTACCACGGGCACTTCGCCTAGCGGCTCAGCTGCCGGATGAGCGTCGCCCGATCAGGATACAGACGTTCCAGTTGCACTGCATCGCCTTCTTCATAGTCCAAGTCGTCATACCCGGGCGCCATGGTAGTCCCCATCAGGGCGTACCGTGCTCCACCTAGAAGCCTCGATCCCTGCCAGACTCCGGCCGGCACGACCACCTGCACGTGCTGACCCGCCAGCAGATCCTGCCCCAGGATGACCAACTCGCTGCGCCCCTCAGGCTGCAGCAGCAGCATCTCCACCGGATCTCCAAGGTAGAAGTGGTAGACCTCATCCGTCGGGAGGCGGTGCAGTGCGGAGAACGAATGGGGCCGGTCTGTCAGCAGGTAATAGATCGCAGTGCAGAGCGACTTGGCTCGTCCATAGCGTTCAGGCAACGCCGCGGCCGGGATCTCGTCGCGCGCCGCGTACGTCTGTCGGAACAGGCCGCCCTCGACGCGCAGCGGCTCCAGAGTCAGATGAGCAATGATCTCTTCAGCGGTTAGCATGCATCCTCCGATCGGCGAGGTGGTTCGAGGGGACACGGAGTGTAGGCTTGTCTGCGCGTACCGGATCAGTAGACCGTGCTGGTCAGCACGCCGCCATCTACGACCAGATCGGCGCCCGTGATCCAGCGCGCGGCGCGGGAGGCGAGGAACAGGCAAGCGTCGGCGACATCATCGGGCCGACCCAGCCGGCCGAGAGGCGCCGCGGCCAGGTATCGGGAGACGCCGTCCGGCCAGTCTTCATCCAGGCCCTCGGCCCAGATCAGGCCGGGCGAGACCCCATTCACGCGGATGCCGTGCTCCCCCAGTTCTCGGGCGGCGGCCTTCGTATGCATGACTACCCCCGCCTTCGCGGCGTGGTAGTGGCTGTGCCTAGCGGCCGGATTTTGCGCTTCGATGCTGGCGATATTGACTATCGCCCCGTCTGAGCCCTGCCGGATCATCTGGGAGGCTGCAGCCTGAGTGCACAGGTAGACGCTGCGCAGATTCGTGTCCAGCACCTCGTCCCACTGTTCGTCCTTCATTTCCAGCACGGAAGCGAGCGGATAGATTCCTGCGTTGTTTATCAGCACATCCAGAGCTCCCAGCTCCTCTACGGTCTTCCCCACGAGACGCTCGACATCCGCGCGGGAACGGACGTCAGCCTGGGCGGCGAGGGCTCTGCGGCCGAGCGCCTGGATGGCAGCGACGACCTGAGCAGCGCCCGCCTCGCTCGAGAAGTAGCTGAGGGCCACGTCCGCCCCGGCTTCTGCAAAGCGCAGTGCGATGCCGGCGCCGATTCCGCGGCCGCCGCCGGTGACCAGCACGACCTTGCCTGAGAAATCGAGCAATTTGTTTGTGGAGGGAACTGGCATGTGCGGACTCCTTCAAGGAACGTGGCTGCAGTCCATGGACAGATGGGCCATGGTCTCAAACATGCATTATCATCGATGCATGCCCTGGATCGAGCAAGTTTCCATCGCCGAAGCCACCGGTGAACTCAAGCGGCAGTTCGAGGCGGCCATCCGGCGCGCCGGGCGGGTGTGGCACATCGTGCACATCATGAGCCTCAACCCGCGCGCAATGCGATCCAGCATGCAGTTCTATCTTACGATCATGATGGGCGTGTCCCCGCTCAGCCGCGTTCAGCGCGAGATCCTGGCCACGGTTACCTCGGCCGAACTCGAATGCTTTTATTGAATCCAGGCCCATGCGCATGACCTCCGTGAAGAGGTCGAGAAGGTGATGGATGACCCGCAAGAAGCAGATGCCTTTGTCGACGCCGTGGCGCGTGACTGGCGCACGGCGCCGCTATCGGATGCCGATCGCGCGCTCTGTGAGTTCGCCGCCAAGCTGACCCAAGACCAGCACCATGTCACGCCTGCCGACCTTGAAGCGCTGCGTGCGCAGGGATTCGACGACCGGGCCATCCACGACGCGGCCCAGGTGATCGGCTATTTCAACTACATCACCCGCATCGCGGATGCGCTGGGCGTCGAGCCGGAGGACTTTATCCGGCCGTGGGGGCAGTAGCGAGCCCCTTCGGCTGGCCTACCACGATTCGCATTGCGTGCGCTAAGAAAGGCCAAATTTATGTCAATTTAGTGCCAAATTGCCGGTCGTGTGCGCTCCCCTTCCGCAGCCCCCTCACAATCCGCAATTATGTCAACCGAGTGC
The DNA here is from genome assembly GCA_036986135.1 of Anaerolineae bacterium. Taxonomy (GTDB): domain Bacteria; phylum Chloroflexota; class Anaerolineae; order Anaerolineales; family E44-bin32; genus JADFRG01. The sequence goes on along the minus strand of BTQZ01000013.1, from coordinate 39,725 downwards.
AGCACCGCATGCGCTGCGCCCTCCTCTCCCAGAGGCGGCTGGCCGGCAATCTCCGAGCCTGCCACAATTCGCCCCCTGGATGGGTAGCAATGGAGGAATAACCGTGAAAGCAATAAGATGGAAGATGCTCGTGCTCCTGGGATTAGCCCTGCTCTTTGCTACTGCCTGCACGCCGGCCGCGACACCCACTGCCACACCGGCGCCGACCAACACTCCACCGCCACCGCCCCCTCCCACGCCGGCGCCTTCGCCCACACCGGTCCCACCTACATCTCTCCCGCCCACGCCCGTCATACGCGTCGAAGTGGAGGATCCGCCTGAGGATGGATTTCAATGCGTGACTGGGGAGCTGGGAGCCGCCAGTACGCCCCTACCGGCTGTGGCGGATGTGACTCGCGCCTGGGCCGAGGTGGACGAAGGGAACCAAGCCTACCTGTTCGGCGTCGAATTCGGGCGCGCGGAGAGGCTGGATCGGCGGTTCATCGGCGGGCTCCACATCTACGATGCGGAGAAGGGGCTTGTCGAGCCGTTTAGTGAGGACTGGTACTTCAATAACACGACCAACTGGACGCTGAATTTCGGCTTCACTCCACCCGATACGACCAACATATCCCTGGCGGTGATCCGTGAAGGCGTCTGGGATGCCGGCGAGACGAATGCCACGGCCAGCATCGAAAGAAACGTTCTCACATTCTCGGTTCCTATCGAGGAAGTCGCCCCGAACGGCACATGGGGCTGGGGGTTGACCACCGCCTCTTATTCGGTGTGTGAACGGGTCGGCTATGACGACAGCAACCGGCCGTCGCTTGCGCTGCCGCCGCCGCCGTAACGAACTCAAAGGATTTTCGATGGAGCGCGGGAGCTCAGCGGTTGAGGATCCTCTCGAGCGCGGACATAGATTCCAGGTGCTGCTCCCACAGGTTGAAGTGCTTTAAGGAGCTCTGAATGTCCTCATCCCGCATGCCGCGCGGGTGCACGCCGGCGGAGCGCAGGATCCAATAGATCTCCGCCATCTTGTCGATATATTCGAGGTAGTCGAGCGCGCGCGAGAGCGACTCGCCGGTCGCCACCGCCCCATGCATATGCCAGAGCAAGACCCGGACCCGCTCCAGCTCCTCGGCGGACCGCGCGCCAAGCTCAACAGAGCCCGGCGTTGAGTAGTGCACATACCGCAATCCGTCCGGGAAGAGCATATGCGCCTCGCTCTGCATTCGGAGCAGTGCCTCGCTGATCGCACGACTGTCCTGCAACCTCGGCAGATGAGTCAGGGCGATAAGGTTGGCGGGGTGCGTATGCAAGACCACCCGGTCTTCCGGCCGAATTTCGACCAGCTTACCCTGGATCGCGAGGTGCGCGGCCAACTCAGAGGTGGCTTCCGGATTGCCCCAGACACAAACCATGTCCTGGCCGCCATGCATGATATTGAACAGTCCCACGCTGCGCTCGAGCTCGGATTCCATCTCGCGCGCGCGGGCGCCGGCGGCGGTGACCAGCAGGTAGCGGCCGCCCAACCTGGGCGCCACCAGGGGCAGGCGTTCGGGCTGCCCGGGGCCGAGGTCATCCAGTCCAGAGGGCAGCTGATCGAAGCGGATCGAGATGTTGCCGGAACCGGCCTCCGACCAACCCTTTTGGGCCAGCCAGGTGGATACCTTCACGAGTTCTCGCACTTCGGGGATCGTCTCTATTCGACCGCTCGCCATGGCGGGGGAGTATACAACGCGGGGGTGTCGCTCGCCCAATTCTCGATGCGTTGCGTAGCCAATTTGATTGCCCAAATTGCTGACGAAAGCGGAGAGATAGGGGTCTCAGTACCTTAATCCTCACAAATATCATATACATCACGAAAATGTGAGGTATACTTACTTTGTGAGGATTATATGATTGCCGCAAGCTCTGCTGTGCGACGCCGTGTGGACGCGGCACTCCGGGGGATCCTGCCCAGCTCAGTCGATGTGAACGTCACCGGGGGGCGCGGCGACCCGTCATCCTCCTCCGATTTCCTGGTCACGATCAGCGGGAAAGTGTTGAGCGTCAGATGGGTTCGCAGCGCATGGCTGAGCACGATTGAGAAGATCTTAGCTCAAGTCGACTTACCCGATGTGTTGATTGCTGAGCGGGTACCGCCGGCTTCCCGACTGGCACTCACCGAGGCTGGTATTGGATGGGTCGAGACAAGCGGAGCGGCGGAGATCGCGATCGACTCCTTGATTGTGTCGAGGACCGCGCGCGACACGCGCGTCGGCGGCCGGAACCAAGGTCGATGGACTCCGGCCACAGTCGGTGTGGCCGAGGCGATTCTGGCCGGTGTCAAGCCAACGGTTTCGGCCACCCATGATGCGACCAGTCTGTCGGATGGAGCGTGCACGGAGGCGCTCCGGATGTTGACAGACATCGGTCTGTTACAAGCCGATACCTCGCGAGGGCCACATTCAGGTCGACGTGTAGTCGATAACGACGCCCTGCTTGATGCGTATGTCGCCGCTGCCCACGACCTCAGTTCTCCTCCCACCCTGAGCGTCGCGGTTGTGTGGCGCGATCCCATTGAAGGCCTCATTGGTATTGGTGGTCGGTGGGACGCCGCTGGGCTGGCTTGGGCAACGACCGGTCTCGCTGCCGCCATGGTTGTCGCGCCTTTCGTCACCTCAGTAGGGGCAACCGATGTGTACATTGACGCCAACAGCGTTTCAGAGCTTGTGGCAGCGGCCAGTGTAGTTGGGCTACGCCGTATTGAAGGCGGACGCCTCCGTCTTGCGGCCTTCCCCACCATTACAACCCGGCACATGGCGACCATGGCCAATGACTTGCGAGTCGCCCCATGGCCGCGGATAGTAGCTGACCTGCGCCGGTCGGGAGTACGCGGCGAGGAGGCAGCCGAGCATCTGGTGGAGATTATGCGGAGTGGATGAAGTTCCGCGTTCTCGGGCAGCTCGAGTAGCGGCAGAAACCGCGCTTGTACGCGTCGTACATCATTACGGGGAACGTCCGGAGTTTGTCGTTCTCGGTGGTCTGGTTCCCGAACTCCTGTGTGCCGCCAGTCCTCTACAGCACGCCGGAACCACCGACGTCGATGTGCAGGTCAACCTCGAGATCGCCGGTGGATCGATCGGTGCGGTGAGGCTGGAACGAGCACTTCGCGATGCCGAGTTCGCGCCGGTTGACGCGTATGTGTGGCGATGGGAAGCGCGGGCGCTTGAAACGCCAGCAGTCGTCAGATTCGAGTTGCTGGCAGATCTGGACGACCAACCCGATCAAGCGACAATTGTGTTCGATAGATGTGAATGGCTCGGCGCCGTCAACCTTCGTGGATCAGGGTTCGCGGCCCGTGATTTGGAAGTGCGCGAGTTGAGTGCGAAGATCGGTAGGGTTCTGCACACTGTAGAAGTCAATGTGTCTGGTCTTGGCGGGTTCCTCCTCGCTAAGGCGAGAGCTGCTTACAGCAGACGTCGACCGAAGGACTGGTACGATATTGCCTTTGTACTTCTCCACAATGACGCTGGAGGCCCAGATGAGGCCGCGGCCGCGGTGCTTGATCGGTTCGGCGACGACATCTTGGGTGCCACCCACTCCGCGATCGCAGACCTCCGAGCGAACTTCGCTGAAGCAAGTGCACAGGGTCCCCGTGCCTATGTCGAGCAAATGCTCCTTGATCAACCCGATATCGACCAAACTGTCACTGCCGCTGATTCGGTAGCGGCGGTTGAGCGCTTCAGCGCGTTGGTACTCAGATGATGGACCGGGGCGGTCAGCGATTATTGCGCACCCGTGCAATGTTCTCGCCCGTTGTCCGATCGGGCGGAGGTGAGATTCGATGCGTACGGTGATGTGGGAGGCGGAAGGTCCAGCGGTTCGAATGATCGATCAACGCCTGCTTCCGGGTGAGGTGGTGCTGATTGACCTGCGGACCGTGGAAGAAGTATCGGAAGCTATCCGCGACATGGCGGTGCGCGGCGCGCCGGCCATCGGCGCCACGGCCGCCTTCGGATATGCGCTGGCCGCGGCGGTATCCGAGGCGACCGATTCGGACGTGATGTGGAAGGACCTCGATGCGGCTTATGCGGCCCTGGCCGGCTCGCGCCCCACCGCCTCCAACCTGGTCTGGGCACTCGAGCGACTGAGATCCCGCGCAGTGGCCGCAGCGGATCAGAGCCCGCAGGCGCTCCGCCAGCTGCTGCTCCAGGAAGCCCTGCGCCTCGCAGATGAGGACGTCGAAATCAACAAGGCCATGGGGCGGTTCGGCGCCGAGCTCATCCAGGATTCGGACACCGTCATCCACCACTGCAACACCGGTGCGCTGGCGACCGTCGATTACGGGACTGCGCTGGGTGTGATCCGCACGGCGCACGAGCAGGGCAAGCATGTGCATGTGCTGGTGGATGAGACCCGCCCCCGCCTGCAGGGCGCCAGGCTCACGGCCTGGGAGCTAGATCAGTATGGGGTTCCGCATGAGATCATCTCGGACAATGCGGCGGGATATTTCCTGAGTCGCGGTCACCCAGGTACCGGGCGCAAGCAGGTGGCGGCATGCTTTGTGGGTGCGGATCGCGTGGCCGGCAATGGGGATGTGGCCAATAAGATCGGAACCTACATGCTGGCATTGGCGGCGCGGGACAATGAGGTTCCCTTCTATGTGGTCGTGCCAACCTCCACCGTCGATCTGAGCCTTCCATCGGGAGCAGAGATCACGATCGAGGAGCGCGATCCACGCGAAGTACTCGACTTGGAGCACAAGGGAAAGGCGATCGCACCGGCAGACAGCAAGGCCCGCAATCCGGCCTTCGATATCACGCCCCACCGGCTGGTCTCGGCGTTCGTGACGGAGGTCGGCATCCTGAGGCCTCCCTATGCCGATACGCTGGCCGAGGCGGTGCAGCAGGCGCAGGAGACGATCGAAGCCGCCAACTAGCTCAGGCTTCGGCGGCGCTTGGCCCTCTCCGCGGGGCGGGCCGGCGCCTCGAGGCACATAGAGATCTTGGACCTCAAGCTTGTGCTGCCCGAGGGCGAGCAATCCCCTGCAGCAGCGCTCTCGGAAGCGAGATGATCTCTTCAATCCCCAGCGCATAAGCGACGAGAACGTAGGTGAGCGTGCCCAGACCCCCTGCGATGATCAGCTGAACGATCGGACCTGATGGCAGGAGAGCTAGAGCGATCCAGATTACCAGCGCCATGGCCAGCGTCGAGGCTGCCGCGCGACCCAGGTCGAGCAGCACCTGCCGCACGCGCACGATGCCCCATCGCCGCTGAATGATGGTCAGGCCGATCAGCGCCTCCACACCCACTGCCACACCGTTGGCGAGCGCCAGGCCACCGGTCGAAAGCCGTTCGGGCCTGGAAAGCCAGATCGCCAGGCCAATATTCAGCGCAGTCGTGAAGAAGGAGATCAGCAGCGGAGTCACCGTATCCCGGCGCGAGGCAAAGGCGCGCACCACGACCTCCAGCACCGACTGGCTGATCAGCGCCAGCACGTAGAACTGCAGCGCGAAGAAGACCAGGTTTGTGCTCTCGGAGGTGAACTCCCCGCCTTCGAACAGCACTCGAATGATCGGCCGGCCGAGCAGCAGCAGGCCCACTGCGGCCGGCAATGTCAGGGTCAGGATCGCGCGCAGGGATCCGCTGAGCGCATTGCGTTGAGCGTTCGTATCGTGCTTGGCCGCGAGCGTGGCCAGGGTGGGGAAAACGGCGATCCCGATGGCGGTTCCGATCAGGGTCCAGGGCATGTTCATGAGCTGGAATGCGTATCTCAGTGAGGAGAGGCGCCCCTCTCCCAGCCCCGAGGCGATGTTGGCATTCAGCCAATCGATGCTGGCGCGGGCCATCATGAGGTCGATCACGCGCGGGGCCATAAGGATGGCCACGCGATGAAGGGCCGGATTCCGCCAACCGAGCGTTGGGAACCAGTGCACCCTGAAACGGAACAGGCCCGGAATCTGAACCCCCAGGTGCAATAGCGCCCCGACGATGGCGCCCCATGCCAGCCCGTGGATCCCCATCGTGGGGGCAAGCACCAGCGCCCCAAAGATGAGGCCGAAGTTGTAGACGGTCGGCGATAGGGCCGGCAGTATGAAATGCTGGTGCGACTGCAGCACGCTGCTGACGATGCTGCTGATGGCGAAGATGATGGTCGAGAGCAGCAGCAGGCGTATGAGTTCCACCGTGAGCGCTTGAACCGGCTCTGGGAAGTGCGGCGCCAGTCCCCATGGAGCGGTCACGATCGTCGGGGCGAGCAGGGCGGCCAACGCGGAGACGATCAGCGCCAGGATGAAGATGGAGTTGACGACCTGGCTGGCCAGCCGATCTGCGCCGCTGTGGTCTTCTGAAGTCAGGAATTCGGTATAGATCGGAATGAAGGCGAAGCCGAGCGCGCCGCCGGCCAGCATAATGAACAGCAGCTCGGGCAGCCCGTTGGCGGCAATGAAGGCATCCATCGGGGCGGAGGTGCCGAACTGCACAGCGATGATGCGCTGCCGGATCAACCCGGTCAGCAGGGCGGCCAGCAAGCCGCCCATCACGATAAGCGTTGACCTGGCTACGCGTGTGCTGCTGGTCGGCGGCGGCTGAGCTTGGCCCCCCAGCTCCCCCGCTTCCCCGCTCACTACGGCGCAACTCCCAGGCGATCGAGCTGGGCCAGCGCCGGCTCGAAACCGGGGTGTACTTCTACGCTGGTCTGAAGGTCTTCAATTGCGCCCGCTACATCCCCCAGGGCCTCCTTGGCCAGGCCGCGCCAGTAGTAGCTCTCTTCTAGGACCGGCTCGCTCATGACGTAGAGCGTCTGAGTGGTCAGGTTGAGCAGGTCCCAGTAGCGGCCGGTGTAAAAGTAGGCCCAGTAAGGGCCGGTCTGGTACCACAGCATGCGCCAGGGACGCGTCTCGGGGTCCAAGCCGGCATAGATACTGAAGGCCTCGTCGTAGGCGGCAGCCGCCCCACCGTAATCTTGCAGCTGCACCAGATTAGTGCCCCGATTGAACCAGGCGAAGAACTGATCGCGGCCGGAGGTGGAAAAGATGTCGTCGGAGGCCTGCTGCGCGGCCTTGCGGAGATTAGCTTCCTCGTCGGCATCCGGACCGAGGATTCCCAGCACTTCTGCTTCGCGCCCCTCCGGGTAGATGACGAGATAGGTATGGTTGAAGTGCCGCCAGTACTCCTCTATCACATCGTAACTCACGGGTAGGCTGTCGCCATCGCTGAAATCCCCCTCGTAGCTGTCGTAGGCGTTGAAACGGCCCAGGGCGTCGTCGTAACCGGCCAGCACCTGGTAGTGGCCCATCCAACCGTCGAAGCCCGGGCCCTCCAGGCCCTTCTCCACCATCACGGGGAAGCCGGCTGCGATCAAGCGTTTTAACAACGCCTGATCGCCCCCCACACGCACGATCATCTTGAACCCGGTCTCGCTGCGGACGTAGTCCGCCAGCTCATAAGGCATGACATTCTTGTCACGTGGGTTGGGCTTGGTGAAATTGGCAATCGGGCGCTGGTCGCCGCGCCAACCCCAGAAGGAGAGCGCCATGGAGAGGGTGGCGGGCCCGCAGTTGTTCCATGATTGATACTCGTGCCGGATGCCGGGCAGGAAGACGCGGTCCGGGATCGGCGAAGGAACCGGCGAGGGCGTCAGGGTGGGGCCGGGTTCGGTGGGCTCAACAGGAATTTCTGTCGGCGGTGCATCCGGGGTGGGGGTCATGATGGCCGCCAGCGTGGCCTCCACCATGGCCGAGAGCGTCGAGTTGGGGGTGAACACCGCCTCTTCCGGCGGCGAGAGGGCGTATTTGATCTGGGCACGCAGCCCGGAGACCCGCCATGCGACCCGCTCCTGCACGAAGGGCAGATCGTACACCCAGGGGGCAAGCAGGAGGGCGAGTACAACGGCTCCGAGCAGGTAGATCTTACGGCTCAAGTTTAAGGCTCCGGCCAGGAGCAGTACGGGGCATTGCCATTGGGGAGTGCGTGCCGGCAACCAAGGCGGCGCTCCCTCAAGGGGGAGATCACTGCCCTCTTCCCTGGCCAAGTCCGCGATTATACCCAAGCGGCGCCGGCGGGGAATGAGCCCGGCCTCCTGAATAACTGCATATGCACATCGATCGAGGCCCTATCGGCTGAAAATCGAGATTCACGAAGAGGGGGGCGACTGGTACCGGGTCTATGATGACCAGGTCGAGATCGGTCCCGGCCGAGCCCGATCGCTGATCCACGACCTATTTAGGACCCATTTGAGCTGCGCCAGGTGGACGCTGGTATACTCAGTTTTCTGTGGGTTTTTTCACATCGCGGAGGAGAGCGGGATGAAAAAGCGGCTATGGATTAGCCCGGTGCTCGGTGTCGCGGTGCTCTTGGCCGCTTGTGGCGGCTCATCGGGAGTGGGTGAAACGGAAGCCGAGGAGCCGACCTACTCGCCGGAGACGATCGCTGAAGGAAAAACCATCTTTCAGCAGACTTGCTTCGCCTGCCACGGACCGGAGGGCAAGGGTTTACCCAATCTGGGCAAGGACCTGACTACCAGCGCGTTCGTCAATTCGTCGACAGATGTCGAGCTCCTGGCCTTTGTGCTCAAGGGTCGTGCGGTGGACGATGCGCTTAATACGACAGGCGTCGCGATGCCGCCCAAGGGCGGCTTCAGCTTCCTGACCGAGAACGATATCAACTCCATCATCGCCTTCATTCGCTCGATCCAGGAGTAGCTAGGGCCCTGCAGGTAGCGGCGCAAACGACGGGCACCCACTCCCAGCAAATCCAAAAGAGGATGTCTCTGCGAAAAGGGATCGCAACTGGAATCGGTTTCGCAATGCTCACATTGGCGATGCTAGCAAATGTGAGCATCCGCGCGTTCGCGAATGCTGGGACCACTGAACGCGTCGTGCTGCTCCAGCCGACTCCTTTTCTGACCCCCACACCGAATGCCGATGGGGCGATCCTCTACATCGTGCTGGACGGCGACTCGCTATGGCGCATCGCGGCCATTGCCGAGATAAGCGTTGAAGAGCTCATGGCGCTCAACGGAATCCAATCCGGCGACATCATTTCCCCCGGCATGGAGCTTGTGCTGGGATCGATTGCAGCCACCCGGGTCCCTCCCCCCTCGCCAACGCCAACCCTTCAAACCGGACCGCTGGTCGGCGCCGGGGATATCTGCGTACTGCTCTTCACCGACGATAATGGAAACGCCCGCCTCGACGAGCAGGAGCTGCCGCTTCCCGAGGGGCAGGTGACCGTCGTGGATCGGGATGGAAGCGTCCAGGGGGATCACACCACCGATGACAACCCGGAGGGGTTCTGCTTCTCGGATCTGGAGGACGGAGATTACAATGTCAGCGGCGCGGTGCCTCCGAACTACAACCCGACGACCTCCATGAACGTGCCGGTGCGGCTGGCGCCGGGCGATGTCAAATTTGTGCAGTTCGGCGGCCAACCGAGCGCGGCGATCCTACAGATCCGCGGTTCCGAAAATGAGGGCTCCACGCTGCTGGGCGTACTGGGACTGTCACTGCTGGCCGCGGCTGGGATCGTGGGATATTATGCGGTCCGCGCCGGCCGAACCCCCTGAAACCTCCCCCTGGATGCTGGAGACTGCTTCGTCGCTGCGCTCCTCGCAGTGAGGATGTCATTGCGAGCGTAGCGAAGCAATCTGCTCCTTACAAAGCGCTTACACAAGGCCCGATTCCCTCGATCCATTCCTATAATGGTAGCAAGGCGGGCTATAACCCCCCGCCACTATCAAAAACCCTTGCCGGCAGCTTCGGGCTGGCATGAACTCGAATTGGATGCTCGCAAGGGACTAAAGGAAAAGCGAGGCTTGCTGCCGCTGCCTCGCTTTTCGATTCAGCCCTCCAACATCTGCCGCAGTACCGTGTGCAGGATGCCGCCGTTGCGGTAATAGTCGAGCTCGATGGAGGTGTCGATGCGAGCCAGAGCCTCGAACTCGATCACCGAGCCGTCTTCCCGCTCGCTCCTCACCTGTACGATGGCGCCTGGCTGCAGGTCACCCAGGTTTGCGATGTCGAACGTTTCGCGCCCGGTCAGGCCGAGCGCGGCCGCGCCCTCGAACTCTAGCGGAAGCACGCCCATGCCCACCAGGTTGGAGCGGTGGATGCGCTCGAAGGATTGCGCCAGAACGGCCCGCACGCCGAGCAGCAAGGTTCCCTTTGCGGCCCAATCGCGGGACGAACCCGTCCCGTATTCGGCGCCGGCCAATACGACCAGCGGAGTTCCGTGCTCGCGATACTTGAGTGCGGCCTCGAAGATGCTCATGCGTTTCCGATCGGGAAAGTGCAGCGTCTCCCCGCCTTCCACGCCATCGAGCAACAGGTTCTTGATACGGATGTTGCCAAACGTGCCGCGGGTCATCACGCGGTCGTTCCCACGTCGCGAACCGAACGAGTTGAAATCGCGCGGTTGAACCCCTCGCTCGATCAGGTATTTCCCCGCCGGCCCGCGGGCGGGTATGGCGCCGGCCGGCGAGACATGATCGGTTGTGACCGAGTCGCCAAGCAAAACCAGTACCCGCGCGCCCCGAATGTCCTCCAGCGGAGGAAGCTCCGGAGACAGATCGACAAAGAACGGCGGCTCCTGGATGTAGGTCGAGTCCTCCGACCATTCGTAGAGTGCCCCTCCGGCGATGGGGATCTCGTTCCAGGTCTGGTTGCCGGTATAGACGTCCTGATAGCGACGCTCAAACATCTCGGCGGTGACGGAGCGCTCGATCACCGACTGGATCTCTTCCTGGGCCGGCCAGATTTCACGAAGGTACACAGGCTCGCCAGCGGGATCGCTGCCAAGCGGATCATTTGCCAGGTCGATGTCGGCCCGACCGGCCAGCGCAAATGCCACCACAAGCGGCGGAGAGGCGAGGTAGTTCGCTCTCACGTTCGGACTGATGCGGGCCTCGAAATTTCGGTTTCCTGAAAGCACCGCGGCGGTCACAAGGTTGACCTCGCTGATGGCCCTCACCACCTCGCCCGGCAGAGGGCCGCTGTTGCCGATACACGTGGTGCAGCCATAGCCCACAATGTTGAATCCAAGCTCGGCGAGCGGCTCAAGCAGCCCCGCTTCTTGCAGGTATTCGGTCACGACTCTCGAGCCGGGCGCCAGACTGGTCTTCACGTAGGGCTTCACGCGCAGTCCGCGTTCCACCGCTTTCTTCGCAAGCAGACCCGCGCCGACCATGACGGAGGGATTAGAAGTGTTGGTGCAGGAGGTGATGGCCGCGATCACGACCGCGCCGTGCCCGATCTCTTCCACATGACCGTTACACCGGACGGAGGCAGTGACGCGGGCCGCCTCCGGGCTCAGCCCAAAGCCGCCCCGGCTGACTTCCTCCGTAAGCCCATTCTGAAAGACCTTCTTCATCTGGGTCATCGGGATGCGGTCCTGGGGTCGCCTGGGACCGGCCAGACTGGTTTCGACCGTACCCATGTCCAGCTCCAGCACCTCGCTAAAGGTCGGATCGGGAGTGTGCTCTGTGCGGAAGAGCCCCTGAGCCTTGCAGTAGCGCTCCACCAGATCGATCAGATTTTCGTCACGGCCGGTCAGGCGCAGATAGCGAAGCGTTTCATCATCGACCGGGAAGTAACCCACCGTCGCTCCATATTCAGGGGCCATGTTGCCCAGCGTCGCACGATCAGGGAGCGACATGGAGGACAGTCCGGTTCCAAAGAACTCGACAAACTTTCCCACCACCCCATGTTCACGCAGCTGCTGGGTTACCGTGAGCACCAGGTCGGTGGCGGTTGTGCCCTCCGGCAGCGCCCCGGTGAGTTTGAAGCCCACGACTTCCGGCGCCACTATGACGAGCGGCTGACGTAGGATGGCGGCCTCGGCTTCGATCCCTCCCACGCCCCAACCCAACACGCCCAGGCCGTTGATCATCGGGGTGTGGGAGTCCGTACCGACTACCGTGTCCGGGAAGGCCACCATTTCCCCATCGATCTCTTTGGTCTGGACGACCTTGGCCAGGTATTCCAGATTGACCTGATGCACGATACCGGTGGCCGGGGGGACTACCCGGAAGTTGTCGAACACTTCCGTCCCCCAGCGAAGGAACTCGTAGCGTTCTTTATTGCGTTGGAACTCTATCTCCGAGTTCCGTCGCAGCGCCTCCGCTGAGGCAAAGAAATCTACCTGGACCGAGTGATCGATGACCAGATCGACCGGGAGCACCGGATTGATCCTGGTGGGGTCGCCTCCCAGGCGATCGAGCGCGGAGCGCATGGCTGCCAGGTCGACGATGGCCGGCACGCCAGTCAGATCCTGCATGATCACGCGCGCAGGCAGGAACGGAACATCCGGCTGCTTAGGAGCATTTGGCTGCCAGTTGGCCAGCGCCGCCACGTCCTGCTCGGTGAACGCGCGGCCGTCGACCTGGCGCAGTACGGATTCCAGCAGCACACGCAGGGAGAAAGGTAGGCTCGACAGGCGCTCGAATCCGGCGGATTCCAGCGCCGAGAGGCGGTGGAAGGTGAAGGTACCGCCTTTGGTTTCGAGTTGGGCGAGCGATTCGAATGGGTCGTGCATATTCGGCAGCGGGTCAAGGCGAATGCGAGTGAGTATAACCGAACGGGGTGGTGTGAGCGTGGGGGCCGCTTAGGAGAGGCCCAATGCGGTGAAGATGGCCCCCGTGTCAACATGATCCTCCATGAGTTTCATGAAGGCCTCCAGCTTCTCGGGCTGGCCGAGACGCGTGCGGCTGTAGACCTGCTCGATGCGGTTGACGGTCTCCATCGTGGCGGACTGCACCAACAATACTGGAATGCCGAGGGAGTCGGCCTGCTGGATTATGATGGGACTGGGCTGGAGGTTACCGGTCAGGATCAACGCCGCGGTGGAGGTTTCCAACGCCGCCAACTGGATGTCGGAACGGTCGCCGCCGGTGATGACGGCCTTGTTTTTCTGCCGCCGAAACCTCGCCAGCGCGGCCTCCGCGGTCATGGCGCCGACCGTGAAGGTCTCGATCAGGGCCTCCGGATCATAGGTCTCCGACAGCACCTCCGCTTCCAACAGCTCCTTTAGTTCGCCAACACTCAGGGCAGACAGGCGCGGGCGCTGCGGGAGCGCACCAAGCACGCTTACCCCCTCCTTCTCGAGGTACGGCCGGGCGATCTCCTCCAGGAATTCACTCGTCCTATCTGGCACGTGGTTGAGGATGACGCCGAGCAACTGGTCTCCCAGCCGATAGCGTGCCGCAAGCGCGTCATCCACGATCTGCATCTCTTTATGGCAGCGCACGAGCACGACCACAGGAGCGCCGAGAGCCTCCGCCAGTCGAACGTTAGAAAGGCCCATGGCATAACCCTCTCTGAGCGAAGCGCCGCCCTCCAGCAGTAAGAGGTCGACCTCGCGACCCGCGTTCTCTGCCGCCTCCTTGATTTGCTCCAGCAGCTCGCCCTGGTAGCCTCCCCGAAGTCGCGCACGCAGGGTCTCGGAGGTGACGATAACGGGGGCCTCGGGGATCTCCAGACCCAGCGCTCTGCGGACGAAGCCGGTGTCCTCGTCTCCCAGCGATCCTTGCGGCGTACGCCAGGGCTGAGTGCTCATGGGCTTCAGGTAGCCCACTACCTTTCCCATGGCCTGGAGCTGCTTGCCAAGCGCCAGGCACACCGCGGTCTTGCCGGAATGGGGTTCCACAGAGGTTACAAATAAGGCATTCATGGCTGACTCCTCGAGCCCGAACCATGCGACTGGGCTGCGAGCACCAATCGCATGTCCAGGGCGGCTCCGCCCTGGCCCCGCTCGTATACAACAAAGGGATTGATGTCCAGCTCTTCAATCTCCGGAAAATCCGTCACCAGCTGACCCACCCGCAACAGCGCATCCACCAGCGCACCACGATCGGCAGGCGGCTCCCCTCGCACTCCCTCCAACAAGGCGCTGGCGCGGATCTCGTCCAGCATGGCCTTCGCCTCCGCTCTTGAGAAGGGCGCCAGGCGAAAGGCGGCATCCTTGAGAATCTCGACGTAGATTCCGCCCAACGCGAACGTCACCAGCGGGCCGAACTGTGGGTCGCGGTTCATTCCGATCAAGACCTCGAGGCCGGGCGGAGCCATCTTCTGCACCATGCAACCCCACAGTCGAGCTTCCGGAAGGTAGCGCGTGGCGCGATAGGTGATGAGATCGAAGGCATCTCGGACGTCCGCGGCATCTTGCAGCCCGACGCGTACGCCGCCGACATCGGTCTTATGCAGGATGTCCGGCGAAGCCACCTTCAATACGACCGGGTAGCCGATTTGCCTGGCAATATCAAGCGCCTCATCGGCCGAGCCGGCCAGCTCTGCTTCGGGAGCCGCAAAGCCATACGCCGCGAGAATGTCGCGGGATTCAAAATCCCCGATCGTTAACCGGCCGGCCTCCCTCACCGACTGGATGACCTGCTCGACGGCCTCTCGCTCGACCGCTTGAGTCTCGAACTCAGGCAACGGTTCCTGGCCGTACTTGCGATAGGAGTTCATTGCGTAGAGCGCGCGGGCCGCGCGCTCGGGGAATGGAAATCGCGGCACGTTGTTGCTGTTCAGGATCTCCGGGCCGCGCCCCAGGCTGGCCTGGCCCATCAGGCACGCCAACACCGGTACGCCGGCACGCGAAGCGGCGTCGACGATCACCTCGGCCGTTCGTTCGACATCGGTCATGGCCTGTGGGGTGACCAGCACCAAGATGGCATCCACGTTCGGATCTCCGATGATCTTGTCCAGCACGAACTCGTAGCGGTCCTCCCTCGCATCTCCCAGCAGGTCAACCGGATTGGCGGCACTCGCTGCATCGGGCAGGAACTGCTCGAGTTCCTTCAGTCGCTCGGGCTCAAAGCGCGCGAGCTTCAAACCGTAATGCTCGACCGCGTCGGTGGCCAGAATCCCGGGGCCGCCGGCATTGGTGACAATGGCCACGCGGTCCCCCTCCAGGGGCGGGAGATAGCCGAAGGCCAGCGCAAAATCCAGCAGCTCCTCCAGGGAATTGGCTCGAATGACGCCTGCCTGTCGGAACGCGGCTGTGTAGGCCTGCTCGGATCCGGCCAGCGAGCCGGTGTGCGAGCTTACGGCTCTTGCGCCGGCTTGGGTGATGCCCGACTTGATAGCGACCACAGGTTTGACCTTGCTGACTCTCCTGGCCACCCGAATGAACTCCTGACCGTCCGGCAGACCTTCGGTGTAGATCAGGATGACGCGCAAGCTGGGATCATCGGCCCACTCCCTAAGGAGATCCGATTCGGACACATCGGCCTTGTTGCCCAGGGATACGAATTTGCTCAGACCGAGGCGCCCGGCCATGGCCCAATCCAGGATGGCCGCACCCAGCGCGCCGGACTGTGACATGAAACCCATCGGTCCCGCGGGCGGCATGCCGGCGGAAAAAGTGGCGTTCATGGGCGTGAAGGTATCGATCACGCCAAAGCAATTCGGGCCGATCAAGCGAACGTCATATTTATTTGCCACTTCCAGAAGCTCTCGCTCGCGGGCGGCTCCTTCCAACCCTGCCTCGCGAAAGCCGGCGCTGATCACAATTGCGGCGGGGACTCCCTTTTCTCCGCACTCCGCTACGGCCGCAGGCACGGTCGGGTAGGGAATGGCGATCACCGCCAGGTCGATCGGATCGGGCACATCCAAGACAGACGCATAAGCGGTCTGGCCCAGTATTTCCTTCGCCTTAGGGTTGATGGGATAGAGCGTGCGACCCGGTCCCAAGAAATTGCCGCTCAACAGGTTGTTGAGGATTACGTGCCCCAGCTTAGTAGGGTCAGTAGAAGCCCCGACGACGGCGATGGATTGAGGGGAAAAGAACTGGGCCAGTGACAAGCGCGCTCGATTGAGGAACGGTTGGTGAATTCTAGCATCCGAGCGCCGGGACCCATGTGTCGAAAGGCGGGTCGGGCGAGGACGATTGCAGTATGAGGGACGCGCGCAGCGGAACGGGCTCGATCGCGCAGCGAGCTTACATGGCTCGCTTGAAGATCAGGCCAGGGAGAGAGCTCTCTGCACCGGGGCGTAGGAACGCCGATGCTCAGGGCACGGACCGAGGCGTGTAAGCGCCTGCCGATGCTGCGCGGTGCCGTATCCCTTGTGGCGATCAAACCCGTAGCCGGCGTAGCGCGCGTCAAGCTCGGCCATCCAACGGTCCCGCCATACTTTCGCCACTATGGAGGCGGCCGCGATCGAGAGTACGCTCTGATCTCCGCGGGTGATGGCGTCCTGTTGGAGTTCTAACTCGGGGATCCGGATGTGGTCTATAAGCAGGCAGGAAGGCGCCGGGTCGAGCGCTTCCACGGCACGCCGCATGGCGGCTCGGGTGGCGGGCAGCAAGCCCTGTTCATCGACTTCCTTGGCGGAGGCCTCGCCAACACCGATCGCAACTGCCAGCTCGCGAACCTGCTCATCGCAGCGATCGCGTGCGGCAGGAGTAAGTTGCTTTGAGTCTCGCACTTCAGACAATCCACGCGCCAGGTCAAAGCGATCCAAGGGCAGTACGACCGCGGCCGCAACGACCGGCCCAGCCAGAGCGCCCCGCCCGGCTTCATCTATGCCGGCGACGTAGCGGTGGCCGCCTGAAAACAGTTCCAACTCACGATCGAGATCGGGCCGCACTCTCACCGCTCAGTCCGGATTCGAGCGGGTGGCGGGCTGGTAGAGCCCTCGCCGCCAGTTGCTGCGAATGCGAAACAGGTCGGCGAGCATGAGCCAGGAATCACGAACCATGCGCACACGGCTCCCCGGAAAGTAATACCAGTGGATGGGCACTTCTTTGACTCGGTAGCCCAATCGAAGCGCGACGTAAAGCAATTCGACATCGAAGGTCCATCCGTCGATGCGCTGTAAGGGGAACAGCGCTTCTGCTGCTTCGGCGGTGAAGCACTTAAATCCACATTGCGTGTCTTGAAATCCGGGAACCGCCATTGTCCGAACCAGCAGGTTGAAGATACGGCCGATCCAGTGACGATAGGCGGGTTCATTGTGGCGTACGGCGCCGGCGACCTCTCGTGAGGCGATCGCAATATCGTATTCTTCAAGCCGTGGCGGGAGGAAACTGTTTACCTCTTCAATGGGCATTGAGAGATCGGCGTCGCAGATGAAGCGGAAATCTCCGCTGGCCTCCACCATCCCGCGCCGGACGGCGCGCCCCTTGCCACGCTCCGGCTCCCTCAACAAACGCACGACGGAGGAAAACTCTTCGGCAACGGCCGCGGTCCGATCACTGCTCCCGTTCTCGACCACCAAGACTTCCGATTCGTAGGGTTGGTCCTTCAGGAAGGACAGAATCTTGGTGAGGGTACGTGGAAGGCGCTGTTCTTCGTTGTACGCGGGGATGATCAGGGAGAGGAAGGGCAAGGTCAGCTAAAGATGACGTCTCCAAGCACGATGAAGGCGATTGCGAGTATCAGAATCAACTGGAAGACCCCCAGCACCCCAATGACGATCCATTGTCGGGTCGTGAAACTGCCGAAACGTCGCACGGCCTTGAGGTCCTGCCGGTCCTCGCGGGGCCGGAGCGCTTCCGACTCAAAGGCCCTCTCGCCCGCTTCATCAAGCTCGGGACCCGGCTCAGGCAGCTTGGGATTCAAGAGCGAATCCACCAACATGTGGATGTCATCCTGATCCATGATGGTTTGCCCCTCGAGAATATTCGCTGCGAAGTGTTCGAAGGCGTCTGCGAGCACGATTCGGGCCTGGGGCCCGGCCGTATCGACATGCGTCTGGGGATTAGTGAAGAGCAGCACGGCCTCCAGCTCAGGCAAGGGGAAGCCCTGACTTTCGAAGTAACGGATCAAACCGCGTGCGAATGCAAGCGCGCGGAACTGTAAATTGGGCTTCTTTGGGTTGAACTGGCGTGTGCGACTGTTGTAGGTCAGCCACTGATCGTCCTGCGCACGCAGGGTTCCCCGCACGGTGCTCGGATAAAGCAATCGAACGCCCTGTGGGCTGAAGAGAATCATCGGGGCCAAGATGTCTGTACCCACAAGCGGCGCGTTGCGCAGCAGCATATGATCGTCGTCAAAAATACCTTGAAGCTTGCGGGTGACGAGCTCTTGAGCCTGCATGTCCCCATACCAGCCGAAGCCGAACCTCAGCGTGCCGCGCACACGATTTTCCAGGCTGATCAAGCCCTCTTCATCGCGAAACTCAGAAAGCTCAATAACTTGCATTTCCGCGCAGATTATACGGTCGTTACGGGGAGGCGACCAGTCACCCCTGCTTCCCACAAGGCGTATTTGACTTGATTCTTGAGCGGTCGTACACTAGCCGGCGCTATGGATGAGAACCCGCACCGTCTCGTCGTAAAGGCCGGCCCGAACCCCGGAACAGCGTTTGACCTGACCAAGGAGGTCACGCTGATCGGAAGAGATGTCACCAACGACATTTCGCTCGGCGATCCGGAAGTCTCGCGTCAGCACGCACGCCTTACCCATACTCCGGGAGGCTTTGTGCTCGAGGATCTGGGCTCCACCAACGGGAGTTTCGTTAATGGCGAGCGTTTGGCTGCGCCGCGCGTCCTGGCTTCTGGCGATCTGCTGGGCCTGGGAGAAAACGTTACCTTAAGCTTCGAAGGCGCATCGCCCGAGACGGCGCAGACCGTGATGGGTGAGGCGGTGCAACATGGAGCTGCCCCAACCCCGGAGGCCATGCGGGTAGCAATCGCCCAGCCGGCACCGGTCCCGGTTGCCGAAGCGGAGCCGAGCGGAGGGAGTGGTAGCGCGCGGTGGCTGCTGGCAGGAGCCGGTTGTCTGGTAATACTGGTTATCTTCGCGGCTGCGCTCTTTCTCCTGGACGCCTTCGCACCGGACATTCTTTACGCCCCGCTGCGCGTGCTGGGCATCACTTCATAGCCGACTGTCGCTAGAGTACGTATTTCGGTCCATCTCGGATACTTCAGCTCCGCATCTCCTTACGCTCACGACTCCCGCCGCCCTCGCTCCGCGCGCGCAGCGCGATACGCGTACCTAGCGCGATACGCGCGCCCAGCTCGATACCCGCGCCCAGCGCGGGTAGAATCCGTTTCGCGATGCGACTCGGCATGCTCCTGTCAGCTGGCGCGCTGATCGCGGCCTGCGCGGAAGCCCCCGCCCCAACCCAGACCCCGCTTCCGTCCGATCCGTTCGCTGCTGCACGCGAAGAACTCGTTGAGACCGGGATCACTGGCTACGGCATCGAAGACCCCGCGGTGATCCAGGCCATGCGTACGGTGCCGCGCCACAGATTCGTACCGCCCGAGTACCGGGATCAAGCCTACGCCAACCATCCCCTTCCCATCGGATATGGACAGACCATCTCGCAGCCCTACATCGTGGCGCTGATGACCGAAGCGCTCGAGCTGAAGCCGGGGGATCGCGTGCTGGAGATCGGCACTGGTTCCGGATATCAAGCGGCGGTCTTGTCGGAGCTGGGGATGGAGGTGTACTCGATCGAAATCGTGGGGCCGCTCGCGGAGTCGGCCGCCTCGGTGCTCGAGGAGCTCGATTACGCCAATCTCAACCTGAAGCACGCGGATGGCTACTTCGGGTGGGAGCAGGCCGCGCCTTTTGACGCCATCATCGTGACCGCCGCACCGGATCACGTTCCGCAGCCGCTGCTGGGGCAGCTGAAGGTAGGGGGAGTCCTGGTCATTCCGGTGGGCCCGGTAGGTGGCTATCAGGAGCTTTGGCTCGTCCGTCGCGTGGGAGTAGATGTCTACGAAAACACAAGCCTAGGCGGCGTGAGGTTCGTTCCCCTGGTTCGCGAGCCGGGCTCGGACTAGGGTCCGTGCGGCCAGCAGCGCCCCAAGATAAGCGAGCGCCCCGATTATTAGGGCCATGCGAAAGCCGAGGTCCAGCGTGAGCATGGCGGCCACCACGCCGCCAACCCCCGAAAGTGCTCCATTTGCCGACCAAGCCCAGGGAATTTGTGTGGATCCAATGCGCCGCAACCCGGAGGCGAACGGGATCCCCATGAGCGTTCCCAACGGAGCCAGGACAAGAGCCGCCAGAACCAAGCGCGCCCCCAATGGCCAGGAAAGGCCAAGCCGCATCAGAGCGGGCAGCGCCAGGGCAGTCAGGATCACCAGCGCCGCCAGGACCGCCAGCGACCGTCTCAGTGGCAGCCTGACGGAGAACCAGCTCCCGATTCCGGATGTCAGCAGCAAGGTAAACAAGACCACGGCCAGCGCCAGGGCAGGGCGATCCAGCAGGAGCGTGAATTGCTGAATGAGGGGAATCTCTACCAGCAGATACGCGGCGCCGATGCAGGCGAAGTAAGCGATCCCTGGAGCGGAGGGGCTGCTGCGGGCGAAACCGGGAAAGATCAGCAGGACCGCCGCGACCAGCAGTACCATCGTCAGCAGCGCCACCAGCACCAGATAGCCGCTTCCTCCAAAGGGCTGCCAGGTCTGTCCCAGCGAGGACAGCACCTCGGGCGTCTGAGCCCAGCGAAAGAAATGATAGAAGTAGGGGCGGTCGTCGGTGGGTGGACGCAAGTTGAACTCGTACGAATCAATCGTGCTCTGCGGGGACTGAAGCAGCGCCGAAAAGAGCTCGTGATAGGCCGGCTCCGGCAGCCGATTGCGCTGATTCAGCTCTTCCGGCTTGAGATCCGGCAGCCAGATCGGATCGTAACCGTTGAGCTCAAGGAATTCCCGCACCGCCTGTAGTTCCTCTGAGGTGAAGGGGCGGGGGGAGGCGATCATGGTGGCGGTGCGCATGCCACGGTAAGCCAGGACGCGTTGCTCGACCTCCACAGAATCCATTGCGGCCAGCAGCGTGGCCCATGCGCGCGCGGACTCGCTGGGCGGCGTCCCCAGCCAGCGAGTGAGCACGAGAAGCCCATTTTCCGAGAGACGAGCCATGGCATCGGAAAGAGACTCCACGGTCAGAGCATATTGCTCTGTCAGGCTGAAGGCGCCGTTGGTTACCGGTCGAAAGGGATCGCTCAGGGCGTAGTGCACGATGTCATACTGCTCATCCCCCTCGAGAAGCGCCCCACGGCTTGGACGCTCGAGCCGCTCGATGCGCGCATCCTGCAGCAAGCCCTTGCTGAATTCCTCATACGGCCCGTCCAGGACATCGAAAACGGCAGGCTCATCGAGCGCGACGTGAACGCGATCCGCGCCGCTTCCTAGGGCCACCAGCAGCTCTAGCCCCGCCCCCGATTGGAGCAGCAGGCTGTTCGCCCCGGGACGCAGCTGATAAGCGAGCGCGGCGGGCATGTGACGCGCCAGGATGGCAGCCTCCGGCGACGCGGGGGACAGATTTGTGATGGGGAACGGGCCGTCCCCATCGACGAAGAGCGCTGCCTGCCGAGGTAGTTCCAGGCCTGCATTCAGACTGAGGCCCGGAAATACGTGCGTGCCGCCGGATTCAACGACGTCGATGCGCGCGGCGGGCGTCCAGCGGCTGATCGTGGTTCGGGCTTGCGGGGCCAGCTCAGTGAGAGACAGCGGCTTGTAGGGCGAGAGGCGCAGGGCGAGCTGGGAGGGGACGGCCACAGACAGCATCCCCAAGATCAGGCCGCCTCCCAGGAGAACCCATTGGGTCCGGCCCCCCATCGAAAAGGCGGCCGCCGCCAGCACTCCAAGCGCGAGCGAGAACAATACGGCGCCCTCGACGCCCAGCAAGGGTATGGCCACCAGCGCCAAGGGCACACCCAGGGCGGAACCCACGAGATTGGCCGCATAGGGTCGATAGGCTCGGGGTCCGGCCGCGGTGAGGTTGGCGCCGATGACCCAGCCTGCGAATAGAAACGGCGCGGCGGCCGACAGGAAATACAGGAACAGGATCCAAATCTGACGTCGATCCCAGGCGATGCTGTAGGAATCGAAGGTCAAGAAGTTGATTACGGCGTACGTGACAAGAATGGTGACCGAGTAGGCTAGGCAGAGGGCGATCAGCGATGTGCCGTAGGGCCTGTAAGACAGGATGACGCCGCTGGCTGCGAAGCCCATGACGGCTAGACCGATGACCAGGAAGGCGAAGTGATGGAACTGCTGAACGGCGAAGATGCGTGTCAGGGTGACCTCGAACGCCAGTGCGCCGGCAGAGATCAAGATCAACCCAAACGTAGAACGCATGGAATTGATGCTGATTCTAACCATGAACCGTTCGTCCGCAGTTAACAATCCTCCTAGGTCACGCATATCTGCTTCTGACGGTTCCCAATTAACATAGTGTCGAACGCGATGACAAAACAAATCCTAGGAGGTAAGACGATGCTGAGTTACTACAGAGGTTATCCGAGGCGAAGACGTCGATACGGGTATCGCCCCATGGGCTTCAACGGCGGCCGGCGCATGCCGATCGACGTGCAGTCAGACGATGAGGCCTACCTGATCACGGCCGCCGTGCCGGGTCTATCGGCCGAGGACGTGACGGTTGAGGTGCTCGACGATCTGGTAACGATGAGTGGCGAGATCACGCTTGAAGAGAACGGCGACGACCAGAAGCTTCTAAGCGAGCTGAATCGCAGCTTCTACCGTCAGATCCGACTGCCTGAGTCCGTCAACGCGGATGAGATCGAGGCCAAGGTCGAAAAAGGACTGCTGACCGTGCGTGTCCCCAAGGCCGATGAAGCCCGACCCAGGAAGATCGAAGTCAAGGCCGAGTAAGCCTATACGGCTCATGAGGTAAAATGGGCGGCGCTTGCCGCCCATTTTTATTTTCCCCGACTCTCGCGTGAGCCAAGAATGACCCAGAACGAGGATCCGGTTCTAAATCCAAACTCAGCCGACGAGCAGGAATTGCGCCAGCTTCCGGGCGTCGGTCCTCAATTGGCCGGCCGCATTATCGCGGGCCGGCCTTATCAGAGCCTGGAAGACCTGCGCCAGGTACCTGGCCTCGGCGACAGTCTCCTGGAGGCGATTGAGCCCTTCCTGACCTTCGAGCCTCAGGCGCCGGCAGGCCCCGAGCGGCGCGCTCCAGAAGAAAAGGACGACGAGGCCCCTGTTGAAGCGGAGCCCAGATCTCCACCTTCTGATCGGACTGCGGCGAAAGAGCAGAAGTACCCCATCGTTCTCTCGGAATCCAGGCCGCAAGGGACCGGCGTTTGGGCCCTGCTGGCCGTGGGCGCCGCAAGCGTGGTGTGTTCCGTGACACTCACCCTGGCCGCGTTGGCCGGAATCAACGGTACACTGGACTTCAGTCGATCCTCCGCGCTGCAGGAAACCCGAAGCGAGCTGTTGCAGGTTCGATCCCAATTGGAGGCCGTACAGGTCGAGCTCGAGGCCCTGCGCGGTCGGGCCGAAGCTCTTGAGGGAATGTCCGGCAGGATGGCTGAGGTAGAAGGCCAGGCAGCGGCGCTGGAGCAGCAAATCGGTGAGACGCTTGAGGCCGTAGATGAAATCCAGACGGAGTTGACGGTGGCGCTGGAAGAAACTCGCTCCCAAGCGGAGCGCGTCATCCGCTTCCAAACCTTTCTGGATGGGTTAAGTCGGTTGGTCGGCCAGGCTATTACGGAACCATGAGTTCATCTGTGAACGACTCCGATGGCACAATTCTAGGTCGGTTTTTTGGCATACTGCTTCGGCTGGCTGTAGTAGTTGTACTCGGAGTTGCGCTTGCGGCCGGGGCGTACTTCGGAGCGCCGCGGGCTTATCGTGGGCTCGTTGAGCCGGCGCAGATCAACACCACTCGCATTAATGCTATTGAAACCGAGCTGGACCTGGCGCGCAGCGACACCAGCTCCCTGCGCGATCGCACGGGTGATCGGCTGGCCGAGTTGGAGGCCTCTCTGGCGGAGCAAGGCGAATCACTGGCGACTGTCCAAGCGCAGCTGGAGGCGGCGCTGGCGCGCTCATTGGAACAGAATCGCGCGACGGAGATCTTGACGGACAAAATCGAGACCCTGAAAGGTGCACTGGGCGACCTTACGGATCAGGTCGATGCGGCGCTCGGTGACCTCGGACAGCCCGAAGAAGTACTCCGACATGAGCTGTTGATCAACCGCGCCATGCTCCATCTCGTACGCGCCAGGCTCGGACTGCTGGAAAACAATGCCGGACTGGCTGCCGAAGAGGCCGGTCGGGCGCGCGCGCTGTTGGTGGAGGCGGATCCCGAGGGCGAAATAGAAAACATTCAAGATGCGATCGTTCGTATCGATCTTGCTCGCGAAGCGATGCAAACTACCCCGCTGGTTGCGGGGGACGATCTGGAGATTGCCTGGAAACTGCTGGTAGGGGGGGAAGGCACCGAATGAGTGAAGAGCGAGCACCGGAGGAGCGCATGGGTTCCGAATCGGAGCCCGGAGATGCAATGGAGCAGCAGATCGGCTCCGAATCGGAAGGTGTCTCCGCCGGAGATGCTGCGGAGCAGCAAATCGGGAAAGAGATCTCTGACGGGGAGCGACCCGAACCGGACACTCCGGAAGCCAAGGCAGAGAGCCGAGTGGGTCGCTTTCTCAAGCGGGTGTTCCGATGGGCAGTGCTGCTGCTGGTTATTTTCACGCTTGGAGTCATGGCCTTGGAAATCGTGCAGGTGCGCCCGCTGAGAGCGGAGCGAAACCGTCTAGATCAGTCGCTGGCCGAAGCAGCAGCAACGCAGCAGGAACTGCAGGCGGAAATCGACCGGCTGGACGGGGTGGAGGCAGAAAACCAGGTCCTGGCCGAGTCCATAAGACAGGCCGAGGCGCGCCTGGTGCTTCTGAACGTGCTGGTTGACATAACCCGGGCACAGCTAGCGCTGGCTCAGAAAGATCCGGTCAGAGTTGCGGCCGCACTTAAGGACACTGGCGAGAAGCTGAGATCGCTTCGCGATCTACTGGGGCCGACCGAGATCGAGGGTTTGCGCGAGAGGCTCGTTCTGGTGCTGTCGGAGGTAGACGGTGACCCGTTCGCGGCGGAGCGTGACCTGGAGATTCTGGCCAATACATTGCTGGAAATCGAACGGGAGCAATCCGGGGAGTAGGCCCATGCGCTGCACACGACTGGCAGGCTTCCACGATAGGTCACTGCGCGGAGTGTAACGACGAAGCAGTCTCCAACACGCAGGTGGAGATTGCTTCGATACGCTCGCATTGACATGCTTTGATGGAGGCCTGCTTTTGATTCGCGGCTCGGGAGCCGGATTAGGCTTGAATTAAGGTCGGGGCTCCAAAGTCAGCGGAAAATCGACAACTTCACCATCTCGCAACACGGTGAGCGTAACCAGCTCGCCAACATTGGCCTCTGTAACCAGATATGAGATCAGGTCACTGAAGGTGAAGACGGACTGTCCGTCGATAGCAATGATGAGATCCCCACCGGCTGAAGTGTCGGGAGCTCCGCAGGCTCCTGCGCCTCGAATCCCGGCTCGATCGGCTGGCCCGCCGTTGACCACACAGGTAATGTAAACGCCGCCTGCGTGGGAAGGAAGCTCCAGGAATTCCAGCTGCCTGAGATTCAATGATCCGTCACGCAGACTCAGGATGCCGAGATAGGGATAGTCATAGCCTCCGGTCTGGATCAGCGCCGGCACGACTCTCCGCACGATATTGACCGGGATTGCGAAACCGACGCCGGAGTTTGAGGCGCTGCCGGAGACCGTGAAGCTTTCGGTTGTGATGGCACGATTGACGCCGATCACCTGGCCCTGCAGGTTGAGCAGCGGACCGCCGGAGTTGCCAGGGTTGATGGCCGCGTCGGTCTGGATCAGATCGCCCGCGCTAAACGCTCCGCCCCCAGGCGCCGCGCGTTCGGATAGAAGCACGCGGCCAATGGCCGAAACGACTCCCACTGTCATGGACCCGGACAATCCAAAGGGATTGCCGATGGCCACGACGAACTCTCCGACTTCGACCTCGTCAGAATTTCCAAGCGGTATCGGGATCAGCTCCTCCGGCGGCGCATCTACTTTCAAAACGGCCAGATCGGAGTCCGGATCGGTTCCGACCAGCTTGCCCCAGGCCTTGAACCCGGAGGGAAAGTCCACTTCGATCTCCTCGGCGCCATCGACGACGTGCTGATTAGTAACGATATGACCCTCGGTATCGATGACGAAGCCCGATCCCTGGCCTAACGGAATGGTGTTCGGTTGGGAGGCGGCGAAGGTGTAGATGGTAACCACGCCCGGGTTCACTCGGCGGTAGAGATCTACGAGGTTGTCTGGCGGTGCGAATACATTCTGTGGAATGTCAGAAACAACCGTCGGAGCTTCCAGTGTCGGCGCTGATGGGGCAGCAGGCGATGATACCGAGGTAGCGAGTGAGGGGAGCACCGTGCAGGCCAGCGCCGCGACTCCCAGAACAGATATGAGAAGCGTTATTCGTTTCATGAAGGGGTTTCCATTTACCTCAGGCGTGAATTTCCGATCAGGATTCGCGGAGCTTGGCCAGCTGCTCGAAGAGCTTGCGCTCTTCCTTGCTTAATTTCTTCGGCAAAGAAATCTTGAGCTTGGCTAGTAGGTCTCCATGTTTGCTCGGGTTGTGCAGGTTTGGCATGCCGCGGCCACGGAGGCGGAACATGCGGCCCGGCTGACTGCCGGCGGGGATCTTCAGCATCACCGGCCCTCCCAATGTGCTCACTTCGACTTCCCCGCCCAGAATAGCGACGTACAGATCGGTCTCTACTTCCATGAGCAGGTTGTCGCCCTTTCTCTCGACCCCGGGCATGTCCTGCACACGCACCTTGAGATACA
The DNA here is from genome assembly GCA_036986135.1 of Anaerolineae bacterium. Classification (GTDB taxonomy): domain Bacteria; phylum Chloroflexota; class Anaerolineae; order Anaerolineales; family E44-bin32; genus JADFRG01. The sequence continues at coordinate 13,192 of BTQZ01000013.1, read as the reverse complement.
GGTCGCCGGACTGGCCCGTGCTGCGCTCCCCCTGGCCAGAAACACGGACGCGGGTTCCGGTCTTGGAACCCGGTGGAATGTCCACTTCTAATTTGCGTCCATTGAGGCTGAACGTGCGAGTGGTTCCGCTATAGGCTTCCATTAGCGAGATCGTGATGGGCTGCTCCAGATCCCGTCCCCTCGAACGAGACCGGGCCTGTGCACCCATTCCAAAGACGGAATTGAAGAAATCCGAGAAGCCGCCTCCGCCGAAGAGATCCCCAATATCACCCACCTCGACGCGAGTCCCTCCCGGAGCACCCGATGCCCACTGCGACCAATCAAACCCACCGGGTGCGCGGCCAGCCCGCTCCCAGGTCCGGTAGGACGAGCCAAGCCGATCGTACTTGGAGCGCTTCTTGGCATCGCCAAGCACCTCGTAGGCTTCGTTGATCTCCTTGAAATGCTCTTCGGAATCCGGGTTCTTATCCGGATGGTATTTCAGCGCGAGTTGCCGATAGGCGCTCTTGATCTCTTTCTCATCTGCGCTGCGGCTCACGCCGAGGATCTTGTAGTAGTCCTTGTATTCCATCCCTAGGGATTCTAATGGGCGGCCGAAACGAGAGTCAAGCTGACGCAGGTGGATCTAACGAAACTCTTATCGCGCTGCTCCCGTACCGTCGCACGATGCTCGTCGCTTGAATACGGTGCTATCATATCGACAGTGAGCCCCTCACCGGCAGCCGAGCGTGTGCTTATCGTAGATGAAGATCCCGATGTGCTGGATCTGATGTCGCGCCAGGTACTGGAGCCGCTGGGATACGAAGTGGCAACCGCGAACGAAGCCGGCGCCGCCATCCAGCAGGCAGTCTCGTTCTCACCGGATCTGATCGTAGCCAGTCTCATGCTCCCCGGTCTAAGTGGAAAGGATCTGCTGGTCGCGCTGCGATCGCAGGGCCTGGACGTTCCCGTGCTGGTCACGGCGGAGGAGGGCCAGGAGGCGGACGCTATCCAGGCCTTCCGACTGGGCGCTAAAGACTATTTGGTCAAGCCGCTGCGCGAGGCGGAAGTGCTGGCAGCCATTGAGCGTTCGCTGAAAGAAGTCCGCCTGAGCCACGAAACCAAGCACCTTGCAGCTGAGCTGGCAGACAGCCATCGCCAACTCGAGAAGCGGGTGCGGGAACTAACCACCATATACGGGATTGGAAAAGCCGTAACTTCTACCACGAATCAGCGCGACCTATTCGATAAGCTGATGCTGAGCAGCCTCAACGTAACGAATGCGGATATGGGGTGGGTGCTGCTCCTGGACGAAGACAGCGGTCACCTGTACATGCGCGCGCAGCGCGGAATGCCGCAAGCGCTAGCAGACAAGCTCCATCAACCGTGGGATGACGGCGTGAGTTCCCTGGTCATGCTTTCCGCAGAGACGCTCAGCATTCACGGCGACGGACTGCAGCAATTCAAACTGGCTCGCTTCTCGAAGGCGGCCCTGATCGTCCCGATCAAAGCGCGCGAGGAAGCCATCGGAGTGATCACCGTCGCCCGAGAAGAGGACAAGCCGTTTACGGAGCCAAATCAGCGAATGTTGGAAGCACTCTCCGACTATGCGTCCATTTCGCTGATCAACTCGCGATTGTTTCAGGCCCTCACCGGCCGGGCAGAGCAGCTGCAGGAAGTGGTGGATGAGACTCGCACCGGCATGCAAGATCAGGTGGCATGGGTGGAGCGAGTGCGCGATGAGCTTGAGGGACTAAAGGAACAGATCCCCGACCTACTGGATAATTCGGAACACCCCTCCCAGCGCAAGCGGCTCCAGGTTCTGAGCAGCGATCTCGAAACCATGCTGCAAGAACTCGACGAAATGCCCCTGCTCCAGGCCGCGACCGCACCCTCTCCAACAGCCTGAGCGCAGCCATCGACGCGGGTACCATATTCGCGCGTACGGGAGCATGCTAGGATCTAGCCGCTGGCAAGCTTCATGCACCCTGCTCGGATACCAATTATGGACAAACCCCTGATACTGGTGGCGGACGATAGTCTGGACATCCGCATTTTCCTGGAAGAGGCGGTGCTAGGCCCCGCTGGCTATGCGGTGCAAACCGTCGGCGATGGGATGTCGGCACTCACGCTGACGAAGGAGATCGAGCCGGACGTCGTGATCACCGACTATCAGATGCCGAATCTGACCGGCCTCGAATTGGTGCGGCGCATCTGCTCAGATCTACCCCATCCCCCAGTCATCATGATGACCAGTGCACCCAACGAGATGCTGGCGGTGGAGGCCATGCGGGCCGGCGCCATTGATTTCCTGTCCAAACCTTTTGAAGCGGAGCACATGCTCGCGGCAGTGGGCAGGGCGCTCTCCCAGCGAAGACGATGGATGGAGATCATCGAGACCCGGACGAATGCCAGTGCGACGGCCGAGACCCTGAAACGCAGACTGGAGGAATTCGAAACCCTGGCGCTGATTGGTCGCACCGTTACCGCCATGTTGGATCATAACGAGGTGCTGACGGCAGTAGTGGATGAGGCGGTGCGGCTGACCGGAGCGGAAGAAGGCAGCCTGCTGCTTATCGATGAGGCGACGGGCGAACTCTATATGCGGGCCTCGAAGAACTTTGATGAGGTCTTCGCGCGTACGTTTCGGCTGCCAGTCGAAGACTCTCTGGCGGGCTATGCCATCGAGTCGGGTGAGCCTGTGCTGCTGGATGAGCAGACGCCGCAGAAGATCAAGACCTCTTACTTGGTTCATTCCCTGATTTACGTGCCGCTAAATGCACGCGGCCGAACGATCGGTGTTTTAGGCGTTGACAATCGCAAGGCGGGGCGCACATTGACCCACGAGGACGTAATGATCATGACCGCCATGGCCGACTACGCGGCCATCGCAATCGAGAACGCGCGCCTCTTCAACAGCTCAGAAGCGGAGCGCCGAAAGCTTGAAACAATATTGGCACGCGTCGAAAATGGCGTAATCGTTGTCGATCCAGAAAACCGATTACTGATCATGAATCAGACCGCGCGTGAGGCCTTTGGGGTGAACGGAAATTGGAACGGCCGTTTGGCCAACGAGATCATCAAGGATCCAAGGGTACTGGCCTTGTTGCGTGCCTCGGGTGGAGTTTCGAAGAGAGAGGAAGTAGAACTCGAAGACGGCAGGGTGTTCAACGCCCAACGTACTCCCATCGACGGCATCGGGCAAGCGATCGTGATGCAAGACATCACGCATCTAAAGGAACTGGATCGCATCAAGTCGGAATTCGTCACAACGGTCTCGCACGACTTGCGCTCTCCCCTGACGGCCATACTCGGCTATATCGAACTGATCGAACGCTCCGGCGGGTTGAATGAGCAGCAGGGGGAGTTCATTCGCCGCGTCCAACTCGGTGTGAGTCAGATCACGGACCTGGTGAGCAATCTGCTGGATCTAGGGCGAATCGAGGCGGGCTTGGATGAGGCCAAAGATAATACGCCCATCATGGTGCTGGCGCGCTATGCGCTTGAAAGCATGCGAAGCGCTGCGGAAAGTAAGGGTCTGATTCTGGAGTCGGATCTTCCCGAGGATTTACCGATGGTCCTCGGAGCCCCCATTCGGCTGAGACAAATGATCGGCAATCTGCTCGACAATGCGATCAAGTACACCCCTCCCGGAGGCTTTGTACGGATCGAAGGCGAGGGGGAAGGGGACCAGCTGATCCTGCGCGTGCGAGATTCTGGTCCCGGAATACCGACCGCCGATCATCCTTACCTATTTGATAAGTTCTTTCGGGCCAGCAACGTGCCCGAGGATCTACCTGGAACGGGACTCGGCCTCTCGATCGTCAAGTCCATCGTGGACAACCACGACGGTCGAATTTGGGTTGAGTCCGCCTTAGGTGAGGGAACGACCTTTACGGTCGTGCTGCCCATCGCCGAACCCCTGGAGTAAGACAGCGGGATAAGTATCGCCTCCACCGGGGCGGTGAGGGAGAAACCCGGTGGAGGCGTTTGCCAAAGGAGGACTGAGCGTGAGAGCTCCGTCTCCGACCCTATGTTAGCGCCGGCTGTTGGTGTCCGGGGAATGCCGAAAGTCAGGCCCTGCTGATGACTTCCTTCCTGACGTTCAGATTTCCTAGAGAGTATTGGTCAACTATCCTCCGACTCGCCGCCTGTCGAGGGGGACGGACCTTGGCGGTCGGTCGTTGAGGCATTAAAAACTGCCTCCACCGGTGCGGTGAGGGGATTTTCCGGTGGAGGCGAGCGCCAAAGGAGGACTGAGCATGTGTGCTCTGTCTCCGAACCTATAATAATGCTCGGGGAGAAGGTCCAGCACTGATGAATGTCAGGGGAGAAAGTGACAATCATCACATGCAGCTCCATGTCTGGATTGAGATTGAGGCCATATGTCCAGTGACCTGAGACGACGCCTTGAGCGGCTTGAGCGTGGACGACCACGCTCGCGGGCTCGTGCTCGCCGCGGCGGGGCCCAGGACTTGCCGCCCGGCGAGGAAGTTGACACGGCGGAGGGTCTCGCCTACCGAATCGACACTCGCTACGCGGCCGACTATCGGCACGGACGGAACTCGCTGCAGGATGTGCTGTCCTATGCGCCAGGCCTGGCAGCGGAGGTGGCCAACGATGCGGGTCTTGAGCGTTCGAAGATCCGGCGCTGGGGCTACGTCGATATCGAGACGACCGGTCTCTCGGGAGGGGCGGGCACCCTGGGTTTTCTCATCGGCTTAGGCTCTTTCCAGGAGGGAGAGTTCAACCTGCGGCAGTACTTCTTGCGCGATCCAGAGGAGGAGGCGGCCGCATTGAAGCTGTTGCGCGCCGATCTCCAGGGCGTGGAGGGGATTGTGACCTTCAACGGGCGGACGTTCGACCTGCCGGTACTCGAATCGCGCTATACCATCGCCCTACGCGATCGTTGGAAGGTCTCGGCCCGGCCGCATTTCGATCTGCTGTATCCCTCGCGCCGACTATGGAGCAAGACCCTGGTCAACTGCCGGCTCAGCACGCTGGAGCGGCATGTGCTCCAAGTTGACCGAACGGAAGAAGACGTGCCAGGCGAGCTGATCCCGGGAATGTACCTGGACTATCTAAGGACGGGCGATGCCTCCGACATGGTGCGCGTGATCTATCACAACGCTATCGACATCCTATCCCTTGTCGGGCTTTCATCGGTTGTCCTGAACCGGCACCGCTTACCGGATCCAACGCGGCTCTCAGGAGGAGAGGCCTTGGCTGTGGCCCGCTGGCACGAGGCGGCCGGGCGGAGCCCGGAAGCAGAAGCGGCCTACCGGGCGGCCGTGAACGGAGCTCCGAATGACGCGCTGCGTGCGGCGGCGCTCAAACACCTGACCGCACTGCTCAAGCGTCAGAACCGGAGGGCGGAGGCCCTATCCGCCTGGGACGAATGGCGCCGTACGGCGCCGGATGACCCTACCCCCTGTATCGAGCTGGCGATGTACTACGAGTGGGAGGCCGGGTCCCTGACCGAGGCTCTAGAGTGGGCCGACGTGGCGCTGAATGTCGTGGAAACCTGGCCGAATGGGTGGAGGCGAGAACAGCGCATTGCCGAGATTGAGCATCGCATCCATCGGCTGCGACGAAAGCTTGCAGGTTAGCCCGAAGCGACCTCGGTCTCCTGCCGCACCGTATGGTACAGGTGCTCGGCCCTGAGCTCCTGCAGCGTGTAGCAGGGGGCTCCCAGTCTTTCCGCCACGGCACTGGCCAGTCCCTGGTCGAAGGCCGCGTGCTCCATGTTGATCACTACCGCGCGAATCTCGCTCTTGCGAAGCCGGTCCGCCACAAGCATGGCTTCCTCCTGAGGCGGCAAATCTCCCAGCGAGACATTTCCGGCTCCATCGGTCAGCAATACCATCAACGGCAGGACCTCCGGACGACTCAGCTTCTCCTTTGAGAATGTTTCGAGAGCCAGGGTCAGTCCCGCGGACAGTGGAGTTTTCCCACCCACCGGGATGTCCGCCAGGGCGTGCTGCGCCAAATGGATAGAGTTCGTGGGCGGCAGCACCGTCAGCGCGCGGTCTTTCTGAAACACGATCAGTCCCACACGATCCCGACGCTGGTAGGCATCGTTGAGCAGCGAGAGTATGGCGCCCTTGGTGGCCGACATGCGCTCGGCGACCGCCATCGACCACGAGGCATCGACCACAAACAGGATCAGATTAGAGGCCTTCCGAACGCGTACCTTGCGGAATAGATCTGAGGGTCGGATGGCAAACGCCACGTGCTTTTTCGTTCGATGTTTCTGGTGAGGAGCAGCGGCGCGGATGGTGGCGTCAAATGCAATGTCGGAGGTGTGGTCCTCCGCCGGCCGCGCGGCAATGTATCGGCCGCGCTTCCGATCCGACCGCGTGAGCGTTCTGCGGCCACCTTGCTTGCGGGTCATGCGGTCTATGGGATTTTGCAGCCGCCGGGGGATAAACGCGGCGCCGATCTTTACCTCGTCGCCGCCCTCCCACCAGCGGGCGCTGAGAGAGTCGACGACGGTTTGTTCAGTAGGACTGGCCTGGCCGAGTTCTTTGCTATCTTGCCTGGGTTCCTGGGCTACGCCCCGGCGCTGACTTTTTTTCGGTCTGGCTCCTGATCTTCCAGTGGTTCGGGCTCCGACTCAGTCGAACCGCCGGCCTGATTCTGGATCTGCTCGATCCGATGCTCTAGATCGGTGAGCTTGATCTCGGCCTGCTGGAACGGACCGCGCCTAAGTCGATGAGGAAGTGCCAACTCCGCCGCGCGGGCGATATCAGTTTCATCGATCGCCCGTCGGCCCTCAAAGGCGGCATGGGCCTTGGCGGCTTTCAAGATCACTAGATCTGCTCGATGGCCGTCGACGTGCAATGAGGAGGTTAGAGCGGCGATGGCGTGAAGGTTCGCTGCTTCGTAGCTCACGTTGTCGACCCATTCGCGTGCAGTTTCGATCCGTTGAGAGAGCTCCAGTTCACTCTCCATCCATTCTTCCCGGAAGCCGACCGGGTCTTCCTCAAAGGCCAAATTACGCTCCATAATGGCCACCCGATCCCCCGGGTCCGAAAGCCCTCGAATATCGACCGAAAGTGCAAAGCGATCGAGCAGCTGGGGCCTTAGATCTCCTTCTTCCGGATTCATGGTGCCGACCAGGATGTATCGGGAGGGATGACTGAAGGAAATGCCCTCTCGTTCAACGATGTTCATGCCCAGGGCAGCTGAGTCCAGCAGCAGATCCACGACATGATCGTCGAGCAGATTGACTTCATCGATGTAAAGCAAGCCGCGGTTGGCGGAAGCGAGCACACCCGGTTCGAAATGCCGCTCACCTTCTTTTATGGCGCGCTCGATATCTAGAGTACCGACCACCCGGTCTTCAGTTGCGGAAACCGGCAGATCGACAAATGAGGTACGGAAGACTTCTATGAGCAGCTCTTCGCCAGAAGCGGCACGCTCACGGCACTCCGTGCACCAGGTCGTCGGCTGCTCGGGATTGCATCTGAACCGGCAATTGGCTACCACTCTGACCTCAGGAAGCAGAGCGGCAAGCGCCCGTGCGGCAGTGGACTTAGCAGTGCCCCGTTCGCCGCGGATCAAGACCCCGCCAATACGCGGGTTGACGGCATTCAATACCAGCGCACGTCGCATGCGCTCCTGACCAACGATTGCAGTAAATGGATATACGGGAGCCAAAGCTAAATTCCTGGGCCTCAAACTCGGCCAGAGCTGGGCCGCGCGGCATTATACCGCACGAGATTCGGGGATAGGTTGTCAACCCCTATCAACGCCTTTATAATCCGTGGGCTGATCCGCCGGAGCAAATCCCGTCCATGGTAGACGAGGAGAAGGAGAGCGCAGCGGGTGATGCAGAGGGTCAAGACCAAGCCGAACTTCACCCGATGGCCGCGCTCCTTAACTCTGAAGATTATGAGCTCAATACGCCCAGGCGAGGCGAGATTCGCGTTGGCACTATTGTGCGTGCTACAGAAGCCGATGTATTGGTCGATATCGGTGCAAAATCCGAGGGCGTAATCTCCGCCCGAGAGCTCGAGCAACTCCCCGAAGATCAGCGAGCAACCCTAGACGTCGGAAAAGAAATCAATGTGTACGTGATACGCCCAGGCGGCCGCAGCGGCGCGCCTGAGCTTTCCCTGGTGCGTGCCGAAGAAGAGCAGGACTGGCAGCAGGCGGAGCAGCTGCTTGAGTCGAAGGAAATCTTTGAGGGCGAGGTCACTGGCTACAACAAGGGAGGTCTCATCGTCAAGATGGGCCAACTTCGAGGATTTGTTCCAGCCTCGCAGGTCAGCCTGTCCCGGCGGCGGCGCGCGGACGGCGAGACGCCCGAAGACCGCTGGGGAAAAATGGTTGGCGAGCATCTGGTGGCCAAGGTCATCGAAGTCGACCGGCAACGCAATCGCTTGATCTTATCGGAGCGCTCGGCTGCGCGCGAAGCGCGCGAGGCGCTCAAGGAACGGCTCATATCCGAGCTGGCGATCGGCGAGGTTCGCACCGGGCATGTGATCAGCCTGGCTGACTTTGGAGCCTTTGTCGACATTGGTGGAGCGGATGGGTTGGTGCACATCTCGGAGATCTCGTGGAAACGAGTGAGCAATCCCCGCGAGGTGCTCAGCGTCGGGCAAGAAGTGAAGGTCAAAGTGCTCGGGGTGGACCCGGAGCGCAATCGCATCAGTTTGTCTGTCCGGGAGCTTGAGGAAAACCCCTGGGAGATGATCCTGGATCGGTACGATGAGGGCCAATTGGTAGAAGGCACGATCACCAAACTCACGAAGTTCGGGGCGTTCGCCAAGCTGATGGGCCTGGAGGATTATGGCATCGAGGGGCTCGTGCATATCTCGGAGCTCTCCGATCGACATATCGCTCACCCAAGCGAAGTGGTTCAGGAAGGGCAAATGCTGACCCTGCGAGTGATACGTGTGGATGCCATACGGCATCGAATCGGATTGAGCCTGAAGCGGGTGGAGTCTTCCGACTACGCTGAAACGGATTGGGAAGCCGCGATCCAGGAGACGGGCGAGGTGCTAGAGACAGAACTCGTGGCGGACTTCGATGCAGAATTAGAGGCGGAAGAAGCCCTGGTAGGTGAGGTGGATGTTCTAGAACCTGCCGAGGAGCTCGAGGCTGGGACCCACGAGCCTGGATCCGAATCAATTAGCGAAATCCCGACCGCGAGCGAAGGTGACGAGGATCTTGAGCCAGCCCTCGCAGAAAATGGAGGCGAGGAAACTGGTGAGCAAGATCGCGTCCTGCAGGAGCTCACCGAAATGGCAGAGGAGACGGAATCGAATTCCGGAGAACCCGAAGGGGCCGGAACCCCTTCATAGGACCTTAATCCTGCCTCGGAGTGCCGAAGGGGACTCTTTGGTAAAATCGAAAAACCATAGGTAGCTCCTGGGAGAATAGTTTTTGGCCGACAAGATGGAACGCTTCACACAGAGGGCCAGAAGGGTGCTCAGCCTGGCGCACGAGGAGGCTGAGCGCTTGCATCATAACTATATCGGGACCGAACATCTGCTGCTCGGATTGATCCGAGAAGAAGGCGGGATCGCGGGGCGCGTGTTGCGCGACCTCGGGCTGGATCCGGCCAGGGTCAAGGAGATGGTCGAACGCCTGACCGGCGTCGGACGAAACCCGAGCAGTCGCATCGAGTTGGCGCCTGGAACCGAACAGGTGCTCCAGATGGGTATAGAGGAAGCCCGGCGCATGGGGCATCACTACATCGGTACCGAACACCTGCTGCTCGGAATGGTCCGGCAGGGCGAAGGCGTGGGGATGGACGTGCTCCGCAGGCTCGGGATCACCCCGGAGCAAATCCGCCGCCAGACGCGACGCGCGCTGCAAGAGACTCCTACCCGGCACGCCGGTCGATCTTCCGGTCGAGAGCGCAAAGAAAAGCAAGTCAAGACGCCCCTGATCGACCAGCTCGCGTCTGACCTGACCGGAATGGCGGAAGAAGACAAGCTGGATCCGGTGATCGGGCGTCAAATGGAGATCGAGCGCGTCATCCAGATCCTGGCCAGGCGCACCAAGAACAATCCGGCCTTGATCGGTGACCCGGGCGTCGGAAAGACCGCTATTGCGGAAGGACTCGCTCAGCGCATCGTTGCCGGCGAGACCCCCGAGCCGCTGCTCGGTAAACGAGTGCTCCAGCTGGATGTAGGCTCGCTCGTTGCGGGCACCATGTATCGTGGTCAATTCGAAGAGCGCCTTAAACGGGTCATCGACGAGCTGAAATCATCCGGCGCCATACTGTTTATCGACGAAGTCCACATGCTGGTTGGCGCCGGTTCTGCAGGCTCCTCCGTGGATGCTGCAAACATATTGAAGCCGGCGCTTTCGCGCGGCGAGCTGCAGGTAATTGGGGCCACGACGCAGGATGAGTACCGCAAGTACATCGAGAGCGATTCCGCCCTTGAGCGTCGCTTCCAGCCCGTTTTCGTCGAAGAGCCGAGCATTGAAGAGACGATCGAAATCCTGCGTGGAGTTCGAGCGCCATACGAAAACCATCACAAGCTGGTCATCACAGATGAAGCGCTGGAAGCCGCAACCCTCCTGTCTTCCAGATACGTGACGGATCGCTTCCTGCCGGATAAGGCGATCGACCTCATCGACGAATCCGCCTCCCGAGTGCGAATGTACAAGAGTCCCGCCGCGCGCTCCTTGCGCGACGCGGTGACGGAACTGAAAGAGACTCGCCAAGCCCACGCAACGGCCATGGATGACGCGCGCTACGACGATGCTCAGGAGCTCATGCAGCAGGAAACCGAGCTGGAAGAGAAGCTGGCTCGGCTACGCGCGGGGTGGGAGCGCAACGAGGACAGCCCTAAGGTAACCGCAGAAGACATCGCCGAAGTGGTGTCCATGTGGACCGGCGTGCCGGTCATGCAGATTGCTCAGGAAGAGTCGGAACGCTTGCTCCAGATGGAAGATGCGCTTCACGAGCGGATCGTCGGACAGGACGAGGCCATTGAGGCCATATCCAAGGCAGTTCGAAGGGCCCGCGCGGGCCTGAAGGATCCCAAGCGGCCGGTCGGCTCCTTCGTGTTTCTCGGCCCGACCGGAGTGGGAAAGACGGAGCTCACCAAGGCGCTGGCCGAATTCATCTTCGGTAGCGAAGAAGCGCTCGTTCAAATCGATATGTCGGAGTTCATGGAGCGCCACTCGGTCAGCCGCTTGGTAGGTGCGCCCCCGGGTTACGTGGGGTATGAGGATGCGGGACAGCTGACGGAGGCTATCCGAAGACGGCCGTATTCCATCGTTGTCTTCGACGAGATCGAAAAGGCACACAACGAAGCCCACAATATGCTTCTGCAAATCATGGAAGAGGGTCAACTGACCGATGCCCGCGGGCGCAAGGTTGACTTTCGACATGCATTGATTGTCATGACTTCGAACCTGGGCGCCGAACTGATCATCAATCAGGCGCAGCTGGGTTTCGCAACCCGGCTCGATGAGGATTTGGAGGAGCGGCTGGCTTACGATGAAATGCATCGCCGCCTAACTGAAGCGCTAAAGAAGGAATTTCGCCCCGAATTCATCAATCGGGTCGACTCGATCATTGTTTTCCATGCCCTTAGCAGGGAGCAGATCAAGGCCATCGTGGACCTGGAATTGGCCAAGGTAGGCCGGCGGCTTGTAGATCACAGCTTGAAGCTGCGCTCCACGGATGAGGCGCGGGAGCTGCTGGCGACCCTGGGCTACGATCCCGAGATGGGAGCTCGGCCGCTCAAAAGGGTGATCCAGGCCAAGGTGGAGGATGTTCTGTCCGATGCGCTGCTCACCGGCGAATTTCAAGACGGCGACACCGTGCTTATTGACGCAGCCGACGACGAGCTGTTTCTAACGCACGGGACCCCAGAGCAAGAAGAGGCGCTCGCCGCCGGCTGAGCTTCGGCTTGATCCAGTCAAGTAGGGGCTGTCCAAATGGGCAGCCCTTTTTGGTCTGAATTCGCTCAGGCTGAAATCGCGCGTGAATAGGTCGTGGCGGCCTGAAGCAGTTCGATCGCCTCGCGTTCGATGTCGGAAATCTGCATCACCTGCTCTGCAAGCCGCTCCCTCATGGCCGTGACCTCCACCTCTGACATCGGGAATTCGTCTGCGGCCAGTACGTGGATCTCGCGTAGTCGATGGTTTGCGGCCTCTATCTCACGCAGCGCGTCGCCGCCCTCATGGACAAAGAGATCACTTCTCAGAAGCAGCAGCTCCTTTGCTTCTTTGAGAAGAGGGACCTCATCGGGAAGCAGCGCCTCGGACAGCTTGGCCCAGGCTTCACCGCTGACTCTGAATTGCCCGCCGGCCAGCTTGAGTCCGGGCTTTCCCAGGACCAGGGCGGCTTCGTCCAGGAAATCGGCGTACAGATTACGATCGTCGACCTGATTGGAGGGGAATGTGCGGGCCCACCCAAACGCGCCCGGCTGAAATCCGGATCCCGCCAGTGCGGCATACATTCTGCTTCCCGGATCCAGCAGGCGTTCCCAACTTTGCTTGTTGCGGGTGTTCGTTAACATCATGGCCCACATCTGCTCGTCATGAGACAGGGCGTTGTACGGCAGGCTAAGCGCGTCCGCCCAAACCATGGCGGGGCGACCGCCCTCAAGGAGCTCTATGAGATTGCGCTCGCCTTTGTCGGGATCGGGGGTATGGAACAGATCCTGTGGGATCGCGAGCCGCTCCAGCAGCGTGTCCAGCGGGTCGAATGTATTTCGGGAAAGCAGGGATACATGTGGATCGGTATCCCTGTAATCGAAGACGAAGTACCCAAACGCGGCACCGCCGCTGATCCCCATCAGCATCACTTCGGAGATTGCCTGACCCGTTTCGGGGATCTCGAGACCCTGATATGCCAGAATGTTGTGGACCGAGCCAGTCTCCCAGTGCCGCCCGTCGAATTGTGTGTAATCAGATAGGATTGGCAAGCCGGCTATCCCTCACGTTGCGACTTCTGCGATTATAGGGAAAGGACGCGTAGAACGGGAAAACTGGAGACATAGTCTCGACTTCGAGAACTCTCCATGCGCCGCGAGCCGGGCGAGGGAATTGCGGCGTTGCAGTGCCCCTCGGGCACCCGGTTGGATATAATCCAGTTCCCCGGCGAGACGCCTAATCCGCGAATGGCAAAGACCCGAACTCAATACGTCTGTCAACAATGTGGACGCACGGCTGCCAAGCCGCTGGGTCGATGTCCGCAATGTGGAGAGTGGAACAGCATGGTGGAGGAGGCGCTCGG
>BTQZ01000012.1:0-55293 GCA_036986135.1 Anaerolineae bacterium | reverse complement strand
TCAAGAACCGACATCCCGCGGCAAGATCTGAGTGCACACTCAGTCTACTTGGAAAGGGATTCAAGTCCACATCGGATCCGGAGCGAGCCAGCCGTAATCCCTCGGCCGGGGCCAGTTGGCCGGTGCCCGCAGGGTGCTCGTGCCCGTAGGGTGCTTGTGTCCGTAAGCCACCTGTACTTGTCAGCGTGCGCCTGCAACGACGGCCTGGTTCGCTAAATGTTCAGTCCAGGAAAGGCGATTGGCCTCTATAATTAATGAAGTGTGAGGTCCGTGGAGGCCGGGGCCGCCCTTCCCGGCGCCTAGCTCAGCAATCCAGATGTGAATCTGAGTTTGCCATGCAGAGAGGAACTGATGAGTCAAACCCGCCGTAATCCGATTTCCGCCACACCCTTGAAGGTACGCGATCCCGTGCCTTCCGATATCGAGATCGCTCAAGAGGCACAGCTCAAGCCGATCCGCGAGCTCGCCGAGGAACTGGGGCTTGAGCCACAGGAACTCGAGCTACACGGCGATTACAAGGCCAAGGTCAACCTGGATGCTCTGGAACGCTTGAATTCTCAACCCGACGGCAAGTACGTCCTTGTGACCGCGATCACGCCAACTCCACTCGGCGAAGGTAAGACCACCACCACGGTTGGACTGTGCCAGGCCCTTGGAGCCCACCTTGATCAGCGGGTATTCACCTGCATTCGGCAGCCCAGCCAGGGGCCCACATTCGGGATCAAAGGGGGCGCAGCTGGCGGCGGCTACAGCCAGGTGATCCCTATGGAAGACTTCAATCTCCATCTGACAGGCGACATCCATGCAATAACCGCTGCCAACAATCTTCTGGCCGCCGCGATCGACACTCGTCGCTTCCACGAAGAGCGGCAAAGCGATGAGGCATTATTCAAACGTCTGTTTCCGATCGGCCCCAATGGTGAGCGGATTGTAGCGAAAGCGTTCAAGACTCGCGCGAAGCGCCTGGGGATTGACCTAAACGACATCGAACAGCTTACAGATGAGGATCGGCGGAGATTGGTGCGGATGGATATCGATCCAGACAGCATCACCTGGCGGCGCGTCATGGATACAAACGATCGCTTCCTAAGGGGGATTACGATCGGTAAAGGTGAGAATGAAAGCGGCTTCGAGCGGGAGACAGGTTTCGATATCACCGTCGCCAGCGAGGTGATGGCTATCCTCGCGCTTACCAATGACCTGGCGGATCTCAGGCAGCGCATGGGTCAGATGGTACCGGCCGTCAGCACCTCAGGTGAAGCGATCACCGTCGAGGAGTTGGGTGCGGCTGGCGCGCTATCGGTACTCATGAAGGATGCCATCAAACCCACGCTGATGCAGACACTTGAGGGTTCTCCGGTCTTTGTCCATGCGGGCCCTTTCGCCAACATCGCGCATGGCAACAGCTCGATCATTGCCGACCGGATCGCCCTGAAGCTGGCCGACTATGTCGTGACCGAGGCCGGATTTGGCGCGGACATAGGAATGGAGAAATTCTTTGACATTAAATGCCGCTACTCGGGACTCGTGCCGAATGTCGTGGTGCTGGTCGCTACGATCAGGGCGCTCAAGATGCACGGCGGCGGTCCCAAGGTGACCGCGGGGGGCAGCCTGGATCCTGTCTATCGCGAAGAAAACTTGGAGCTTGTTCGAGGCGGCACCGGCAACATGCAGCACCATATCCGAACCGCCCTCAAGTTTGGGGTGCCTGTGGTGGTCGCTATCAACGCCTTCCACACCGACACCGATCAAGAGCACGCGATCGTGCTTGAGGCGGCATTGGAAGCAGGCGCCGTTGAGGCGGTCGTCACTCGCCATTGGGCTCAAGGCGGAGCGGGCGCCGTACAGCTAGCGGAAGCCGTTCGTCGGACAGCAGAAAAGCCTGCCGAATTCGATTACCTTTACCCGTTGGAGGCTGGCATCCGGGAGAAGATCCACACGATCTGCACCGAAGTCTATGGGGCGGAGGGGGTCGAATACTCCGCCCTGGCAGATGAGCAGATCGAGAGATATGAGGATTTAGGGCTTTCTGATCTGCCGATCTGCATGGCGAAGACCCATCTGAGCCTCAGTCATGATCCTAACTTGAAGGGCGTTCCGAAGGATTTCGTGGTCCCCATCCGCGAGGTTCGAGCTTCTGCAGGAGCAGGGTTCCTATACCCTCTGGTGGGAAAGATGATGACCATGCCCGGCTTGCCCACTCGCCCGGCCTATTTCGATGTGGATCTCGATCTCGAGTCGGGCCGCGTGGTCGGTTTGTTCTGATCGAGTAGCGCAGGTCTCCACAACCTCAGACTTAGCCGATCAATGGCCTGAGCGCGCCGTCGAATCGAGCCTAATTCGACCCCGAGCTCGCGGCGAAACCCTCGTCAAGCATTTGCTTGAGCTCGCTCCTCGCCTCATGCATCTCGATCTCTTCGGCGATGGCCCATTCCTCGACCAGGCTGTCGATGAACTGCTCGAGAGAGCGTCTCTCCGTATCGCTTAGTCGTTTTTCTGAGTTCCGCGCGGACAGATCTCGAATCGCTCGAACCACCGAGCGCAGCGAACCAGTGGTCATGACCTCTTTGATCCGCGTCCGCCTCTTGGTGTGGTCCGGATCCATTTCGCGGGGAGCGCTCCTCAAAAGCTTGATCGCCTTGCGGAACTGGTCGCGGGATGCCAGTCTTCGCACTCGGCTTGCTTCAAGCCCTTCCACCGGCAGCCAATAAGTCGAGTGTTCCCCTTCCACTCTATAGAATTGGATCTTCTTTCCCTCGATGCGCTTCTTCTCGATCTTCTTGACCTGACCAATGCCATACGAAGGATGCACAAGCCAGTCGCCCTTCGAGTAGGGCTCTCTATTCTTTGTGTTTGACATCAATCCCTCGCACCTCTGCCAGGCACGCTATCACTATTATAAGATGCGCGCCATACCGCAAGGGCTGGAAGATATACGAAGCGCCCTCCACGGGGCGCAGGCGCAGCGTTCTATCTTGTTTTCTGGGCTAGTCCTCCAATAAATCAATCCGTAAATTTGCTGCGCCCCGTAGATAACGGTGGGTCATGGCAGATTGCGGCCGCCCTGTCTCCCAGAGCACTCGCACACGAATGCACTTGTTGAGGCTGCCTTCGACTCGCATTTCTTGAAGGCACATCAGACCGGCCTCCGTCCATCCCAAATCTCGGGCCGCTTCCGCGGGATAGGCCTGATCGAGATCAGAAGTCACAGAGAACGTCGCTGCGATCACATCGCCCGCGCTCAAGCCATTTGCCTCAACCAGCGACTGCAACAGCGCATGGGTGGCCTCGAGAATCGCTCCCCGGGAGTTATCGGGAACGGTTATGGCGCCTCGAATCGCTCGGATCGGCATGCTACGCGGCATCGTACCACTAATTCACCTTGACCGATTTTCACTGGCTGTGCTATGATCTCGCAAATGAATCGAGCAAACAAGCGAAGCTTCGGCACTTATTATTTTGGAGGGTTGAGCGCTCAGCCGCTGCTTCGGCTTGTATAGGTAGGCATAATCGACCCTTCAAGCACCGAGCACCGGCTCGGTGCTTTTTTTATTTTCTAAGCTGGAGGAGGAGCAAGTGATCATTGTTATGAAGCGTGGCGCGACGCAAGCCCAGATCGAATATGTGGTGGCCAGGGTCGAGCGTCTTGGATACAAGACACATTTGAGCGAAGGGCAGGAACGCTCGATTGTAGGCTTGATAGGCGACGACCGCCCGATCGACCCCCGAAATTTCGAACCGCTTGAGGGGGTTGAGAAGGTGCTCCCGGTATTGAAACCCTTTAAGCTCGCCTCCCGAGAGATGCACCCGCTGG
The DNA here is from genome assembly GCA_036986135.1 of Anaerolineae bacterium. Lineage (GTDB taxonomy): Bacteria > Chloroflexota > Anaerolineae > Anaerolineales > E44-bin32 > JADFRG01. Next base: position 51,479 of record BTQZ01000012.1, on the reverse strand, counting down.
ACACTTTGGTGAATATCGATGGGTTGACCATCGGCGGAAATGAGATCGTGATCATGGCCGGACCCTGTTCGGTCGAAGACCGAGGTCAGCTATTGGAAACCGCCCATGCCGTCCGAGAGACTGGAGCCACCATATTGCGAGGCGGCGCATTTAAGCCGCGCACTTCGCCGTATAGCTTTCAAGGTCTTGGGGAACCAGGCCTGAAACTCCTGGCCGAGGCACGTCTCGAGACGGGCCTGAAGGTGATTACAGAAGCCATGTCGCCGGAGCAAGTCCCACTCGTTGCCGACTATGCCGACATCATCCAACTTGGGGCTCGCAACATGCAGAACTACGAGCTATTGCGGGCCGCCGGCCGGTCGGGACGCCCAGTGCTGCTCAAGCGAGGGTTGATGGCGACGGTCGAGGAATGGTTGATGTCGGCCGAATACCTGCTGTCTGTTGGGAATGAGCGCGTCATACTTTGCGAGCGGGGGATCCGCTCTTTTGAGAGCTACACGCGAAATACGACCGACATCAACGCCATCCCTGTCGTAAGGGAACTCTCGCACTTGCCTGTGATTCTGGATCCCAGCCACAGCACTGGAAAGTGGGAATACGTATCAGCCGTGGCCCGGGCTGGGGTGGCTGCTGGAGCGGATGGTCTGCTCGTGGAGGTCCATCCCAGGCCAGAAGAGGCACTCTCCGACGGCGCCCAGAGTCTGCGGCCGGAACGCTTTGCTGACATGGTTAGACAGGTGCGTGAAGTTGCCCGGGCTGTCGGAAGAGATCTGCTTGAGGTGGAATGGAACTCGAAGATTCCCGCGTAACGATCGTTGGCCTTGGCCTGATGGGCGGATCCATGGCGCTCTGTCTGCAGCCGCGCTGCCATGAACTGGTGGGTGTCGATTCGAAATCAAAGACCGTCGAACTCGCCCGCCGAGCCGGGCTCATGACACAGGAACTGAGTGCGGCGATCGTCCATACCGATGTGCTCGTCTTGGCGACCCCTGTGAAAGAAACCTTGAGACTGCTTGAAGTCTTCACCAGGGAACCACCCGACGTCAGTCTCCTAATGGACATCGGATCTACGAAGCGCCAGGTTGTAGAAGCGATGGAGCTCCTCCCAGACTCGGTCGCGGCGGTGGGAGGCCATCCGTTGTGCGGCAAGGAAGGGGCGGGGTTTTCCGAGGCCGAAGCTGGGCTATTCAGTGGGAGTCTATTTGTGCTGACTCCATGCTCTCGGACCACACCCAGCTCACTGGCGCTTGCGGAACAGCTTGTGGATACGCTCGGCGCCACGGTTCGGCAGATGGAGGCTGCCAGGCACGATCGGCTGCTCGCCGCCGCAAGCCACCTGCCCTACCTTCTGGCTGCGGCGCTCATGGGGTCCGCTGAGTCCTTCGGCAGGGGGGATCCTGAGCTATGGGACCTGGTTGCCTCGGGCTTTCTCAGCACTTCCCGGCTTGCGGCCAGCGACCTCACAATGATGATCGACATACTCATCACAAATCACGATATGGTGCAGGACGCGCTGTCACGCGCGCAAGCTGAATTGAGGCAGCTGCGCAAGTTGCTAGACGGTGGGGAAAGCGGGCCGTTGCGCGAATATCTGGAACCCCTACAGAAGAGGCGCGATTCGCTGAAGGATCCGGGGGGATGTGCCCGTGGAGCTTAAGGTCGCAGGGCGTGCCAAGAGACTGCGTGGAACGATTCGAGTTCCAGGCGACAAGTCGGTGACTCACCGAGCCCTGCTTCTAGGAGCGATGGCCGCCGGTTCAACGCGCCTCCACGGAGCGCTGCGTGCGGGAGTGATCGATGCGATGAAAGATTGCCTTGCGGCGCTCGGCGTTGAGATCGAGAGCTTGAATGAAGAGGAGACCCTGGTGCACGGAACCCAGTGGCCACCCCCGGAGCGACCCCTGGCCTGCCGCAATTCGGGCACCACGATGCGACTCTTGATGGGAGCCCTGGCCGGCTCGACGGTCTCTGCCACCCTGACGGGTTCCCGGCGGCTCTCGCAGCGACCAATGGCCCGAGTGGCAGAGCCACTGAGAAAGATGGGCGCTCAGATCTCCGGACTCAACGGGAGCGACCAGCCGCCGCTGGATATCACCGGTTGCCGGCTGCGCGGGATCGAGTATGAGATGCATGTTGCATCCGCCCAGGTGAAGACCGCCCTATTGCTGGCAGGATTGAGCGCGGAGGGCCGCACACAGATACACGAGCCGATCGCCTCGCGCGATCACTCCGAACGGCTGCTTCGGCATTTGGGCGTGTCGCTGACAAGGTCAGATGGCACCCTGAGCCTCGAACCCATTCAGGCGCCGCTTCCACCCTTCGAACTCGACATTCCGGGGGACATGTCCGCGGCTGCCTTCCTGCTGGCGGCCGCCCTACTAGCCCCCGGCTCGGAGATCACGCTACAGAACGTAGGCCTCAACCCCACTCGCACCGGGCTGCTTGAAGCCTTGCAGCGAATGGGCGCACAAATTGAAACCAGCACTTTCACCGCTGCGGACGGCGAACCGATCGGCGACCTGACCGCTGCGGTCTCGGCCTTGAAAGCAATCGAGATTCAATCGCAGCAGGTTGTGTCAATGATTGATGAGGTCCCCATCTTCACTGTTATCGCCACGCAGGCCCACGGGGAGACGCGGATCCGGGGTGCAGGTGAATTGCGCCTGAAAGAATCGGACCGCTTGGCCGGCATGACTGTCGAATTGAGGAAGATGGGCGCCCAGATTGAGGAACACGCAGACGGGCTTACCATCGAAGGGCCAACTCTCCTCAGTGGAGCTCGAGTGAGTTCGCATGGAGATCACCGGCTCGCCATGGCTCTGACCATTGCAGGCATGCTGGCCTCCGGCGAGACCATCATATCGAGCGCTGAAGTTATCCAAGAGTCGTACCCTGGCTTCATGACCACCCTCCGTTCGATCGGAGCGGACCTTTGATGAAGAAGTTCGTGCTTCTAGGCTCCCCGGTCGCACACTCATTTTCTCCCGCCATTCAAAATGCGGCCTTCGAGGCGGCCGGCCTGGACTGGCGCTACGAGGCGATGGAGGTTGCTCCTGAAGAGCTCGCAGCGGCGATCGCGAGCATGCGGGCGGATGGCTGGCTGGGGGCCAATGTGACCATCCCACACAAGGAGGCGGTCTTGCCCCATCTCGATGAGATGGATCCATCGGCGATCCAGACCTCGGCCGTCAATACCATCGTCAACAAAGAGGGTCATCTGGTGGGCCACAACACGGATCTGCAGGGATTCATGCGCGACCTGGGCGCGCACTGGCGGGTCCCAAGAACCGGACGATCTTTCATCCTGGGGACCGGCGGAGCCGCGCGGGCGGTGACCTTCGGCCTGGCGCAAGAGGGCCTTGACCTGAGCCTTATCGCCAGGACTGCGAGCCACGCCGAACGATTAGCCGAGGATTTGCGCCGATATCACGAGTTGGAGCTGGCAGTTCTCCCCTGGGCGCGAGACTCTTTTGCGAAGGCCGCGAGCCAATGCGCCCTTATCGTCAACGCCACTCCGTTGGGCATGATGCCTGATGTCCACAGGTCTCCCTGGCCAGACGATGTAGCCCTTCCACCCGCAGCATTTATTTATGACCTGGTCTACTCGCCCAGGGAAACCCGACTCGTGCAGCAGGCTCAACTATCGGGTCTTAAGGCAGCCTCCGGCGCAGGCATGCTGCTGGAACAAGCTGCGCTCTCGTATGAGCTCTGGACCGGCCTGCGCGCCCCGCGAGAGCGGATGCGAGCCGCTCTTGGAAAAGCGCTGGAGCAATCCCGACCCTTGGGGCGAACGGACGTTCAGCATGACCACCGTGAGGTGCTAGATGCTTAGATTTCTAACCGCTGGAGAGTCGCATGGGCCTGAATTGCTCGCCATCCTGGAGGGAATTCCTGCAGGTTTGGCGCTCAAGGCGGCCGACCTGCTTCCCGACCTCGCCCGCCGCCAGGTTGGATTTGGGGTCGGGCCGAGGATGAAGTCCATCGAGCGGGATGAAGCCGAGATTGTCTCAGGTGTGCTTGCGGGGGTCACGATCGGAGCTCCAATCGGCTTAAAGATCATCAATCGCGATCATAAGAAGTGGAAAGGCCAAGCGGTTCCGCCTATGTCTGTTCCCCGGCCCGGGCATGCCGATCTGACGGCCGCCCTGAAATACGGCTACCGCGACTTGCGCCTCGGCCTGGAGCGCGCCTCCGCGCGTGAGACCGCGGCACGTGTGGCCGTTGGTGCGGTGTGCCGCAAACTGCTCGCCGAGTTTGGCATTGTCGTCGGAAGCTACGTCACGGAAATAGGCACGGCTTCGGCCGAACTCGATGAATTGACTTTCAATGAACGCTTCGAAGCCGCTGAAGAAAGTGAGGTGCGCTGCCCAACCGAGGCCGGCACGCGAGCCATGCGTGACGAGATCCAAGCCGCCATGCAGGCTGAAGACACGCTGGGCGGGGTGTTCGAGGTGGTTGCATTGAACGCCCCTCCGGGATTGGGCAGCCATGTGCATTGGGATCGGCGGCTGGGGGCTCGGGTGGCGGCGGCCATGATGAGCATCCATGCCATGAAAGGCGTTGAGATCGGCCGTGGCTTCCAGAACGCTCGTCTGCGCGGCACGGAAGTCCACGATGAGTTCGAACCCTCCGACGGGCGGATCCGGCGCAAGAGCAACCACGCCGGCGGTCTTGAAGGGGGAATTACAACCGGCGATCCACTCATCGTCCGGGTTGCTATGAAGCCCATCTCGACCACGCTGACTCCACGCGCCTCCGTTGATCTGGCCTCCGGACAGGAAGCAGAAACGCGCTACGAGCGTTCTGATTTCTGTTCTGTTCCCCGCGCGGCCGTGGTGGGAGAGGCGATGCTTTGTATCGTGCTCGCCGAGGCGTTGCTCCGGAAGCTCGGCGGCGACACGCTGTCAGAGATGAAGCAGAGGTTCGACCAGCTACCGCTTGGTCGCTTGGACGATTTCGTGATGGCCAATGAGCCAACTATCCTCTGGGACTAGCCGCGTGGCTGAAGGGCAGCTCCGCCTGCAACCGATGAACATTGTGCTTGCCGGGCCTCCCGGCGCTGGCAAATCTGCCGTTGGGCGGCTGCTGGGAGAACGCTTGGGGCGCGAATTCGTAGACACCGACGATATCGTGGAGCGGATGTCAGGGAAACCGATTCACCAGATCTTTGATGAGGATGGCGAGCTCACTTTTCGCCGAATGGAGATCGAGGCCTGCCTACAGGTCGCAGAGCCGGCAGACCGAGTGATCGCATGCGGTGGAGGCGCCTTGATGGACGAAGGCAACCGTATCTTAATGGAAGCTGGCGGCGCCCTCGTCTGTCTCACTGGTGAACCGGAAGCGCTGCTGGCCAGGCTGGGTAGTGATGGGTCACGTCCCCTCCTGGAAGGCGCAAGCCCGAGCGAACGTCTCCAAGCCTTGTTGGAGAGCCGACAGGACGCATATGATTCGATCCCTGTTCAGTTGGACACCACGGCCCTCACAGTCGAAGAGGTCGCGGACCGTATTGCGGACTACCCGTTGTCGAGGCGGACGGTTCGAATGACAGCTCGCCGTCCTCGCCCTGGCTACGAGGTCCTGCTGGGGGAGGGATTGATCGCCAATCTGTCAACCTGGCTGGAGAAGGCTCAGCTCCCTCCGCCCTATATGGTCGTCTCAGACTCAAACGTGGCTCCACTGTACGAGAGAGTCACACGCAAATCGCTGGAGTGCTCGTTTGTCACTGTGCCAGCGGGGGAAGAGCACAAGTCTCAAGAGACACTCTTTGATCTGTACACAGCTTTCATTAAGGCCGGCTTGGACCGCAGCAGCACGGTCATTGCTCTTGGCGGTGGTGTCTTGCTTGATTTGGCGGGCTTTGCGGCTGCCACCTACATGCGCGGGATACGTTGGGCCGCCTTGCCCACAACGCTGCTGGCCACCGTCGACGCCAGCCTGGGGGGAAAGGTGGGAATCAATCTCGAAGGTGGCAAAAACTTGATCGGTGCCTTCCACGCTCCTAGCATCGTGTTGGCCGACCTGACGACGCTCACCACCCTGCCGGAGGAGGGTACCCGGACCGGTCTGGCCGAGATGATCAAGGCCGCGCTGATTGGTGACGCAGATCTGTTCACACGAATGGAATCGGGGCCGCCCTGGATCAGCCGTAGCTGGATCCAGCGCGCAATGGAGGTCAAGCTGTCGATCGTGGATGAGGATCCAAATGAGTCGGATAGACGAGCGGCGCTCAACCTGGGTCATACCTTTGCCCACGGGCTTGAGGCCGCTAGCTGCTTCTCTCTCCCCCACGGCCAGGCCGTCTCCGTCGGTCTGGTGGGAGCAACGCGGCTCGCGTATGCTCTGGGTCGCTGTGAGGCGGATCTACAGGATCGCGTTCAGAATGTGCTCCTTCGCTTTGGCCTGCCGAACCGCTTTGTGGGTTTAGACACCGAGCGGATAATGGACTCCATGAAAGTGGACAAGAAGCGCAGGGAGGGACGATCCCAATTTGTAATTCCGTTACGCCCCGGTCAAGTCGAGACCGGGATCGAGGCGCCGGAGTCTCTGATCCGTGATGTTGTGGATGGGCTGAGGGAGACTCGATGAAGCGGATCCTGGTTCTGCATGGTCCAAATTTGAACCTGCTCGGCGAGCGCGAGCCGGAAGTTTACGGCACTCTGACCTTGGCGCAGCTGAACGATCACATTCAAATGGAAGGCGAGCGGCTCGGAGTGCAGATCACGACCGTTCAATCCAATCACGAGGGCGTATTGATCGATGAGCTGCATGCGGCTCGCAAGTGGGCAATCGGTGGAGTCATTAATCCGGGCGGATTGTCACACACCTCGGTGTCGCTTCGGGACGCGATTGCAGCCGTCGATTATCCCGTGATCGAAGTCCACCTATCCAACATCTACGCGCGTGAGCATTTCCGCCGCCGCTCTCTCACCGCCCCGGCCTGCCGAGGAGTCATCTCGGGCCTGGGCTGGCAAGGTTATCTTATGGGACTGCAGGCGATCATCTCTATTGAAGCGAGCGGCCGATGACTAATCATGAGACACGAATGCAAATCCTGACGATGAAATTCGGCGGGACTTCGTTGGGCACCGCCGACGCAATCAGGCAAGCGGCCGAAATCATGAAGGCTGCTCGAGACAGTTCCGCGGATCGGGTAGCGGTAGTTGCCTCGGCCGTTCATGGGGTCACCGATGAACTCCACCAAGCGACAACTGCTGCCGCGGAGGGAGACGAGCGCTATCTGCAGATCATCGCGGAGCTGCGGGATCTTCACCGGCGATGCGCCGAGGCGCTCTCGGAGGATGAGTCCGAGGCAGCGCTTGCGGAAATCGACGAGCTGCTAGAGGGCTTTGCCGGTTTTTGCGAGAGCGTGCGCGTATTGGGCGAAGCCGGGCCGCGAGCGCTCGACCATGCACTGAGCCTGGGCGAGCGAATGAGCGTCCTCCTTCTGGCGGCCGCTTTGCGGCAGATCGATGTTGCGGCCAACGCTGTGAATGCCACAGACATCATCGTCACCGACGATCGGTTCCAGGATGCCGCGCCCGAACTGGAGGCTACTCGTCGAAAGGTTGCTGAAAACCTAACACCCATTCTCGAACGCGGCGAGACGCCGGTGATTACCGGTTTCATCGGAGCCACGCCGGAGGGCATAACCACAACGCTGGGGCGCGGTGGATCCGATTTCAGCGCCGGATTGATCGCGGCTTGCTTGGAGAGCGATGAGCTATGGATATGGACCGATGTAGACGGCGTGATGACCGCCGATCCGAAGGTCGTGCGCTCGGCGCGTACCATTGAAGCGTTGGGCTACCAGGAGGTCAGGGAGCTATCCTATTTTGGCGCCAAGGTACTGCATCCCAAGACCATACAGTCCGTGCTCGCTTCCGGGATTCCCATACGCGTGAAGAATACGTTTAACCCCTCACATCCCGGGACATTGATCCTTCCCGATCTTGAGAAGAGCAACGGAGCGATCAAGGCCATTACGGCGGTGCGAAATGTGAGTCTAATCACGGTTGAGGGCAAGGGCATGATGGGCGTGCCAGGAATCGCGGCTCGAACATTCGAGGCAGTGGCTAGCACCGGAGCCAGCGTTCTGCTCATCTCGCAGGCTTCGTCGGAGCAAAGCATCTGCTTTGCCGTTCCCAGGACCAACGCCCCAACCGCGGTCGAAGCTCTGGAGTCGGAATTTGAGCTGGTGCTTAGCCGAGGGAATATCGACCGAATATGGGCTCAAGACGACATCACGATTGTGACCGTCGTCGGAAGTGGTATGCGGCAAACTGCCGGCGTTGCAGGTCAGGTCTTCACTGCCACAGGAAACCAGGGTATCAACGTGGTCGCCATCGCGCAGGGATCATCGGAATGCAGCATCTCCTTGGTGGTTCAAGATAGAGATGGGGACGTTGCGGTACGCGCCATCCACGAACTTGTCATTGAGAGTTAATGACATTCAACCCCGTCCACGAGCGGTTTATGGAGAGATTACATGACTGAAAAAATACCGGTGGCTGTGCTCGGAGCTACAGGCACAGTTGGCCAGCGGTTCATTAGCCTGTTGGCTGATCATCCTTGGTTTGAAATCGTATCTATTACAGGGTCGGAGCGCAGCGAAGGCCGGGAGTATGGTGAGGTCGTAAGGTGGCTATTGCCAGGCGAGATTCCACCGACGGTGCGAGAGATGCAAGTGAATCACAACGATGGGAAACTCCAAGGCGCGCAGCTTGTATTTTCTGCGCTGCCTGCCCGAGTGGCCAAAGATGCTGAGCCACGACTGGCAGCGGAGGGCTACATCGTGTGCTCAAATGCATCCGCCCACCGCATGGGGGGCGACATCCCCCTGCTCATACCCGAGATCAATGCCGATCACCTCGCGCTCATTGATCACCAGCGAGATCTTCGCGGATGGCCAGGCTTGGTTGTTACAAGCCCGAACTGCGCAACTACGGGAATCGTATTTCCCCTCAAGGCATTGGATGACGCCTTTGGCGTGAGCCATGTCCATGCCGTGACTATGCAGGCCATCAGCGGCGCCGGCTATCCAGGTGTTGCGTCGATAGAGATATATGACAACGTGATCCCGCATATCCAGGGTGAGGAAGTGAAGATCGAGCAGGAGACTAGAAAGCTGCTTGGGGAACTTGGTGACCACGGCATCGAGCCTGCTGATATTAAAGTCAGTGCTCAGGCAAACCGCGTGCCGGTCCTGGACGGACACTTGGCGGCGCTTTCGGTCGGGCTGAGAAAGGATCCAGACTTGAACGAGGTTGAGGCCGCCCTGGCTGCATTCCGTGGAGTGGACGAGCTTCCTAGCGCCCCGGCCCACCCGCTGATAGTGCGTTCGGAGCAGAACCGCCCTCAACCGCGCCTCGATCGCCAGGCCCAGGACGGAATGGCGGTCTCGGTCGGAAGGGTGCAGCCTTGCTCCGTGCTCGACTACCGGATGATCACCCTGGTCCACAACACTCTGCGTGGCGCCGCAGGCGGGGCACTGTTGAACGCAGAATTACTGGTTGTGGAAGGCTACCTCGGCGAGTCGGCCAAGGAGGCGGCGTTCGCTTAATTCAGGATTTGGGAGGTGTCGGGGAGATTAGTCCATCTCCCATGGCATTCCAACGGTGCCTCGGATAGGATCCAAGGATCCGAAATAAGCTGGCCTTGGCTTTGAGCTCCTCGAGCGCCTCGGATACCCGCCCTTGGCCGGGCGCGCCGGCGTGATCCAGATAGAAAATGTACTCCCAAGGCTTGCCCAGCAGCGGCCGCGATTCGATCTTCGTGAGGTCAATTCCACGGTTGGCGAAAAATGCCATGGCTTCATACAGAGCCCCGGGGCGATTCTCGAGAGTAAAGACAATGGATGTTTTTGCGTCTGGGCCCGACTCGCGGCCTTCGGTTCCAAGCACCAAGAAGCGAGTGAAGTTGGCCGGATCGTCTTCGATCCCCTCGGCCAGGACGCGCATCCCGTACACTTCAGCCGCTCTCTGCGAGGCAATTGCCGCGGCATCCCGCCGGTTGCCCTCCGAAAGCATACGGGCGCTTCCCGCGGTATCGTAAGTTGACACGACCTCAACCTCGGAGAGGCTGGCGAGAAATCGCTCACACTGCGCCAATGCCTGGGGGTGTGACATCACGCGCCGAATCTCAGGCAGCTCCACGCCCGGCAGTGCGAGAAGGCAATGCTCGATGCGATGGTGGTACTCAGCGGTGATCGTCAGGTCATGTCGAAGCAGCAGGTCGTAGTTCCGGTGGATACTGCCCGCGAGCGAGTTCTCGATCGGTATGAGACCGCGGCCGGCATCGCCATGACTTACGGACTGAAAGACGGCTTCAAAGCTGACGCAGGGCAGCGTCTCGACGTGCTGCCCGCTAATCGCCAGCACTGCGGCTTCGCTGTAGGCGCCCCGTTCTCCCTGAAACGCGATTACTGAGGACATCTAGCGTCAATCATGCCTGGTTCCTTGTTTTAGGCATTCGATGATCGCCTCACCCATCTCAGCGGTGGTTTTGGATTCGTTTGTTGTAAGGTCGGCGGTCCTTGCGCCATCCGCGATGGCCTGCTGAACGGCCTGCTCGACTGCTGCCGCTTCGACTTCCAATTTGAGGGAATGTCGCAGCAGCATGGCAACGCTCAAGATCGCCCCCATGGGATTGGCGATGCCCCGCCCGGCGATGTCTGGCGCAGATCCATGGATCGGCTCGTATACGCCCAGGGCGCCATCACCAATCGAGGCGCTCGGCAGCATTCCAAGGGATCCCACTAAGACGGAGGCCTCGTCGCTAAGGATGTCGCCAAACATATTTTCGGTGACAAGCACATCAAACTGCCGGGGATTCGCGATGAGCCGCATGGCCGCCGCATCCACTAGCTGATGCTCTAGGCGTACGCGTGGGAAGGAATCGGCTTCTTCCTGCGCAACCTGGCGCCACAATCGTGAAGATTCGAGTACGTTGGCCTTGTCCACCGAGGTCAGGATCCCGCGCCGCTGCTCGGCCAGCTGAAAGGCCAAGCGGACGACCCGACGGATCTCATCGTCGGTGTACTCCAACGTATCTACCGCGCGGCGGCGGCCATCAATTCTCTCGAGCAGGCGTGGCTCGCCGAAGTACAGCCCTCCTGTCAGCTCGCGCACGATGAGAATATCTACTTCCTGCACAAGCTCCGGCCGTAGCGGAGACGCATCCACGAGCTCCGGAATCAGTCGAACCGGTCGCAGGTTGGCGTAGAGCTGCAGGCCCTTTCGCAGGCCGAGCAGCCCCTGCTCCGGCCGGACTTTAGCTTGCGGGTCATCCCACTTTGGACCGCCCACCGCGCCAAGCAGCACGGCTGCCGCGGAGCGGCAGGCCTCGAGCGTGGAGCTGGGCAGCGGATCACCTGCCCCATCGATTGCGACTCCTCCGATGGGCTGCTCCTCAAAGTCGAAACGGTGGTCATAGGAAATTGCCACCGCCTCCAACACTTTGCGCCCCTCATTTACCACTTCCGGACCGACTCCGTCACCCGGAAGCAATACGATCTTGGCCTCCAATTAACCTCCTTCTATATCCGAAGGCACAGCAAGCCTGTGCGTAATCGGCTCGAGAGGCCCTCAGGTGCGATTGAATCCAATCGCTCTACAGATCCTTGGCGGGTGGCAAGCTCAACGCTTCACGTAATCAATTCGCCAGGGTCAAGCCGTAATCGATGCTATCGACAAGCGCCTGCCAGGAAGCCTCGATGATATTCGCGGAGGCCCCCACTGTGCTCCATTCTTGGCTTCCGTTGCGGCTGTCGATGATCACGCGGGTGGTGGCCGCGGTGCCATTTTGGCCATCCACGATGCGCACTTTATAGTCGACGAGGTGAAACGAGTTCAGGGCAGGGTAGATCGGAGCGAGCGCCTTGCGCAGAGCCGCGTCGAGCGCGTTTACCGGGCCATTTCCTTCGGCTGCGGTGTGAACCAGCTCTCCATCTACATCCACCTTGACCGTCGCCTCCGCGAATGTACCGCGGCCGCTCCGATTTTCGACCACCACTGCGTAGTCGATCAGCTCGAATGGAGCAACGTAATCGTTGGATTGGCGCTTCAGGAGCATGGCGACTGAAGCCTCCGCGGCCTCGAATGAGAAACCCTGGGCTTCCAATTCCTTTAGCCGATTGAGCACTTCTGGCATATCGACGCTTTCGTCCAGCTGCAGGCCGAGTTCTTCCACCTTGCTTAATAGATTTCCTCGCCCGGAGAGCTCACTCACGACCACCCGCATTTTGTTCCCCACTTCGGCCGGATCGATGTGCTGATAAGAGTCTGCGTTCCGGCGCATGGCAGCCACATGGATGCCACCCTTGTGGGCAAATGCGCTAGCTCCCACAAACGCCATGTGTTCATCCTGCGGCAGGTTGGCCACATCCGACACGAAGCGTGAGACCTCCGAGAGCTCCCTGAGCTTTCCCGGAGGCAGGCACCGCAGGCCCATTTTGAGCTCCAGATCAGGGATGATGGCGCACAGATTCGCATTGCCACAGCGCTCCCCGTAACCGTTGATCGTGCCCTGGACATGGATTGCTCCGGCGGTTACGGCGGCGAGCGCGTTCGCCACTGCGCACTCCGAATCATTGTGCGTATGGATGCCCACTGGGTGAGCCACGTGTTCAATGACTTCGCCAACGATCTGCCCGACCTCCCAGGGCATGCACCCACCGTTGGTGTCACAAAGCACCACGATCTCCGCGCCTCCCGCGACGGCGGCTTTTAAGGTCTCGACCGCGTAGTTTGGATCGTCCTTATAGCCATCAAAGAAGTGCTCCGCGTCGTAGATGACGCGTCGGTCATGCGATCTCAGGAAGGCAAGGCTCTCCATGATCATCAGCAGGTTTTGATCGCGTGTGGTTTTCAACACTTCGGCTACATGCAGGTTTGATGATTTGCCCACGACCGTGCAAACGGGCGTCTCGGCATCGAGCAACGCCCTCAAGTTTGGATCCCCCTCGGGCGCATTGCCGGCGCGCCGGGTCGAGCCGAAAGCCGCTACCTGTACGGTCTCCCAGACCATTTCCTTGGCGCGATCAAAGAATTCGGCGTCCTTGGGATTCGATCCCGGCCAACCTCCCTCAATGAAGGCCACCCCCAATCGATCCAGCCGGGAGGCAATGCGCAGCTTGTCATCGCAGGATAGCGAGATCCCTTCCCGCTGAGTGCCATCCCTTAGCGTCGTGTCATAGATCTGAATCGGTTCAGGACCCGTCATGGTTGGCCTCGTAAGCGGAGATTTTCTCTTCCAGGGAGAGCAGGTACCCCAATTGATCGACCCCTTCCAGCAGGCTGAGCTTGGCAAACGGATCGATTGGAAAATTGGCCTTATGCCCGTTTCCGAACGAAACCGTCTGTGAGGCCAGATCGATAGTTACTTCGGCATGTGGATCCCGGTCCACCATGCCGAACAGCTCACTAAGCACTTCGGCGTCGACGGCAACCGGAAGCAGCCCATTCTTGAGCGCGTTGTTACGAAAGATGTCAGCAAAGGAAGTCGAGATCACCGCCCGCACGCCCCAATCCAATAGTGCCCATGGCGCATGTTCCCGGGATGAACCGCAGCCGAAGTTGCCGCCGGCAAGTAGGATTTGGGCGCCCTGGACCTCCGGTCGATTGAACACGAATTCGAGATTCGGTGAGCCATCCGCTAACGTTCGCCAATCTTCAAAGAGGTGCTCTCCGAGTCCCTCTTTGTCGACCACCTTTAAGAAGCGGGCCGGGATGATCTGATCGGTGTCGACGTCCTTATCCGCCAGTGGGACCAGGTGCGATGTAAGTCGGTTGAATTTCTCCATCTCCGCTTAAAGTAACCTCCTGGGGTCGGCGATTTCCCCCGATATGGCCGAGGCAGCTGCCGTGAGAGGTGAAGCCAGAAAAGTACGCCCGCCTTTGCCCTGGCGACCCTCGTAGTTCCGATTGCTCGTGCTCACCACGTACTGCCCCGCTTCAAGTTCGTCGCCGTTCATCGCCAGGCACATGGAACAACCCGACTCGCGCCATTCTGCGCCTGCGTTACGGAAGATCTCGTGCAGGCCTTCGGCCTCTGCCTGTCGCTTGACGGATTGCGATCCCGGCACCACCAGCATGCGGAGCCCCTCCGCTACCTTACGGCCGTCGAGAAGACCGGCGGCCAGACGCAGATCGGTGATGCGAGAGTTGGTGCAGGACCCTATGAACACCACGTCAATCTCATGTCCGAGAAGCGCTTGCCCCGGCTGCAGATCCATATAGTGCAGGGCCTTTTCGACCGATTGCCGTTGATCAACGTCTGAGAATTGATCCAAGGTGGGGATGCGGTCGCTGAGTGGCATCCCCATCGAGGGATTAGTGCCATAGGTGATCATCGGTTCCAGTTCCCCCGCATCGAGAGTGACCGTCTGATCGTAACGGGCGCCCTCATCGGTGGCGACCTGGCGCCAGTTACCTAGCGCCGCATCCCAGGCCGGCCCACTAGGAGCGTACTCACGCCCGGCCAGGTACTCGAATGTGGTGTCGTCGGGTGCGATCATCCCAGCACGCGCCCCCGCCTCGATCGACATATTGCAGACTGTCATCCGCTGTTCCATGTCGAGCGCGCGAATTGCGGGACCGGTGTACTCGATGACGTGACCAGTCCCGCCGTCCACTCCGATCTTGGCCATCACCGCCAAAATGATGTCCTTGGCAGTTACGCCCTGACCTATCTTCCCCCGCACGCGCAGCTCGAAGGAGTCCGGCTGAGTCTGCAGCAAGCACTGGGTCGCCAACACGTGTTCGACTTCGCTGGTACCGATCCCGAAGGCCAGCGCGCCGAAGGCGCCGTGAGTCGAGGTGTGACTGTCTCCGCAGACGATCGTCATACCGGGTTGAGTCAGTCCCAGTTCCGCCCCAATCACGTGAACGATTCCCCGACGGTCTGAGTCCAGATCGAATAGCGTCACGCCGAATTCCGCGCAGTTCTTTCCGAGCTGCCTGACTTGCGCGGCGGCCATCTGGTCCACCAGATTCAGATCGAGCGCCAGAGTTGGGGTCGAGTGGTCCATCGTTGCAAAGGTCTTGTCAGGCCTGCGCACCTGCCTGCCAGCTTCCTTCAGCCCGGCAAATGCCTGCGGAGAAGTGACCTCATGGATCAGGTGCAGGTCGATGTACAGCACGGCCGGGCTCTCCGGCTCTTGCGCAACGACATGCTCGGTCCAGATCTTCGAGAGCATGGTGCGGGGGGAGTGGTTGGAATGGCTCATAATTGTTCGGAGGTCCCTCAAGTGCGAGTGTTGAGGCGCGTGCCCAAGGATGGTTCGTACGTGGCTATTTGGGAGCCTCGGCAGGAACGGAAGGTTCGATTTTGCGGGCTGCGCCCACACGCGCTGCGGCAGCCACTTCGCCGCGCGGTCCTTCCTCGGCGAGCAGCTTGTTGAGCGCGGATAGGTACGCCTTGGCGCTGGCAACGATGATGTCCGTGTCGGCTCCGTACCCGCCGTAGGTCCTGGATTGGGGGATATCGCGCTGAGCGTTCGGCGCGGCGGGCGCGTCTTCCCCCTGGATGCGAACGGTGACCTCCCCTTGCGCATCGATGCCTTCCGTGACCGCATGCACGGAGAACTCCAGCAACACATTGGGCGTTCCGACGATTTCGTCAATCGCCTTAAAGGCCGCGTCCACCGGCCCGGTCCCAACGGCAGCCTGGACGTACCGCGCCTGCTCGGGCCCGGAAAGTCGCACCGTGGCCGTGGGCATGCCCATCGTTCCGCAGGCCACCTGCAGCCCATCCAGTGCGAACACTTCCGGGGGCTGGTACAGCTCATCTGCCAGCAGCGCTTCGAGATCGGCGTCGGTGATGACCTTTTTCTTGTCCGCCAACGACTTGAAGCGCCGGAAGGCGCGTGCCAGGTCGTCGTCCTCAAGCTCATAGCCCAGCTCGCCAAGCCGCACTTTGAATGCGTGGCGTCCGGAGTGTTTGCCGAGCACCAGCGTGCTCTGGGTTAGGCCCACGGTCTCGGGCCGCATGATCTCGTAAGTGAGCTCGTTTTTCAGCATGCCGTCCTGGTGTATTCCGGCTTCGTGGGAAAAGGCATTGGCCCCAACAACGGCCTTGTTAGGCGGGACCAGAATGCCCGTGTAGTTGCTCACCAGTTTGCTGATCCGACTTATTTGGGTCGTATCAATGTGGGTCGAGAGGGAGTAAACCGGCCGCCGCGTGTGCAGGGCCATTACTACTTCCTCCAGCGAGGTGTTCCCGGCTCGTTCCCCGATTCCGTTGATCGTGACTTCCGCTTGCCGGGCGCCGGCCTGGATGCCGGCTAGGGTATTGGCTGTCGCCAGCCCCAGATCGTCGTGGCAATGAACGGAGAGGGTCACTTCCTCGAGGCCGGGTACATTTTCGACGATACCCGCGATCAAACTCCCATATTCCTCGGGGGTCGTGTAGCCTACTGTGTCCGGGATATTGAGCGTCGTCGCCCCCGCCTTGACGGCTTCCTCGAGCACCACATACAGAAATTCAGGGTCGCTTCGGCCGGCATCTTCCGGACTGAACTCGACGTCATCACATAGCGAACGGGCATACCGGACCATCTCGATCACTCGCTCGACCACCTCTTCTGGATCCATGCGCAGTTTGTGCACCATGTGGATCTCTGAGGTCGCCAGGAAGATATGAATTCGGGGTCGAGCCGCCGGCTTGACTGCCTTCCAGGCTGCGTCGATGTCTGACCTATGGGCACGAGCCAAGCCACAGATGATCGGAGGCTGATCCTGCCGGCCCACCTCTTCCGCGATGCGGCGGACGGCATTGAGATCATCTGGCGAGGCCGCCGGAAATCCGGCTTCGATAACGTCCACGCGCAGGCGAGAAAGCGCGCGGGCCACCTCCAGCTTCTCGCTGGAGGTCATCGTTGCCCCCGGCGATTGCTCGCCATCGCGCAGCGTGGTGTCAAATATCCGTACTTGATCCATTTCGCGGCTCTCCTCCCCTTCCCTCAATCCCCGGGCCTCACCGTCACCGGATCGAGAAATGGCATCATCTGACGCAATTCGGCCCCCACTTCTTCGATCGGGTGTTCCTGCTCCTTCTTTCGCTGTTCATTGAACCAGGGCCGGCCGCGCGCATTCTCCTCAATCCATGCATTCGCGTAGGTACCATCCTGAATCTCGCTGAGCATTTGCCTCATTTCACCCAGCGTATCTTCCGTGACCACCCGCGGACCCCCCGTGTAGTCTCCATGCTCGGCGGTCTCGCTGACGGAATAGCGCATGTAATTCAAGCCGCCACGGTACATGAGGTCCACGATCAATTTGAGCTCGTGCATGCATTCGAAATAGGCAATTTCAGGCTGGTAGCCGGCCTTGACCAGCACCTCGAATCCGGCCTTTACCAGCGCGCTCACACCACCGCACAGCACCGCCTGCTCGCCGAATAGATCCGTCTCGGTCTCTTCGGCAAATGTGGTCTCTATGACCCCGGCACGCGTGGCTCCCAGGCCTTTTGCATAGGAGAGCGCCAGCGCCTTTGCGCCCCCGCTCGCATCCTGGTGAACGGCCAGCAGCGCCGGAGTGCCCTCGCCATCCTGAAAGGTCTCCCGCACGCGGTGGCCAGGCGCCTTGGGCGCCACCATGCTCACGTCCACTTCCTCGGGTGGCTCGATCGTGCCAAAGCGAATATTGAAGCCGTGGCTGAACATCAAGGTCTTCGAGGCAGCCAGATAGGGTGCAATGTACTGCTTAAATATTTCCGGCTGTGAGGTATCGGGAGCCAGCATCATGATCACGTCGGCCCACTCCGCAACGGCGGGCACCGTGTTCACTATCAGTCCTTCCGCCTCGGCCGCAGCGCGGCTCTTGCTCTCAGGACGCAACCCGACCTGAACCTCAACTCCGCTATCACGCAAGTTCAGCGCATGCGCGTGCCCTTGCGACCCGTAGCCGATGATGGCTACCTTCTGTGCCTGGATCAGGCTCAGATCCGCGTCTTGATCGTAGTAGATAGTTGCCATAGGTAAGCGTTCTCCTCAGATAGGAAGGAACCTTCCGCTCAGCTCAAAGTGCCGCTGGGCACATGGGCGGCCACGAACTCCGGATCTACTCCTGGAACCTCTGAACCCCGGGTCATTGCTACGCGCCCGGTGCGCACCATTTCGAGGATGCCGAAGGGGCGCAGCACCTCGCACAGGCTTTCGATCTTCTCCTCCGTGCCAGTGATCTCCACGATGAGCGCCTCGGGGGTCACATCGACTGCCCGAGCTCTGAACACTTCGCACATCTGTAGCACCTGAGCCCGCACAGACGAATCGGCCTTGACCTTGATCAATGCTAGATCGCGCATGACCGAGGGGGTATGCGTGACGTTTTCAACGCGGAGCACATTGACCAGCTTGTAGAGGTTGGCCTCTACGCGACGCGCCACTACCTCGTTGGCCTGCATCGCAATGGTCATGCGGGAGATGCATGGCTGGTCCGTAGGACCAACCGTTAGGGATTCGATATTGAATGCGCGGCGGCGGAACAGCGAAGCCACGCGATTCAAGACGCCAGGCTTGTCTTCGACGTATACGACGAATGTGTGGATACCTTCACGCATAGGGACCTTTCCGTTGTCGCTCATCATGAGCCTCCAACCCCCTCGCCTTCCGCTGCTTCTACCATGCGGCTTGGCCGCCGGATCATGGCATGTAGGTCCGCCCCGGCCGGCACCATCGGGTAAACGCTGTCTTCCTGTACGACGCGAAAATCGATCACTACTGTCCCGGGTTCTTGCTGTGCCCAGGCCACAGCGTCTTCCACCTGGCCCCTCTCCTCCACGCGGAGCCCGGCCAGGCCGTGAGCCTCCGCTAGTTTCACGAAGTCGGGACTGTGCATGGGGGTGGCCGCGTAGCGACTTTCGTAGAAGAATTCCTGCCATTGGCGAACCAACCCCAGGTAACCGTTGTTGATGATCGCAACGTTGACCTTGATCCCCTCTTGGGCACAAGTTGACAGCTCGGCCTGGGTCATTTGGAAGCCTCCATCCCCCACGATGGCCCAGATTTCTTCGTCGGGCCTGGCAAATCTGACCCCCATCGCCGCTGGCAGGCCAAAGCCCATCGTGCCCAATCCTCCGGAGGTGATCAGAGTGAATGGCTCCTCGTGCCTGTAGTATTGAGCTTCCCACATCTGATGCTGCCCCACGTCGGTCACGACAATCGGCTCGCCGCCGGTAAATCTCCAGAGATCGTTGATGACGTGGGCCGCATAGAGCGCTCCGCTGTCTGGGAGACTTTGAATATCACGAACGGCCGAATCGCCCTTGAGCTCATCAATGTGGGCCAGCCACTGCTCATGTCTCTTCTCCGGTAACCGAGGCAACAGTCTCTCCAGGGTCTCGCGCAAGTCGCCCACGATGCCCACATCCACGGCTACGTTCTTGTTGATTTCGCTGGGATCGATCTCAACGTGAATCTTCTTGGCATTCACGGCATAAGTCTTCAGGTTTCCGGTCACCCTATCATCGAAGCGCATGCCGAAAGCCAATAGCAGATCCGCCTCCTGAATGGCCGTGTTAACCCAGGCCTCGCCGTGCATCCCCATCATGCCCAGGTTGAGCGGATGGCTGGCCGGCAGGCCGCCGATGCCGAGCAGCGTCATTGCCACTGGGATCTGGGCCTTCTCTGTGAATTCGCGGAGGGCCCTCATCGCGCCCGACATCATCACCCCGTGCCCAGCCAATACCAGCGGGCGATCCGCTTCCTCGATCAACTCGATGGCCCGCTCATATTCCTCGGGAAGCGCCCGTAAATCGGGCCGGTAACCAGGCAATCGCGCGGGCGTTTCTTGCGGAACGTATTCGATCGAACCGATCTGTGCGTCCTTGCTGATATCCACAAGCACCGGACCCGGCCGACCGGATCGGGCCACATAGAAGGCTTCTCGCATCGTGGGCCCGATGTCCTGCGCATCCGTGACGAGATAATTGTGCTTGGTAATCGGTAGGGTCACACCCGTCACGTCGGTCTCCTGAAAGGCGTCGCTTCCAATGGTCGCCGAGTGAGCTTGGCCTGTGATGCATACGATCGGAGATGAGTCCATCATTGCGGTAGCGATGCCAGTAACCAGATTGGTCGCGCCAGGCCCGGAGGTCGCCATGGCGACTCCGACACGGCCAGAGGCGCGGGCATATCCATCTGCCATATGTGCCGCGCCTTGTTCGTGCCGCACCAAAACATGCCGCACCGGGTAATCAAGCATCGCATCGTAGGTTGGCAGGATCGCGCCTCCGGGATAGCCGAAGATAACTTCGACCCCTTCCTGCGTCAGTACTTCCCAGACAATTTGCGCTCCCGTTCGTTCCATCATCTCCTCCTTAGCTGCTAGCGCGGCCGGCGAATGCTCGATGGTCGCCGATGATGCTCACCGACCGTCGGCCAGCCCAATACGGCTATGCGCATACTGCTCCGCGCGCCGCCGACGAGACCAGCTTGGCGTACTTGGCCATGACTCCCGACTTGTAGCGAGGCTCTGGCGGCTCCCAGCCGGCCAGGCGCGCCTGAATGTCTACCTGCGACAGTTCAACGTCGATTCGGCGGCCCTCCACATCGATGACGATCTGGTCCCCATCTCGCAGCGCAGCGATCGGGCCGCCTAGCGCTGCTTCCGGAGCGACGTGTCCCGCCATGAGGCCGTGCGTGGCTCCTGAAAAGCGGCCGTCGGTCAGGAGGGCCACCGAATCTCCCAATCCGGCACCCACGATGGCCGCCGTGACCCCCAACATCTCGCGCATCCCCGGGCCGCCTACGGGTCCCTCATATCGAATGGCCACAACGTCGCCCTTTTTCACCTCTCCGGATTGGACCGCTTCAAAGGCCGACTCTTCCGAGTCGAAGACTCGGGCTGGGCCCCTGTGATAGGTCATGCTGTGTCCGGCGATCTTGACAACGCAGCCCTCTGGGGCCAGGTTCCCTCTCAGGATCGCTAGTCCCCCGTTGGGGCTAATAGGGTCGCTTAACGGCCGTACAACTTCCTGTCCCGCGGTTTCCCGCGCCGCGCCGGCTTCTTCTCCGATCGTCCTTCCCGTCACGGTGATCGCATCGGCGTGAAGAATTCCTGCCTCATCCAGCCGATTCGCAACCAGCTGCCAACCCCCGGCCTCGAATAAGTCGGTTGCGACGAACTGACCGCTGGGTTTCAGGTCCGCCAGCAGGGGCGTACCTGCACTGATGCGATCGAAGTCTTCCATCTCAAGCTCCACCCCGACCTCCTTGGCAATAGCGATGAGATGCAAGACTGCGTTGGTGGATCCTCCAGTAGCCGCTACCGACGCGATCGCGTTTTCGAGCGCCTCCCGAGTCATGATCTGGCGTGGCCGGAGATCACGCTCCAATAGATCCATGACCATTTTTCCGGCGGCGACGGCCACCTCCTCCTTTTGCTCGCGCATGGCCGGCACGCTCGCGCTCCCCATGGCAGAAATCCCGAGGAACTCACAAACGGTGGCCATCGTATTGGCCGTGAATTGGCCGCCGCAGGCTCCCGCGCCGGGGCAAGCAACGTCTTCGAGTGCTTTGAGCTCAGCATCTGACATTGCGCCGGCGGCATGCGCGCCTACCGCTTCGAAGACATCCTGTATGGTGACGTCGCGTCCTTCGTATCGCCCAGGCTCAATTGAGCCTCCGTACAGCATGAGGCCAGGCAAGTCGAGACGAGCTAATGCCATGACTGTGCCCGGGATGGTCTTGTCGCAGCCCGAGACGGCGACCAGGGCGTCGAACATGTTGCCGCGGGCGACAAGCTCGATGGAGTCGGCGATGACTTCTCGGCTGACCAGCGAGGCCTTCATGCCTTCCGCCCCCATGGTGATCCCGTCCGAGATTGAGACGGTGTTAAATTCCATGGGCGTTCCTCCGGCGGCCCGAATTCCTTCTTTGACCTTCGCCGCCAGCCCCCTCAAATGGAAATTACAGGGCCCGATCTCAATCCACGTATTGGCTACTCCGATAATCGGCCTACGCAGGTCATCATCGCTGAAGCCGACTGCCTTGAGCATGGCCCGAGCCGGCGCCCGGCTGGGCCCTTCGGTGATCGCGCGGCTCTGCTGTCGCAGGTCTCTCGCCACTAGGGTATGCGCTCCGAAACCGAGGGGCCAGGCATCCTAGCCGTTGTAGCTCTCCATTAGAGCCTCGCTCGCCCCGCGCTCCTCCTTAGTCGAGGAATGATCTACCTCCCGCTGGGTCGTTTCCTCCGCCTCGGTTTGATGGTCGAGTGAAGCGGAAACGGACGGATGTTCCTCCCCGCGCTGCGAGGGTTGTGAGCCCGACGGTTCGGGCCCGTTGTTCGGATGGGTTCGCTGTTTGCTCATCTACTCACTCCTTTTGCGCCTGCCCATAAATGAAAAGCACCTCCCGGTTGGGAGGCGCTTGTGTCTTTCAAAGTTTTCTGTCTAGTCCACTACACCGCCACAACCGGATTTCGCCTGCCGCCCTCAATAAGGACGATAAGCTGAATAATGACGATGAGCGAAAGGACCAACGTAAAGGCTATCATGTCAACGCGTACGCGTAACTATCAAGGCTTGCTGATTTAGCGTAAACATTATCACGGAATGCACAGTTGTCAAGCGCCCATGAATTTACTGCTGCTCCTGGTCTCCCAGATGGGGTCGGCGCAAAACCAGATAAGCCTGGTGCCGTTGCCTGCGACCAGGTTTGGCGGCGAAGATCGAGCGGTTCTTGCCTTGACGTTGTCCGCCAATCTGTGATACCGTCCTTTTCAACAATTGAATATTTAAGCGCTCTTATCCAGAGAGGTGGAGGGACCGGCCCTGTGAAACCTCGGCAACCGGTTGGAGTAGTGTCCAACAAGGTGCTAATTCCGGCAGCGACAGCTGGGAGATGAGAGATCGTACAGCCGTAATGACCTCTCCGATCTCCCGAGAGGTCAATTTGCTTTTATGAAGACCTAGACATCCGAGGCTTGCTTATGCCACAGAAGAAGAACTCATTGCTGAGGAAGCGACCGATGACAAGATCTAGTAAGGACCCGCGACTGGCAACTGACGTGGTCCATGCCGGAGAGGTGCGGCCGTACCCCCACCACGCCTTGACTTTGCCCATCCTCGAAACGGCGACCTACACTTTCGAGAACACGGCCGATCTTCGTCAATTCATGGAGGCCCGCATGTGGGGCCGGGCGGGAGGTCGGGTGGAGTATGGTCGCTACGGAAATCCGACCGTCTCAGCAGTGGAGGCGAAATTGTCGATGCTCGAGGCGGGCCAAGCGGCGGTTCTCTTCTCGTCCGGCATGGCGGCCGTGACCACCGCGTTGCTTTCGCTGCTCTATGCGGGTGACCACATTGTTATCACAGACGATTCGTACCGCCGTACGAGGCAGTTCTGCCTGACCTTCCTCAAGCGCTGGCAAATCGAGAGCACGGTGGTGCCGGCCGGTGATCTGGAGCAGCTCGAAGGCTCGATCCAATCCAACACCAAGGTGATCGTGTCCGAATCTCCCACCAACCCTTATTTACGCGTCATGGATCTAAAGCGCCTAGTGGCCATCGCTGAGAGGCATAAGGTAAAGACTCTAATCGACAGCACGTTTGCCACACCGATCAACCAGCGCCCTCTCGAATTTGGAATTGACCTGGTCGTGGATTCGGCGACCAAGTACCTTGGTGGGCACAACGACCTCCTGGCAGGTGTGGTGGCCGGATCCGAATCTCTGATGGCGATGATTAGGCAGAATCTATGGGTACTGGGTGCGGTGTGTGATCCCCAGACTGCCTACCTCATTCAGAGAGGGATCAAAACCCTTTCGCTGCGCGTCATGCAACAAAACGAGAGCGCCCAAAAGGTGGCGGAATTCCTAGAGAGGGAGCCAGGGGTGCAGCGAGTCTGGTACCCTGGACTTCGCTCTCATCCGGACTATGAAGTAGCCCGCCAGCAGATGAAAGGGTACGGGGGAGTCGTGAGTTTCGAGCTCAACGGCGATCTCGAAGCCACCAGCCGCTTCATAGATGCAGTCCAGCTGCCGCTTATCGCTTCCAGTCTGGGCGGAGTGGAAACGCTCATCGAGCAGCCGGCGCTAATGTCCTACTACGAGCTATCGAGTGAGGAGCGAGAAGAAATCGGGATCAAGGACAACCTCGTGCGACTTTCGATTGGGATCGAAAGCCTCGACGATTTGATCGCTGACCTGGCTCAGGCGCTGGAGAGCCTCTGAGAAGAAGCCCCCGCATTTGCTGGCCACATACGGCTTCTCCTCGAGAGGTTCCGCCTTCAGAGCAGGGGGTTCCGGTCTCCGTTGGATCGGACACTCCGACCTCCAACACGAACATCGATCCCCTCCGAGGCTTACACTCCAGCCCTGACCTCGACCCCGCGGGACCGCCACGCCAGGGCCAACTCGCAGCCAGTCAGCTCAGAAGCTGAGCCTGCAGGGCTGAGCCTGCTTCGAACCGGTACAATTCCAGCCCGCTGAACCTTCTAAACTGGAGCGAACGTGAGTAAGGATCGCATCGTCTACCTCGGGCATGCCTCTGTCCTGCTGCAGATGCAGGGCGTTCGTATCCTGACCGACCCCCTTCTTAAAAACCGTGTGCTGCATCTGTATCGCCGTTCGGCGCCAGTACCAGCGGTGCACTACGCGGAAATTGATGCGGTGCTCATCTCCCACAACCACTGGGATCACCTGGACCTGCCCTCACTGCGCAGATTGGACCGAGAAACGCGCATCATCGCGCCGCGCGGCGTTGGTGCGATGCTGCGCAGGCGTGGCTACGCCAACATCGAGCAGCTGCGCGAGGGCGAGCATACACAGATTGGGTCTGTGCGCGTGCGGGCGACGCATGCCAACCACATGGGCGGCCGGCCTCTGGTATCAGTCGCCACGGCCAGCCTAAGCTACCGGGTCGAAGGCGCGCGGAGGATCCAATTCTTCGGAGACACGGATTTCTTTCCTGGAATGTCGGAGATTGCAGAGGATCTGGACGTCGCTCTGGTGCCTGTCTCCGGCTGGGGCCCAACCCTGGGCGTCGGCCATATGGATCCCGAACAGGCGGCGAGGGCCTTGAAACTGCTTCGACCGCGCCTGGCGATTCCGATCCATTGGGGCACCTTCTTCCCGTTCGGTATTCGCCTCCTCGGCAGGGCCGCGGGCGATGACCCCGCGCGTCTCTTCTCTCAACTTGCAGCGGATATCGCCCCACAGGTTGAGGTGCGTGTGCTTGAGCCGGGAGAAGCCCTCGATTTGGAGCCCTCCTAGCATCGGCGAGTACGAGAGTCAAGTTACCTGTGACCCGCTGCCACTACCGATTACTGGCAACCAGGTTAACCAGGTGCAGCTTCGAGTTCCCTGCCGGGTCCGGAAAGCTCAGCCACCCATAGAGCCCCCGATGATCCATGCCCCGTCCGCCGTCCAATCGCGCGGTTCCCGGGGCCTCTCCCAGCGTGAGGGTCGTCCCCTGCAAGAAGTTGCTGGCAACGTGGTCCAGGGTACGCTCAAACAGCGGATAGAAAAGGGTCGGATAAGGTGGAACCCGCTCGGCGGGCCCGCTGTGATAGTAATAGGCATGCGTTTCAGTCGGTCCTACCTGACGGTTCCAGTACTCCGTACTGACATCTTCTCCAAGCCAGGGATCCTTCGCTGATCGGTGGGATCAGAATCGCTCATCAGGCCTCCATTGCGTTCTCTCTGTAGAGCCGAATACCTACCACGATCACGGTCACCTGCGCCACTATGACTCCGATCACGAACAATTCCAGGACGATGACCGATACCCAGATGATCGTCGGTAACTTCTCGACCAATTGATTCAGAGCTCGGGCCTGCTCGTCCAGTGTTGACGATAGCTTACCGAGGCGTTCGCCCAGCTCTCGGATGTCTCCCGAGAGTTCCTGAATGTCGCCGCCCGTCTCATCCAGCCCGCCAGACACCTTGTCAAAGCCCTCTGCCGTGTCGTATATCTTTTCGCTGACTTCGATCAAGCCCTGGGGCAGGGGCTCCAATCCGTCTGCCACGTCCTCGATGGCTTGACCCAAGGACCGTTCTGGGTCGTAGCTGATCCCAGTGATCGAACCAACGAACGAGAGGCCGCGCAATACCTTGTCAACTGCCTGTGCGGCTGATTGTGCCGTCTCCAGAGCCTGGTTGGTTTTTTCAAGCGTGTTCTCGCCAACGTCTCCAACAATTGCAGCCGCGGATTCGAGCAGCGGTTTGGTGTCTTTGATGGTGCCCGAGATGCTAAGAATTGTGGTCCCCGCCGCATCCAGTACCTCCGAGGCGGATACTAGACTCGAACTCGTGGAGGCCATCGAGTCTGAAACGGTACTCAGGCTATCCGCGAGGTTCGTGGTTACATCGGTGGCAAAGGGAATGACGCGCGCCGGTAGGAAGAGAAGCGCGATGGCGAGGATCACGCTGGCGACAATTCCTATCACGCCCAGGACGCGCATGGCGGCGCCCAGCCTGTGGCGCCAGGGTCTCCAGTCGGTTTGGTTGGTTGTCTGTGTAGTCATGCGGGAAATGATATCTCAGGTCGCGTCTGCCAATGGCATGGCGTGAGGCTAAACCTGATGGTCGAGGACGAATGATACGTAGAGCTGCTGATGACCTCCTTGCGGCAGTCGTCCGAACCGGTCCGGGGCTCAGTATCCGGCCTACGGTACTGTCGAGAAAGGCGCTTGCGGTGTCATGGAGCAGGAGGACCAGTACCTGACCGAACTGCAGAACCTCGAGGCCTACCAGATGGACTCTAGTGGGCTGCAGATGTTTGGATCGGCCTCGCCGGTCACCTTGTTCTACGACTCAGTCGTCATGGGCACGGTCGGTTTCATGCAGCCAGTGGAGATCCCATCAGGATCAACACTGACTGTGCAGCTGCAGGATACATCGCTGGCGGAATAGTCGGAGTTCAGTCAGCTGGCCGCGGCCTGCTCAGCATCACCCCTCTGATACCAGGCCATGATGCTCGCCGGCGCGCCGCCCTGTCTCATCAGGTTGGCCATCATCTGCATCGGCCGCTCTACGTGGTTGAAGAACTGCTTATACCCGGCGCAGAGGTAGTTTAGTCCGGGCTCGCCATCGGGAGTTGTTATGAATCGGTTGCGCGGGCAGCCGCCGTGGCAGGCATGGCGAACTTCGCATTCCTGACAGTACTTGGGCAAGGTGTCCATCTTGTCCTGGCCGAACTTTCGCTGTTTCTGGCTGGCAACGAGCTCGAGCATGTGGGTTTCCTGGATGTTGCCTAACAGATAATCCGGCTCGACGTAGTGATCGCAGGAATATAAGTCGCCATTGTGTTCGATTGCGAGCGCGTTGCCGCAAGTGGGAGAGAAGATGCAGAGGCTGTGCTCGCCCACGTGCGAACCTAGCGTAACGTCGAACAACTGTACGTAGACCTTCCCGAGGTCGCGACGTACCCACTCTTAAAAGATCTCGATTTGGAATTGGCCGTACTGCTCGGCCCCCACCGAGCGCTCGGTCACCAGTTCACCGGACTGCGTGTAGAGCGGCCGGTCACTACCTTCCCGCTCGCTCCAGCCTTCGTTGGCGATCGGCAGCAGTTCCATCGAGGCCCGCTCGACGATCGGAATAAACTGGGTGAATTTGGCGCCAAGATCATCGCGGAAGAAACGGTAGACTTCCAGCGGGTGATCTTGATTGGCGGCATGCACGGTGCATAGAATATTGAAATCGACCTCGTGCTTCTTGAGGACTTCCCAGCCGCGCATCACCTGATCGAAGCTGCCCTCCCCACCTTTGTTGACCCGATATGCGTCGTGAAGCTCGCGCGGACCATCCACGCTGAGCCCAACCAGAGAGTTGTGCTCCTTGAAGAAGGCCGACCAATCGTCGTTCAGCTTGGTGCCATTGGTCTGGATGGTGTATTCGATGCTCTGGCCGGGCTTCTTGTACTTCTCGGCGTATTCCACCGATAGCCTAAAGAAGTCCAGCCCCATGAGCGTCGGTTCTCCGCCCTGCCAGCCGACGGTGACATTAGGCGCACGTTGGCTTTCGAGCAGCTGCTTGACGTAGGTCTCGAGCAGCTCGTCTGCCATGCGGAACCGGCTGCCCGGATACAGCATCTCCTTGGATAGGAAGAAGCAGTACTTACAGCCCAGGTTGCAGATGGCGCCGGTGGGCTTGGCCAACACATGGTAGGCCTGCGGCGCGTTGGCGGGAATGGTTTCAAGCGGAATATCGATCATGTTGTGGATTTCTCTGAAGCGGGAACCTAGGGCGAGTGGTCCAATCGCGCGATGAAGGTGCGCCCCCAAGCGCTCGGAGACTAGTCCGGCAGCACCCAGCTCAAGACAGTACTAACGACACTGATGAGGATCGCCCCCACGAAGGCATTCAATAAGAGATTCTCCACGGAGAACTCTAAGAAGCCCCCTGTGAAATTCAATGAAGAGCTTATTGCGACCGTAAGCAGCAGCATCAACGCGTTAATCACCAGCGTGAATAGCCCGAGCGTCAGGATGTTGATGGGCAGCGTCAGCAGTTTCACGATGGGCCGGATCAAGGCATTGACCAGCCCGAAAATCAGCCCCACGATGATCAGGCTGCCTAAGTTTCCCTCGAAATCCAGACCGGGAAGCAAAAGACTGGTAACCCAGATGGCAACCGCGTTGATGAATATCCGAAGAATCAGTTTCATTGCATTCTCCTTAGGCTTCTAATTGGGCGAACTCTCTAGGTGTTCTGCAATCCATAGCGTGGTAGCCTCGTGGGCCGCGCGCCCGGCCTCGCCAACTATCTCTTGTTTCTCAAATACGTTGCTCCGGCCAATCTTTCTCAGCAGTCCCGTTAACCTAAGCTGGGCCACAACATCCGGATCCACGCCGGCCAGCATGAGCTTGCTCCGGTGCTTTTTCAAACCCTATGCGTAGCGCTCGATGACCTCCAACATTGTACTGCCGAGGTCCGAGTGGAGAGCCAAATCCAGCACGACCACCGAGTTATCGGTCTCGTCCGAGAGTTCGGGAAGTTGCTCTTCGAAAGCTCCCGCCGAGGCGAAGAAAAGGCTGCCGTAAGGGATTAGCATGACGACCTCGTTGCTGGGCAGCACTGTTGGAGGTTCCTGCTCGAGGGGCCAGCCGCTCTCCGTCATCACCCACTGCTTGACCTTCGTCTGATTGGATTGCCCGATTACGAACAACAGAATCGAGATCCCGAGCACAAGGCCGTTGACAAGCGGATCTACGTTGGCAAGGAAAACGATTACGAGGTTAAGGAGCGAAAAAACCGACAAGACCAAACTAATTGTCTCGTAGCTCATGCTCTTCGAATCGCCCGGAAGTTCATTGTCAGACATCGGCTCTCCTCCTCAGGCCAACGAAACTAGATCGATTGAGGTTCGCTTTCTGAATGCCACTCGGAAGCCGACGAAATGTCGCATCGATCACTTCGATTGAGCCCGCCTTGTCCATGTCTTCGAGCGTGTGCAGCGCATGGTGCGCGCCGCCTTCGTCAGCGTAGGCCGCTACGAATACTTCATAACCCATCATTTCAATCATGCTTTTCTCCTTTTGCTTGAAGCAGAATTCACATGTCTAGTGTGGCATACGGCCTCGCGAAGATGATCGTAGGGGATGCGTATCTATCGCTACGCAATAATGCAAAGGCAGCAGCACCCTGATCCAGGTCTCGAGGTAAGATTCTGACACTCCCGTTCGGGGATCTGGTCCCAAGAATGCATACTAGAAAAATCGTCGTTTCTCTGGCCGTCCTTACTGCAATTCCTCTCTCTGCTTGCCAGTCGAGCGCCGAGCCGGAAGAGGCGGAGCTTGGCACCGGCGCGGCGTTCGTTCAGACGGTGGAAGTTGAAGAGCGGGACGGCGAATATTGGGCAGTCGTTGAGGGATGGTACCCGGACGCCTGCTCAACCTACGGTGGGAGCGGGCAGGAAGTCGAAGGCGATACGATTCATCTGACGATCACTTTCCAACGTCCAGAGGATATGGCTTGTGCTCAGGTGCTGACGGATATGACCGAAGAGATCCAGCTCGACACCGACGACCTGGAGCCTGGCGAGTACACGCTGATCGTCAATGTAGACAACGCCACAACAACTTTCACGGTCTCCTAGCGATGGTGCTCCACTCTTACTTGGCCTGCACCCGATCGTGAATGATCAGCTAGCCGTCGAGCTACCCAGGCGAACGGAGGTCGCCCAAGCCTTCAAGCAGGACGGTGGCATGGTGGCGGCGGTCCTCCCCATCCACTATCCGCGCGCGCTCCTGCGCGCATTCGGCATCTTGCCGATGGAAGTCTGGGGACCTCCCAATGTGGATCCGGGAGTTGGAACCGCACACGTGCAGGCCTATGTCTGCTCCGTAGTTCGCAACGCCTTATCCTTCCTGCACTCAGATACCGCCAAGGTCGCAGATCTCATTCTTGTCCCGCATGCCTGTGACTCTCTCCAGGGCCTCGGCAGTCTATTGCTTGATTTCGTGCAGCCCGAGCAGCCGGTAATCCCGCTTTATCTTCCGCGCTCAAACAAAGCGCAGGGAATCCAGTTCCTCGCGAAAGAATTCCGAAGCATTTATGACCGCCTGGAAGAGATCACGCAGCGCTCCCCCTCCGATTCCGAGCTCATGACGAATATCCGGCGGGAGGAAGCCGCGGACGTACTCCTGGCTCAGCTCCACTCCGAGCGCAGGTGCCTGGACATATCGGACTACGATTTCTATCGGATGATACGATCGCGCGAATTCCTGCCCGCCGAGGGCTTCATCGATCTGGCCGAGAAGCTTCGCAGCAGAATGGGCGGCAAACGGGAGCGGGCCATCGGGGTGATGCTGTCCGGAATCGTTCCCGAGCCGATGGAGACGCTGGAATCCATTACCGAGTTTGGCGGAATGGTGGTCGCGGACGATCTGGCATGCACCGGACGAAGGCTCTATCCACCGGGCGAGAGCGAGGACCCCTTTCGTCGTATGGCGGAGCGAATCCTGCATGGGCCGCCAGATTGGAGCCTGGGTAGATCCATCCAATCGCGAATAGACCACATGCGGGAAAAAATACGCTCGACGGACGCCCAGGGTGTGATCTTCTACAGCGTCAAATTCTGTGAGCCGGAATTGTTCGACCTGCCGTCCTTGCGGAACGAGCTCGACCGCAGTGGAATTCCCTCGATGACCATGGAGATCGACTTGAACGATCCGCTTTCTGATCAGGCGCTGATGCGCCTGGAGACATTCTTCGAGATGATCGCGTGAGCGATGTGCTCGGCCCGCCTCTCAAAGTTTCTCACCGCCACAGGGAGCTCGTCGCCGGGCACTGGCTCAAGGCACGCCGTGCGGATCGGGATCACAAAATAGCATGGGTTACCTCCGGAGCCCCGGTGGAAATTCTCAAAGCGTTGGATTTCTTCGTGGTTTATCCAGAGAATCATGCGGCCATCTGTGGAGCGGCGCGAAAGACGGTGGAGATCTCAACAGAAGCCGAGGACGCCGGCTACTCACAAGACATCTGCTCTTACGCTCGAACGGACATCGGGACCATGCTCTCAGGCAAGACCCCGGTGGGAAGGATTCCCCCGCCGGATCTCCTGTTGGCCTGCACAAACATCTGTCAGACGGTGCTCTACTGGTATCGCGTCCTTGCGCAGCATTTCGACGTTCCGCTGATCCTCATCGACACCCCGTTTGTCTATGGTGGGGAGGCGACCAGACATGCGCTCGAATATACGAAGCAGCAGATGGAGGCCGCTATTCCGATTGCCGAAAGGGTGGCAGAGAAGCCGCTCAAGCAGCAGAAGCTGGAAGAAGTCACCAGGCTAGGCAAGATGGCGACGGAGCTCTGGCTGGAGATCCTAAAGCGAAACCAACACCACCCCGCTCCGATCTCCGTCATGGATCAGTTCATCCATATGGCTCCCATCGTCGAAATGCGCGGTGATCCTGACACGGTGGATTTCTACGCCGCCATGCTGAATGAAGTAGACGAGCGGATCGAAGGCGGCATCGGCGCCGTATTGGATGAGCGGGCTCGGATCTTGTGGGACAACCTTCCGATTTGGTACCGACTGCGCTATTTGGCCGAGTTCTTGGGCAGCCATGGCGTGGCGCTGGTGGCGTCGACCTATACCAACGCCTGGGGCGAGCTGGCTCCCTACCTGGATTCGGAGCGGGTTATGGATTCCCTGGCTCTCGCGTACACATACCCTATTCTCAATCGAGGAACCGGGCACAAGCTGAATACCATGCTCCACATGATCCGTGATTACGAACTGGACGGCGCCATCCTGCACTCCGACCGATCGTGTAAGCCATACTCTGTTGGACAGATGGATCAGCGGGATCGAATCCTGCGCGACAAAGGGATCCCGGCGCTACTGCTTGAGGCCGACCACAGCGATTCACGCGCCTTCTCAGAAGCTCAAGTCGCAAATCGGCTTGCGGCTTTTGTTGAAATGCTCGAACGCCTGCCACGAAAGCATAGGCCATGCCCTCCGGGATGCTGACCAGCGCGACGGTCAGGCCGGCAGTGATGTTGGCCCCAAACGTCTCACGCTTGGGCCGGGCGAGGCTTCCCATGATTACGCCTACCTAGGTGTCAGAGATTCGCCGCTCCGATGAAATGTGGTGGGTTCGGACCACCCCACCTCATCCTCATTGCGGGGCGCCGCTTTTCACCTTCGCCGGCGGGCGATCGTTATGTAGTAGAGCAGCGTGAGTATGGCAGTCACGGCCGCTGCCACGTAGGTTGTGGCAGCCGCGGTCAATACGTTGCGAGCGCCTTGCCCATCTTGTTCGACTTGAATCAGGCCAGACTTTCGGAGCAGCTGGATCCCCCTGCGACTGGCGTCGATCTCGACCGGCAGCGTGAGCACCGAAAAAACCACCATCAGCGCGTAGAAAAGAATACCCAGCCAGAGTGCGCCGACCAGATTGAAGAAGAATCCGATAAGGATCAGGATGTAGGCGACTTGGGGGCTGAAACGCACGGCGGGTACCAACACGTTCCTCATCGTGATGAGGAAGGAGTTGTTCTCGTGCTGCTGGGCGTGACCCAGCTCGTGTGCCACAATCGCCATAGCCGCAACCGACTTCGTGGTCGCCACGCCCTCTGAAAGTCGGACCGTATGCGTCCGCGGATCGTAGTGATCCGAGAGCTCGCCTGGCACGCGCTCAAATCCGATGGTCGATCGGTTCACGGCCGTATCGCTGGCTTGGCCCAAGACTTGCCTGGACTTGGCCTCATATTCTTGTTCACTGAGGACGCCTTTGTCCTGAAGCTCCTTGAGTTTCTTAAGCTCCGGGACTTCAATCCCAAGCCCGCTGCCCCCTAGATCGGTGCGATTGACGATGGCGTAGCCAGCCTCAATACCGGTCAGTCCTGCGCCATTGGCAACTTTGCCCCACTTTTTGTACGCGGATCGCACATAGAGCTGTGCCGCGCCAGAGATCAAGATCGTGATCAGGAATACCAAAATGTAGAGCGGATCTAAATAGAAGCCACCGAAAAACATCTCAGACCTCCTAATTCCTCTTTGGGGCCAATAATAAACCCGGTTCCACGCACGAAACCGGGTTCAACAGTCAGTGCTCGAAGCTAGGCCTCCGCTTCAATTAACATGTTCTTGATCCATTCTGGGGTTACCGATTTGCTGCGGGTGGCTGGCTCGGTCACGCGCTTGTCAGCGGGAGGCAGAGGTGGCCAGCGCAGCAAGTTGGTAGCCGCCATCCGGCTAGCGATTTGCTCGGGTTATGCTTCAGAAATTACCAGCCAATCCTCTCGAATTTCAGCCTACGCAGAGGCTTCGATCACCGGAGCGAACGAGAACATTCCGAAATAGGCCAGACCCGCCGCGAGCTGGTTAGGCCGCTCGGTGATCCAGATGCGATAGAGCCCTTTGAGGAATTCTGCGAATCTTGGGGCATCATTCATGGATGCGCTCCGATCGAGGAAGGGATTTGCAGTCAAAGATCCGGTTGAGCGCCGCGGGTATCTGCAGGCTAGTCGGATCGTGTTCGAACCAATGCAGTGACGGTTACGACTGCACCGAGCGCGATCAACGCCAGCGGCGCCCCCTTAGCCAGCGGACCCTCGCCTCCCAGGAAGGCGGCAAAGATGGCAAACGCAACCAGGCTACCTGCCAGCATCCAGAGGCCGACCGTTGAGGCTCCCGGTCCCCAGAAGCCAAAGCGGGCCGCAATCCATAGGCCGGCGCCCACGCTGGCGGGGATTAAGGCCCATATGTAGGCCCACGAATCCCAGTCGTCTGTGACCACCAGGTAGGTGAAGATGAAGCCGAGAACCAAGAGCAGCATCCCGGGGATGATCAGACCCGCGAGTGCCTGGCGGTGCGAGGGCAGGATCCACGGCGGTAGCAGGAGCGCCAGCCCGACGGCATAAAACAGTCCGGGCCACATACTCCTCAGATCGATGCCCGGCAGCATGTTTGCCATAAAGAACACCAATCCCATGGCGATCAACAGCACGCCAACGACAACCCCGCCTCGGTTGGTTGTTTCCAGTGTGCGCCGCGTGTTGGCCATCGCCCTATCTTAACTCCAAATGCGAGCAATCCCGTCGATTGCCGATCTCCGGACTATGACTGCTAGCCCATTCCCTCGATCAGATCTACCGTGAGTTCGATAAAATCCTTGAGGATCGCTCCTGCCACGGCCCTCACCTCTTCCCCTGGGGGAAACGCTGTATTGGGAATATAAATCACGGCCATGTCGGCCGCGTGCGCGGATAGACCACCGATGTGCGAGTCTTCGATTGCCGCGGCATGGCTTGGATCGATTCCAAATTGCGCCGCTACCATGATTGGGCTTCAAAACCGTTATCCAGATGAGAGTTATCACAAAAGGGCATTTCTTCCGATCTGCCACATCGGCAGAGGCGAATCATCCGGCCCTGAAAGACGACCACTTGCTCTGCATCCACCACCTCAACATTACCGAGCAGTTGGTAAGGGCCATTTTCGATCGGGGTGATTTGCAGCGCGCCGCCCATGCCCCTGTCGACGCGACTGCCTATTTTTGGCGTGCCAGACTTGTACCCGGCTGCGATGTGCGAGTTGTCGCAAAACGGCTTATTCTTCGAAGCGCCGCATCGGCACAGGGACACCCGCCTATCTTGGTGGAGAACAGCACCTTGGGGAGAGATTAGCTTGACTTCTCCGCGAACGTACAGCGGCCCATTTGCCACTAATGTGATGGTATTTATGGCCGCGATCGACTCAGGCAGCCCTGCGTCTTTTCGTTCGAACCGCAAGGCGCCGCTCGGGCAGCGCATCACAACCTCCGCCACATCGGCCGGAGGCGATTTATCCGGCTCGATCCACGGCACATGCTGTCGATTGAAGGTCTGAGGCAAACCCCGCATGCACTCAGCGACATGGATGCAGCGGCGGACGTCGTAGCTCACGTCGATGGCACGACCCCGATAATTGCGGCGCGTCTGCTTGGGCGGCATGGCTTTCTAGCGTTGTGAAATTTCGCTCACGGTTCCGGCTGATCAGAAATGCCGCGAATTCTCGACGCTACCAGCGGCCGCGGCGCGTACGGGCCTCCGGGTTCTCAAGTTCGTCCTCTGCGGCCAGATCGACGCGCACCGCGCAGGCCTTGTATTCGGGGATCTTGGCCAAGGGATCGAGTTCGTCCAGCGTCAATAGGTTGGCCGCCGCTTCGTGAAAGTGCCAGGGGATAAACACCACTCCCAGATTGGCCTTCTCGGTCACGTTTGCGCGCAGCACAACGGAGCCCCTGCGTGAAGATACCCGCACGACGTCCCCAGTCTTTACCCCTGTTCGAGCCGCGTCCACCCGATTGATCTCGACTAACGCCTCCGGGTAAAGCTCGTCGAGCTGAGAATGACGCGTCAACGTACCGCCATGCCAGTGCTCGAGCAGGCGGCCGGTGGTCAAAATAAGCGGGTATTCGTGGTCCGGGGGTTCCGCGGAAGGCACGTACTCGAGCAAGTGAAACTTCGCACGACCGGAGGGGAAAGTCTCCTCGAACAAGAAGGGAGTGCCGGGGTGATCCCCGTCCGGCACAGGCGTTTGGAGTCCGATCTCCTCGATCCGCTCGTATCGAACGCCTCGATAGGCGGGTACAACCTCGCCCATCTCGATCAGGACTTGCTCTGGATTCTCGTAGTCCCAATGAGCCGAGGCGGACCGCCCCAGGCGGTCCTCAATCCGGTTCGCAAGTGCGGAGATGATTTCAATGTCAGGCCGGGCCTGACCAAGGGGATCCAGTGCCTTGCGCACGCGCTGCACGCGGCGGTCGGTGTTAGTGAAGGTGCCTTCCTTCTCGGCCCAGGAAGCGGCCGGTAGCACGACGTCGGCAAACGCCACTGATTCGTTGATAAACAGGTCCTGCACCGCCAGGAACTCAAGGTTCTCTATGTGATGACGCGTCACATTCAAATTGGGCTCGGACATCATGGGGTTCTCGCCCATGATGTACAGCGCGCGCACTCCGCCCTCTCCAACGTTGGAAAGGATCTCTGTGGTGGTCAGCCCTTTCTGCTGGTTGAGCCCACCTGGCTCGATGTTCCAGGCCTGCTCCCAGATCTCGGCGCTGGCCGGGTCGTCCACTTCCATATAACCCGGGTAGTGCCAGGGCATGGCCCCGCTATCGGAGGCGCCCTGCACGTTGTTCTGCCCGCGCAGTGGATTCAAGCCTGTACCCTCCCGGCCGATGTGCCCGGTGAGCAGGGCCAGATGCACCAGCGAGAGCGCGTTATCGACTCCGTGTGTACTCTCAGAGATACCCAGCGCCCAGTAGATGGCTGCACGTTCCGCGGTGGCATACATTCTTGCGGCTTCGATGATGAGATTGCGATCCACGCCCGACACGGACTCGGCGAACTCCGGCGTGAACTTCTCCATCGACTTGGCGAAATCTTCGAAGCCCTCGGTGCGCTGATCGATGAAATCCTGGTTGTAGAGCCTCTCTTTGAGAATCACATGTGCCATCGCCGCGAATACTGGCACATCCGTCCCGGGCATTTGCGCCAGCCAAAGCGTCGACCAGTTGGCCATTTCGACTCGGCGGGGGTCGACCACGATGAGCCTGGCGCCGTACTTTTCGACCGCCTGCTTCATTTGCAAGCCAATGATGGGATGAGTCTCGGCGGTGTTGGAGCCGGTGACCATGAAGACATCGGCCTTGATGACTTCGGCTGCGGCGTTGCTCATGGCCGCCGAACCAATTGCCATTTGCAGCGCCACCACTGAGGCCGCATGACACAGCCGCGTACAGTGATCCACGTTGTTGGTGCGGAATAGCGCACGGTACATCTTTTGCAGCAGGTAGTTGGCTTCGTTGGTCGCTTTTGCGCAGCAGTAGACCCCCATCGCATCCGAACCGTCGCGCTGATAGATCTCCACCAACCGATCTGCGGTGTAATCCAGCGCCTCCTCCCAGGAGACCTGGCGCCATTCGTCGCGATCGAAAGCCTGAGTGCGCTTGCCCGGCACTTGCGGCGTCTTTCGCATCAGAGGCACGGTCACGCGGCTCTTGTTGTAGATCATGTCGTAACCGTAGCGGCCTTTGACGCACAAGTTCCCCTGGTTGACGATGTTGTCGAAGTCCGAGGTCACCTTGTAGATAAAGTCGTCCCTGAGATGCAGATCCAAGCCGCATCCCACTCCACAATAAGGACAGACCGTGCTGACCACTCGATCCGCTTCAATCACTTGATTTCTCCGACGCCATGCACAAACCCATCTTGTCTATGAAACAATCCACACTTATGTTTACCCGCGTCGCACCCGATCCACAAACTTAAAAGCCACCGCAGCAACCCCTCGAGGCGCACTTATGTAAACCCACATCTCGTTCATGACAACCTATTGTTTCCTCCGTCGGCGTTTCATGCGCGTCAATTGCATAATGTCATCCGGCGTTTGGCCCTGCTCCAGCAGCCATTCCCGCTTGGGCTTCAGGGCGCCGGTTGGGCAGACTCCCACGCATTGACCGCAGAAGACACAGGTCGACTCGGGCAAACTCTGTTCGAAGAAGGTATCGATGCCGGTCTCGAAACCCCGCCCGCCGAAGTTGATGGCGTAGGTGTATTGGGCATCTTCCGCGCAGACTTGAACGCAGCGCCAGCACAGCACGCACTGCGAATAGTCCCGCACAAACATGGGATTGTCATCGATGACTGGCGGTGCCCGCCGTTCGCCGTTCTCGAATCTCTCACGATCTGCGCCATACTCCTCGAGCTGATCCTGAATCTCAGGCGCCTCGTCCAAGTTGACGGCCGAGTCAAGCATTTCCAGGATCGTACGTCGGCTGCGCTCGACGCGATCGTTGCGCGTATGGACAACCATGCCCCCGCGGGCCTCGGCCACGCACGCGGGCTGCAGCACTCGGGCCCTCTCCACTTCCACCACACATAGGCGGCAAAGACCGTTGGCAGTGCAATGATCGTGATAACAGATGGTGGGGATTTCCGTTCCCAGGTCCTTTGCTGCGCTCAGAATCGTGGTCCCGGGGGGGACGGTGACTTCCTGACCATCAATTGTCAGCGTGATTCCACCGTTCAAGTTCTTCTCCTACGCAATGATCAGTCCCCAGTCTGGCTCGAGACCGGATACTCGACCGAGACAAACAGCTCATCAACGGATACGTTCGCATTGATCAGGCGTCCTGGATGAGCATAGACGTTCATCCGTCTGCGGCGCACATAGCCGCACAGCGTGATATTCCACTCCCGCGCCAGACCTACCGACATGCTGGTAGGCGAAGTGCGGGAAGCTACGATGGGACACCCCATCTTCGCGGCCTTGATGATCATCTCCGACGAGACGCGGCCGGTGGCCAAAAGCATCAGTCCCTCGGTATCCATCCCCTGGCGCAAGCACTCGCCGACCAGGCGATCAATCGTGTTGTGGCGGCCGATGTCCTCTGCCACAACCACCAGCTGTTCCCCATCGCTCAGAGCCGAAGTGTGGACGCCCCGGGCGCGGGCATACAGACTGTCACGCGTCTGCAGCCCGCTCATCAACTCGCCTATTATCTGCGGCTCGATCGCGAGCTGGGCTGTCACCGGTCCCTGGTCCGCAGCGAGATTGGCGAAGCTCAGCCCTCCGCCGCAACCGGAAGTGATGATCCGACGGCGCGGCCTATCCCAAACCGACTTTGTCAGCCAAATATCGACGCAGTCGCCGGCCGCACACACGGTTTCGATCGCTATTTCCCCATAGCTGGATATGAATTCTTCGTTAGCCAAGAAACCCAGAGCCAGCTGCAGCGGGTCTCTTGGGGTGCACATGAGCGAGGCCAGTTCGCGGCCGTTCACGAAGAGGGTGATCATCCCCTCTTCGATGACCTCTGCGTCGACCTCGCGCCAGTAGCCACTGTATTTGTGATACCGAAAGGGCACGATGCCGTCTGTCACAGGCTATTCTTCCTCGGCTGGGTTGGCCACACCGATAGGCAACTGCTCTTGGCCCCGCAGCTCGTCCCGCGAATTCGGCATTCGCGGCCGCACAAGCTAATGTTGTCCATTCTGTGAGAACAGCTCCGGCCACACGTCGATCGCGCTCAATACGGCCGTGGCGGCGGTCTGTCCCAGACCACAGAGCGAAGCGTCCGCCATGGTCCAACCAACATCAGTTAGCTTCTCCACA
Source organism: Anaerolineae bacterium (assembly GCA_036986135.1). Taxonomy (GTDB): domain Bacteria; phylum Chloroflexota; class Anaerolineae; order Anaerolineales; family E44-bin32; genus JADFRG01. Next base: position 11,930 of record BTQZ01000012.1, on the reverse strand, counting down.
TCGCCGGCGTGGACATGACCGTCTGCCATTTCTGAGAGAATTTCATACTGACGCTTCGTTCCAAGCTGGCACGGGTAGCACTTCCCGCACGATTCATCGGCGAAGAAGTGAGCCAGCCCGCTTAGCACCTGGCGCATATCCCGCACCTCATTGAAGATCATCACCACTCCCGACCCCAGCGAGAGGCCGGCCTCGCTCAGATCCTCAAAGGTCAACTTCACGTCCAGATGCTCTTCTGTGGCAAAGGCGCCCGCGGCTCCGCCGAATAGGATTCCCTGCAACTCGCCTCCGACGACGCCTCCGCCCAAGTCCTCGAGCAGATGCCGCAGCGGTACACCAAAGGGCATCTCATACACGCCGGGACGAGCCACGTCGCCTGAGAGGCAGAACAATTTCGTTCCAGGAGACTGCTCCGTTCCATGCTGACGAAAAGCCTGCGGTCCGTCTCGGATGATCAGCGGCACGTTGCCCAGGGTCTCGACGTTATTGATGACCGTGGGCTTGCCAAACAACCCGTGCGTCGTCGGGAACGGAGGCTTGATGCGTGGGAAACCGCGCTTGCCCTCAATCGATTCGAAGAGCGCCGTCTCTTCGCCGCAGATGTAGGCGCCTGCTCCTCTGCGAATCTCGATCTCGAAGCCAAAGTCACTTCCCAAGATATTCTCTCCAAGAACCCCTTGCCGCCTGGCCTCCTCGATTGCGTTGCGGACGATGTCCTCCGCGGTCCGGTATTCACCCCGAATGTAGATGTAGCCCTTTTCAGCGCCAATCGCGTACCCTGCTATGATCATGCCTTCCAGGCTGCTGTGGGGATCGCCCTCCAGAAGCACGCGATCTTTGAAGGTCCCGGGTTCTGATTCATCGGCGTTGTTGATTACATACTTGGGGCTGCCTTGAGCGCTCGCGGCCCCTTCCCACTTCACGCCGGTAGGAAAAGCGGCGCCGCCACGCCCCGCCAGGCCAGCGGCCTTTATCTCTTCGATCACGTCGGCCGGGGCCATCTCGCTCACGGCCTTTCTCAGCGCCGCGTAACCTCCACCAGCCTCGTACTCTTCAATTGTCGTTGGGGCACCGTGTCCGCAGTTGCGGGTCAGCACTCGAAGATCGCCGTCGACCTGGCTCGTGACCTGTTCCCAATTGCCGGAGAGCAGCGCCTGCGGTTGATCGGACTTTGCCTGGGCCAGGGGAAGGTCGTCAATCATCACCGCCGGGGCATGCTCGCATCGCCCAAGACAGGGCGCGCGCTCGAGGGTCCATTCCCCATCGGTTGTCACTTCGCCGGCCTGCACACCGAGGTGCTTGGAGAGCGCCTCCATGACTTCTCCGCTGCCGGCCTGCGCGCAGGGGGGATCGCCGCACACGCGCACGATCTTTTTCCCGACCGGCACCTTGTAGAGCATGGCATAGAAGTCGATCACGCCGTAGACGTCCGCCAGCGGTACGCGCAGCCGACGGCCGACCTCCGCTGCTACCGGCTCCGGCAGATATCCGTATAGCTCTTGAGCGGCATGAAGCGCCGGCAGCAGTGCGGTTCGACCGTGAGGGGCGTAGGGGTTAAGCACTGCTACGAGGGGATCGAGATCAAGCTCAGGAGGCGTGGGTTCGTCGAAGGACATAGGAAGGTACTCCATTGTATGGTAATTGCACAATGGGAGTTAATTCAAGGCCAGTATCCATTATTGTACGCTCGACACACACCTCGCCCGGCAATAAAAACCCCCTCCCCCATTTGGAGTCAGGGTCCAGAGGCTGGTTGTTTCGGCGAACGCACCGCGATCGAGCGTCTTCGGGGCGCAAGTTCCGCGATCGTCTGAGTATGTCCTTCAATCGGCACGCAAGCCATGGATAGTAGAATTGCCTGAGACGTCGAATGGTGAGGGACCAATGCCGGAATACAAGTACCTGATTATCGGCGGCGGAATGACCGCCGATGCCGCAGTTCGGGGTATCCGTGCGGTGGATGCGGAGGGCACGCTGGGTTTGATCGGCGCTGAGAAAGACCCCCCGTACGATCGGCCGCCGCTATCCAAAGCACTCTGGAAGGGGAAGGATTTCGACAGCATTTGGCGCGGCACTCAACATGAATCCGTCGAGCTACACCTCGGCAGCAAGGTCGAACAGATCGACCCTCAAGCTCGCACAGTAACGGATGAGAAGGGCACGGAATACAGCTATGAGAAGCTGCTTCTTGCCACCGGAGGCACGCCGCGCCGGCTTCCGTTCGGGGGAGATTCGGTCATTTACTATCGGCGGATCGAGGACTACCGGCGACTGCAAGTGCTTGCACGATCCGAGGCTACCTTCGCTGTGATCGGTGGGGGTTTTATCGGCTCGGAAGTCACCGCCGCGCTGGCAATGAATGAACGCGATGTGGCGATGGTCTTCCCCGAGGCCGGAGTCGGAGCGCTGCAGTTCCCTGCGGATCTCAGCGCATTCCTCAACCAATACTACGAGGAACATGGAGTGACGGTGGTTCCAGGCGCCACCGTGGAAGCAATCGAGGGGGGTCACGGACACGTGCACGTCGTGACCAACGCTGGAGTATTGCACGTCGATGCCGTCGTGGCAGGGATCGGGATCCAGCCCAACGCCGAACTGGCCGAAGCCGCGGGGCTTGACGTAGAGGACGGCGTGGAAGTCCACCCCACTCTGCAGACCAGCGACGCAAATATCTATGCCGCAGGTGACGTGGCGCGTTTCTACAACCCGGCGCTCGATCGGAAGATGCGCGTGGAGCATGAGGACAATGCCAACACCATGGGAGAGATGGCAGGCAGATCCATGGCCGGGGAAGAGGTCAGCTACCATCATCTGCCCTACTTCTATTCCGACCTGTTTGAGCTCGGCTACGAGGCGGTGGGCGACCTCGATCCTGAGCTAGAGACGGTTGAGCACTGGGCGGTGCCTTTCAAGAAGGGGCTGGTCTACTATCTCAAGAACGGGCGTGTTCGAGGCGTGCTGCTCTGGGATGTGTGGGGCAAGGTGGATGAGGCGAGGGCATTGATCGCTGATCCTGGACCTTTTTCCGAAGCAGAGCTAAAGGGCCGGATTACGTCAGACTAACACCAGGGCCTGTCGCCGCGAATCCATCAACGCCAGGCGGGATTTGAGACTGGGGGGCCGTGGCGACGACTGAGCCTCCTACACCCGAGCTACGAAGTTGCGGCGCGCCATACAAGGCCCGGCTCCGATAGTCGCAATGAGAGCCAGCGAGTGAAGCGAAGATGAGAGACATTCTCGAAGACCTCACGAAGTGGACCAAGCAAGGCACGGCTATCGCGCTTGCGACGGTGGTGCAGACCTGGGGATCTTCGCCCCGACAGGAAGGGGCCAAGATGGCGATCAGCGAGAGGGGCGAGATCGCGGGCTCAGTAAGCGGCGGGTGCGTGGAGTCGGCGGTCGCAGAAGCCGGTCTCCAGGTGATTAAGAGCGGGTCTCCACAGCTGCTCCACTTTGGCGTTGCGGATGAGACCGCATGGAGCGTCGGCCTTGCTTGCGGCGGCAGCCTGGATGTATTTGTGGAGCGGCTGGATCCAAAGCAGTTCGAATTTGTTAGGGCTCTTCTAATTAAGGATGAGCCGGCCGCGAGCGTGACCATCGTAAAAGGCCCGGAGAGAATTGTGGGCCGTAAGATCACGCTCAGCATGAGCGATCCAAGCGCTCGTTACGGGAGCCTCGACTCCGGCTCCGACGATCCGTCGGTCGAACTAGCGCTGCAGGTGGCCGAGTCGAGCCTTCATGAACTGGAGCCGGCGGGCCTTCAAGCCTTCGTGGACCTCATCCCCCCTCCCCCAACTCTGGTCGTCGTTGGCGGAAACCAGATCGCCATAACGCTGTCCAGGCTGGCGAAGACGATGGACATGCGTACCGTGATCGTGGATCCACGCCGGGCCTTCGCTACCGAAGAACGTTTTCCGGAGGTTGATCAGCTGCTTCAGGCTTGGCCTGCCGAGGCGTTTGAGGTCGTTCCACTGACCGCCGCTACCGCGGTCGTGATGTTGACCCACGATCCAAAAATCGATGAGCCGGCCCTGGAGCTTGCATTGCCCTCTCCGGCTTTCTACGTCGGGGCATTGGGAAGCAAGCGAACCCAGGCGAAACGTCGAGAGCGTCTCAAGGAGCATGGTTTAAGCGAGGTAGATCTGGATCGCTTGCATGGGCCGGTGGGGATGGATCTCGGTGCTGACACACCGGACGAGATCGCGCTCTCGATCATGGCCGAAATCGTAGCGGTACGACACCGAGCCGAAGGCTAGTTGGCGTCCCGGAGCGCGAGGAAGACCCTCTCCGGCGTCATCGGAAGGCTGCGGAGGCGTACGCGGACTGCCCGGTAGATCGCGTTAGCCAGCGCGGCCGGCGGAGGGATCACGGGAGGCTCTCCTAATCCCTTGGCGCCAAATGGTCCCCCTTCGACCGGGTGCTCGACGATGATGGCCTCAACCTCAGGAACGTCCGCGATCGTCGGGAGCTTGTAATCGGTCCAGTTATTGTTGACCACCTGGCCGTCCTCGTAGATTATTCCTTCCATCAGCGCCATCCCGACCCCCTGTACCACGCCGCCGTGGATTTGGCCCTGCGCCAACTTTGGGTTCACCGCAAAGCCCACATCATGTGCAGCGGCGTACCGGACCACCCTCACGATCCCAGTACCCGGGTCCACCTCCACCTCCGCCGCGTGACAAAAGAAACTGGGGTAATGGAATGCGGGATAGAAACAGGAAATCATGCGGCTATTGTCGTACTTCGCCGGCTCTGGATTTGACACACCGCGGCTGTGGAGGCCTCCCCGTTCGTTCAGACTCTGTTGTGCCAGGTCTGCCAGCGAGATCCTACGATCCGGCACTCCCTTCACGACCGCTGCGCCTTCACGAAGCTCGATATCCTCCACCGCAACTTCCATCTCCTCCCCAGCAAGCTCCTTGATCTGGACGATTAGATCCTGGGCGGCAAACTGGGCAGCTCTGCCGACGTTGAACAGAGTACGGCTTCCTTGCGATCCGAAATCCCAGGGGCCAGTGGCCGTATCGGCCACCTCGACGCGTAAGTCCTCCAGCCGCAAGCCCATCTCTTCCGCAACAACCTGCGGCACGCCGGCCATGATGGCCCCTGTTCCGATCTCCTGGGTGCCTACCGTGAGCACGACCTTACCTCCCACATCCAGCTTCGCCAGGCAGCCGCTGGATCCGCCGGTGGTGGTCCACCATCCGCACGCCAGCCCCTTGCCTCGGTTTGGCGGTGAGGGCTCGCCCCAGCCGATCGCCGCACTGGCTTTCTCGAGTGCCTCCTTCATCCCGACACCGCTCAGCACCTGTCCGTTACCTGCCTCATCGCCCTCTTCGACGACGTTCTTGAGGCGGAACTCGAGCGGATCCATACCCAGACCCTCGGCCACCTCGTCCATGTGAGATTCGAGCGCAAATACGGCCTGCGGTCCGCTCGGCCCCCGGTAGGCACCGAAGTTGGTCTTGTTCGTCATTACGGCAAACGCATCCAGCTTCAAGTGAGGCGTCTTGTAAGGTCCGGAAAGCACCAATACGCCGACGGAGGCCAGCTCGGGCCCGGAGCCGGCATAGGCCCCGGTATCCAGGATCATGCGCGCCTCCCGCGCAACGAGCGTTCCATCTTTCTTGACGCCGGTTTTCAGGTGCAGCCGGCACGGATGCCGGGGTAGACCGCCGATCATCTCTTCCTCAATGGGCGTGACCATCCGAACGGGGCGCCCCGTCTCACGTGCCAGCAACGCCGCAAGCGGTTCGAGTTGGGGGTAGAGTTTCGAACCGAAACCACCGCCGATGCCGGTCGGAACGATGCGTACCTCGGCTTCATCTACACCCAGAACATGCGCCACATTGGTACGAATCCAGTACGGGAGCTGTGTGTTTGTGTAGACTGCGATTCGACCGTCAGAATCCACGGCTCCGATGGCGACCCTGGGTTCCAGATGGGATTGGTGGACGCTCTCCGTAGAGTATGTGCCCTCGAAGATCTCGTCCGCCTCCGCAAACCCACCCTCGATGTCGCCCCGAGTGAGAGTCGAATGACAACAGACGTTCCCCTCACGTACGAGGCCCTCTGCTGCTTCGTATTCCTGCCAACCTTCGTGAACGAGGGTAGCTCCGGGCAGCATGGCCTGCTCCGCGTCGTCTACGATCGGCAGCGGTTCGTATGCTACCTCGATGAGACCCGCGGCCTCCTGGGCAGTTGCCAGGCTGTCGGCCGCGACCAGTGCCAGCGGTTCGCCGGCGTAGCGAACTCGATCGCGCGCCAGAGGTGGCTGGTCCGACACCATTCCAGGCATGAGGATTTCCGGAAGGTCACTCCCGGTCAGCGCGACCGCGACGCCGGACAAACGCTTAGCTTCGCTCACGTCGATGTTTAGAATCTTTGCGTGTGGATGTGCGCTGCGCAGGATCACTCCGTGCAGCATGCCCGGCAGCGACCAATCCATACCGTAGCGGTACTGACCGGCTGCCTTGGACCGCGCGTCGAGACGCACGAGAGGCTGGCCCGCGACCGACTTCTCAGGCATCGCCGCTTTGCATTTCGACTATTCGGGCCGTTTGTGTGGTCATCAAGGACGTGAGGCGCAATTCGCTCCTGCCGGCCCTCATCGGCCACCTTCAGCAGCGTCGGCGACTTGCGCGAGCGCTTGGACAATTCCCGTATACCCCGTGCACCGACAGATGTTTCCCTCAACGGCCTTCTTCAGCTCCGCAAGCGATGGCCTGGAATTCTCTCTCAGCACCGCAGCCACCGATACGAGGAACCCGGGCGTACAGTAGCCACACTGGATGGCCGCGTTCTGTACAAAGGCCTCCTGGATCGGTTGAAGCGCCTCATCTTCGGCAAGCCCCTCGACGGTTTGGATCTCGGCGCCTTCGGCGCGTACCGCAAGGTAAAGGCAGGAGTTGACGGCCCGGCCGTCGACGAGGACCGTGCAGGCGCCGCACTCCCCGGCCTGACAGTTGGACTTCGTCCCGGTCAGTGCAAGGTCGTGACGCAGGACATCCAGAAGCGTGCGATGCGGCTCGACCTCAAGTTCGTAAGAATGGCCGTTCACCTTCAGCCTAAGCGGATGCCTTGCGATCACGTCCTAATTGCCCTTTCGGCGGCGGCTACGAGCGCGCGTGCGGTAAGCTCTTCCACCATCAGCCTGCGATACTCGGCTGAAGCCCGCACGTCGTCGATCGGATTGGATTCCTCCTGAGCCACGCGACCTGCCTCGCGCGCAAGATCCTCGCTCAATGTTTGGCCCTTCAATAGGGCTTCCGCCTTCATCGCACGGAACGGATTCGGTGCGGCAGCAGCCACTCCGATCCGCGCCTGGCGGCAGGTCTTGCCGTCATCTTCAAGTGTGACCCGCGCGGCTACGGAGATGATCGAGCAATCTACCGCTTGCCTTCGCATGATTTTCTGAAAGGCGGTTCCGGTACGGTCAGGGATCTGCGGGAGTCGGATTTCCGTGAGCACCTCCGCCGGCTGAAGCGCGGTTTGGTCCGGGCCGGTGAGGAACCCATCCAGCGGCGCGATCCTCTCACCCAGAGGGCCGGTCAGAGTCAGCATGGCATCCAGACAGAGCAACGGAGGGACCATATCGGCGCCGGGTGAGGCCTTGCAGATGTTCCCTGCCACTGTGGCCACGTTTTGAATCTGTCGGCTTCCGAGGGTGAGGCTCGCCTCTGCCAGACCCGCCAGGGCCACGCTTCCCTCGATGGCGCCCACCAAGTCAGTCAACGTTGCGGCCGAGCCGATCCGCAGCTCGCCGTTCAAGCTCACTCTATCCAAACCCGGAACCCCCCAGAGGCTGACCAGGTGACGCGGTGCCAGTTCCCCATGCTGCATGTCAATCAGCAATGCGGTTCCACCGGCGAGGAGAGCGGCCGCTGGGCCGTGCTCCTGCAGCAATTCAATTACGCTCTCGAGGGATTCGGGCTGATGATAGTCAAACGGTCCAATGGCGCTGAGTTGATGCATCGTGGTTGAGATTGACTCAAGCCCGGCGACCATAGTACCATAACCATGCGTTGACTGAAACGCCGTTCCGCACAGCAAAACAGTCCCATACAAAGAGCCCGGATGTCCGAGCGCTGGCCCGCGGCCTGCGCGTTTTGGAAATCATGACCGACGCACCACGCGGGTTGCCACTAAGCCGTCTTGCAGAAGAATCCGGTCTTTCAAAAAGCAGCGCTCACCGTCTCGCCCAGACCCTCGTCCACGAAGGCTATCTCCTGCAAAAGCAGGACAACGGGCACTACCTACCCAGCTTGAAAGTGTTGCGGCTGGGTCATAAACTAATCGAGGACACGGATCTGACGGCCGTTTCGAGGCCTCATCTTCAGTTGCTGGCCCAAGAAACTGGCGAGACCGCGCATCTCGTATTGCTTGACCGAGATACGATCGTATACGTGGACAAAGTCGAGAGCCCGAACCCGATTCGGATGTACTCTCGGATCGGTCTGCGCGCACCGGCACACTGCACAGGTGCTGGCAAGGCCATTCTGGCATTCCTCTCGCCAGAGCGTCTGCAGGCGGTTCTCGGCGACCGCCCGCTGCAGCGTCATACGAAATCTACGATCACCGACAGACGCGAGTTGAGAAGGCACCTGGCCAAAGTCCGGAAGCGGCGCTACGCCATCGACGACGGCGAGCACGAGGAACAGGTGCGCTGCTTGGCGACGCCGTTGTTCGCCTCAAACGGCGAGCCGGCAGGCGCCATAAGCCTCGCCGCCGTAAGCTATCGCGTCGATCTCGAGACCCTGAGGGGGTGGTGGCCGCTGCTAAGAGAACGATCGCAGGCACTCTCTGCGGATCTGTCACACTACTTCGATCGGTACATTTAGGTGACTATGCCCAAGCTAATGATTCCCGGCCCAGTGGCGGTTGAAGATGACGTCCTTCAAGAGATGGGCGCGCCCGTACGCGCCCACTACGGCAAGGAATGGACCGCCATATATAGCGAAACCCGTTCGCTATTGAAGGAAGTCTTCAACACAAGCGGGGACGTTCATATCCTGGTCGGGTCGGGCTCGTCTGGGTTGGACGCCGCCATCGGAAGCCTGACTGCGCACGGCGACACTGCTATCGTAGGCACGAACGGCTTTTTCGGCGATCGGTTGATCGAGATCTGCGCCGCGTATGGACTGACTGTAGTGCCCGTGGAGGCCTCGCTCGGTGAGCCGCTGCGGGCTTCCGATTTCGAAGCGGCACTCAGCCAGGCAACGAACGCGGCTCTCGTAGTGGCGGTGTATGTGGAAACCGCCACCTCGGTCGTCAATCCCATCGAGGAAATCGCCTCGGTGGTTCGGAAGAGCGGCGTCCCGATGGTCGTGGACGCCGTGTCTGCTTTGGGAGGTGTCCCACTCGAGATGGACGCATGGGACATCGATATTTGTGTGTCCGCCAGCCAGAAATGCCTGGGTGCGCCTCCCGGGCTGGCCCCAGTGGCCATTAGTCCGAGAGCCTGGGAGGTCATGGACTCCAAGCCTGGCCGCGGCTGGTACCTCAATCTCCAGACCTGGCGGAGGTTCTCCGAGGAATGGGGCGCCTGGCATCCCTTCCCGGTTACGATGGCAACCAACAATGTCATGGCGCTGAGGGCCAGCCTAAAGGATCTGTTGGCTGACGGCATAGACTCCCGCATCGCGCACTACACAGAGCTTGCCTTGCGGCTTCGAAATGGGGTTCGGGATCTGGGCCTGCAACCGTTGACACCCGATGATCGGCTGGCGCCTGTGCTCACCGCGGTTCTTGCTCCACAAGGCATTGATTCGGCCAGGATCGTACGCTACCTCCTGGAGGAGCATGGAATCAAGATTTCGGGTGGCCTGGGAGAAGGGCTCAGTCACACGACCTTTCGAGTCGGTCATATGGGGGCAAAGACGAATCCAACTGACATCGATGAGGTGCTAGAAGGCCTTAGCGGCTTTCTTCGTTCCCCCTCGGCGGCGGCCTAACGTTATGCCGATCGTGCTCTGGTTCTCTCGACTGCGGCCGGGTGTCACGGCGCAGGAATATGAAGACTTCGTGCGGTCCGTGGACTACCCTGCCACGCAGCGCATCGCGAGCATTTCACGCTATCGATCTATTCGATTGCAGGGGCCGGCCGTGGGCGAGGAGGAACTCCCTTACGACTTCATAGACCTGGCAGAGATCACGGACATCGAGGACTACCGCGAGGATCTCGAGCATCACCCTGCGGTGCATGAGGTCCATGGGCAGTTTGAGAAGTATGTCGAATCCCTCGGGAACTTCTGGGCCGTGCAGATCGGAGAGGGAGCCGTCCGGGAGAGCCTCGATGATGGTTAGATCGAGCCAATTCTCATTCGCAATCGAACGCAAAGGAGGTGGTGGGATCCATAGATTAGAGCCAGCTATCGGGGAGGCGTTGGGCTGATGCCCACCGTAGTGTGGTACTCGAGGCTGCAACCGGACATGGATTCGGCGACCTATGAACGCTGGGTGGAAGAGGTGGACTATCCTGGGGCGCGACAAATCCCCAGCATCCAGAGCTACCGCGTCTTTCGCGCAGAGGGACCTTGTGTCGGAAATCCCAACGACGCATTCGCATATGACTACATCGAAGTGGTAGAGCTGACCGACATGCAATCCTACCTGCGAGACCTGGATGAGCACCCGGCCGCCCAGGCGATCATCGCCGAGATCGGCCAATACGTGGAGTCGGTTGGCAGCGCCTGGGGGCACCCCGTCCCAGAGTAGAAGTTCGCCTAGTACCGCCCGACTATCTGTTTGTAAGGAGGAGATCCTAATGAAAAGACGACCCCGCTACCTTCTAGGTATGATCGCGGCACTGCTGCTGTTTAGCCTGGCAATTGCCGCATGTCAGTCGGCTACGGAGGCTCCGGCTACGGAAAAGCCGGCTCCCACAGAAGAGGCGGCCCCCACAGAAGAGGCAGCACCTACAGAAGAAGTCATGGAGGAGAAGTCGACGATCATCGTCGCCTACGACAGCGACATCGATCACATCGAGCTCATGCAATTCCGCAGCCTGGGCGCGTACGATGCGACCGCAAACCTCTACGAGCCTCTGATCGCTCAGAAACTTGAGCCGGGCGGAGAGGGCGAGCTCATCGGGCAGCGCGAGTTCGAGGGCGCCGTGGCGGAGAGCTTCGAGGTTTCGGAGGATGGGACGGTGTTTACCTTCAATCTCCGGCCGGACGCCAAGTTCGCCGACGGCACGCCGATCACCGCCCAGGACTACAAGTACACCTTCGATCGAGCCATGATGGGTCCCGGATACATCGGCCTTCTGACGCCGTTCATGGCGCTGGAATCGCCAGACGACGTGGTGGTACTGGATGACCTCACGCTGCAAATCACTACCTCCAGGCCAGCCGCGCTGACCGAGACCATCATCGCCTTCCAGGTCTTCGGGGCTATCAGCCAAGCCACCGCAGACGCAAACGCCACGGAGGACGATCCCTGGGCCGATGCCTGGCATCGCGAGAACTCGAATTCCAGCGGTCCCTACTCCATCACGGAGTGGAATCCGGGCACGGAGTACTTCTTCGAGCCCAATCCCAACTACTGGCGCGGCGAGGACTGGTTCCAGAACTCCGGAGTGGTTTTCCGCGTCGTGCCTGAGGCCGCTTCCCGGGAGCAGCTCCTGAAGGCCGGCGACGTCGATGTGGCGCTGGGCATTCCGTTTAGCGACTTGGATGACCTGGCTGCCGACCCGAACGTGAGCGTGCACGCCATACCGACCACCCGCGTTTACTTCCTGGGGATGAACGGCAACACGCCGCCGTTCGACAACAAGCTTGTGCGTCAAGCTGTATCGATGGTTCTTCCGTACGACGCCATCTTCGACAACGTGATCTTCGGCTATGGACTGCAGCCTACCAGCCCGCTCCCTGAGGGGATGGAGGGTCACACGGATGAGTTCTTCGTCTACGGAGATGGCGATGTAGAGG
>BTQZ01000011.1:0-60357 GCA_036986135.1 Anaerolineae bacterium | reverse complement strand
AATGGCCGATATCTTCCGGCGATATGTGGCGCCGCAGCGGTGCAACTGCTGGAAACTCCCTGTACATGCGCTTGAATCCGCTCACTCCGGCCGCGGAGAGCGTCCTAACCGGGCCGGGTGAGATGGCGTTCACTCGGATTCCTCGCGGTCCAAAATCGGCCGCCAGGTAACGCGTGGTGGATTCCAACGCAGACTTGGCCACTGCCATGACGTTGTAATTCGGAAAGACCTTCTCCGAGGCGTAGAATGTCAGCGTCATCATGGAGCCGCCATCCGGCATCAACGGCAGGCTGGCGCGCGCCAACGCGAGAAATGAGTAGACACTGACCTCCATCGCCACGCGAAAACCCTCCCGCGTGGTCTTGTGGAAATCGCCCTCCAGTTCTTCTCGCCCGGCAAACGCAACCGCATGCACCAGAATGTCGATCGTTCCAAACTCATCGGCGGCTTTCTCGAATACCGATTCGATCTCCGCGTCCTCTGTGACGTTACACTGCTCCACGAAGCTCGAACCTACCGATTCGGCCAAAGGGCGAACCCGCCGCTCCAACGCTTCGGCGGCATAAGAGAACGCTAGCTCGGCACCCTGTTCGTGCATCGCCTTTGCAATACCCCACGCGATCGAATGATCATTTGCCACGCCGAAGATCAGCGCGCGTTTGCCTTCCAACAATTTCATGCGAGTCCCTCCTCTGCTACGAGCTCAGTATAGAGCCCCCGATCTACACGAAATCTCCAGGGGATGCTTTTCCATGGCTCCGGTACCGAATTTAACCCCACACGGGGCCCGGTGGTCACACCCATAAGCGCAGGTCGTTTTTCAACGAACAGCCGCGAATCCGGATTGCACAGATCATGGCCATCCCAAGTGCGATCGATGCTCAAGGCCTGGCAGATCTTGGCCGGACCGTCCGTGAATTGGGCCGGGCTGCTGGCCGCGCGCTTCGTCTCATTCTCCCAGGGTGCAGGGCCGCGGACCCCGCGGGACTTTCGCCAGGCGGTACGGCGCTTCCGCATCATTGAAACACCTTCGACAGGCAGTACGGTGCGCAGAAGCACTGCCGCCGGTCGGCCCGCACCCTCTGTTACGAGGTTGAGCATCCAATGCATTCCATATGTGAAATAGACGTAGGCGTGACCCGGCGGCCCCCACATGGTACCGTTCCGCGGCGTTAGCCCTGCGCTCGCATGGCAGCCCTTATCCTCCCGGCCGATGTACGCCTCGGCTTCAACGATCAGTCCCGACAGGCGCGTGCCATCTGACTCCAGCTTGACGAGGCGCTGGCCCAGCAACCCGCGGCAGACTTCAAGAGTGGCGCGATCGAAATCACGCCTGGCATATCGAGGGGAATTACTCAACCGGCACGGGTTGGAATCGAGGGTCCTGAGCGATCGCTCTTTCAAGGCCCTCGCGCAAGCTTACGACCGGACGATATCCCAGCTTCTTGCGCGCACGACTAATATCGGCGCACATCCGCGAGGAGCCTGGATCCTGGTCTTCCTTGAAAATCCATTCGGCACGGCTGCCTACCGCCTCCAGCACATCCTGCGCAAGCTTGCGGATGGAGGTTTCAACTCCGCTGCCGATATTGATGACGGACCTGTCGATCGTGGGCGCGGTAGCGGCCGATACCATGGCTTCGATTGCGTCTGTAAGGTAGACGAAGTCGCGGGTCTGCTGTCCCTGCCCATATATGACCAGCGTGCCGCCCCTCACCGTACGTCTCAAAAAATTGGGAATGACGGGTGGGTGAGCTGCGGGAAGGGGCTGGCCAGGTCCGTAGACGTTAAACACCCGAAGGGCCACCGTCTCAATACCCCAGAGCGCTCCAATGGTCCGAACATAGTATTCTGCAGATAGCTTCGATACTGCGTAGGGTGATTGGGGCTGGGGCGGAGAGTCTTCCGACAGCGGCTGGCTTCCTTGATCGCCGTAAACCGCACCCGACGAAATGAAGACCACCCGCTTCACGCCGACATCTCGCATGGCTTCCATGACGCTGACCGTGCCTCCAACGTTGACCGCGTTGTACTCTCGGGGGTAGAGCACCGACTCGGGCACGGAGACCCTGGCAGCAAGGTGGTAAATGCAATCTACGTCCTGAAGCAGGGTCCAGAGTTTTGGGCGATCCACGACATCCCCACGAGTAAATAAGACGTCCGGATCCAGGCGGCCGGGATCGCCCGCAGAAAGATCATCCAGCCCTCGGACCTGGTGACCTTCCCTTGCAAGTCGATTGGCGAGCGCGGAACCAAGGAAACCGGCGGCGCCGGTAACGAGGAAGTTCATAAAATTGTGGCCATAAAGCTGCCCTTGTTAAGAGGCGGGACCCCAAGGGTCCCGCGGCGGGATTATAGCATAGCGGCCTGCCTGCCCTGGCGGGCTAGGCCACTTGCCTGCCTTAGCAGTCCAAGGTGCCTGCGGCGCAAGCACACTCTGGCGAGTACAAGCAGGCAGGGCAGGCAGGAAGCGGTCATCGGATGGGTCCAATGGAGCTTATAGTGCATTTAACATCCGTTGATAAACTGTCACCCATGAGAACACTGGCGCGCGCGCGCATGTTCGGGACGCTGATTGTCGTCCTGCTGGCCTTGTCCATCTTATTGGCGGCTAGCGCCGCACAGATCCTCGATCGCCAGGATCAGGTGCAGCGCTTCACGCGGCCGCTGGAATTTGACTACCTGACCTGGACCGCCCGAGCGCTCGGAAAGAAGTTGGGTCAGTTTGGGCTCGGTGCCCCAGGATTTCTGACGAATGAAGCTCGCAACCGGGTGGTGCTTGATTACCTCGAACTCATTCGAGAGTCAGTTCGGCTAAGGGGAGATCTTGAGCGTACGTTATCCGACCCCAACCTTCCCGAGCCCCAGTTAGCCGCGCAGCCGATATCAGACGAGCTCGAGCAGGTGCGCGAGCGACTGGAGGCCTTGAAGCCCCTAGCTGAAACTGTACTGCAGGAAAATGTAGCGGTTGTTTTGGAGGAGAATGGCCTCGGAGCGGGTGGCAGTCCGTTTCCGCCGGTGGCATTTCAAATCTCTGAATTGCCGGTCGCGCTCATCGTTTCTCCGCGGGACGCGATCCGCCAGGATGCCAATCTGCAACTCGATCCCGGCTTGAATCTAGAAGATCAGATCGATCTGGAAGCGAAGATCGAGGATGAGCTAGATGTTTCAGCGCTGGTAGTGGGAATTGGCGGCCTATCAACCTACCCAACGATGATCATGGAGAGCACCTCGATCGAGTGGCTCACCGAAACCATCGTCCACGAGTGGGCCCATCTTTACCTTGCTTTTCGGCCCCTTGGCTTTCGATACGATCAATCGCCCGAGACGCGGACGATAAACGAAACCGTTGCGGGAATTGTCGGACGCGAGATCGGCCGGGAAGTGCTCGCCCGCTATTATCCGGAGTTCTTGCCCGACCCTCCCCCTGAACCTGGGCCCACAAGCGAGATTGGTCCGACCCTCGAGCCTCCGGCCTTCGACTTCCGCGCCGAAATGCGCGAGACCCGCATCCGGGTGGACGAGCTACTTGCAGAGGGAAGCATCGAAGAGGCGGAAGAATATATGGAAGCCCGACGGCAGGTGTTCTGGGATCACGGATACCGGAACATCCGTCGTATCAATCAAGCCTATTTTGCTTTTTATGGAGCTTACGCGGATAGCCCACGTGGAGAAGCCGGCGAAGATCCGATCGGGGAGGCCGTGCGAGCGGTCTGGGACCAGATCGCGGATCCGGCCGAGTTTCTGCGCAAGATGGCCTGGCTCACGTCCCTAGAGCAGGTTCAAGCCCTGCTGGAGAGCTAGTCCGGATTGAACTCGGGCAGGCTCAACCTAGATCACCATTCGACCAGCAAGGCCGCGAGCAAGGCCATACGCTCGGGCAAGCTCTCGGTGCGGATGTGCTCCTTCTCGGTATGCGCTCCTGCCCCGACTGCGCCAAGCCCGTCCAGCACTGGGACGCCAAGCGGAGCTACGAAGTTGGCGTCTGAACCCCCTCCAGTTCCGCCCTCCGTCAGCTCGAGTCCCATGCCCGCGCCAATTTTCTTAGCACGTTTGAAGGTCTGAATCATGGCCTCCGTGCGAGGCATCGGGGGGCGGTTCCACTCGCCGCTTACCGACAGCTGAGCCTCGGGGTGCGATGGGCGCAGGTTATCCATCCGTGAGGCGATGCGGGACCGCTCCTCCTCAGTCTTGACTCGAATGTCTAGACTGGCCCGCGCGCGCGCTGCGATCACGTTCGTGCGCGTTCCACCCTCAATCATATCTATATTGAGGGTCGATCCGGCCTCCTCATCCGCTAGCTCTATGATCTGTCGTATCTGATGGGCCATCTCATGGATGGCGTTTACGCCGTCAGCGGGATTCGCTCCAGCGTGTGCCATTCTGCCCACCACTTCGAGCTCAAACATGCCGATACCCTTTCGCCATGTTTTCAGCGCACCGTTGGGCAGGGCCGGTTCGAGGCAGAGCACCAGATCATGTTCTTTCGCCTGAGACTGGATGAGCTCCTGCGAGGTATGGCTCCCGGTTTCTTCGTCTGAGTTGAACATCAGGCTGATTCGACGTTCGGGCAGGCCGGCTCCCTGGCGCAGCGCCTTGATGGCGGTCAGGGCAATGGCGGCGCTGGCCTTCATATCCATGATGCCAGGCCCGTAGATCTTGCCATCCACCTCCGACCATGGAAAGTGCTCTAGCGTTCCGATGGGGTGCACGGTGTCAATATGCACCATCATCAGGATACCCGCCGGCCCCGAGCCCCAACTTCCGAGCCAGTGATCACCGACCTCGCTTTGCTCGACGCGCCGCACACTGGCGCCGAGCTTTACCATCTCCTCCATCACGAAAGATCCTGCGCGGTCCACGGCGAGTTTCTCGGGCGTCGGGGACTCGATTTCAACCAGCCTGCGCAAAATTCTTAACAGGTCCGGCAGATGAATGCGTGCTTCATCGATTGTTATCGGGGGCATGCCTAGTTTCTCCAATCCGGTCCACCGCAATGCAAACCGTGTGCGCTCCGTTCATGATAATGCCGATCGAGGCTCGCGTGCTGGACCCACGGTAGCTTCCCTTATACTGCAAGAGTGGATATCGCTTTCGTGCCAGGTAATCCAGTACGAGGTGCGAGCCCTCTCTCACGCTTCCTGCCTCCGCTCGAGCAGGGCTCTGTGGCGGCCGCTCTGCAGCGATTCGGCCAAAAGGGAGATCGGGTACTCGACCCATTTGGCGCCTCTCCTCGACTCGCCGTAGAGGCT
This sequence comes from Anaerolineae bacterium, assembly GCA_036986135.1. Classification (GTDB taxonomy): domain Bacteria; phylum Chloroflexota; class Anaerolineae; order Anaerolineales; family E44-bin32; genus JADFRG01. The sequence goes on along the minus strand of BTQZ01000011.1, from coordinate 55,105 downwards.
GCGGCCGAGGAACGCGCGGTCCTGGTCGCCGCAAACAACCCCATAGCGCGTTACGTGCTCGAGCGCACAGTAGAGCCATTCACCATTCACGATCTCCAATCTGCGCTTGCACGACTGAGCACCGCCCCCAAGGACGGGGGGCGGCTCGAACCGTTTCTGCTGGATCTATATCAAACGCAGTGCTCGCGGTGTGAGAAGTGGATCTCTGCGGATTACTTCGTCTGGGACAAAGAAGAAGGCGAGCCGGTTCTCAAGTTCTACTCTTGCCCTCACTGCAGCCACACCATCGAGGAGCCCACAAATGGGGAGGATTTGCAGCGAGCACACGAGTACGAAAGACGGGGGCTCCAGCACGCTATGGCGCTGGAGCAGCTGGCGCCACAGGGCAGTCCAGATAGGCAGCAAGCGGAGGAGGCGCTTGCCGTCTATCCAAGCCGCGCGGTCTATGCCATCGTCACACTGCTCAACAAATTGGAGCAGCTGGATGCCGGCGAAGCGGCGCGTGCTCTCCTACTCTCTGCGCTGGATCAGGCCAACTCATTGTGGGGGCACCCGGAAGGGCGCAGCCGGCCACTGAAGCTCTCGGCCTCGGCGCGCTTTCGGGAGAACAACGTTTGGCAAGCGTTAGAGCGGGCCGCGGGTCACTGGGCGCTCTCAGACCCGAAGGTTGGCTTGAAGGAGTGGACGGACTGGCAGAGTCTCGAGCCCGGCTTCATCACCGTCTATCCCGGTCCGGTGCGGGAATTGGCAACCGAACTGCCCGCCGCACAGGTTCAACACATCCTTACCGTCATTCCTCGACCTAACCAGGCATTCTGGACTCTGTCGGCACTTTGGGCAGCCTGGCTCTGGGGGCGCGAGGTTGCCGATCCCATCCGCGCGGCTCTCCGCAGGCGGCGGTATGACTGGGCGTGGCATGCCTCAGCCCTTCGTTCCACGCTGCGAACTATGAAGGAGGCCGTCGGTCATCAGGCTCAGGTCTTGGGCTTCATACCGGACGCGGAGCCAGGCTTCGTGGCAGCTGCACTGTCGGGGTTCGATGCAGCAGGCTATCGTCTGACCGGCCGGGCGCTTCGATTGGAGGGGCAGGCCATTCTGACATGGAAGCGGGAACCTAGCCAAGAGAGCTCAGCGGCTTCGAGCAGAGTTGCCAACTCCATGTCGCGATCGGCACGCGCTGCGCTTGAGGCGCGGGGCGAACCCAGCCGGTATGCGCTGCTCCACATCGCCGCCTTTTCGGCGCTCGCGGGGGACAGACTGCTGGCAGGAGTACGCCCAAGCGAGACGCGCACTGCCCTGGGAGTATTGAGCGAGCAGCTGGACGAGGTCCTGAGCGACAGAAAGCTGTTCGTGCATCTTGGGCGTGGCACGGAGCCAGAGAGTGGAAGATATTGGTTGGCCGACGATTCGAGGGCGGCAGAGAGTCTGGCCGATCGAGTTGAAGATGCGGTGCTCACTGAATTGCGATCCGTGGACGGCATTACCGCGGTCGAGATCGACGCCTGTCTATGTAAGCAGCTGCCTGGTATCTTGACGCCGGATCGCGGGCTTGTAATGGCAGCCCTACGCTCCTATGCACAATTGGATCCCGAGGATAAGCTGTGGCGCCTGCGCCCCGAAGATCAGCCCGAGGCTCGCAAGGCGGATGTAGAAGAGATGCTAACGTTGCTGGGCAGCCTGGGAGCCCAGTTGGGCTATGAAGTCTCGGGCACAGATTGGATCGAGTGGCGGGACGATTCCAATGAGAGCTCTCTATCATTCCGCGTAGATGAAACCGCGATCTTAGGAAGCGCCATGCGGGGCCACGCAGGCTCATCGGCCGAGATCGAGGCCATTGTGATCCCCGGAGGCCGTGGCGCGCTGGTGGCCGAGAAAGCTCGCCGCGATCCACGCCTACATTCTTGGCTGGAATCCGGCTTGCATATTATCAAGTACCGCCACATACGGAGACTCTCCGAAGACACGACGCTCAATCGTAAGAACCTCTTTGAGCGACTTGCCCTGGATCCACCCGGTCAGGAAGATCCGCAGCTGCCGCTGCTCTGACGGTTACTCCGCGCCAGATGCGCGGCGAGCAGGACTGTGGACAGATTGCATGATAGAACCCGGCACTGCCCTTGCCCCGAGCGCTGCACAGCGCACCCGGTCGCCTCGACGAATGGCTCGCTCAGATTCCTACGGTGTTGGTGTCGTAGTAGCCGTGGGAGTATAAGTCGGAGTGGCAGTTGATGTAGGGGTTGGCGTGGAGGTCGGCGTGGGAGTAGGGGTGGGCAGGTTTAAGTTGAGGTTCACCCGATAGCTGGCCTTTCCACCGCTGTTGCTGCGTACCGTCAGACGCAGTGAAAAGGGGCCGTTTGGCAGGTCGCTCGGATCCCATTCAAGCAGGATCTCAGGCTGCTCCACAGCCGACTCGCTATACGCTATGTCAGGCCAGTTGCTGGGATCGTTCCCCACGCCGTACTCCAGGATCCAGTCCCTGAAATCGTCGGTGGCGGCCGCACGTCCGATGATGGAAATTGGACCGCTTGATAGGATCGACCCCTGTAGAGGGGCGGTTATCATCAGGAGCGGTCGCGGGCTGTCAGGTCCGCAGGTCGTTTCCGGGACGAAGAAGGCCTCGTCCTGGCCCTCAAAGCCCATCCGCTCCACCCATTTTTTCCCCTCGTCGGTCTCTTGAATCCACTTTCGGCCCCATGGATCGGAGACCGCCAAACCCAGCTTCCGGGTCGCATAATCCGGGCAGTCCGCAGAGGCAAGCTCCTGGGAGAAACCATCGATCCACACCTCCCGCCAGAGGTCAAGCTCCTTCGGTAGCGGAGGCTGATCGGCGGCAAAGAATTCGACTCGATGGGCAGGGCACCATTCGGAGGGTTCTGCACCCGAGACAGCGCATATCGGCAGTTCGATCACATTGGACGGCCGCGTGAACGGTGTTGGCCGGCCTCCGGCGAGGCGCTCGATCGCAAGCTGCATGACCTGGTTCCAGATCGGAGCGGCTCCGGTCAGACCGGAGATGTCTTCCATGGGACTGTTGTCGGCGTTGCCTACCCAAACGCCCACGGCCACGTCTGGCGTATAGCCCAGGGTCCAATTATCGCGAATGGGTGTGTCCGTCGTGCCGGTTTTGACCGCCGCCGGAAAGGGCAATGCGAGTGCCGAATTTGGTCCAAAGGCCGGCGTGCGAGCGGTGTTGTCGGACAGAATCGAAGTGATCAGGAAGGCATGCTCGCTGCGAATGACGCGCTCTCCCTCCGGTGGCACGTATTCATAAACAACCTCGCCGTTGTGATCCGTGATCTTGCTAATGGCAACCGGCGGGACGAGCACGCCTTGGTTGGCGAAGGTAGCATACGCATTCGTGAGTTCGAGCAGCTTGACGTCGCCCCCACCCAGCGTAAGGGAGATCCCATAGTCGTCCCGGTCGAATGTCGTTAACCCCATTCTTTCCGCAAACGCCACCAGGCCTTCCTGCTGCGGCGTCAGTACATCGTCATAGATGCCAATGTATTCCAGGGTCTTGAGCGCTGGGATGTTGTAGGAATTCGCTAACGCAGAGCGTACCGTTACCGGTCCACGGAATTTCTCATCGTAATTGCGCGGCGTGTAATTCCTCGAAGGGTCCTGCGGATCTTTGTACGGGGGAAATTCTGTTTCGACATCCCACAGTAGCGTACCGGGGGTCCATCCTTTCTCGAACGCGGCTGTGTACGTGAGTGGTTTGATGGATGACCCGGGCTGGCGCAACGCCAGGGTCATATTTACCTGCCCGTCTATTTCCTCATCCGTAAAGTCGGCTGAACCGACCATGGCTAATATCTCGCCAGTGCCCGGCTTGATCGCTACCAGCGCTCCGTTGCTAACCTTGAACTCCTGCTTAAGCTTCTGCACCTGATCGGCAACGATCTCCTGCGCGGCCTGCTGGAGCTGCGGATCGAGGGTGGTTTGCACTGTAAAACCCGATCTATAGATCGTCTGCGGATCGAATAGGGACTCCAGCTCCGAGCGTACGTACGTTACCCAGTGTGGAAAGCGGATATTGATGTCGGGGGACTCGAATTCATACTCGACAAACTCGGCAGAGGCCGCGCCCGCCATTTCTGGGGTCACACAGATTGGCTGCTGAGCGTTGCTCACAAAGATGCAGTCTTGCTCCGTACTTGCATTCACCATCAAGACCAGCACCTGCCGCTGGCGATCGAGGGTGGCCTCACGGTTGACATGCACGTCATAGACCGAGGGCGCCTGCAGCAGTCCCGCTAAGAACGAGGCCTGACTGAGCGTGAGATTCTCGGCGCCGGTTTTGAAGTAGGTCTGGGCCGCGGCCTCCACGCCATAGGCCAGGTTCCCGAAATACATCTGGTTGAGGTAGAGCTCCAGGATCTCGTCCTTGGTGTAGCGCCGCGCGATTTCGGCAGCCAACATGATTTCGCGGATCTTCCGCAGGGCGGTGCGTTGGGATTGCTCTTCCGGGGAGAGCAGCAGATTGCGCGCGATCTGTTGAGTGATGGTCGAAGCGCCCGAGACAATCGTGCCGCCCTGCAAGTTCTGCCAGATCGCACGCGCGATTCCCGCTGGGTCGAAACCTGGATTGCTGTAGTAGCCCGAATCTTCGGTGGCTACCGTGGCAGCTACCATATAGGGGGAGATGCGCTCCATCGGCACGTACGTGCGCCTTCCTTCCTGAGGGTCCAGGATCTCGTAAAGCTGGTTGCCATCGCGATCCAGTATGCGAGTGGTCTCGAATTGAGCTGCGCGCTGCTGCAGGTCCTCGACCGAGGGAAGGGTGGAAGCCAGTGCGTAATACTCGTAGAGGACAAATGAAGCCAGGCCGATACCTACAGCCGCGACGGCAAACACGCCCATGATTGCCATGCGTAGCACGCAGCCTCCCCACCCCCCAGAACGGGTCGACTCCCCAGTATTGGCTTCCCAAACCTGCGGGTAGGCTGCGGGTCCGACCTGAGTGGCCGAGGGGTCGCGTTCTGGAACTCGTTCGGGGAGCACCCCCGATGCAGGAGGGGGAATCAGGCGCTGGGAACCGCTTCCTTCGCCGAAGGTTGGACTGGGCTCCGTCTCGGGCGGTTCGCGCTCAGCCTCTGCCATCCATCCGCCGGTGAGGCCCGGCGTGCCCGTGGGATGCCGATGCGGCACAGCCGGTGGTTCTTCTGGCTCAGCCTGCGGCTCCGTAAATTGGCGGGCCTTGCCCGGGGAATCCGGTTCGGTCAGCCGACGGGGCGCATCACCCGGCTGCTCTTCGGACGGAGATCGCGCTTCCGAGGAACCTTCACCAGTGCCTGGTTCCAGCTCCTCTTCGGGAAGCTCCTCGGACATGGCGGGCGATTATAGCACGCAGCCGAAACTGCGATTAATCTGCAACAAACCTGACAATTATGTCAATCTGAAGAGAGGATTGGAAGCAACCTCTACGGGACGGGGAATCGATTATGGGATTGGGGCCGCAGGGAAACTCGAAGGGGAGAGGTTATGTCAATGCCTATGGCGGGTCCTGCGGCATACTCATCACGAGCAGGCCCCAATTCCCCTTCATCACCGTCTTACCTTCCTGATTGATGATCTTCACTCCCAGATTTACCTGGCCTCCGCCCAGCCTCGGAATGGGCTTAGATTCAACGACTTCCAGCTTCACGTGGACGGTGTCGCCTATGAAGACTGGCTGGCTGAAACGCCAATCTCGAATATCGCGCCAGGCGATTACCGTGCCCTCCAACAGGCCGGTGCGCATCGCAAGCCCTGAGGCCACGGACAGTACGAGCAACCCATGCGCCACGCGCTGCTCGTAAAAGGAATCCGCTGAAAACGCTATGTCGGTATGCATCGAGTTGTAGTCGGCTGACACGCCTGCGAAATTGACGATATCCGCTTCAGTGATCGTCCGACCGGCCGTGCTCATCCGTTGGCCGACTATAAATTCCTCGAAGTACAGCCCTCTGCGCTCTTCAAACTTTGCCATCTGGATCTCCGGTCCAGATTGTAAACGAAGTCGATCAACATATCGATGGGACGAACCCAAGATTCCAAGGATTTGAGCTTGGATTGAACAGGTCTTCAGTTTTGCCCTTTCATGAGCCCGCCCTACAATTGCCGCTATGCGTGAGTGGGGACTGACTGCAGAGGCGCCATTGTCTCTCCGAATCGGGGCGGACGCCCGCATGACGGTACCCAGTTACGTCGACGATCAAATCTGGGAATTGCGCCTCGGAGGGGGTGCGCCCTCAGCGCTCGCGCTTGAAACTAACTACGGCCTGCGTGCACACAGCATGCGTATCTTTCCGGGTTTCAGGCTCGATCGGGATACTTGGATCGATCCGCTGGACTTCCACGTACCTCCCAGAGTGCATGCTTTTCTTAGCAATTACATCCGGCTCTCATTTGAGCCCGCCCCGAAGCTGAATGTGGTTGCCGAGTACTGGGCAAAAGAGTCCAACTTGATGGCCGGGCGGTTCGTTCTCTACAACGCGGGTGGCGAATCGCTCCGCCCGGAGATGCTGCTGCATGCACAGCTAAAGCCGGCCGAAAATCCGCAAACCATGACCAGCGTATCCCACCAGGGAGCCATCGTGCTGCAGGGATCCACAGGGAGCCTGGCCCCCTTGCTTTTCCTGTCCGGCGGACCCCTGGCGGCGATCGCACCTTATCCGGCGCTGAGCGTGCGGCCAACACTGGAGCCGGGTGCCACCGAATCGTTTATGTGGGCTCACGCCGCTTGCAGCGAGCTGCAGGATTCCTTCACCATGACCCGGAACCTCATGTCCGTCCGATGGGACGCCGAGATCGCCCGCATCGAACAGGCCAACGCGGGGCTGGTCGAGGTTGAGACAGGCGATCCGGATTGGGACGTGGCGTTTGCCCTGTCGCAGACGACATCCATTGCTTCGTTTGTCGGACCTACCCGCCACCTGCCGCACGCTTCGATCGTGGAGGAGCGCGCTCCCCATCGCGGCTATTCTGCACACCCGGATGGGCGGGACCACGATCTGGGTTGGGATGGTGTATCTGCACCAGACGCCTTCGTCACGATCCTTCAGGTCCTACCCAGTGCGCCACAGCTTGCCCAGGGGATTCTATTGAACTACCTCGCGTGTCAGGCGCCGGACGGCGCGATCGATTCGAAGCCTGGCCTCGGTGGACAACGCAGCGGGGTGCAATGCGCCCCGCTGCTTGCTACCCTTGCGTGGCGAATCTATAAGCATACCGAGGACCGTGAGTTCTTGTCCGACGTGTATCCTAGGCTTCTGGCTTTTGTCGAAAGCTGGTTTCAAGAATCTCAGGATAAGGACCAGGACGGATTTCCGGAGTGGCACAGCGCGATCCAATCCGGGTTCGAAGATTGGCCGGCCTTTGGACGCCTTCACCGCTGGGGGCAGGGGCTGGATATCGCGCTGGCAGAGACCCCCGACCTGTCCTCCTATCTCTACCAAGAAACCAAGGCGCTCGTAGAAATAGGCAAGGTTCTTGGTCATGCGGATCACGAAAAAGACCTAAGCAGCCGGCAAATGCTGCTTCGGGAGGTGATCGAGCGAACCTGGTCCGACAAGGAGAGCTGCTACCTCTCTCTCGATCGCGATCTCGACCTCACAGTCGTCGGTTCACGGTTGGGAACCGGGGAAGGTGAGTGTGAGATCAATGTCGAGCGCGAGTTCGAGCCGCCGGTACGGCTGCTCGTACGCGTGGTGGGTGCGGAACAGGAAAGGGCTGGTCTGAAGATCTCCGTTCATGGCAAAGCTAGCGGGAGTCGGAAACGCGTACATCCATCGGGCGGAGAAGACTTCCAGTGGTTGGAGGACTTCGGCACCCTGACTTCAGACATGACCTTCTCCCGCATCAAGAAGATTGTGATCCGTGGCCTCGGCCCGGCCTCAAAGACCGAGGTGCGGATCGCAGATTACTCCAGGCCGGATCATACGGGGCTGCTCCCCCTGTGGGCGGGAGTGCCGGATAGGGACCGGGCTGATCAGCTCGTCAAGCACGCGATAACGAATGGAAGAAGATACTGGCGTGAGTTTGGTGTGCCTAGCTGGCCAGCGGATGGGTTGGCCTATCGATATGCCCCGGTCCAGATCCGACCCAATCTCATGATCGGAGAGGGCCTGGTAGACCACGGCTACCTGGAAGAAGCCGCCGAGCTAGTGGGCCGCCTGATGCAGGCCTGCCTTCATACTCTTCATGAGGATCGAGACTGGCGAGAGTCTTACCATCCCGATCGACCCGGCGGCATCGGAAAGCTGGGTCACAGCACTGGTGTGGCGCCCCTTTCCCTCTTTCTATACGTGCTGGGGGTCCGACTGATCTCTCCGCGCAAGATCGCGCTGCGCGGACACAATCCCTTCCCCTGGCCGGTACAGATGAGCTGGAGGGGGGTGCGGATTGAGTGGAACCATGAAGGGGCCATCGTGGAATTTCCCGATGGTGGTAAGGTCAATGTAGAGGGAAAATCGATGACTCAGGTGCGGCAGTTATAATCTCCGCACGCAGGGCATAAACGGAGAATCTTGACAGATCTACTTGAGATCGAACTAATAATTCTCGGCATGCTGCTGATCACCTCGATCGTTTCGATTGTGGTGCGACGTGTGCGTATCCCCTATACGGTGGCGCTGGTGCTGGTGGGAGTGCTCTTATCACTCCGCCCGCCGGTCGAAGTCGTATTGACCTCCGAACTCATTCTGGGCATATTCCTTCCCCCGCTTCTGTTTGAAGCCGCCTTCCATCTAAACCTAGCTGAATTACGGCGCAACGTTGCTACGATCGCCATCTTGGCCGTGCCCGGTGTGATCCTAACCATGCTTGTGGTGGGAGGGATCCTATTCGTCGGCCCGGGCCTAGCGGTTGGGATGGCGCTCATCTTCGGGGCACTGATCGCTGCGACCGATCCTGTTTCGGTCGTGGCGATCTTTCGCAGGCTAGGGGCTCCAAAGCAGCTGGAAGTGCTGCTCGAAGGTGAGAGCCTCTTCAACGACGGCACGGCGGTCGTGCTCTTCAGCATCGCGCTCGCCGCTCTCGGGACGGCCGAGTTCAGCCTACTGGACGGCGTGATCGAGTTCTTCTTAGTTGCCGGAGGCGGAATCATCGTCGGTTTCTTGTTCGGCTGGGTCGTCCAGCAGCTCACCGGGCGGATCGATGATCACCTTGTTGAGACTACGTTCACCACCTTGCTCGCCTTTGGATCCTACCTGGTAGCTGAGCAGTTCGGCGTAAGCGGTGTGCTGGCGGTCGTGACCGCCGGCTTGGTCAATGGCAACCTCGGTCAAAAAGGGATGTCTCCTACCACGCGCATCGTGGTATTGAACTTCTGGGAATACGTTGCCTTCCTGGCAAACTCCGCCATCTTCCTCCTGATCGGGCTCTCCCTGGATCTGCCTGCCTTATTGAGCAACTGGCAGCTCATCCTCTGGGCCATTCTGGGGGTCCTGATAGCTAGAGCCATCAATATTTATGGTTTGTCTCGCCTGGGCCGACCGATCCTTCCGCGATGGAGGCATGTAATGTTTTGGGGCGGCCTGCGCGGCGCCATTGCTCTGGCTCTGGCTCTGAGCCTTCCCCCAGGTAGGGAGCGACAGGCCATCATCGCAATGACTTTCGGCGTCGTGCTGTTTACGCTCCTGGCTCAAGGCCTGTCCATGGACTGGCTGGTCAAGCGGCTTCGCCTGGTCACGCGCACTGAGGAAAATATAGAGTATGAGCTCCGCCGCGCGCGGGCGCTGGCGGCCCGTTCGGGATATGAGCACATGCAGCGCCTCTATCAGGATGGGCTCATTTCCCTGCATACTTGGGAGCGAATGCGGCCCGTGCTCAAGGAGCGTTCGGATGCCCTGGCAGATGCGGTTCAAGAGGCACTTCAGAGCGCGCCCGGGCTGGAGGCGGATGAGATCAATACTGCCCGGCGTGAGGAGCTGCGGGCGCGGCGCACAATGCTGGCCGACCTGCGCCGCGATGGGGTGATCGCTGATGAAACATATGAGCAGCTAGTGACCGAAGTGGATGCTGCGCTCGAAATGAGCGAGGAAGCGTGGGCGGCGGGACTCTACGGATTAGGTACACCTGGAGAGGTCCGCCAGCTGATGACGCTGGTAATTCAGGATCGTGATCTGGAAGCGGTATCCAATGCTCTCTCACTTCGCAACATTCCAAGCACACGCATTAAGACAACCGGAGCATTTCTTGCGCAGCGCAATCACACGCTGCTTGTTGGCCTGCGGGAGGACATGCTGGAGCAGGCGGTCGCCGCTGTAAATGGAGTGGCCAAGGAACGTGTGGAATATGTCTCGGCCTTCCCTGGAGATCAGCCTAGCGGCGAGGCTCAGGCGGTTCATATACGGGGCGCGACCATCTTTGTATTTGACGTAGAGCGATTTGAGGTGATATAGCCATGAAGATGATGATCGTTATCATCAATGATCGTGATGCAGAACTCGTCATGCAGGCCTTGGTGGATCGGGATTTTCGAGCCACTCGCATCTCATCCACGGGCGTCTTCCTCCGGCGTGGAAATACCACCTTGCTGATTGGACTTGAGGAAGAGAAGGTGGACGAGGCGATCGAGATCATCAGAGAGAGCTCGACGCAACCGGAGGAGCACGACCAGCGGCGAGCGACTGTGTTCGTATTGCCGGTTTCAAGCTATGAGCAGTTGTAGCCAAATCACCACAACTACAAGCAGTTGTAGCCAAACCACCACAACTACAAGCAGTTGTAGCCAGACCGGCTACAACTATACGGCTTTGCCCACAGCTCCAGTTTCAAGTACCCGGCGGGGCCCTCAACTCTGCTTTGAATCTTCCCCGAAGAACCTAAACTGGCGCCGCCAATACAACAGTGGAGATTTCCTGGGATCGATGTCCCATGCCGTGACTTCGCCGACGAACACCTTATGAGTGCCGGCGGGGAGCGTTGCGTGGACGCGGCACTCGAGGCTCGCCAGACACCCCTCCAATAAGGGGCTGCCGAGCTCACCCAGGCTGTGCGCCACTCCCTTCAGCCGCTCCTCCAGATCAGGCACGCCCCCGCCAAAACGCAGGGCCAGATCCCGTTGATCGCTGGCCAGGATACAGACACCGAAGGCGCCTGCCTCGGTCATCAGTGCATGTGTCCGCGTGCGACGCTCGATATTAACCGATATCAAAGGTGGCTCGAGAGACACAGAGGAGAACGAGCTGACGGTCATGCCATGCAGCACTCCGCCGTGACCTGCGGTCACGAGGGTGACGCCGCTGGCCCACTGCCGCAGAACGGATCGGAGTTCATCCGGGCCGACGGTCATGAGCTTCCGAACAGGGTTTCAAGGATTGCAGGCGCAAAAGAGGCCAGATCTTCGAGCCCGCTGGCAAGATTTCTCCGCATCTCCAGTGGTCCGATCAGCATGGCCGGTACCGGATTTAGCGTATGACCGCGGCGCGAGAGATCCTCTAGGTTGCCGTGATCGGAGCTCACAACGATCAAGTCGGACCTACCCTCCCAGGCTGCCACCAAGCCGCCCAAGACGGCATCCAGCTTTTCCAGCAGGGCAACTGCATCACTCATCTCGCCTCGATGGCCGGCAAAGTCGCTTGGCCAGAAGTCAAACCAGGCCATGTCATACGCTTCGGCCGCTCGGGCAAGCTGGCGGCCGGCCTGCGCTGGATCGTAGGTGGGGACAGAGGGGAAATCCGGCTGCTTGGACCAGCCTACGCCGGTAAAGTCGGCCGAGAAAGCTCTTCCGTCCTGCATGTCCTCCACCGTCATCAATTCCAATCCGGCAGAGGTAGCCGCCAGCGGGATAGAGGAATAGAGCCTGACGCCGCGTTCGATTGCCTCGAAATAGCGCGGGGGATAGCCGTTCAGAAGGGCGGCGGAGCCGCCGCGGTCCAAAACCTGCTTGAAAAGATTGTCTCGACGGACGATCTCGGCCACCGCTGGATTGGGCTTAGGCCCGTAATGCTCCCCCACTTGCGATGGAACGTTTTCGCCCGTGAGCAGCGCCGCCTGCCCCGTAGCGGACTGCGGCGCGCCCTCCACCCCCAGCCGGGCGTCCACAGCCAGCAGCGTTGCCCGTTGACCTTCGAATGGGGCCGATCCTTCCACGAGCCGTCGACCTTCGAGAAGCTCCAAAAGGTACGGCATGTCTGCGGCGGAAAATGGATTGCGCTCAGGATCATCCGGCCCAAGGCCTACACCATCCAAGAACAGAAACAGCACTCCCCTAGCTCTCCGCTGCCATCATGAGGGGAGATCTTCCAGCAGTTGCCGCACTTTGGCCGAATCGATCGCACCTACCCAGCGCCGGAGCTCATCGCCGGCCCCATCGAAGAAAATGAAGGTCGGCGTAAAGCGAAATCCAAAGCGTTTGAGCAAGGCTTTGCCCGCGGGGTCTTGAACATTCAGGCGAATCACACTCAATTGCTGCTCATGCTCTCGCTCGATCCCATCCACGACGGGCTTGGCTGCCATGCAAGCTCCTCAAAATGGACTTTGAAACTCGAGCAGCACCGGGGTGCCAGCTCCGATATTCTCGAGCACGGCCTCCACATCGGTCTCCGTGCTTTCCCTGGGATTGAAGAAGAAGTACGCAATCCCCAGCCCGAGAGCAAGCGCGCCGAAGGCCAGTAGATCGTTGAGTGTGATGCCGTCTCGGAATAGCCAGGTGGCAAGCAGCGCCAACGAGACCGCGGCGCCGAGCGTAAAGGAATGCTGATTGAGGAATCGGCTGGGAGACATTTGGCGGATTCTATCACCCAGCGCGGAAATTCCCCTTTCACGCGGCCCACCTTTACACGGTCAGGTACCTCTCTTACAATCATCGAACCTCAGCTCAAGGGCCCCGATCTATGAAGGAATACGCGACCGAGAATCTTCGTAACATCGCCTTTGTCTCACATGGCGGCGCAGGAAAGACCTCACTTGGGGAAGCCATGCTCCACCACACCGGCGCCGTCACCCGAATGGGCAAGGTGGAGGAAGGAAATTCGGTTTCGGATTTCGAAGAGGAGGAGATTCGGCGCAGGCAATCCCTATCCACAAGCATTCTGCCGATTGAGTTCCAAGATCACAAGATCAATGTGCTGGATACGCCCGGGTTTATGGATTTCGTTGGAGAGGCGATCTCCGCCCTTTGGGTGAGCGAAGGCGCCGTGCTGCTTGTGGATTCGGTGGCCGGCGTCGAAGTCGGGACCGAGGTGATGTGGGGCTACTGCGAGGAGTTTGGGCTACCGCGCTGCGTGGTAATCAGCAAGATGGACCGCGACAATGCCAATTTCAAACGCGCTTTGGCCTCGCTCGGATCCCTGTCAGGAGATGTGACCTTCATCCCGGTGCAGCTGCCTTGGGGCGAGAAGCAAGCATTCAAAGGCGTCATCGATCTTTTCAAGATGGTCGCGCGGCCAAAGGAGGGTAAGTCTGAGGAGGCTATCCCGGAAGATCTGGCCGATGCGGCAGAGGAAGCGCGCACAGCGTTGATCGAGGCCGCCGCGGAAGGGGACGATGCCTTGCTTGAAAAGTATCTGGAGGGCGAGGAGCTATCTGCTGACGAGATCGCGCTTGGCTTCCGACAGGCGGTCTGGTCGAAAACCTTTATTCCGGTCTTTGCCTGCGCCGGAACCGCAGGCACTGGAACCATTCCGCTTTTGGAGGCCATGGTGCAGATCTTTCCCTCACCCGCGGATGCGCCGCCGCGAAAGGCCGAGCGCAAAGGCGAAGAGATTGAAATTCAGGGAAGCGACACCGGACCGCTCGCGGCGTATGTCTGGAAAACGACTGCGGATCCATTCGTAGGCCGGCTGACGTATCTGCGCGTTCTATCGGGTACGCTGAGCTCGGACAGTCGGGTCTGGAATCAGATCCGACGCGAGGAAGAGAGGCTCGGCACCCTGCTGCTCCTGCGGGGCAAAGAGCAAATCCCCGCTAAGAACCTGCATGCAGGCGATATCGGCGTGATCGCTAAGCTCAGTGAGACAGAGACCGGCGACACGCTATCGGAGAAGACCGCCGCGCTCACCGTAGGCTCGCCAAGATACCCGAGCGCGCTTTATTCCGTGGCGGTGGTTCCCAAAACCCAGGCCGATTCGGCCAAGATCAGCAGCGTATTGACCAGATTATCTGAAGAAGATCCCACCCTCTCCTGGCATCAGGAGGCCAGCACCAACCAAACCATCCTACAGGGCATGGGCGATCAACATATCGACGTTGCCATTCGGAAAGCCGAGGCGAAATTTCAAGTCGGGATTGAGACGGAAATTCCGCAGGTTCCCTACCGGGAAACCATTACCAAAGTTGGCAGCTCACAATACCGCCATAAGAAGCAGACCGGCGGTTCGGGGCAATTCGCAGAAGTCCACATGCGGGTCGAACCCCTTGAGAACGGGGAATTCGAGTTTGTGAGCGAAGTCTTCGGAGGCCGCATTTCCTCCGGCTATATGCCGGCCATCGAGAAGGGCGTAAAGGGGGTCATGAAGGACGGCGTGCTCTCGGGGCATCCCATTGAAAGGGTAAGGGTGGCCATCACAGACGGCAAGGAACACCCGGTAGACTCCAAAGCCATCGCGTTTGAAACGGCCGGGCGCGAAGCCTTTAAGCTCGCCGTGCGCGATGCGGGCCCGGTGATGCTGGAACCCATCGTGGAGCTGCGGATCACCGTTCCGGAGGCCAACATGGGAGACGTCATGGGCGATCTGAACACGCGCAGGGCGCGTGTTCAGGGGGCCGATTCGGAGCGCGGCCGGAGCATCATCACCGCCCATGCGCCACTAGCCGAGGTCCAGCGTTACACGACGCACCTGCGCTCGATGACCGGCGGGCGCGGCTTTTTCACCATGGAGTTTAGCCACTACGAGAACGTTCCACTCCACGTTGCCCAGGAGCTAATCGCGGCTTTTGCGCACGACGGAGATGAGGATTAGCGAACTCTCCCCGTGATCCGATTCACAAACGACGTTGCCAGATCGTAAACCCGCCTACGGGCGGGTTCGACGGTAATGACGTGCCCACTGTTCTCGATCCAGACTAATTCCTTATCAGTCGAACCCACCTGCGCATAGATGGACCGAGCATGGTCGGGGGAAACGCCTCGATCTTCAATCGCGTGCAGGAGCAGCAGCGGTGCGCGAAGCCCGGAAAGTTGCTCGCGGAGCAGCTCCAGCAAACCACCAACTTCCAGCACAGAGCGGATCGGGAAAACGCGGTAGCTTAGGTGATCCCGATACGCCTGCTGATCTTTGTAATCATTGACCGACGGCTTCGGTACGTAGCGGAGCACACCGCTGATCGGCCGTAGGGTGAGGAGCAGCGGGCGCAGCCACCGGAGCCCCGGCTGTGTGGGGACTTCGTAGGGCGTTGCCATCGCCACCACACCAGCCACGGGCCGGGAGCAGGCCAGGAGCAAGGCCAAGGCGCCGCCAAGGGAGAGCCCCATGGCGACAACCTGCTCACAGGCATCATTCAGCAGGCTGTAGCCGTCCTCGACCGCGGCCAGCCAGTCTCGCCAGCGCATCCGGTTCAGATCCGCGGGGCGCGTGGCGTGCCCAGGCAAACGGAGGCCGAGTACCGTAAGACCCTGCTCGGCCAGATGCCTCCCCAGGTCGTGCACCTCTTGCGGCGTGCTGGTCCAGCCATGGATGAGTAGTACACCGATGCCGGAACCACCTTGATAAAGGAAAGGTTTGCCCCCGGCGAGGATCTGGCTCATGTAAATGGAAGATTGCTGGAGCGAAGGCTCGAGCTCACGCGGCGACGCGGCGTATGAAGGCGGCGGTGGCCTCGAAGGCTTGCTGGCGGGAAGCGTCTCGCGGGATATTGTGGCCGCTCTCTGTCAGCCATAGGAGTTCCTTGTCCGCCGAGCCCAGTCCGTCATACATCACCTGGCCGGACTCTGGCGGAATGGTCCCGTCTCCCCTGGCGTAGATGAGCAGGGCCGGGACGGTCACTTGATCCAGCGTACCGCGCATCTCGTCCAGGAGATCGCTGAGCTCCGCCGTAGCGCGAACTGGGAACACAGGATAGTGGACCTGTATCTTCTCCGCTTCTTTATCGTGCCAATCCGACTCGCCGTCCTGCGACGCGAATCGCCAAACCTTGCTGATGAGCGGGATGACTGGGCGTAATTTCCGCACAAGTTGCTCCGGAAACCAGGCTGGCGTGGACATTACCACGACCCCGGCCACAGGAAAGTCGCGCGCCATAAGGATCGAGAGGGCTCCCCCTGTGGAAAGACCGACCATAATCATCTTGGCGACCTGGTTCCTCAGCAGGTGATAACCATCCTCGACGGAGGCCAGCCAATCGCGGCTCCGGGCTCGATTCATGTCAGCCGGCTGCGTC
This sequence comes from Anaerolineae bacterium, assembly GCA_036986135.1. Taxonomy (GTDB): domain Bacteria; phylum Chloroflexota; class Anaerolineae; order Anaerolineales; family E44-bin32; genus JADFRG01. Next base: position 38,800 of record BTQZ01000011.1, on the reverse strand, counting down.
GCATGCCCAAACAGGCGAACACCAAGGCTCGTAATCCCCTGCTTGGCCAGATACTCTCCCATCCACCGCATTTCTTCGGGTGCTCCGGTGAATCCATGGATCAGTAGACAACCCACATCGCTGTCTCCCGGAAAGAAGAATGGCTCGCCACCGGGCATCAAGGTCTTCATGCGACTATCCGGGCCTCGCGGGGAAGCGTGGTCAGGCTCACGCTGCCCTCTTCCGTTACGGCGACGTCGTCTTCGACGCGCACGCCGCCCCGACCGCGAAGATAGACTCCGGGCTCGACCGTGAAGGTCATGCCGGCCTTGAGCACAGTCTTTTCACCCTCTCGAATGAAGGGCGGTTCGTGGGCCTCCAGCCCGATCCCATGGCCGGTTCGATGCAGGAAGTACTCGCTGTATCCTGCCCGCTCGATTTCACTACGGGCAGCCAGATCTACGCCACCGCAGGTCGCACCGGGTTGAGCTGCCGCGCGGCCGGCAGCGTTAGCCTGTTGAACGATTTCGTGTACCTGGCTCAGTTCATCGGGCGCTTTGCCGACAAAGAAGGTGCGCGTGATGTCGGAGACGTAGCCCTGGTGAACCGCTCCCCAATCCAATATGAGGCTATCTCCCTCTGCGAGAGCCCGATCGGAGGGAACCGCGTGCGGCAGAGCGGCATTAGGGCCCGAGGCGACGATCGGGCTGAACGGGAACTCTGGCTCCGAACCTGCCTGCAACAGCTGCATCGTCAGCTCGGAGGCCAGCTCCAGCTCCGTCATCCCCACCTTGATGAGCGAAAGGGTCTCTTCGAGAGCGGCCTCTGCGATCTCAGCCGCGCGCTGCATGGCAGCAATCTCTGCCGGGTCCTTCTGGATTCTCAGCGCGGAAATCGCACCATCAGAGGAGACGAATGTTGCACGCGGAACTGCGACCTGCAGCAAATCGAGCTCGTGGAACCGCATGCGTAAGGGCTCGACCCCGATGTGGCTGCCTTCAAGGGCCAGGCCGGCCACGCTCTGATAAAGTGCCTCGAGCGCTGCGCCCTCTTCTTCACTGTAGGAAAAGAGCCTGAATTCTATAGGCGAGGATTCTGCCTTGTCCCGCTCGAGCTCAGGGACCACCATGATGGGCTCGGCATCGCGCGAAAGCAGCGCGATCACCGGGCGCTCCATGAGATGGAACGAGAGCCCGCTGATATAGAACAGGCTGGGCCCGGGGATGAGCGCCATCGCACCTAGGCGCACGTCTGTCAAGCGGTCGTAGAGGCGATCGAGTCGTTCTTGGTAGCTCATGGGGGACCGCGTAGATTATAAACGCGAGAACTCGATAGGATGGGCGAGAATTGGGCCGGGAAGGTTGCTGGAATGGGAGGCCGAGGCACGCCGCCACAGCCTGTACTGCTGCAGCTCCAAACGGCTTTCTTGACATCCGTTCCGGCTTCTAAGTACAATCCTCAGACCCTTGTAGGGGCCTGTGGCGCAGCTGGGAGCGCGCATCAATCGCACTGATGAGGTCGCGGGTTCGAATCCCGCCAGGTCCACTTGCCCCAGCACTTCGGGGCTTGCCCCAGCACTTCGGGTGGCTGATCGACCAGGGGCCCATGGCGCAGTTGGGAGCGCGTCTCAATGGCATTGAGAAGGTCGTGGGTTCGAATCCCACTGGGTCCACCTGCAACTGAATAGCGAGCCATGGCAGGAGTATTAGGCTGTCCGGCATTTGCAGCGACTGCGGATAGTGAGAGCGCAGGATGGGCCCTCCGGAGCCCTGAGGCCGAACTCGCCTGCCGCGCCGAGAGATATTGGTTCTATCCTTGAGCGTAAGCTCCCCCGGTGAATCGGACGAAGCCGTTAGCCGGGGGCGGGAATGCCCGTTAGCGCAAAACTGAGTGGTCCGGTCCCGCAGCAAGGCGTGCAGGACTTGACAATCAGGGTGGTACCACGGAGTGCCCCTTCGTCCCTGGTTAGGCGGAGGGGCGTTTTCTATATGTTGCAGCTATCGTGCAGCGGCAATTTCGCATCGCCAGTAGCGGAAGTTGGACGGAGGCAAACGCTTGACTGAAAAAATGGAGACGGTGGATAGATACGATCCCGCCGCAATTGAGAGCAAGTGGCAGAGTCGGTGGGAGCAAGACGAGCTCTATAAGGCCGAAGTCGACCCCACGCGCAAGAAGCTCTACTTCCTGACCATGCTGCCGTATACCTCCGGCAATCTGCATATCGGTCACTGGTATGCCATGACGCCATCCGATGCGCGTGCCCGCTATCTGAGTCGCAAGGGCTACAACGTGATGTACCCCATTGGGTTCGATGCCTTCGGTCTGCCGGCGGAAAATGCGGCCATCGACCGCAACACACACCCCAAGGAATGGACCTACAAGAATGTCGACCGCATGCGCAAGCAGCTCCGGAGCATGGGAGCGATGTGGGACTGGTCGCGCGAAGCGATCTCCGCCGATCCCGAGTATTACCGCTGGACCCAGTGGTTCTTCCTGCAGTTGTTTAAGAACGACCTGGCTTACAAGAAGATGGCGCCCGTAGACTGGTGCCCCAAAGACCAGACCGTGCTCGCTCGCGAACAGGTTATCGGGGAAGACCGCGTGTGCGAACGATGCAAAACCCCCGTTGTAAAGAAAGACCTCGAGCAGTGGTTCTTTAGAATCACCAATTACGCGGATGAGCTGCTGGACTTTTCGGGCCTGGACTGGCCGGAGCCCGTGAAGCTTCTGCAGACCAACTGGATTGGCCGGAGCGAAGGAGCCAAGGTCGCCTTCCTCACAGAAGGTGAGGACGAGATCCCCATCTTCACCACCCGGCCAGATACGCTCTGGGGGGCGACCTTTATGGTGCTCGCTCCGGAGCATCCGCTGGTCCAAAAGCTGACGACGGAGGAGCATCGGGACGCCGTCGGCGCTTATGTCGAACAGGCGATCCGCCAGACGGATATTCAGCGCCAGGCGCTCAACAAGGAAAAGACCGGGGTCTTCACCGGCGGCTACGCCAGGAACCCGGTCAACGGTGAACGCATCCCGGTCTGGGTGGCGGACTATGTCCTGATGAGTTATGGCACCGGCGCCATCATGGGTGTGCCTGCACACGATCAGCGAGACTTTGAATTCGCCCGGAAAAATGGGCTTGAAGTGCGGCCTGTCATCCAATCGCCTGATGGAGAGCAATTGGACGGCGCTACGATGCAAGAGGCAGTTGTGGTGTACGGCCCGATGATCAACTCGGGCCCGCTGACCGGCACCTCCCAGGACCAAGCGATCGGTGCTACGACCGGCTATCTGGAAAAAAATGGCATCGGCGAAGCCGCCGTAAGCTACCGAATTCGAGATTGGCTGATCTCTCGCCAGCGGTACTGGGGCGCGCCGATTCCGATCATCTATTGCCCCGAGCATGGGCAAGTACCCGTTCCGGAAGATCAGCTGCCAGTGTTGCTCCCTGACGACGTGGAGTGGCTGCCGACGGGGCAGAGCCCGCTAAAACTCCATCCAGAGTGGAAACATACTACTTGCCCTATCGGTGGGGAGCCGGCCGAACGAGATACGGATACCATGGATACCTTTATGTGCTCATCCTGGTACCACCTGCGTTACTTGAGCCCAAACTACAGTGAGGGACCCTTCGACCCCGAGGAATATGACTACTGGATGCCGGTGGACACCTACACCGGCGGCGCAGAGCACGCCACGATGCACCTGATCTACACGCGTTTCTTCCACAAGGCCGGCCGAGATATGGGGATCATGAAAGGTCCGGAGCCGATGATCCAGCTGCGCAACCAGGGTCAGATCCTGGGGCCGGACGGCCGGCGTATGAGCAAATCCCGCGGCAACGTGGTCGATCCGGATGAGCAGGTGGCCGCTTACGGCGCCGACGCAGTCCGAGCCTTTCTCATGTTTGGGTACCGCTGGTCAGAGGGCGGCCCCTGGAATGCAGATAACATCCACGGCGTGGTGCGCTGGTTGAGCCGGGTCTGGTCACTCGTGCAGCAGACTGCGGGAGCCGAGCCCGGCGACGGCAATCCGGGTACCGGGCAGCAACTCACGCGCAAGGTCCACCAGACCATACGCGCCGTCTCGCATGATCTGGAGAACTTTGATTTCAATACTGTAGTATCCGCTTTGATGGAGCTGAGCAACGCCATCGGATCGGCGCAAGAAGATGGATTGGCAGGCACGCAGGAATTCAACGCAGCCGTCGAATCGCTGCTGCTATTGATGGCTCCCGTGACCCCGCATGTCGCGGAGGAGCTGTGGGAGCGATTGGATAAGCCCTACTCGATCCATCGGCAGCCCTGGCCCGACTATGATCCGGAACTAGCCAAGGAAGACCAGATCACACTGGTCATTCAAGTGAACGGGAAAGTCCGTGACCGAGTTACGGCCCCCGCCGATGTTTCAGAGCAGGCGGCGAAGGAGATCGCCTTGGCCAGCGAGGCCATCGCGCGGTACCTTGGAGAAGGGGAACCGAAAGAGATCATCTTTGTCCCGGGCAAGCTGATCAACATCGTTACCTAGAGACCTATAGTGCATCATCTGGCGCAGAGCGCGATTCGATATAGATCGCGTTCTTTTTGCTTGCGAAAAGCAGACGCTTCTGCAATATTGGCCGGACATCGTCCGTGATTCGAACGATGAATTTCTTGAGAGCCCGATTTAGTAACAAGGAGGATTGGAATGAGCGGTAGCGCACGAGAGGTGATCGTACCAAGCGATGGAGCCAGGCCGATGGGGCCCTACTCGCCAGGCATTCGGGTCGGAGACATGGTATTTGCCTCTGGGACGACCGGTATGGACCCCGATGCCGGATCTCTGGTGGAGGGCGGCGTCGCTGCAGAGACTGGGCAAGCGCTTGCCAATCTCAGCAAAGTACTGGAGGCGGGCGGCAGCTCGCTTGGGAGGGTCGTTAAAACCACCGTTTTCATGACGAATTTACAAGAGTTTGCCACAATGAACGCAGTCTACGGTGAGGTTTTCACCGCCGATCCGCCCGCGCGCTCGACCATCCAGGTAGCGGCGCTTCCCGGCGGAGCGGCCGTCGAGATTGAAGCGATTGCGTGGGTTGAAGGCGGTTAGCGGGTCCCGGGGGCTTATCTGCTCAGGTTGATGCGCAAACTGCTGCGCATAAACGCAGGGACCCCGCTCGGCTGGGGAGGGTGCGGGGCCCTGGACGTCCGATAGAGTCGGACGCGATGAGAGCATAGCGCGAGCTGGTGGAAACCGATGTAACCCGGGCTACTGGACCGGATTTGGAGCGGAAAAATGGCGCGTGAGCGCATTCTGGTCGTCGACGACCAACTCAATATTGGGGAATTCGTGACGAGGGATCTGGAGTTGAAAAATGTCAGGTGAGCGCATCTTGGTAGTCGACGACGAGCCCAACATCGTGGATTTGGCCACGATGTATCTGGAGCAGGAGGGCTATCGGGTCGAATCTGCTTTCGATGGCGCGCAGGCATTGAAGCAGATCCAGGCGCATGAACCGGCCCTCGTCGTGCTGGATCTCATGCTTCCCGAAGTAGATGGGTTCGAGGTCTGTCGCCAGACACGCGTCAAGTCAGACGTTCCCATCATCATGCTCACTGCTCGCGACGATGATGTTGACAAGATCGTGGGACTGGAACTGGGCGCCGATGACTACCTCACCAAGCCCTTCAACCCGCGTGAGTTGGTGGCGCGCGTCAAGGCGATCCTGCGGCGAGCCGACCGCTCGCCGCGTCCGAATGACAAACCCCTCCACCTAGCCGACCTCAGCATCGATCCCGCCCGCAGGGAAGTCACGGTTGGCAGTGAGCAGATCGCTCTACGCGCGAAGGAATTTGATCTGCTTCAGGCATTCGCCGAGAACAAGGGAATCGTACTGAGTCGTGAACAGCTGCTCAATCTGGCCTGGGGATACGATTTTTATGGCCAGACTCGAACCGTGGACGTTCACGTGGCTCACCTTCGCAAGCGGCTGAAGGGCAGCCAGGTGCAGATTGAGACCATCACTGGGGTGGGGTACAAGCTGGTCGTCTGATGTTTCGCTCACTTCGGTCCCGCCTACTGCTGACCCATATGCTGGTCAGCGCCCTGGTGCTGATCATCGTTGCCGCCAGCCTGCTGGTCTTCCTGATCAACAGCCGCCAAGTGGACCGACAAACGACCGCCAGGCTAAGCGGCGCGGCGGACCTCGTGGCCGAGCGCGGGGCGCGTGTGCTGAAGTTCCTTGGATCGGATCGTCTCAATGCCGCCTTCCGAAACCTTGGCGTGCCAAATGCGCGTGGCATGATCGTGGGGCCTGAAGGAGAGATACTGACCGACACTCGGCCTGGCGTCGAGCCGCCACCTGCGGAGGTGATCGGACAGGCCACTTCCGCCGATGGCGTCTCGCATGGAGGCTATGGGGGTCTCTTCAATCGCTGGCTTTACGTCGCTCAGCCGCTGGGCGACGGCCGGTCACTGCTCCTGTTGGCCCCCAGGCCCAGTCCGGTGGCGGCCGTCGGACAGGAGCTCTTGCTGCCTCTCATCCTGCGTGCTTCCCTTGTAGCGCTAGCCGCTTCGGTCGTTCTTGCCTGGCTAATCTCACGTTGGGTGTCGGCCCCACTTCGGAACACCGCGGAGGCCGCACGGTCGGTGGCGGCCGGCGACTATGATCAGCGGCTGGCTCCTTCCGGCCCGGACGAGGCACACAGCCTGGCAACTTCATTCAACGAGATGGTGCAACAGGTGCAGGGAAGCCAACAGGCGATGCGTGACTTCGTCGCCAACGTTTCTCATGAGCTGCGGACGCCACTCACCTCTATTCAAGGCTATGCACAGGCGATCCTGGACGGGACCGCGTCAGACGTCCAGAACGCAGCCGGAGTGATTTATGACGAATCCGATCGTCTTGGGCGGTTAGTTGAGGAATTGCTGGACCTGGCTCGAATGGACACCGGGCAGGCTCCTTTGGAGAGGAGGCCGGTCGACTTGGGGGCGATACTGGCCGCGATCGTGGAGCGGTTCAAGCTCAAGGCCGCCCGGAAGAACATTCAGATCCAAAACCATGTGAATTCAATCCCGTCGCTGATCGGAGATGGGGATCGTTTGGCGCAGGTTTTCACAAACCTGATCGACAATGCCTTGAAACACACGCCCGAGGGCGGCCAGGTGCGGCTCAAGACGGAGGGGAGCTCTGGCTGGGTCTCTGTACATGTGTATGACACGGGGCCCGGCATTCCCCCGGAAGAACTCTCTCGAATCTTTGAGCGCTTCTATCAACTCGACAAGGCGCGTTCTGCCAGCGGGCCACGCGGAGCCGGGCTCGGATTGGCAATTTCGCGTGAGATCGTGGAAGCGCACGGAGGCAGTCTGCAGGCGAAGAGTGTCGTGGGGCGGGGAAGCCGCTTCACCGTACGCCTTCCGATCGTGCAGCCGGACGACGAGACCCTGGCCAGACAGCGGACGGGATGAAGCCGCCTTAAATGAAAATCGGGCCTCTCATGGGCCCGATTCCTTGAATCGGGGTCGGTCACTCCGATTCCGGGGGTTGCTCGTCCCCCTCAGAACTGGAACTCAAGGCCTCCAGCTCCGCTTGGAGCTGCGCCGTCCGGATATCATAGGCATTCTGAACTTCATCGCGCAGGGTCGCGACCCGCACTCGTGCTCGCGCCTGAAGCTCTTCCCCAGAGCTGGGGGCGATCAATAACGCAACGACGGCTCCAAACATGGCTCCCATCACCGACCCAAATACAAAAGATGCAAACTTTCGCATCGTACACCTCCTGATGCTTGCAGTTACGTCTTGCATTATCTCATAAGTTGCAGGCTGCCTAGAGATGACAAAGAGTAGAATCCATGTTGGATCCTCCCATATCAAGGAGATATTAGAGTGGAAATTACTATTGTCTACTGCGCGGTTTGACACTACACGGACAGAGCCATCGGTCTGATGGCAGATCTGACCAAGCAATACGAGCTCGACATCAAGTCTATCGCCCTGGTTCCTTCGGAGGGCGGACGCTTCGAAGTGACGGTCGACGATCAACTGGTCTACTCAAAACTGAAGACTGGCCGGCATGCAGAGGAGGGCGAAGTGCTCGGCCTGGTCCAAGCTTTGGCCCCAGCCGGGGACTAGCCAGATGAGGGCGCTTGTCCAGCGCGTGCGGCGCGGCTGCGTAAGCGTTGACGGAGAAACCCTGGCAGAGATCGGGCCAGGCATGGTCATCTTGCTTGGGGTCGGAGACAGAGATTCCGAACAGGAGGCACGCTGGCTCGCGGGGAAATGTGCGAATTTGCGGATATTTGAAGATGATGGTGGAAAGATGAACCGCTCGCTTCTCGATTCAGGCGGGAAGGCCCTGGTAGTCTCCCAGTTCACCCTATATGGCGACGTGAGCAAAGGGCGACGCCCCAGCTTTGTTCATGCTGCGGATCCAGAGATCGCGGAGCCGCTCGTGGAAAAGTTTGCAGAGCACTTGCGCGGGGAGGGCGTAACCACGCAGACCGGTTCGTTCGGCGCCAACATGCTGGTCGAGATCGAGAACGACGGGCCGGTGACGCTCATGATCGAGCGTGACTCTTTATAGCAACTCGACTGATTCTTGGTAATCCGGGCTGCCCATCCGGGGTGCCCCTTTGTTGACCCTAATAGATCAATGAGTAGTCATCGCCGCAGGCCGTGCCGATGGGGCCACATGGTAAAATCGCCGAGTGACCCAAATTTGGGCTTTTTTAACGCTCTAACGAGCTAAGGAGGAGTAGATGAACGTCGGAGCCGTCGTAAGTGCTATCGCCACCATCGCCTGGATCGTGGCGATTGCAGTCATCGGAATTGCTGTGGTCCGTGCGACTCGCGGACAACAGTTCCGGGGAGCCGTTGGGCTCATCATCGGATCGATCGCAGTAGCGCTGGTAGCCACCGTGGCCGGCGCCAGCATTGTCTTTGTCCAGCCGACCGATCGTGGGGTCGTGATCTCGGCGCTCGACGAGGGCATAAGGCCCGAGGCCCTTCAGCCGGGGTTGAATTTCGTGGTTCCCTTTCTCGAGAACGTTCTTGCCTATCCGATCACCCGGCAGACCTACACTATGTCGATTGCGCCCCAGGAGGGCCAGATCATCGGAGATGATTCGGTGGAGGCGCGTACTTCCGACGGGCAGGTGGTTAGAGTTGACGCCTCGGTGATTTTTGCCCTCAAGCCTGATGAAGTTGTTGAGACCCATAAGAAGTGGCAGGGGCGGTATATCGACAACCTCATCCGTCCTCAAGTACGCGGCATCATCCGAGATGCGGTATCGCAGTTTGGGATCGAGGAAGTCTACAGCACAGAGCGTTTTGCGCTGAGCTCCTTGATCGAAGAGTCCCTAAAGGATATTTTTGACGAGGGCGGTCTGATCTTGCACGACTTCGTGCTGCGTAACATCGCCTTCTCCCCGGAATACGCCGCTTCGGTCGAGCAGAAGCAGATAGCAGAACAGCTGGCCCAACAGGCGGTCTTTGTCGTTCAGCAACGTGAGCAGGAGGCGGAGCAAGCCCGTGCAACCGCCCGGGGTCAGGCAGATGCGGCTGTGATTAACGCTCAGGGTAAAGCAGACGCGCGTGTGATCGAGGCTGAAGCAGAGAAGACAGCGCTGGAGCTGCTCGGGGCCGCATTGGCGCAGAATCCGGATCTGATCACCTTTGAGTACGTCCAGAGGTTGGGACCTGGAATCCAGGTGATGTTGGTGCCCAGCGAGAACCCGTTCTTGCTGCCTATTCCATCGCTTGAGGGGAGCACGACCAGCGTCACACCGATCGAACCCACGGCACCGTAGCTCCTTTCTATCCAGAAGCATAAAAACTCCCCGGCGAGTAATCAGTGCCGGGGAGTTTGTTTATCCGGTGCTGGGAGCTATCCGGAGACGTCGAGCTGGTCGTCCCAGTCGTCGTCCTTTGTGGGCAGGGTAGGGGGCCAGGTTGCCGGAGCGGCCTGGACCGGTTGCGGTTCGGGCTCGGGTTCTTGCACCGGACGAAATCCCTCCGCAGAAGGTGGTACCGGTGGAGCTTCTATGTGTACCTCACTTGCAGGAGCTTCGGAGAGTTGGGCGCGCATTTCATTCGGCCCATCTCCAGCTTTGGCAGCAATGTCCCCATTGCTCTTTGGAGGCTCCTCTTCTGGCCTTTCATAGTCTCCACTCAAGACCTTTGTTCCAGAGAGGCCCTCGAGCACCTTGCGGAACATCTGCGTGTCGGCCTGGGAGGCCTGAATAGTGATCGGACCATCATGCTGAGGTGGAGCGTACTCTTGATTTCCGTTTGTGTTGGGAAGCCCTACCGGGGTCTTGAGCTTGGCGTTCATCTCTTCGGGGATGACCCGCTGCTTGAAGATGGAGTCATCTTCAAGGATTTCGCTGGTCTGCGCCTCTGGGAACGAGGCCTCCTGTTGTTCAGGCTCGAATTCGAAGCCGTCCAGTATATCGGGGTTAGTGATTCCTTCGATTCCATCAATCCATGAGGGAACATCGGACGTGCCGGCTTCCGCTCGGGGAAATGCCTGGGGCTCAGGCGTTGGGTCTCCCTCAGTGCTGGAGAGCTCAGGATCATCCGAAGGAGCCGCGTGTGTCTCATCTGTCGCGGTGGGAGCTGCTGCTACCGTAGGCCGGGTATCTGGCTCTGACGGTGCCTCGACTTCCAGCGGAGGAGAGGGTGCGGGCGGCTCGACCGGAGCCGCATCTACGGCTTCTTCGGCCGTCGGCTCCGGCGCGGGAGTTTGCGTCTCAGCCACGATTTCTGGCGGAGCCGAGTTCTCCAGCGCGGGCTCGACCGCGGCTTGTTGGGCGTCTGCCGGCGCGGAGGCGCGCAGCGCATCTTGAAGTTCGGAGGTGTTGAGCCTCGGACCGTCCAACTCGCCGGTTGGCGTGCGCTCGCGAGGAATCGTAAAGGGCGGGATCGAAGTCACCTCGCCGGCTCCGGTAGGAGCCTGCACCGGAGCGGGAGCCGGATGAGCGGGGCTTTGCTCTTGGGAAGCGGGGTCCGGCTGCGAGGCCTCCGCCGGCGCTTGATTGGGAGCGGGAGTTTGCACCTGGGGAGCGGGCTGCGGCTGCGTTGGTTGCGCCGGCGCTGGGCTCGAGACGGTTGCGGCCGGGCTTTGAGCAGGCGCGGGCCCCGCCGCTGCGAGCTCGCCGGTTCCGCCTGCCCAGCCCTGTAATTGCTCCAATACCGCGAATTGGCTGGCGACGTTTAGAACCACCTCGGTCCCTAAACCTTGCTCATAGAGCGCTGCAAGTCCCTTCTTGATGCCCATGACGGTTTCAGTTACCAGGCTGCCTGCGCCCGCGCGGTCCTCTTCGACTTCGCGGATGATGATCGCCTTGCGTTTGACTTCTCCGTCATCCCGGAAATTTGCCGACATGAGGTGGAGGTCGACGTCGTTGACCTTCACCTCTGCACTCGATTCCGGCATTTCGGCATGCACCTGGTTGATGAATGTGTGGATCGGCCGATCCTCGGTGTTCTGATCATGCGCCAGCCAGCGTTCCCCGACGGGGCTGCTAAGCACGACTTTGCCGCCCTGCTCGACAACCAGGATCCCGTCCGGCAGCGAGCCCAGCAGATCGAGCAGCCCCTTCTGATTCTTCTGCAGCTGCCTCACGCGCTCTGCGACTTCGTCCTCCAGCATGTCGCCGCGCCGCTTTTGAGCTTCTGCCTTGCGCCTGTCCGCGACGACCAGCAGGCGGTATTCCAGGGCGCGCGAAACCATGTTGTCGAAAACGATCAAGTGGTCAAAGGGCTTGGTCAGATAGCCAAACGCGCCGTGATTGAGAGCATCGATGGCATTATCGATCGTAGCGGAGGAGGTGATGATGACGACCTGCGTATCCGCGTCTTTCTGCTTGGCGTGCTGCATCACCTCGAGCCCGGTCGCCTCCGGCATGTAAATGTCGGTGACGATCACGTCGTAGCTGCTTGCATCAATCAGCGACTTGGCCTCACGGCCGTCGCTGGCGGGATCGGGTTCGATTCCCATCTTCTTCAGGCGTCTGATCAAGAGCCCAAGCAGAGCGGGATCGTCGTCGCAGAGAAGGATCTTTACTTCTGACATTATCTTGACCCCCTACTCAGTCGATTCTCACTCTTCTGGCCCCAAACGGGTCCCAGGCTCTTTGTACCGGAGGGTCAGGAGGTGGAAAGCGCTGAGTTCCATGTCGACGGAGCTAGGGCGTCCTTAGTCACTTATGTCCACTACTCGGCTGCCGACGTAGGAAATCTTGAGAAGGACCTCGCCACATCCGATCCTTCGCCGGGATATCGCCAGATGCAGTTCTTCCTGAAGACTACGAAAGGAACGCCTTGAGCCACGGGTTATCTCCCAACCCCCGGCAGGCGAACTGCGATTAGATTGCAGACTTGGCTTAACGAATTCATACCCACGCCCGGCCAATGCTGCGCTCCACTCTATGACGTGCCGCCGGCCACCTCTAGATTACGCCTACCATCTGATCAGGCCCAGCCCGCCCGGACACCCGATCTAAATCGTGATCAGATGACTTGGAGCGCCTTCTCCGCTTCCTTCAGTGGATCGGGCTCGTTCTCGGATTCAGTGCCCGCGTCTTGCTCTTGATCAATGGGCAACAGAATGGTGAATGTCGTTCCCAGGCCTGGCTTGCTGTCCACGCTGATCTGCCCACGATGGCGTGTGACGATGCCGAAGCTCACCGACAGCCCCAATCCGGTTCCTTCTCCCTCGGGCTTGGTCGTGAAGAAGGGATCGAAGATTCTCAGGAGATTCTTTTCAGGTATGCCAACGCCGTTGTCTTGTACGGACAGGGCAATCGAGTTTTCGGCTTCGCTCAAATTGATGCGTATGGTGCCGCCATTCTTCATGGCCTGAATGGCATTGCCAATCAGATTGATCAAGACCTGCTCGATCTGCTGCGCGTCGTACCAAATCAGCACCGGGCTCGACGGCATGTCGATCTTGAGTTCAACATTGGACTTGCGCGCCAGGTACTCCGTCAGTCGCACGCTCGACTCGATCGTCTCGCGCATATCGCGCCGCTCCAATTCAGGGGTGGACTGACGTGCGAACTTCAGCAGGTCGGTGACAATCGTGCTGGCCTTCGTTGCGCTCTCTCGAATCGTCTTCAGTTGATCCTGCATCGAAGGATCGACCGAGAACTCTTCGCTGAGCTCCTCTGCCAGTCCCTTGATGACCGCCAGCGGATTCTTGACATCGTGCACGATGCCAGCTGTGAGCTGACCCACCGAGGCCAGTTTCTCCGACTGGATGAGCTGCGCCTGAGCGGTCTGCAGCCGAGCATTGATCTCAGCCAATTCCTGATTGCGATCCAACGTTTCGTCGTACAAGCGCGCGGCCTCGGCCGTACGCTCGCGAAGCCTGACGGTCATAATGTCAAAGGCCCCAGCCAATTCGCCAATCTCGTCCGCACCGCGCAGGCCAGTGTCCTGATTCAAGTCACCCGCGGCAACCGCTTGAGACACAGAGCGCAGACGAAGGATGGGCTTGGCAATACTTTGAGCCAGCAGGTATCCAACGACGATGGTTGCGATGGTACCGGCCGAGAATATTAGACTGAAGGTGGTACGGCTGGTGGCCATGGTCGAGATGATGAAACTGCTGGGCAGCGCAACTCCGAGAATGCCGGTGCTGTCCTGACGAATCACCAGCGGCGCGTAGGTCGACTTATAGTCTCGGCCATATAGATCGAAGTCGAGCGTCACGGATGGGTTCGTTTCGTTAAGCAGGCCTGGGTTGATTTCCACCGGACCGAATCCAGTCTCAGGCTCAACGAAAGAGGTCGAGACTAGTGAACCATCGTTGTCGAGCAGGATGACATCCGCCAACGACTGGTTCTTGATATCCGCCAACAGGGTCTCGAGGCTGGTACCAGCGAGCAGCACACCCAGGAGGTCACCATCGGCGTCGCGGACCGGCGCGCTGGTGAACAGGTAGGGTCCGAATGAGGTGACCAGCAGGCCGGCATACTTGTCGCCGACGGCATCCTGATCGTTTTTCAATATGTCAGAAACGATGCTGAATTGGGAGAAGTCGCCTCCCTCAGATGTAATGTACTCACCAGAGGAGGGGTGCCGGGCGAGCGTGATGATCTCGGTGCCCGTAAGATCAACAACGGTTACGGCCTGGATCGCATTATTGAGAGTGATCGGGAAGAGCAGATCTTGCAAGGCTTGAGGATCGCGGGCAACCAAGGCCTCCGGGACTCCCTCAGTGAAGGCCATCAGGCGCAGGTCCTCGAGATGGGTGCGCTCCTGGCGCACCATTCCATCGCCGGCCACCCGGCTCGCCTCTAACAGCTGATTGTTAAATCTCTCGGATAGAGAGGAGGTCACCAGGCGCGTGATCACATAGACGCCGACCATGGCGATCATCAAAGTCAGAATAACGTACGGGATGATCAGCTTGGCCCGAAGGCTCGCGAAAACGCCGATCAGCTTGTTGAGGGTCGGGACTTGTTCGTTCCCAAGGTTATGGGAATCCCCCGAACTCCGTTCGAATGCTGAGCTTGTTATTTCCATGTCTCTACCCCACGCGACCCGTGCTTGAAATTATCAGCCCCTGATATCATCTTCCCTCGAGCGCCTCAGCCGGCTCATTTTCAAGAATCTGCATCATGACCTGCTGCCCACCGGCGCGCTTGGCCCGATAGAGTGCATCATCTACCGCGCGCAGAAAATCCTCTGCGGAGGCATGGTTGTCACTCAGTTGCGCGACGCCCCCGCTGACCGTGAACATGTCCTCATGCTCCTCGGTGGGTCGGATCTTGTTGCAGATCCGCTCAGCGATCTTCAGCGCCAACTCAAGTTCCACCTCGGGCAAGAGAACCATAAACTCATCGCCACCAAATCGGGCCGGCATATCCACACGACGGATCTGGCTGCGGATCACATCCGCGACCATCCTGAGTGCCGCGTCACCCGCCGGATGTCCATAGGTGTCGTTGATGGCCTTGAGACCATCCATATCAATCATGATTACCGAGAGCGGCCGCTTGTAGCGACGCGCTCGCTCAAACTCGTTGGCCAGAGCTTCGTCCAGCTTGTGTCGATTGAACAAACCGGTGAGTCCATCGGTAACTGCTAGGCGTTGAACCTCTTTGAACAATCGCTCATTCTCGCGAATCAGATGGGCATGCTCGAGGGCGCGGGCGACGGTGATCTCGAAGTCGGCCAGGGATTCCAGCGGTTTCGTCAAGTAGTCGTAAATGCCCGAGCGCAAGGCTTCGATGGCGGTTTCCACCGTCGCGCTGGCAGTCAGGATGATGGCGTGGATTTCGGGGTCCTTTTCCTGCGCCTTCTGGATCACTTCCAACCCCGTATGGCCAGGCATGTAGAGGTCGGAGACGATCAAGTCGAAACGTTCGCCTTCTAGGGCTTCCATCGCTTCATTTCCGTCTTCAACTTCCAGTACCGATAGGCCCATCTTTTCGGCGCGCCGGACGAGCAGGTCGCGGAATTGCGCATCGTCATCGGCAACGAGCACGCGCCCTGAAAGCTTCTGGATTGCGTCTTTTCCGTTTGACCGCATACGCCGTCAGAACCTCAGACAGACCTCTCTTATTCCGCGTATGAAAAGCGCAGCCGGGGGATTCCCGCCTGGTTCCAGATCTCACGAGTCATCTTACAGCACGGGATCCGAGCGACGACCTTGCAGTCCCCATACAGGTTAGGGAGGAGTTCTAAGACCTAGGTCTGGCGCCGCATATCCGAACGCATGTGCTAAGGATGAAAAGCCGCTAGCCGCGGAACTATCACCAAGAAATGCGCTTTGACATGCTCTGCAGGAGTATTCTTCACGGCAAGTCTCGAGCTCGATGCGGATCGCTTGAGACGCTTATGAGTAGGCGATCAGCCGTCATCGGGATCCGGAACGTTGAGTCCAGACCCAGAGTCGCTCGCCATCCGTCACCAGCTCGATCCAACCGCGGTCGTCGGTGGCTAGCAGTGTGGGGCGTGAGGCGTTGGCAGGAAGAGGGTTCGGGCCGTTGATAACCGCAATCGTCGTTTCGAGCTCTTGAAGCCAGCCAACCGATGAAGCGCTCGAAAGGATGATGCCGGTGAGGGCAGATCGATCAGGCATATGGGAGGAAGGAGTCCGCGGCACAAACGCAATTCGAGCTTTGCCGGAGGTCAATAAGAAGGTGAGATTCCCTTGCTCATCGTCAATCAGCTCAAGTCGGGCGCCCCCTCCAAGATCGAGAGCCATACCGCGCTCGGCGCGGATCAAGCTGGCTCCACTCGCCTGCAGTGATTGGATCAAGCCAGCGAGCGCACGGTCAGGCTGCTCAGAGTTCAGCATCACCGAGCCAATCTCGAGGCCAGCCGGAACACCGGCCAGGCCAGAAATCTGGCGATCGGGTATGACCAGCCAGTCCAGACGCCGATGGAACAGCGGCAGTCTTCTCCCCATCGAATTTGACAGGGCCGTCGCCGAGTTGCCTCCGCCGATTAGGATGAACCGACCGCTGGCGGTCTCAATAAGAGTACCTCCTGATTCGAAGGTAGTTACATGAAGTCGACCATCCGGACGGTCCGCCACGGCCTTCCAGGTGAGGACCGCGAGCACTGACAACGCGACCAGGATCGCCAAGAGGGAGGGAGCGGGCAGCGAGGGCCGGCGCTCTCGCGGCAGCGTGGCCCATATCGTGGCGCCAAACAGAAGGGCGTACATCGCGACCACCGCCGGCAAGCTGACCGGACCCAGATCGATAGCCGCGGAAGGAACTCCCGCAAACAAATCGACGACTCGAATTGTGAACGCGGGGAATGGCCAGGCCAACAAAGCCAGCAGCTGTCCGAGAGGAAGCCAAACCATGCCGGCCAGCATAGCCAATCCGCCGAGGATCATGAGCGGCGGCTGCGCGGGAAGCACGATTGGGTTTGCGATGAAGGAGACCAGAGAGAGGCGCTGGAAGTGATAAGCGGTTAGCGGCAGGGTCGTAATCTGGGCCGCGAAGGTGAAGAGGATGAACTCTCCAACCGGTGCTGAGAGGCGCTTGGCCTGCCCACTCGCTATCCAGCGAGAAGCAACGCGGACGAACCCATCCTTGATGGGATCGGCATAGAGAACCAGACCGAGCGTGGCTGCGAACGAGAGCTGAAATCCTACATCCCAGAGCACGTACGGATTCACCAGCGTCATCAAAATTGCAGCGGCGGATAGCGAAGCCAGAGCCAGAGTCAGGCGACCGAGGAAGAGGGCAAAAAGAGCTAAACCCCCCATGATGGCCGCGCGCACGACCGCCGCATCGGCCCCAACCAGGATGGTGTAGAAGGCGATAACGATGGCCGCGACAACCGCGCCCTTCCGCACGCCTAACGTGCGTCCGGTTAGCGAGATTACGAGAGCCGCCAGAATGGTGATGTTGAATCCAGAGATGGCGATGATGTGGGTCGTGCTGGTGTCATTGAATGACTCGCGCAACTCGGAACCGATGCCGCTCTCGATGCCAAGAAGGATCCCAGCCAGCAACGAGGCTTCCGGATCGGGAAAGATCGAGTACAGAGTTTCCAGCGCGCGCTGCCGAAAGTCGAAAAGGAGTTGAAGGACCGGATTTCCCTTCCGAGTCGCCAGAGTTGTGACTGAAGCGTTGGACATCAGGCTGAAGATTCCCTGCCGAGCAAGGTAGTCCCGGTAGGAGAAGTCCTGGAACTCTGGCGGAGTCTCGAGAATTCCCAAAGCCTCCACTCGATCGCCATAGGAAAATGACGAGAAGCGATCGGCGCGGACGAGCGCATCTCCCGCGATGATTTGAGGCAGATCAGAGTCTAGGTAGCGGATGCTTTCGCTCTCAACGCGCAGACCGATGTATTCGTCTCTCACGTCCGGAAAATCGGTCACCACGCCGGTCAGAGTTGCAATTCGGAATGAATCGTTATGAGCCGAAATATGTGAAGAGTCGAATTGAGGGACGGCGACCGACAGGCGCCAGGCACCCAGGAAGAGCACAGCAGCACCCACGCCGAGCCTGCGCAGGTGGCCCGCGCCGACAACCGCCAGGAGCAGGCCCAGGCCGCTCGCAATCAAGAGGGAGCCGGCCGGCAAATTTAGAAACCGCCCCATGGCGATCCCGGCCAGCCAGACCAGTCCGATCCAGAATAGCCTCACCCGAAAATCTCGGCCTCCATATGAAGCACCTCAGGAAATCGCGGGAGGCAAATGATCGCCGTGTCGATTGTCTAGCAATCGAACTCCGGCAGCGAGTGCCTCCGCGAGGGAGGATCCATTCATGCATCTGAACGACGCCGGTCGGCCCAGAGGATTTTCAGGACCCGAGAGGGGTAGCAGGGGAACTTCCATTATAGTCCCGGACATCAGAGCGAAGCTGGATGCTTATGCCGGCTGCATAAGACCCGGAAGCTAATTCCTGTGCTAGACTTCACGCGTAAGGCAACCCCGGTCTTAAACCACTGCGATTGAGCTTCGATAATGACTTTCAGAGGTCCGACAACATCATGCGCGGGCGATCCGCGGCTGTTGGCTGGAGACTGGATACATAAATGCAGCAGTATCTGGATCTAATGCGTTACGTGTTGGAACGCGGCGTCGAGAAGAACGACCGTACTGGCACCGGGACGCGCTCGACTTTCGGGTACCAAATGCGCTTCGACCTGGCGGACGGATTCCCGCTGCTCACAACCAAGAAGCTGCATCTGAAATCCATAGTCTACGAACTGCTTTGGATGCTGAATGGAGACACTAACGTCAGATACCTGAATGAGAACGGTGTAACGATCTGGGACGAGTGGGCCGACGCAAAGGGCGAACTGGGCCCCGTCTACGGGGCGCAGTGGCGCTCTTGGGTTGGCCCCGATGGAGACACGACGGATCAGATCTCGTGGGTGGTGGAGGAGATCAAACGCAATCCCGATTCGCGACGTCTGGTGGTCAGCGCCTGGAATCCGGCTCAGGTAGATCAGATGGCCCTACCTCCGTGCCACGCAATGTTCCAGTTTTATGTGCGCGATGGCCGGCTTTCCTGCCAGCTCTACCAACGTTCGGGCGACATCTTCCTGGGCGTTCCTTTTAATATCGCCTCCTATGCGCTGCTCACGCAGATGATGGCGCAGGTCACGCAGCTGTACCCGGGCGAATTCATCCACACACTCGGGGACGCCCATCTTTACAAGAATCATGTGGAACAGGCCAGCCTACAGCTCCAACGTGAACCCCGGCCGCTGCCCCGCCTTGAGCTCAATCGCGAAGTGCGCTCCATCCTCGAGTTTGATTACCGCGACTTCACCTTGACAGGCTACGAACCACACCCCCACATCAAAGCCGCAATTTCCGTGTGATTATCTCGATTATCGCAGCCATGGCGGAAGGTGACCGAGGCATTGGCCTGCGCGGGGATCTGCCCTGGCGCCTGCCAGCGGATATGGCTCGGTTCCGCGAGTTCACTATGGGGCACACGGTGATTATGGGGCACGCCACGTGGGAGCCGATTGCCGAGCGGGGTCTGCCGGGACGGCGGGTGATCGTTCTGAGTCGGGCCGGAGTGCTGGAATCAGCCGATGCTGTCGCAAGCTCCCTGTCCGAGGCCGTGCAAATCGCAGCTCAAGACGGAAGGGAGACCGAGACATTCATCGCCGGGGGAGCGCAGGTCTACCAGGAAGCGCTCGATAGAGCGCTTGTGGATCGTATGTACCTTACGATTGTGCATGGGCAAGTGGGTGCAGACAGCTTCTTTCCAATATACGATTCGACGGAGTGGACAACAGTTAAGAGCGAGGTGCGGGCGGCCGACGAGCGAAATCCCTTCCGCATGACCTTCTGCTGCTTGGAGCGGACCTGAAACCGATCAGGAAATCCGTACCACAGAAATCACGCACCGCCTCAGGTACTATTTTTCAAAGGGCGTAAGCCGTGGATAAACTGGAATTAAAACGCAAGGCCCTCAGCGCCCGGTTGAATGAGAAGATGGGAGCGCCAGGGACTTCTAGGTCCAACCGAATGGGTGAAGCTATGTTTGAAATCGCTCAGATTCGGGAGATTACCCACGAAGTAGGTCGCTTCGGGGGCATCATGCGCTTGCTGTTTGTGGCTGAACGAACCACGCATGAGGGCACCGAAACCATTGCCATGTCCAGCGAGTTCGAGTGGCAGAAGGATGAGAAGATCCCAGAAGAAGAGCTGGAACAGGCGGCTCGAAACCTGCACAATTTAGTATTGCAATCCCTCTTGTCGGATGGATGGGAACCCATCGGCACGGACGAGAGAGGTCGCGTAATGGCGCTTCGCCGGACTCTCGGTGCGGAAGTAGCGACCCAGCCGACTGAGCCGAACAAGCCGGACACCAATCTCTCTTGGGGCATCACTGCACCCTGGCGCCGAAAGCAAGAGACACCCACCTCTTGATCCCTCGAGCCTCGCCTCGAGCAATTACCCCGCTTCTTTCAACCTAAACCGCCGACCCCACAGTCTGCTTAAGCGAGTTAGAAGCGCGCGAGCGAGCCGTGCCCGAATCCGATGGACCCCAAAACAGTTCGGTGTGCCTGCACTTCCTCCTCCAGGCAGAGCAGATATCGCGTGGCCATCGGAATCGCCTGGCGTTTCAACGACTTCTTCTTATCTGGTTGCACCCATAGCTGCTGCATCCAGGCTTCGGCCAGTTCGTCGGGATTGGCTGAGGCCGGCCCATCAAGATAGCGGGCCAGGATCGGTGCTGCTCGGCCTCGCAAAAAGTGATCATCGAAGAGCGCTGCCGACCATTCCGGATGGTCGCGATCGAATCGTCGATTTGCCCTCAGAACTGCCGCCTCGAAGCCCCATCTCTGGGAAAACCCACTAACCGCTGCTCGCACTTGACCAAACATTTCTCACCTCCGCTGGATCCAGTTGATCCGTACAAGCAAGATATCGGTGAGGCGTGTACTCATCGTCAGCGCAGCATTGATTGACCGTTTACCGGGCGCCCATTAAGAAGAAACCCCCTGCCGGGGCCACTTGCGCCTGCCTGCTTGTACTCGATAGGGTGTCCTGGCGGTCACTTGTGCCTGCCTGTCCTGGCTGTCAGGCCAGGGCGGCAAGAGCACAGGCAGGCCAGGGTGGCCCCCTGGACTGCTAGGGCAGACAAGCGCAGGCAGGCAGGGAGTAGCTCAATATAAGTCCCAACATGCGCAGAAATCCATTCTACGCCTACAAACAAAAAGGGCCCAGATCGTGGGCCGAGTCAGCCAAGCTGAGTGTTTCTAGCTAAAGATCGGATCTTCCCAGCGCTCGCTGGCGATCCGAGTCGGAATGAGGAAGGTTTCTGCAAATCCGCGGATGTCCCTGCCCTGTCGGCGATAGGCTGAGACGAGCGGATCTGGCGCCAGGAGCACCCGTGCAAAATAGTCCTGGGAATCCTCGAGATGGCTCAGGAGCAGTTCCGGAAGGCCCATCTCACGTCCGTGGCGGCTGGCTCCGAGCGCAATTAAAATCTCGCGTGCGATTGCGTACCTGCGCTCGTCGATGGGCAACTCCCAAGGTCGTGTGGTACGACCATCCTTGTAGATCGGACGTTCATAAATCAGGCTCCAGTTTCCGTTGGGAGTACGGACCTTGGTGAACAAGTTGGTATAGACCGCGGGGGGATGCTTGAGCAGATTCTCCACCCAGATCGGGGGATAGATTGCGGCGAGATGGTCAACCAGGCCGAGCGCAAAATTCCGCAGCAGCCAGTATCGTTCCTCTCGCGTGGCTTGAATCATGATCGATAGTTCTCCACACCCTATGTCCTCGATCCCGGCTTTGCGTTTCAGTATAGGTGGAGCAACCCTTCCGGACGCTTACAACCTGCTTACAGGGCGGATCTCTTTAGCCGAATTAGAAATTCCACGATAACCGAATCTCATCGGCGATATCAATGTGAATGTCAATCCATGTTATCGAGAGCACAGCACCAGGCGTTCGCGGCGCCATAGTGGGACGCAAACGATCATTCCCGAATAAGGCCAAGCCGAACCTGAACTCAGAGAGTTGACACAAACGCCGAAATCCTGTACGATATTATTTGTCATCCTAGGATGACAAATAAGTTATAACGTTAGGAATGGTGTAATTTGTCTGTCCAGCCAAACATCGATCGGGGCTCGCACGTTCCGTACTACCTGCAGTTGAAGGAAGTGCTCACAGATGGCATCAAGCAGGGAGACTGGGGACCTGGAGAGCTTATTCCCAGCGAGGCGGAGCTCGGCAAGTCTTTTGGTGTAAGCAGGACGGTAGTGCGACAGGCGTTGAATGAGATGACTTATGAGGGCCTGGTGGTGCGACAGAGGGGCAAGGGTACCTTCGTGGCGCAGCCGAAGATCAGCAGCCGAAGCCTGGTCCAGTCGCTGGAGGGCTTTTACGGCGACATGGCGGAGCGCGGCGTGCCGGTGATGACTCAGGTGCTCGAGCAGGTTCTGGAGCCGGCCGATCCAGATGTCGCTGCGAACCTCGAGCTGGAGGCGATGGCTCCGGTTGTGAAGCTGGTCCGTCTGCGCTTTGTCGAAGACGAGCCCATCGTGCTGGTCGAATCCCACCTCCCGTACGAGATGTGCCGGGATGTGATCAAGGCCGACCTCGAGCAGGGTTCGCTCTATGCGTTCCTGGAAGAGGAGTGCGGCCTGACCATCGGGCGCGGCTGGAGGAGGATCGAAGCCGTCGCAGCGGATAAGGAAGCGGCTGCTCACTTGGCGGTGGAGTTCGGTTCACCGCTCATCCGCTTGAAAAGCGTCAGCTATACGCCGGAGGGGATCCCGCTTGAATATTTCGACGCCCTGTTTAGAGGTGATCGATCGAGATTTGAGGTCGAAATCGTAGATATCGCCGGTCACGGGGAGCAGCAGCGTGCGTGAAGACGAAGTACGCCGCATGGTTCGCCGAGTGGTCTACCGCACTTTGGGCAGATCCCCGCACGCGACCGATCCCCAGGTAAGGACGCTGGTGGCCGAATCAGATGTAGCGGCGGTTGAGCGGGATGGGACACTCGATATCCCTGCCGCGGCGCTGGTCACTCCGTTGGCTCGGCAGGTCGCAATGGAACGCAACGTAAAACTGCGCACGCATGAGCCGCAGGCTTTAGGGAATCCCGGAGCGGGCTCGGGGAACCATAATTCGAGCGCTCCCGCGAAGCAAAAAAAGGTTGCCATCGGTGCGGATCACGGGGGTTACGAGTTGAAGGAGCACCTGAAGCGATGCCTTTCGGAGTGGGGATACGTGGCCGTGGATTGCGGGACCGACAGTTCCGAATCCGTGGACTATCCGGATTATGCCCTGGCGGTGGCTCAGATGGTGACCAACGGGTCCGCCTGGCGGGGGGTGATGATCGATGGGGCCGGCATCGGCTCCTGCATGGCGGCAAACAAGGTGCCTGGAGTGCGGGCCAGTCTGTGCTACGACCAGGCCACCGCGACCAACAGTCGCGAGCACAACAATGCCAACTTGCTTACCCTGGGCGCCGGTTTGATCGGCACTGGGCTGGCCAGATCCATCCTGAAAACCTGGCTGGAGACACCCTTTGCCGGTGGACGCCACGCCAAGCGCGTGGACAAAATCTGCGATATCGAACGGCGGTATCTGCGCAGCGCAGTGCCCGTTCGAGGATGAGAGGGGAACGAAGAATACGATGGTAGCTATGGATGAAGCAACTGTGGAGCAAGTGATCGAAGGCATCACGCGCCAGGTATTGATCCTG
This sequence comes from Anaerolineae bacterium, assembly GCA_036986135.1. Classification (GTDB taxonomy): domain Bacteria; phylum Chloroflexota; class Anaerolineae; order Anaerolineales; family E44-bin32; genus JADFRG01. The sequence continues at coordinate 15,178 of BTQZ01000011.1, read as the reverse complement.
GTTCAGGAAGGCTCCAACGGACACGGCGGAAACCCGCGAAAGCTGTCTTCTGGTAATTTCGCGGAGAGCATGCAGTCTGTCGTCGCCGCAGGCGCTGATCGCGTTGCGAGCACTCTCGGGGTCGCACCCACCGACGGCAGCGTGGCGCACATGATCGATCACACATTGCTCAAGCCGGATGCCACTCAGGATGAGGTCGCACAGCTTGCCTACGAGGCCCGCAAATACCAGTTCGCCTCGGTCTGTATCAACCCCAGCTACGTGAAGCTTTCTGCGCAGCTGCTCAAGGGCAGTGGTGTAGACGTCTGCACGGTAGTTGGATTCCCGCTGGGGGCAACCCCTACCGATGTGAAGGTCTTCGAAGCGCAGCAGGCGATTCGCGAAGGCGCCACAGAGATCGATATGGTGATCAATGTGGGCGCAGTGAAATCCAAGGACTACGAGCTGGTTGAGCGGGACATCGCCTCGGTTGCCCGCGCGTGCCACGCCGGCAACGCCATCCTGAAGGTGATCATCGAGGCCGCTTTGCTGACCGACGAAGAGAAGGTCGTGGCGAGCCAGCTATCCAAGATCGCCGGGGCAGATTTCGTCAAGACCTCTACCGGGTTTGGTCCCGGCGGCGCCACGCCGGAGGACGTTGCCCTGATGCGGCGCGTGGTTGGGCCGGATATCGGCGTCAAGGCCGCGGGCGGGATCAAAACCGCCGAGGACGCCCGCCGCATGATCGAGGCGGGAGCTTCGCGGATCGGCGCAAGCGCTAGCGTAAAGATCGTCGGCGGGGCCCCTGGGCTTCGCCAGGGACAGGCGGATGGAAAGGAGCAACCCTATGGCAGTTGACCTGCGTACATACGTATTTCTAGATAGCCTGCAACCTCAGCACGCGGGATTCCTTGGCACTGTGGCGCGAGGATTTCTCCCCTTGCCGAATGACACTTCGCTGTGGGTCGAGATCTCGCCCGGAATCGAAATCAACCGCATCACGGACATCGCGCTCAAGTCTACGAAGGTGAGGCCGGGAATGCAGATCGTCGAGCGCCTCTACGGAATGTTGGAGGTGCACCACGAGGATCAGGCCGAAGTACGCGCGGCTGGAGAAGCGATTCTGGAAGCGTTAGAAGTAGAGGAATCGGATCGGCTCAAACCGCGTGTGATATCCAGCCAGATCATTCGACATGTCGACGCGCACCAGGTGCAGCTCATCAACCGGCTCAGGCATGGCCACATGCTGCTGGCCGGTCAGACCTTATATGTGCTGGAAGTCGAACCGGCAGCCTATGCAGCACTGGCGGCGAACGAGGCCGAGAAGGCTGCCGACATCAATATCCTGGAAGTACGTGCATTTGGCAGCTTTGGAAGGGTGTACTTGGGAGGCGAAGAACGAGACATCATGGCCGGCTACGGCGCGGCGGTTTCGGCCATTGAAGGTGTCACCGGCCGAGAGGCCGGCGAGCAACGCCGCGCATGAAGATCCGAATAAGCGTTCGAAGGAGGCTCAAATGGCAGAGCAATCAGCAACCACTGAAGCATTAGGAATGATCGAGACTAAGAGCTACCCCGCGATGGTCGAGGCCGCGGACGCCATGGTCAAGGCCGCCAGGGTCGAATTGGTAGCGTTCGAATCGACCGGTGGAGGCCAGGTCACGGCTGTAGTACGCGGCGACGTGGCCGCTGTCAAAGCGGCCGTCGAGGCCGGCGCACGCGGTGCGGAGAAGGTCGGTGAAGTGATCGCCATCCACGTGATCCCGCGCCCGCACGCCAATGTCGACAGCACGCTCCCGCTGGGTCGCCAGCCCGGCGAGGGTGGTGAGCAGGCCAAAGCGGCCTAACTGGGCTCAAACCTGGGACGGGATTCTCGACAGGTCGGCATAGCCGAATGCGATCCGCAGGCGCAAGAGAGTCTGCCCGACGGCGCGGCTGGCGGTGGCTGGCTAAGCCCTATGCCGACCTCGCACGGGATCCCGTCCCAATGGAACGGAGTTCATTATGTATCTAGGTAAAGTAGTCGGCACTCTGGTTGCCACGCGCAAAGAGCCCTCGCTGAACGGCCTTAAGTTCCTGGTGTTGAAGCAGCTGGATTCCGAAGGCGAGGAAACCGGCGCCTACCGCGTCGCGGCGGATGCGGTCGGTGCGGGGCTGGGTGAGGTGGTGCTGTACGCCACCGGCAGCGCCGCCAGGCAGACCGTGCTTACTCACGAGCGCCCGTGCGATGGAGTGATCATGGCCATCGTCGACCAACTCGAGGTCGGAGGCGAACTCACTTACAACAAGGCGGAGGTCGGCTGATGCTGGAAAGCGCACAGATCGACGCCATCGTAGAGCAAGTCATGTCGGAATTGCGTCAGGGAGAGCGGGTGCGCCACGGGCCCACGCCGGTGAAACTCACAACCCTATATCCCCCTGAGCCTGCCGCATCACTGCGGTATGGGGACAATCTCTTCCCAGACGTCGACAGCGCAGTAACAGCTGCACAGCGCGCCTTCGAGGCCCTGCAGGCACTTCCGCTGGAAGTACGCGAGAGCATGATCTCGCAGATTCGGCGCCTCTCCAGAGAAAACGCCCAGATCCTGGCTTACGAGGCCTGGAAAGAAACCGGCATGGGGCGCTACGAGGACAAGATCCAAAAGAATCTGCTGAATGCAAACAAGACCCCTGGAACTGAGTTCCTCACGCCCAGCTCCTGGTCCGGGGATCGCGGCCTGACGCTAGTTGAGTGGGCGCCGTTCGGAGTGATCGGCGCCATCACCCCCAGCACCAACCCCACTTCGACCCCCATATGCAACACGATCGCCATGGTGGCGGCCGGGAACGCCATCGTCTTCAATGCACACCCAGGATCCAAAGGCGCCTCCAATCACACGGCTCAAATCATGAACGAAGCGATTGTGGAGGGCGGCGGACCCCCGAACCTGGTATGCGCAGTTGCAGAGCCCACGATCGAGACCGCGACAGAGCTGATGCACCACAAAGGCGTCCGCATCCTGACGGTCACGGGTGGCATCGCTGTTGTGCGAGCGGCGATGGCCAGCGGTAAACGCGCGATCGCGGCCGGCCCCGGCAATCCACCGGTACTCGTGGACGAGACCGCGGACCTCGGGCAGGCAGGGCGCGATGTGGTCTTCGGCGCCTCTTTCGACAACAACATCATCTGCACCGATGAGAAAACTCTCATCGCGGTCGACTCGATCGCGGATGAGCTCAAACAGGTTATGGGTCGCTATGGAGCCTACGAAGTCGACGGCGGACAGCTTGATCGACTCATGAAAGTGATCTATGAGGAAGTTCCGCCTCCTGGCAAGCACGGAATAATGAACAAGGCTTTCATCGGCAAGAACGCCAACGTGATCCTGCGCGAGATCGGAATCGAAGCCGGAGATGAGGTTCGCCTCATCCTGGCGGATGTGCCGAACGATCACCCATTGGTGTGGTCGGAGCAGATGATGCCTGTGTTTCCTCTGACTCGAGTACGAAATGCGCAGGATGGCATACGTCTCGCAGTGGATTCCGAGTACGGCTTCCGGCACACGGCCGTGATCCACTCGAAGAATATCGACCACATGAGTGAAATGGCGCGTGCCATGAACTGCAGCATCTTCGTCAAGAATGGACCTTCCCTGGCTGGATTGGGCCACGGGGGCGAAGGCTTCAGCTCTTTCACGATAGCCTCACCCACGGGTGAGGGTCTGACAAACCCGCGCAGCTTCAGCCGATTGCGACGCTGCACCCTGGTAGATGCGTTCCGAATCGTGTGATGTTTGATCCGGCGCTGAGCCTAATCGAATTCAGCAGCATCGCGGCCGGGATTCAGGCCGCCGATGCGATGGTCAAGCGCGCGCCCATCGATGTGATCCAGGCCGGAACGGTTCAACCGGGAAAGTATCTGGTATTGGTCGGGGGTCTGACGGCGGATGTAGAAGAATCGCTGGCCGCGGGCCTTGAGGTGGGGGGCGAGGCGATCCTGGATATCGTTTATCTTGCACAGGTACATCCCGGGGTGGCAGAAGCGATGCGCGGGAGTCGTTCGCCCGAGCCGGCGGACGCTCTGGGAGTGCTGGAGACGACCTCCGTTGCGGCCGCCATCCGCGCGGCAGATGCGGGCCTCAAAGGCGCTGAAGTGCGCTTGGTCGAGATCCGGCTTGCAGACGGCCTGGGCGGTAAGGGAATTGTGCTGTTTTCAGGCACGGTGGCGGATGTCGAGATCGCAGTAGCCTTGGGCGTGGACGCTCTGGAACGCCCCACTCAGCTATTGCGTCAGGTGGTAATCCCGCAGCTGCATAGCGAGATGTGGGACAACCTCTCGCAAGCCACCCGCTTCAGTGATCGGGTCAGCGCATGAAATTGGCAAGGGTGCTGGGAACCGTGGTCGCCACACAGAAATACCGGGATCTGGAGGGCCTCAAATTCCTGGTGGTCCAGCCGCTGGACGAGGACCTGCAGCCCAGCGGTCTGGCTGAGGTCGCGGCGGATGCCACGGCTCAGGCCGCGCCGGGAGAACTGGTGTTCATGGTCGCCAGTCGTGAAGCAGCGCAGGCTCTTCCCGAAACCTTTGTGCCTGTAGATCTGGCCATTACGGGCATCGTCGATGAGGTCTATGTTCCCAAAGGTGGAGATCGAGCGTCGGAAACCGCAATATGGCGCCTCCCTCAGGAGACCAAGGAGTAGCGCATGTATATTGGCAAGGTGATTGGCACCGTGGTTGCCACGATCAAGATCTCCCACCTCGAGGGCCGCAAGCTGCTCATGGTCGATCAGCTCGACCTGCAGGGGCAGGGTACCGGCGATTACGATATCGCGGTGGATGTGGCGCAGGCTGGGATCGGCGATACGGTGCTGGTCATCGACGAGGGCAATGGGGCGCGACAGATATTGGAGCTGGATCCGGGGGCCATTCGCGCAGTTATCGTTGGAGTGGTCGACGAGGTGACGTTGACTAATTGAATCTCGGTCCACGCATATGGGAACGAGGCGTCTAATAAAACTAGAGCCCAGGCGGCTCTTTTTCGTTCTGCAGACCGAGCGCTAGCCAGGTGCCCTGTGCCCGCGTGACTAGGCCTGCGCAGTCCGGCGAGCCAGATCTACAAACTCCGGCTTCAAGCTAGCTCCACCAACCAGCGCGCCATCTACTTCGGGCATGACCATGAAATCTGCAATGTTGTCGGCGGTCACGCTGCCGCCGTACTGAACGCGTACTTGCTGCGCGACTTCCTCGCCATAAATCTCGGCCAAGGCTCCTCGGACGGACAGCCCAATCACGCGATTCGCATCGGCCGGCGTGGCGGCTTCACCAGTGCCGATGGCCCAGATTGGCTCGTAGGCGATCACGCATGAGGCGGCGTGGCTGCCCTCCACATCCTGAAAGGCTGCCTTGATCTGGCCGGAAACGAAGGCGTCCGTCTGGCCGGCGCGGTTCTGCTCGAGGTTCTCTCCCAGGCAAAGGATCGGCGTGAGCCCATGCGCGAGGGCCGCCTTTAGCTTTCGATTGATGGCCGAATCGCTCTCCTGGCTGCTTCCAGTCGCCCGGCGCTCCGAATGTCCCAATATGACATATTGACAGATGCCGGCCAGCATAAGGGGAGAGATCTCACCTGTCTCGGCTCCCTGATCCTCCCAGTGCGCGTTTTGTGCACCCAATGCAATGCGGGTCGGGGCGAGCAGCTCGGCGAATTGGTGAAGAACCGTGGACGGTGGGCAGATCACTAGATCGATACCTCTGATTTCGTTCAGCCCGCTTCGTATTTTTCGGAAGAAGGCCAGGGCCTCCTCCGATCGACCCAGGTTCATCTTCCAATTCGCAGCCAGAATCGGTCTACGAGCCATCTAGCCAATCTGCGATCTGGGGGAAATTACGCGCAAGTGCAACCTGCGGGGATCAAAGGGCGGCCGGCTGGGCCTGGCTGCTGGATCGAGGCACGGCCTCTCGTGGAAGCAACGCGATGGCATCTACCATCTGGCGATTGAAAAGCATCGCCGGGGAGCTGGCACGAATATCTGGAAAGAGGATGGCTATCAGCTCCGTGTTATAGAGCGGAATGAAGATCCGATCCCCCTCGATCATAAAACTCCCGAAGTTGAACTTGCCAGGAGTCTCAACCTGCCCCCGCAGCTCGTACCCGTCCAGCACCAGGTGCACCCAGTGCGGCACGGTTGTTGTGTACCCGCCGCGTGCTATGCCGGAGGGCCCGACCTCGCCCCGACTGCTCAGCAACACGGTCACAATCTCGTCCTTGACGACCCATAGCGTAGGGTAGCGCGCCACCATACGTCCGGGCTGATGCAGCCGATTGAGGTGTGCTCCTTCTACTGCGAGGTAGTTCGTGGTGGGGATGTTGAGATGACTGAATAGGCCGCTAGCGCCGGGGTCGATCCGTCCTAGTATCCGGTGGCTAGTTGTATAGATCTCGACCGATATTGGGTTGGTCATGCTAGCTTCCGGTGGGCAGCGCAAACGTGATCTTAGCGCTGGCCGGTGTCTGATCGTACCACAGTACACCGTCCATACTTTCCGCGATCAAACGTAGCTCGCCCAGCGAAAGCCCATAGCCCAAGTTGCCGGCAGCAGGATCGGCAGTCGGCGTGGTAAGGGCCTTGATCGTTTCAGGCGACAGCCCGGTGCTCGAATCTGCTACAGTCACTGCCGCCCACTGGCCGGCATCCAATTCCAGCCCGGCAGGCAGCAGAACCCCGTCGCTTTCACCGTTTCCAGCCTCAAAGGACTGAATTTGCAGTATGACGCGCCCGGTCATCGTGCGCCGGATGGCGGCCGCCACCAGCGCATCGATCACTTGGTACACGCGCTCGCTTTCCCCGGGAAATAGCGGAACTGGAGCCTCGGATTCCACAGTCAGGCTCAGGCCCCTGCGGGCAGCTTGTAGCTGGTGGTCAGCGGCGGCCCGCTGGATCAGGCGCGCGAGATCGACAAGCTGTTCCGCTGCCTCCGGCTCCATGGTTGAGATCGGCAGCGCGCGCAGCGCCTTCAATTGTTCCAGGAGCTTGAGAAGCTCGGACTTGCCCTGCCCCAGTGCTTTCTGGCCGTTGACGTAGGACTCTAGTGTATCGATCGCTTCGTCCAGGCCTTCGGCCAGACTGGGGGGAGCGAGGCTGATGGGTCCTGTCCCTCCCATGCCGGCGCTTGCTTGCTGGACTAGCGCGGCGCGGTCCAGCGCCACCCCGGCCCAATCGGCTAGGGTCATCAGTAAGGTCACATGATGCTCGTTGAAGGAGCGCAAGGCGAGTCGGTTGTAGACACCCAACACACCGACCACTTCCTGTCTCAAACGGATGGGTACTTTTACGACGGACTGCACCATGAATCCCGTCTGCACCTTGACCGGTCCGCTATCCATTCGGGGTTTGCGCAGGATCGGCTGGCCGCTGCGAAACACCTGTCCCACCAGCATGTCATCCGCGCGCAGGCGCTGCAAAGTGGCCTGGCGCTCACCGGCTTGTTTGGTTGCCCGCAATACCACCTCATCCGTATCGGCGTCTGCCAGGTAAATGCTGGCCTCTTCCGCATCCGTCACGTAGGCCGCCGCTTCTACCAGGCGGGCGAGGATCTCGTCGAGATCATCCAGGCTGGCGACCACCCGTCCGATCTCGCTCAGCATGCGGATCTCATCCGCCCTCCGCCGTAGATCCTCCTGCAGACTCTCTACGCTGCGGGTTAGCTCCCCCGTGCCTCCCTCGCCTTTGCGGGCCTTCCCCAAGGCGTTGATCGCCTCATGCAGCTCGTCCTCTCGGTATGGCTTGAGCAGCACATCTCGAACGCCAAGTTGGAGAAAACCGCGCAGGCGCGAGGCCGGAAAATGGGCTGCCAGGACCAAGGCGGGAGCGTCATCGCCCATCTCCCGGCGGTTGCGCAGCCCGGCCATCGGATCGCCGCGAATCTGTGTGACGTCAACCAATAGGACATCCGCTTCGGGCGCATCGTCGGTCGCGGGCCAAGCCTCAAAGCCCGCCGGTACCAAGATGCGATCAACCAATTGGGTGGCGTTGGTCTCCACGTCTGCAATTACGACCACGCGCAGACGGATGCCATCTTGAACTGCGGGTGGCTCTTGAGAAATCATGTCAGCCTTGGTCGGCCGCGGCCGCCAAATCGTAATGTGGGATCCAGCCCAGGGAATCCATTGGCCAGTACACCAGAAAGGCCTTGCCGATGATGTCTTCGAGCGCCAGCGCGCCCCAATTCTGCGAGTCGGATGAATTATTGCGGTTGTCGCCCAACACAAACACCTCGTTCAGGCCCACGTCCCATTGATCGTTGTAGGCCGGCGGCACCGCCAGATAGGGCTCGTTTTGGAGTTTTCCATCTATGAAAACCTGTCCATCCTGGACCTGCACGTGATCACCCGGCAGGCCAATTATGCGCTTGATGAACCGGCGCTCCGGATTCAGAGGGAAATTGAAAACAATGATGTCTCCCCGCTCGGGGTCTTGCAGGGTATAGGCTAGTTTATTCACCACCACAAATTGCCCATCTTCCAGACTCGGCTCCATGCTGTCCCCTTCTACCCTTATCCGAGCCGTGAGCCTATTAACTACGAAAAACAGAATCACGGCGAACAGAATGGTTTGAAGGACGGATCCAAGAAAACCCAGCATCCGCCGTGTGAGACTCGGGGGTTTGGGTTTGGTAATCGTGGGCTGCGTGGGTTGATTAAAGGGGTGGTCGGTCACGGCTTGGATTATAAGACGCGCTATAGGGGCTGACAAGCGTACTCGGGTTGGGAGTGAATCTGGTGAATACTGAGGGTTATGAACGCCGCCTGAATGACAATCGTATGGGGGTTCCCTCGTATCTATACTCCTCACGGATACGGTTTTCCAAGAATCGAGCGTAGCTGAAATGCACGAGCTCGGGATCATTTACGTGGAAGAGGAAAGTCGGGGGATCGGTTCGCACCTGAGAGGCGAAGTAAATGCGAAGTCGCTTGCCAGCCTTTGAAGGTGGCGCATGTGCTGCCTGGGCCTCAAGCAGGACTTCGTTGAGCCGAGAGGTTGGGATGCGCCGAAGCCGTTCTTCCTGTATTTGCAGCGCCATTGGCAGCACCTGATCCACGCCGGCACCCTCCAACGCTGAGATAAAGTGAATCGGCACAAAGTCCAGGAACTTGAGCGCGGCCCGGACATTCTCCCCATACGCCTGCATGTCACGGATCTCATCGGGGACGATGTCCCATTTATTGACCAGCAACAGGACACTCTTGAGCTTGTCGAGAATCATGCCCGCGATATGCGCGTCCTGGGCGGTAACCCCTTCGGTCCCGTCCATCAATAGCAGCGAGACGTCTGCCCGCCCTATGGCCTTCAGCGCCCGCATTGCAGAATACTTTTCGACGCCCGGTTTGATGCGCCCTCTCCGGCGAATGCCAGCCGTGTCGATCAATGTGATCGGCACATCCTCAAAGGTTAGGCGCGTATCGATCGCATCGCGCGTGGTTCCGGGATGCGGCGAGACGATCACTCGCTCTTCCCCAAGCAAACGGTTTAGGAGGCTGGACTTTCCGACATTTGGGCGGCCAACGATCGCAATCTTGATGCCATCGTCTTCCGCCGCCGTCTCTGGTGGCCGGTCAATGAGCTCCGTCAATCGATCCAGCATATCTCCCGTGCCCCTGCCATGCAGGGCCGAGATCGGGATCGGATCACTCAGTCCAAGCTCGTAGAATTCCTGGACTCGGTCGCCTCGCGCAGCGCTATCTATCTTATTGACAACCAGAAGGATCGGAACCTGCTCGCGACGGAGAATGTCAGCGATCTCTTGATCGATTGGCGACACCCCACTTTTCCCATCGACCAGAAAAATGACGGCCTCCGCTTCTAAGATCGCTTGCTCTGCCTGCGCCCGAATCTGAGGAAGGTACTCCGCATCCAGTTCATCGCCCGCGAATGGATCGAAGCCGCCCGTGTCGACCAGGTCAAAGGCCACGCCGTTCCACTCTGCCTCGGTCACAAGCCGATCGCGCGTGGTCCCGGGATGCTCATGCACAACCGCCAGGCGCTCACCGACCAGACGATTGAACAGTGTAGACTTGCCCACATTGGGCCGTCCAACCAGGGCGACAATAGGTTTAGCCATTCCGGGATCAAGGGGGCGGAACGGGTGTCGGCGGAGGGTCCGCCGTGATTGTGATTTCGATCGTGGAAGGGAATACTCGCTCATGCTCCACGTCTGTCCGCGCGATGATCACGAGTGGGGGCACCTGATGAATACCGACACCCAGATCGAGCAGATCCAAAATCACTCGCACGTCCTCAAGCTGGAGAGAGTTCAGGGTGGGAAGCGGACCGTTCAGGATAATGTCAACTGCTTCAGGCGATAGCTGAGCGTACAGCCCGTCGGTCAATCCGCGCACCTCAACCAACCGATTTACGGTAGTAGTCCCCTCAACGGGTGAGATGCTCACTTTCACCAGCACTCCCTGATCTTCGATTGGAGAGACCCCCTGCGGCAAGTCTAGCGAGAGTCGTCTCTCGCGATCGCCCGTTGCTCCGCTGAGATCGAAGGGCGAGGTGAGAACAAACCCTGGAAGGCCTTGCAGCGCGGTTGGATCGGAAGAGAAGACCGTTATGACCTCAGGAGTAACTGAAACATCGGTCAGCCGGTAGCCGGCTTCAGCGAGCTGCTCTTCGCCTTCAAGGTTGGGAACCACCGAAACCAACCTAAATCTCTCGCGTGGCTCGATGCCGACGCGGACCTGCGCCACCTCTGGATCGAGTTCGACGTCTTCGACTATGTTGCCCTCGGCGTCGACAGCGGAGAGTGGGGCCACCTGCTCAAATTCCTCCCGCCGCTCAAGCACGTTGACGGCCACTACCACTGAGACGACACGATCGACTTGCGAGAGCGGGCCCAGGATAATCGCGCGCTGCGGTGAGGAATCCACAAATGTGGTTCGGAATCCTAGCTGAGGCTCGCCTACGGTTACGATTTCAATGTCCATGCTCGCAGTTGCCGCGCGCTCGAGGGTGAGCGAGATCGATTCCGGATCCCACCCAGAAACTTGCGCGGGTCGAACATCCACACGGGTCTCAACGGCCAGCTCATGAGTGCCTTCTTCCAGACCCGCCAGATTTACCGCAAGGACGACGTTATCCGGTCCGATCTGTTCCCAGACAGACAGGGGAGCGCGTACCGTAACGCTTCCCGTAGAGGGAGGAGGGTCGCCGACGATCAGTAGGCCCTGGCGCAGGCCTGAGTATTCGATCGGAATCGGACCCAGCACGCGGGTCTCTGTGGGGTCGGCGTTGGTAACGGCTACGATCCACACCGCTAACCCCAGGATGAAGGCCAGCAGTAGTGAGCCGAGATTCCTCCAGAGCCAACGCAGCATGTTCTAGCCCGCTATTCGCCGGCGGCCTCGGCGCGACTGGCCCTCACCAACCAGCGGTTTAGCCAATTGGGAAGTCCTGCCAGCCGTCGCGGGCGGTAGAACGCAATGAGGATATTGCGCAGCCGGCTGCGATCCAGCCTGCGGATCATTCGCCCGTTGTGGGTGATTGAGATATTGCCCGTCTCTTCGGATATCACCACCGATACCGCATCACTGACCTCGCTGATGCCGAGCGCCGCGCGGTGGCGAAGCCCGAGCTTCCGCTCAGCGCCGCGCGAGAGCGATCCTCCCGCCGATAGCGGCATGACGACCGACGCGGCCGCCACGCGGTCATCGCGAAGGATCACGGCTCCGTCATGCAAGGGGGTATTTACGTAGAAGATCTGAAGCAGAAGTTCTGTCGAGAGTTTGGCATCCAACTCCACCCCCGTCTCAATGTACTCGCCGAGCCGGTCCTCCCGTTCAATAGTGATGAGCGCTCCGTGACGAATCTCGGACAGGCGCTCGCTTGCGCTGACGATTAGATTCACGGTTCGCTCGGCCTCCGCCGGCTCCGAGTACAGGCTGAAGAATGATCCGGCGCGTCCCACACGCTCGAACGCCCTCCGGATTTCCGGGGCGAATACGACCGGGATCACGAATAGTAAGGCGGGAAGCGTGGCGCTCAGAAGCGATTGGAAGCCAGGAAGCGGCAACAGGCCGGTTAACAAAGCCATCACGATGATCAGCAGCACCATTCCTCTCAAGAGCACGACCGCTCGCGTCCCGCGCAGCAGACTGATCACAAAGAAAAACACTGCGCTCACAAGCAGCAGGTCCAGGATAGCAAGCGGATTCATTCGTTGCAGGAAAAAGGAGATTTCGTCAGCCAGGTTGCTCATTTGTCTTTTCGCGCTCAATCATCCCACATTGTGCGATATCTCGCATAAATCTCGCATTAGGGACACCGTCTCTATAGATTGAAACCCGGGAGGTGGCGGTCAGCCGCGCCGAAGGCGGATAGTACGGAGGGACGAGCTACTGATTATCCTTCAGGTTCTTAAGCAGCTCTAGGTAGCCTTCCATATCGGGAGGGTTCAGGTCGACGATGGCCTGAATGCTGCGAACGGCGTCCTCGCTTTGGCCGGCATCCAATTGGATTTCACCCAAGGCGTCATACTGCGCAATGGCATCCGCGGTGCGTCCGGCGGCCTTATAGGCTTCTGCAAGCCGGGCGTGGAGCGCCTGGCGCCCGGGATGCTCGCGGGCCATCTCTTCCAGCAGGTTGAGTGCCTCCGCACCGCGACCGGATTCGACCAAGAACTCGAGGTAGCTGTCCAGCTCTTTGGCGGCCTGGTCTTCCTGGCCAATGCGTAGATTTAGATCGATGAGGCTCACGCGCGCCTTGTCGTCGCTGGGATCGATGGTGCGAATCTGCTCGTAAACACGCAGCGCCCGCCGCTGATCGAGCCGTGAAAGGTCGATGTCGCCCATCATGTGAAGGATCCGCAGCGACCAGCCGTTACCGGTCGACATCTGCTGGGAGAGGAGCAGCGAATTGGCCAGAGTCTTGCGAGCTAGATCGATCTCGGCCATGTCCTGGTAGAGCTCTGCCAGCTCGAGCGACTGATTGAGCGCCTCGTCGCCGCGATCCTGCTGGACCAGCAGCTCGATCAGCCGCGTGCGGGCGGGTAGATCCACCGGCGAATGCTGCAAGATCTTCATGTAAACATCCGCAGCCTGGGCGCTCTCCCCGCGCACGCGGTGGGTCTCCGCGATCATTGAAAGCTTGTCGTAACCAGCCTCGGTTCGCCCCGAGGCAATTTGAATTTCCGCCATGCGGCGGTGGAGCGTAAGGTATGTGGGGGCATAGCCAAGCGCAAGCATGGCCTCCTCCAGCGCCGAGGAATGCAGGCCCTGGTCCATCAGGCGGTCTATGCGCTTCATGGACTGCAGGACCTTATCGGTGTCCCCGACCGCCAACATCTCTGCGATCGGCACAACGCTGTCCCCCTCGCCCTCCTTCTCAAGCTCCTCTCGCGCTTCTTTGAGTCGGTGAAGCCACTCGGGACCGCTGAGGAACTCGAGCGTGTTGTTGACAATTTGTTCGAGCTCCTTCCTGTCTCCCTCCGTCTCAGTGGCCAATAAGGTCTCGTAGTACTCGTTTAGATCGCTGGACTGACCCCGTTCAACGGTCAGGCTGTCGGCCAATTTAAGTGCCTGCAGCAGGTATCTCGCTGCCTCGGGCAGATCGCCCTTATCCTTGGCAAGCCTGCCAAGTGCCAGATTTGCTCCCAGCGCTAGATCTGGATGGCCCAGCGAGGCAATCAGATGCTTGCGCGCCTCGTCAGGGTTTCCAACGTCCTTATATAGCAGAGCTAGGTTGTAATGGGCGGCTGGGTGATCCAGGCCGCTGTCCATGGCACGTTTGAACTCCTTGATCGCTTGCTCGGTGTGTCCGCGGGTCTGAAGGTCGATCGCCTCCGCTAGATAGCGGAAAATCGCGGTGGAGGGCTGAAGCTCGCCCGTGTGACCGCTGGTGATGTCGGACATCCCCAAGCCCTGCTCTTTGCCATCGTCTTTGGGCTCCTCAAACAGAATCCCGGCCAGGATCGTCAAGGCCTCCCCCTGTGCTGCGGCCTCGGGATCCTTGAGCTGTTCATCTTCTTGGATGGGGTCGTCCCCCTCGTCGCGAAGGAACTCTTGCACCTGCGCCATGCGCAGCGGCGCAGTCCCGCCGCGAGGCTGAGTTGGACCCGGCAGATCCTTGCCCTGGTTCAGCAGACGCAGGTACTGGGCGGCTTCTGAATCTCTAGGGAGGATGGCCAATGAGCGCTGGACGGCCTCTTTGGCGCGGTCGGTCTTCCCACTCTTCTGCAATATGGAAGCGACGGACAGATACTCCAATGCTGAATCTCGGGTCCGTCCGAGGCGCTCATAAGTAAGGGCAAGCCGCGATCGGGCCGCTAGATTGTCGGGATCGAGTCGGGCAATATGTCGCCAATTGTCGACCGCCTTACCCGCGTCCTTGCGCCGTATATACATATCCGCCGCGTCCTCGCGGGCCTGGACCGATTCATCGATTTTCCCCAGCCGCTCGTAGATCTCGGCGCTCTTCTCGATCGGTATGGGGTCTTCCGGAGTGGACTTAGCCGCCAGTTGATAGGCGATGAGGGCTTCGTCGAGCTGACCCGTCTCGAGCAGGGCCAACGCTAAACTGTTTAGCGCATTCGGATTATTGGGGAACTCCGCCAGCGCCTTGCGATAGAACTCAATAGAGCGGTTCCATTGCAGGTCCCAGGCCGCCGAGTGGCCGAGTCGCATGGATTCGTTGAAAAGATCTTCGCGTCCTGCCATTGGGCTGGCGATTCTAGCACAGGGGGGAAAGTCCTACCGGGCCAGCCATCCGTGCTTACACGAAAGGCAGCGCTGCTAGCTCGTGAGGGGCTTCATCTGCTCCCAGTTCGGGCCGGATTTCGCATCGGTCTTGAGCGGGACATTCAACTTGTAGGCATCCTGCATGACCTCTTGAACGAGTTCGGCCGTTACCTTCAGCTCCTTTTCAGGAACTTCGAAAACTAGCTCGTCGTGCACCTGAAGCAGCATATCAGCCTTCAGCCCGGCCTCTTCCAGCGCACCCGGAAGCGCAATCATAGCAAGCTTGATGATATCTGCCGCACTGCCTTGAATGGGTGAGTTTACGGCCTCTCGCTCCGCCCGCGCGCGTACTTGGGCGGGGCTGGGCTTACCGTCCTTGGCGAGCTGGGGGAAGTAGCGCCTGCGGCCCAACAGTGTCTCCGTGTAGCCGTCATCGGCTGCCTTCTCACGAACGCGATCGATGTAATCTCGAACGCCCGGGAAGCGCTCAA
>BTQZ01000010.1:0-63185 GCA_036986135.1 Anaerolineae bacterium | reverse complement strand
GCGGAAAGATTAACAGTAAAGCTTTCAGTGCCTTCCACCTGCGTATCGTTCAGCGAATTGATCGTGAACTGCTGGGTCTCGCCAGCGGTGCCAGCAAACACGAGGGTCTGCGTTCCGTTGTCGTAATCCTCCGGCGCGACCAGTGGGGCTCCACCTCCCGTAGCAGATCCATTGGTGAACGTGGCGTCCACCGTGAAGCCGCCCGCCACCGTGTTGTCCAGACTGAGCGTGAAGAGTAGCCCGATGCCTTCCATCGCCGTGACGTTGTCCACCGTAACCGCAGGCGCGGGTGTGTTCGTGGCGGTAGGCGTCGGGCTGGACGTCGGTGTAGGGGTAGGTGCGGCGAGTACGGTTGGGATGATGACGCCCGAGTCGTTGTAGGCGCCGTCCCAGTAGATAGCGCCAGGAGCGGCGATGCTGAAGCTCAGCTGCAGTCGGTCGCCATCGATGAAGGTGTGGCCCCCGGTAGAAAAGGAAGCCGAGAATAGGTAGGCCTCGAAGGTAGTGGCGGGTAGGGCGAAGGTTCCGGACCCAACGGAGGCCCCACCGGCGCGCACCTCGACGCTGAAGACAGCTGCCGAGGGCGACGGGTTGTATCCGTAGAAATTGACCGTCGTCGTGCCGGCTTGCAGCGCCTGGCCGCTGACGAAGGTTGGTGAGTAGAACGATACTGAAGCTCCGCTCTGGTAGCTGCCGCCGGGCGAGCTGGCGTACATCATATGGGTTAGCGGGAGCGAATCGTCGTAGAACCAGTAAGTGTTGTTGGGCGGCACCGCGGGCGGGATCGGCGAGGGCGGGCCCGACGGCGTGAATGTGGGCGTGGGCGACGCCGTCGGGCTGGTGGTAGGCGTGGCGCTGCTGGTCGGGCTGGTGGTGGGTGTGGGGCTGCTGGCCGGAGTAGAGGTCGGGCCCGGCGTATTCGTGGGCGTCGGGGTATCCGTAGGACCGAGAGTAGACGATGGAGTAGGAGAGGGCGTCGGCCAGAAAGGTGCCGGCACCACGATAGGGTTGATGGGTTCAGAAAAGGTACCAGGGTAGCGGATCTGGTCTTCTTGGATCGCCTTGATGATGTCTGGGCTGACCGGCTCGAAAATGGTAAATTCCCAGGGACTGTAGTCGGCCGTCAGCAGCGAGCGGGTATCGGCGGAAGCCGGTCGAGGAGGCGGAATAAGCCCCAACGTACCGCACACAAAGAGTGTGACCGGGATCAGCAGAATCAGGAGCAGCCAACGCAACCGGTCGCGCAGCGATTCGCGCCGACCCTCTTCATCGTGGGGTTGGCCGATTGCCCGCCCTCGAATGGCGGTCTCCCTAAGCCTGCCGTAGACCGAGTCCAGGGCCATGGTCTACTACTCGTTCACCCTCGGGTCAGACAAGATGCGCCTTGATAATGTCCGTGCAGGGACGGCGCGCGGGATGCTTCGAGACTTGAAGCTCGGGTAAACGTGAAGTTTGTATCGTCTTGGATAGCTGCATTTGCCAAGTCGACCCAATTATCGGTCCCACTGCCAAGACCCCCGCAAATCGAGCGATGCATGAGAGTCCAGATACACCTCATGGCTAGATCTGGCGTGCCAGCCCTGAGGTTCGAAAAGCCTTGACCAATCCTATAGGCCGGAAATGCCGAGCGACCTTTCAGACGGCATACAGTCAGATGTGTTGCTCATTCCTCGCTCCAGCCAGCGCAGCGAAGTCCTGCGCCTATTGGCTCATGCGGCAGAGTGCGCAATCGACGGACACGCCGTCAGATATTTCCCGCGCACCTAAAAGCGGAGAGCCGCGATCAGCCAGGGGACGATCACTGGAGCCGTCTTTTTCCTGAGTGGAAGGCTCGGTCGGCAATCTTTTTTGGCAGCTGGTGAACGAACCGCTAGAAGCGCCTGGAGCAAGTGGCTGGTGTCAGCGCCTTTCTCGAATGTGGCGTCTGCGCCAGTGGCCAGGCCCGCCTTCTACTCGTGCGAGTCGATTGCGAGGAACAAAATGCGCGTCGCGGGTAGCGCTTCCTTATGCCGGGGAGCGACCTCCGCTCCAGGAAGATCCGGCCGGTGCTGGCCCAGCAACACGATGTATGGCCTGTGCCGGCCCGCATGAACTGATTGGGATGACTTCCAAGAATGCGACCCGGAAGCCCTGATACGAACTGATTCGCTTCAAGCGTCGTCTATGCGGGTGCAGTCCTCTAAATGGCCGAGTGCGTTCTCCCGCACAAATGCGTACAAGTGATTGCCGCTGGCCGAAACCAAGGCGAGAGAGAGCCGGGCGTCCCGACCCTTCGATAGCGTTCCGACGACATGCAGATCGAGATCGTCATAGAACTTGCGCCAGTCCGTAGAGTCATTGGGCAACTCGTGCTCCTTGATATCCACTGGATCCATCCCCTTCTCCGATCTCGCCCATCTCCTCAGTGCCTCGCACCAACAAAAAAGCCAGACCGCGGGCCCATGGCCTCCAGACTGGCATTTCCACTCTAGTGTTGCGAGGATTATTTCACGTTGCGGCGTTCAACACATCCACACCAGGGACGGTATCGCCCTGATCAAAAGACCGAACCTGAGTTCGGTCTAAAGTCGTACATTCTTGCCCTGCTTCGGTCCTAAGTCCTAGGACCCCTAAACCTCCACTAGGCCCTCCCGAATGGCATAGAGCATGGCCTGCGCGCGGCCGTCGACGTGCAGCTTCCCAAAGATGCTGCCTAGGTGTGTCTTGACCGTCTTTTCAGAAATTACGAGTTCGCTGGCGATCTCTTCATTTGAAAGCCCGCGTGCAAGGGCTTCCAAGACCTCCCGCTCTCGCGGCGTCAGGTCGGAGTGTGGCGGATGCGGCATGTCTTCGCGAGTTGCCAATTCATCCAGCAATTTACGGAGCAACGAAGGTGTCATGTGCGACTCGCCCGAAACCACGCGCAGAATGGCCTTCTTCAATTCCTCCGCGCTTGCATCTTTTAATAGGAAGCCATGCGCTCCCGCCTCTACGGCTTGCACAAGGACGGCATCCTCACCGAACCCGGTGAGGATCAAGACTCCGATGCTCGGGGATCGCTGATGCAAGATGCGCGTGGCTTCGACCCCGTCCATCCCTTCCATGCGGATGTCCATTAAGACCAGATCCGGGTCGACCTGCTCGGCGAGGTCTAGGGCCTGTTGACCGTCTTTGGCCTCGCCGACCACGATGAACTCTGGCTCCAATTCCAGCATTACCTTGACCGACTGTCTCACCACAGCATGGTCTTCGGCGATCAGGATCCGGATGGGTTGTCCGTTGGGTCCACTCAAAGTGGGCTTGCCTTTTCCATTTCGCGCAGCCGAGTCACCAGCTTACGAAGCTCGTTCAAGGAAGCGCGAGTCTGGTCCTTGATGCGCTGCAAGTCTGCTTCTGCGGCTTCCGGATCCATTTCAAGTCTCCGCTGATACGTTTCCAGTTGAAGCAGAAGCGCAGACAATTCCTGAATCACTCCGTCGTGAAGCTCATTAGCCAGGGTGATTGGGTCTATTGTAGGCATGAAGGCGTCCCTTTCGTCAAGCAGGAAAGTATTACTACATTAGTCGTAAGACCGCAATCAATCATAGCTGCCAACCGGAAAACGGCCAACGGGAACATTTACGTATGCGGATAGGTATGGTGTGGTACGTGCGGTACACAGCAATGCCGAGCAATGCGCAATGGAGTGGCAGAGGGAGAATGGTGTGCCCCCACGGGGGTTCGAACCCCGGTTTCGGCCTTGAGAGGGCCGCGTCCTGGGCCTCTAGACGATGGGGGCGTGTCTTGAGCAGGGGATCAAGGGAGTCCGGGTGCTGGGGGGAGCATGGGAGATTGTGTTCGGCCGCGGAGGCTAGCCTGCTGGGTTCACCACCGCTCCCGCCCTCCCAAGCACGCCTGCTCAGTTTGGGCGGCCGGGATTGTAACATACGCGAACCGTACCCCCTTGCGAGTAATGCGCGGGCCTTGCCGGATATGACAGAGCTACATGTAATGGCCCGGTCAGCGTCGCTTTCGAGAGGAATTGAGCGTGGTCAGGTCCGCTCCGAAGAGCTCCGGCGGGAAATTGAAGCCGGCCGCCTTGAGCTTGGGCTCAAACATGGGCCGAATACCGGTTGGCTTGATCCCCGCTGCGCCATTTTCCGTGCCGTTGCGATTCCGCGCGTCGTATTTGAAGATCTCGTTGAGCACGATCGTTTCGCCTTCCATCCCCACTACTTCTGTCACCGAGGTCACCTTGCGGCTTCCATCGCTGAGCCTGGCCTGCTGAATGATCAGATCGAGGGCGGAGGCGATCTGCTCGCGAACAACCTTCATCGGCAGGTCAAAACCGGAGAGCAGCACCAACGTCTCTAGGCGGGAGACCGCATCGCGCGGCGTGTTGGCGTGCACGGTGGTCAGCGAACCATCGTGCCCGGTATTCATCGCCTGAAGCATGTCTAGAGCCTCACCGCCCCGGACCTCACCCACGATGATGCGGTCCGGTCGCATACGCAGGGAATTCTTCACAAGGTGCCGAATCGAGATTTCTCCCGCGCCGTCGACATCGGGCGGCTTCGTTTCCAGCCGGATGCGGTGTGTCTGATGGAGATCGAGCTCGGCCGCGTCTTCGATGGTCACGATGCGCTCGCCTTCTGGGATCGCGCTGGAGAGAATGTTGAGCAGGGTCGTCTTCCCGGATCCGGTTCCACCCGACACCAGGATGTTGAGGTGGGCGGTCACACAGGCTGTCAAGAATTTTGCGATGTCAGCCGTGATGCTTTCCAATCGGATCAGGTCCTCAAACTGCAGCTTCTCCTTGGCAAACTTTCGGATGGTGAGATTCGGCCCGTCAATCGCGGCTGGAGGGATGACAGCGTTGACCCGTGAACCATCGGGGAGGCGGGCATCGACGGTTGGACTGTTGGCATCGACGCGCCGTCCGAGAGGCAAGATGATGCTTTCAATGAGTCCCATAATCGCTCGGTTGTCCGGGAAGGTCACGTCGGTCAGCTCCAGTTTGCCGCCACGCTCTATAAATACCTGATCCGGCGCGTTAACCATGATCTCTGTGATTTCCGGGTTGTTCAGCAATGGCTGGATCCGAGCGAACCCGGCGTAGGTGGCAGCAACTTCCTCGATCAGCGAATCTTGTGCTTCAGCAGTGAGTGCGAACTTGGACTGAGCGAGTACAGTTTCGAGCAGCTGACGAGTGGTGATTTCAATCGAACTCGCCGGGGCTCCAAGGCTGAGTTCCTTGGATAATTTCCTCTTCAGCCAGCTTCGCATGCGAGCGATCATTTCGGGGGATGGAGACGGGGCAAGTTGTGCGTCCTGCATGGGCAACTCCTTTGGCCATATGGATCAAGCTACTCGATTGCTCGCGCATGAGCGACCCCGACCGCATCGGATGCGAGCGTCTGACGCAAGGATGGATTGAGAGATTTCGGGCTCCCGGAAATTGTGGATTTCCGGCTACTCCTGTGCTGGCTCAGATCAACGAGCCCCCGTCCGAATTTGGAGCGTACAGACGATATGCATTTTACGGCCGGAATCTCCCGGGGCCTCTAGGCGGATAGTCCCCCAGAACTGAGCGCCTGCCCGCGCCCCAGCTATAATATTGCAGCTCGTCTTATGGAAAATACTGCGAAGCGCGGCGTGCGCCTCTCAAACATCGAGCTCTGGCTCGACCAAAACCTGCTGTCGGTCCAGAAGCCCGGCCGCTATACGGGTGGAGAGCTCAACCAGGTAGTCAAGGACTGGGCCGATACGCCCTTCAGAGTAGCGTTGGCCTTCCCAGAGATCTATGAGCTGGGGATGTCGAACCTGGGATTGGCCATCCTCTACGATATCTTGAATGGCCAGCCGGGCGTACTGGCCGAGCGTGTCTACAGTCCCTGGACCGACATGGAGCAGCTGATGCGCTCTGCGCGGGTGCCGCTGTACTCGCTCGAAACGAAGCACCCTATAGCGGACTTTGACATTCTTGCCCTCTCGCTTCCTTATGAAAGCCTCTACACCAATACGCTAAACCTGCTGGATTTGAGCGACATCCCGCTCCTTGTTTCCGATCGAGGCAGAGCGGATGCGGTGGTGATCGCTGGCGGACACAGTACCTACAATCCCGAGCCGATGGCGGACTTCGTCGATGCCTTCGTTATCGGCGAAGGAGAAGAGGTCATTCTCGAAATCATCGAGGTTGTCCGGGCCTGGAGGGATGGCAGCGGCGATCGATCGGAGCTTTACCGTAAACTGGCAACGATTTGGGGGGTTTACGCGCCGGCGCTCTATCAACCTCACTTTATGGAAGATGGCACACTGGATCACGTCGAAGCGCTGGTCTCCGAAGCCAGGCTGCCGATCATAAAGCGCATCGTGTCAAAACTGCCTGCGCCGGTGACAAATCTCATCGTACCCACGATCGACATCACCCACAACCGCATCCCGATCGAAATCATGCGCGGTTGCACGCGAGGCTGCCGATTCTGTCAGGCGGGCATGATCACCCGTCCGGTGAGGGAGCGAACGGTCGAGGAGATCGTCGAAGCGCTCGAGGCCGCACTTGCCGCCACCGGATTCGAAGAAGTGGGGCTGCTTTCCCTGTCTTCGTCGGATTACGACGAGATATTGGCGCTGGTGAGTGCGGTGAGCGAGCGTTTCCGCGATCGACGACTCAACATCGGGCTGCCCTCTTTGAGGATCGAGTCCTTCTCGGTGGAGTTGATGGATCTCCTGAAGGACAGCTCCCAACGGGGCGGATTCACGCTGGCGCCGGAAGCTGCGACCGAGCGCATGCGAGAGATTATCAATAAGCCGGTATCGACCGGGCAACTTCTCGCAACTGCGGAGGGGATCTATCAACATGGATGGCATACGATCAAGCTCTACTTCATGATCGGCCACCCATCAGAGACGATTGAAGACGTGCAGGCCATCGCCGATCTATGCAAGCAGGTCCTGAAGGTTGGCCGCCGGGTCGTCGGCAAGCGGGCGCGCGTCAACGCCGGTGTGAGCACCTTCGTCCCCAAGCCCCATACCCCTTTTCAGTGGGTGCCGTGCGACACATTGGAACAGATAGAAGCGAAGCAGCGGCTGCTGCAGCGGGAGCTGCGCGGTCCGGGGCTTAAATTCAATTGGACCGATCCGCTGGAGACCATGCTTGAGGCCTGGTTATCGCGTGGCGACCGACGCCTGGGCCAGGTCATCTATCACGCCTGGCAGCGAGGGGCCAAATTCGACGGTTGGGGTGAGCACTTCAACTACCAGGCCTGGATGGAGGCCTTCGACTATGTCGGGCTCGATCCCTCCTTCTACACGCATCGCGAGCGCCCGGTTGACGAGACATTACCATGGGACCACATCGACGCGGCACTCCACAAGCGCTTCCTGACCGAGGACTATCTCTGGAGCCTGGAGGGCCGCACCCGCGTAGACTGCCGAGAACGATGCTTCGCGTGCGGGATCCTGCCCAAGTTCGCAGAACTCCGGCGCCAGAATCCAGGCGAGGTCTGGGAGTGTCCCGAGGTCAAATCCCCCCGCCGTGAGATCTCGACCATTCCGCTCGTTCCGGCATAAATCATCGTCATTGCGAGGAGCGCAGCGACGAAGCAATCCCCAACACTCAGGAGGAGATTGCTTCGCTACACTCGCAATGACATGAGCTATTTCCGCTACCGCCTGACCTTCGGCAAGGGTCCCGAACTTCGTTTCACCGGGCACCTGGATCTTTATCGAGCATGGGAAAGAACGGTTCGTCGAGCCAAGTTGCCGCTGGCGTATTCGGAGGGCTATAAGCCGCGCCCTAAGATCAACATCGGCGCCGCGCTGCCTCTAGGCTGCACGAGCGAGGCGGACCTGGTCGACGTCGAGCTCACAACAAGTCCCGACCCGGGCGAGCTGGTCGAGCGGCTAGGCGAAGCTGCGCTGCCCGGGCTATTAGTCTCCAGGGCCGAAGCGATCCAAGCCGGATCGCCGAAACTCCAGAAGCTGATCACGTCCTCGGAGTATGTGATTCCGGTTCCGGGCCAGAACCGGGAAGATCTTCACGCTCGGATCCAGGCAATGCTCGCGGCCGAGAAGCTGCTGCGGGTACGAAGGGACAGAAAGTACGACCTCCGGCCGCTCATCGAGGAATTGAGTCTTGCGGATCCGATGCTCCTTAGGCTCCGGTTGACCGCCCGGAGCGGCGCCACCGGCCGCCCGGATGAGGTGCTGCGTGCATTGGAGCTTAACCCCGATCCGCTGGTTCCGCATCGCCTGCGGCTGATCCTGCGCGATTTGTCCTAGTCTCAATTCGGCATGCAAGCGATCGTCCGGTCCTGCGGAGATTCCCGCTCAGACTTAGAACCTGGCGTAGCGTACGGCCGTCATGCCCCACGACTACGATGACTCGACTCAAGGTGTCACCCTAAGGAAAAAGGGCCCACCCAGATTGGAGCCTGGGCGGCCCCTGCAGTCTTCTAGCTGGCTCGCACAAATTATGTGGGCAGCTTGAAGAAATCCATTAACTTCATCGCCAGGCTGAGATCCCCTTTGAGCTTCACCTTTCCCTGCGCAAAGGCGGACATCGCGTTGAGCTCGCCAGTGATGAGTTTTAAAAAATCATCGGCATCGGTGGTGAGCGTCAGCCTGGCATTTTCAGTTGTGCCCGGCTCAACGGAGGCGGCTCCGTCATGGATATGCAGGATCCAGTCGCCGCCCCCTTCGCCCTGCAAGTTAAACAGGATATCGGCATTGAGATCACGCGCCTTTTCCGGTTGGAAGGCCTTCGGCATCAGTTCCATCAGCTTTTCGATCGTAAGGTCTTCTGTCATAGCTTCTCCTCCTTCACCTACTGTCATTGCGAGCCGAAGGCGAAGCAATCCCCATTTGTGGCCTGGAGATTGCTTCGTCGCTGCGCTCCTCGCAATGACGAAGACTCGGTCCCTCAGTTCAGGTTCTCGAAGATCCCGGCCGCGCCCATTCCTCCTCCGATGCACATTGTCACGAGTCCATATCGCGCGCCGCGCCGCTTCATTTCATAAAGCAGCTGGGTAGTCAGCTTTGCTCCGGTGCAGCCTAACGGGTGTCCCAACGCGATCGCGCCCCCATTTACGTTGAGGATCTCGGGATCAAATTCGAGTTCACGCATCACGGCCACAGCCTGAGAGGCAAAGGCTTCATTTAACTCGATCAAGTCGATGTCGCCAGGCTGCAGGCCCGTTCGATTCATTACTCTGGGAACCGCCTTGACCGGACCCACGCCCATGATCTCCGGGCGAACGCCCGCGGCATTGAAGCCCACAAACCTTGCCATGGGGTCGAGGCCGAGCTCCACGGCCGTGTCGACCTCCATTATCAGCACCGCTGCCGCGCCATCGCTGAGGGGGGAGGAATTGCCGGCAGTCACCGTGCCATTCTTCTTGAACACGGGCCGTAAGCTCGCCAGGCCGTCCAGAGTCGTCTCGCGCCGGAGGTGCTCGTCGCGCTCAAACACCCGTATCTCCCGCTCCGCCCGTCCATCCTCTCCAACCCACACTTCTTCGAATTCGATGGGAACGATCTCGTCATCGAACTTTCCAGCATCCACCGCGGCGGCTGCCTTCCGGTGACTGTGGTAGGAAAATTCATCTTGATCCTCGCGTGAGACGCTAAATTCCTCCGCAACACGCTCGGCGGTCAGTCCCATGGCCATGTAGACCTCGGGATTGTTTTCCACGAGCCACGGATCCAAGCTGAGGTGATACCCGGTCATAGGCACCGCGCTCATCGATTCCACGCCGCCGGCCAGCACAATATCCGCACCATCGGCAATGATCCGCTCGGCTCCGATGGCGATCGACTGCAGCCCGCTGGAACAGAAGCGGTTGATGGTTTGAGCCGGGACATCGACCGGTAACCCGGCTCGAATTCCGATCGGCCTTGCGACGTTCAAGCCCTGAGCCCCCTCGGGATAGGCGCAACCCAGGATGACATCATCGATGCGGGCTGGATCGAGCTTTCCATCCAGACGACCCAGCAAGTCCTGGATAACGGCCACGGCCATGTCTTCTGGCCGTACGTTTCGGGTTATGCCCCTCTTCGCCCGCCCCACCGCCGTACGCACGGCGGCCACGATCACTGCTTCTCGGCTCATGTCTCTAGCTCCTTCATTTCACCAACCCAGCCTAATGGATCTCTTTCTATTCATTTTCGTGTCATTGCGAGGAGCGCAGCGACGAAGCAATCCCCTACACTCAGGAGGAGACAGCTTCGCTACGCTCGCTATGACGGATTCCGCATGACCCATCGCTATCGCATCTCCTATGGCAAAGCGCCCGAGCTGCGCTTCACCGGACACCTGGATCTTAATCGAGCGTGGGAGCGAACGATTCGTCGGGCTGAGATATCTCTCGCGTACGGCGCCGACGCGCTCTTCGATCTGTTCCTATCTCCATTTGCTCACTATCTAGCAAGGATTCGGCTATGCGCATGAAGTTCACGGCGGAGCTGAGGCGTACCCCATCAATTCCTCAGCGGTCTGCGGTTTTGCAGCATGTACCACATCCGCTCTTGTGTCTTCGGTTCGGCCGCGAGCGCCACGAACTCTTCGCGTTCAAGATCAAGGATGTATTCGTCGGGAACCCACCCCGGCCCACTGATCTCGCCGCCGGTCATGACGTAAGCCAGATGGTTTGCCACCACTCCGTCGTATTCGGTGGCATATCCGGCATCCACCATGCTCCAGACCAGCATCTTGAGGTCTGCCAGGGCATCCCGCCCTGCAGCCCAAACCTGGCCGTCCTGCACGGGTTGGTATCCGGCTTCCGACATCTGGAGCGCAGTGCGTTTGGCTTCCGCCAGCAAATAATCCGGGTTCATCACGATGCGGTCGGCCTCCGTCAGGAACCCCATTTCTCTAGCCTGCTCGGCGCTCTCCGATACCTTAGCCAGCGCGATCTGCTCAAAGATCGCCTGTAGATGCGGCAGCACATCGGCGTTCTCTATTCGCATCACCGGACCTAGCCTGCGCCTCATTAATTCTTTGGTGCCCGAGCCGGCCGGGATCAGTCCCACGCCAACCTCCACCAGTCCAATGTAGCTTTCAGCGGCTGCCACGACGCGCGAACCGGCCATGACGACCTCCGCACCGCCCCCCAATGCCATCCCAAAGGGGGCAACGACGATCGGCTTCCGGTGGGCCCGCATGCGTTGGAGGATGGATTGCAGTGCGCGCACGCCCTCCTCAACCAGAGACATATCGCCCTGTTGGGCGGCCACCGCCATGGCGAAAATATTGGCGCCCACCGAGAAGTGCTTCCCCTGGTTGCCGACCACCATGGCGTTCCACTCATCCTTCTCGAGTTCCTCCAGGGCAACGTCGGCCATCTGAAGGAGGTCCGCATCCAGGGCATTTGAGGACGGCGTGTGAAACTCGAGCAACAGCACGCCATCTCCCATATCCAGGAGGCTGGCCCCATCGTTTGCATGGAGCTCTCTGCTCCGGGCCTTGAGATCGGGGATCGAAATCACGCGAGGGTCGGGGGGAATGCGCACATAAGACCGGCTGACCGGATCGTAGTAGCCGATCACGCGGCCGTTCTCTCTTTGGTAGAAGCTCTCCACCCCAGCCTCCAGCATTTCCGACACCCAGTCTGCAACCGTCTCTCCTTCCGACTCAATGCGTGCGACAGACTCGCGCACTCCGAGTGCATCCCATCGCTCGAAGGGGCCTGCCTCGTGCATGAAGCCCCACTTCATGGCATTGTCGATGGATAGCAAGCTCTCCGATACGGAAGGAATCAGGCTCGCTGCGTAACGCAGTCCAAACGAGGTCGTGGCCCAGAGGAACTGTGCCGCGCGATCTTCTTCGGCAACGATGAGCCGAAGACGTTCTCCAAGATGCTCTTCATCCTTGTGTTTTCCAACCGATTCGAATTTGGGCTTCGCGGGCGGCTGGTATTCCATGCTGTCGATGTCCAACCACCAGAAATCCCCATCCGCGACCCGCTTATAGAATCCCTGACCGGTCTTTCGACCCAGCCAACCTCGTTCGACAATCCCCTCGACCATCGCCTTAACCCGGGTGCTCTGGAGCACTTCGCGGAACTCATCGCCCTCCAGCGCGGGGTATAGGTGGTCGCGCACATGGCCCATGACGTCGATGCCCACCAGGTCCAGCAGCCGGTAGGTGGCCGTCTTCGGATAGCCGATCAGCGGACCGGTCAGCCGATCCACTTCCTCTACGGTGTAGCCATTCTCCAGCGCGTAGTCCAGAGTATACGTATTCACGATGCTGAAATAGCGGTTGCCGATGAAGTTGGGTGTGTCCTTGGAGACGATCACGCCCTTCCCCAGTCGCTCGGCAGCGAATTCCACAATGAACTCTAGGATCTCCGGCTTGGTCTCCTCTCCGGGAATGACTTCCAGCAATTTCAAATAGCGCGGTGGATTGAAGAAATGGGTTCCCAGAAAGTGCGCCTTGAAGTCCGCACTGCGGCCTTCGGAGATTTTATGGATAGGCAATCCGGAGGTGTTGGTGGAAACGATGCTGTCGGGTTTTCGGGCGGCCTCGATGCGGGACATGATTTCGTGCTTGATGTCCAGCCTCTCCACAACCGCTTCGATGATCCAGTCCGCCTCGGACACACGGTCCAGGTCGTCTTCAATGTTGCCCAGGGTGACCAGGTTTGCGCGTCGTTCGCTAAACAGATTCGCAGGCCGAGCCGTTCGGCAGCGCTCCCAACTTTCCCTGACGATACGGTTTCTCACACCTTTATCCTTTAGCGAGAGGCCGCGGGCTTCTTCATCCGGAGATAGTTCACTTGGAACCACATCCAGCAGCAGCGATCTCACACCGGCGTTGGCCAGGTGGGCGGCAATGGCCGCGCCCATGGTGCCGGCTCCGATTACCGCCGCGTGTTCAATCTTATAGGTCATGGGATGTTTCCTTTACCCTTAGTCAATTGCTCTTGCGGTCCTGCCACGCAGCCGAGAATGCCTCGGCGCTGCGCTCCTCGCAATGACATGATCCGACGGAATCCGTCATGGCGAGCGAAGCGATGCAATCCTCTCCTACTCAGAGCAGGCAGGGGCCAGGCGAGCAACTGAGCCTAGCTCAGCTCGTGGCGGCTGTAGCCGAGAATACGGCGGGCGACAATCAGGCGGTTGATCTGCCCGGTGCCTTCATAAAGGTCGTTGATCTTCGCGTCTCGGAACCACTTTTCCAGCAAATGCTCGCGGGAGTAACCCATCGGACCTAGAAGCTCGACCGCCTTTTGGGTGATCTTTACCACGGCATCTCCGGCCTTGATCTTTGACATGGAAGCTTCGGCGTTGATGGGTACTTTGTTATCGACCATCCAAACTGCGCGCAGCGTCAGCAGCCAAGCCGAGCGCAACATCGCCTCCAGGTCGATCACCTCTGCCTCGAGATTGGTCATTCGACTGGGCGGGAGGCCGTAGCGAATTTCGACGCCTTCATCCGCCAGCTTTTCCTTCAGGAACTCCAACGCGGCTCGGGCGATCCCCAAAGCCGAGGCCCCCACCAGCGGGCGTGTGACCTCGAAGGTTCGCAGCACACCCTTGTAGCCTTCGGTGGTCTTTTTCTCTTGATCGACGGTGCCGAGCATATTCTCGAAGGGCACCCTGCAGTCCTGCAATACGATAGAGGCGGTATCACTGCTCCGGATGCCAAGTTTCTTTTCGAGTTTGGTGACCGTGCAACCGGGCGTGCCGGCTTCCACTACGAAAGAGCGGATTCCCTTGCGACCCGCCTCCGGATCGATGGTCGCCCACACGATCACGAATCCCGGTGTGTCCACCAGCGACTTGTGACCTCCGGTGACGAAAATCTTCTCGCCGTTCAGCACCCATTCGTCGCCGTCCCGCACGGCGGTGGTCTTGATGGCGGCAGTATCGGATCCGGCATGCGGTTCCGTGATCGCCATAGCGGAGAGAACCGGCTTGTCACCCTTGAATCGTTTCAGGAACTTGGCTTTCTGTTCCGGCGTGCCGGCGGCGGACACCGCGGCCGCGCCAAGGCCTCCCCTCGGCGTGCACAAGTAGAGACCTGCATCGCCCCAGGAGAGCATTTCGACATAGTGCGCCATGCTCTGATAGCCGATGCTTGGCTTGCCGTCATCCTTGGTACCCTCGGGAGCCATGGTCACGTCACCGCCTGCAGACTGCAGCGCTTGGTGCATGAAGTTGATGTAATCCCACGGAATCTCGTGCTCATGCTCATCGTAGTAGCGAGCTTGAGGCCGCATCATCTCCGTGGCCACCGCTTCGACCATGGTCACCGTCTTCTTGATGGTTTCCGGGATCTCAAAACTGATCATGGGACTCTCCTTACACCATTGCCAATCCGGCAAAGGTCGACAATCCGCGGGCGTTGCGCATCCAACGTTCCACGGGGTGTTCTCGAATGTAGCCGTGGCCACCCAGGATCTGGACCGCCCGATCCGTGACCATCATGACCGTTTCCGCGGCGTTGGAGAGCGCCAGGTAGGCGGATTTGAAGGCCTCCTTGCCTTGGTCGATTTTCCAGGCCGACTCCCAGACCATCAGCCGTGCGCCGTCGATCTCGGTCGCCATTTCGGCCAGCATAAAGGCGATCGCCTGCTTCTGCGCGATCGGGGTCCCGAAGGCCTCTCGATCCTTCGCATAATCCAGAGCATACTCGTACGCTGCCCGACTCTGTCCGATGGCCAGTGCGCCCACCGCAACGTTGAAAGAAGCCAATACCTGGGAGGGATCCATCCCTTCCAGGCGCGCGGAGGCTGGAACTCGCACCTTGTCGAAGGTCACCGGAAACGTGGGCAAGGCCTGGATCCCCAGCAGCTTCTCTCGCTCCCCGACCTGAACACCCTCCGCATCGGTGGGCACGGCAAAGGCCTCGATACTCCCGTCCAGGCTGGCGAATGTCAGGAGAGCTTCGGCGCGATTGCCGAACGGCACGCGCGCCTTACGTCCCGTGATGAGGTAGTCCCCGTTGCTAGCGACGGCCGTGGTCCGCATTTCGCCGGCGTGAAAATCGTAGTCCGGTTCGACGAACGCCGTCACGTATGGCTTCCAATCGGCCTCAATCACAGGCGGGATGAGTTCCGATTTTTGATCCTCGCTCCCGGTGAGCAGGACAGAGAGCGCGTAGGCCCCTGGCGCCATGACGGCCAGCGCACCGCTCAGATCTCCCCAGGCCAGCTCTTCGGCAGCCAGAGCACCGGTCACGGCCGAACGCTCGCCAAAGCCTCCGTACGCCTCAGGCACACTGGCCTGGAGTACGCCCAGTTCCCAGCCCTTTTCGATCAAGTCAGACGGCAGCTCGCCGCTTTCATCGGCTTCGTGAGCGGCCGCCCGTAAATCGTTCTCCGCGTAGCGGCGAACGGCTTCTACCAGCATCTTTTGCTCTTCTGTAGGCTCAAATCCGAACATCGAGCTCTCCAATCCTAGGATCCCTCTCCGCAGTCGACTGCAGTGGCTGGGACGCGAAGTCCACACTTTGATAGTAAATCGGGGAGCCACCCCCGCGTTCCAGGCTCTCAATATCCCCCACCCCCAAGTGGCCCCGTATGCTCAAGTACTCAACGTAGGCTCCGGCCTCTTCCAGGGCCAACAGCCTATGATAGCCGGCGGTTTCTCCGAATAACTCCTGTGCGAATTCAGCGATCGTCATGGGCACGCGAGCCAGGTCGAGCACCTGCGCCAGACGATCCTCATAGAGGCTCCGGGTGCTTTCGATGCGTGCCGATAAATCATGGAAGGGACGTTCGTGTCCGCCCAGCACGATCCTGGTGCGATCGATCAGAGCTTTAGATTTCTCCAGCGATTCAAGGTAGTGGTCCAGGCCGGTGGTCAGCGACAGGCGTTCAGGGGCCAGATGCGGACTGATCCGCTCCAGAATGTGGTCGGCCGAGAGCAGGACATCGTCAATAAGCATCACGACCTGGCCCGGAGTGTGACCCGGAACGTGCGTGATTTCCAATGGCCCGACCCGCATGCCTATGGCCTCGAACGTGAAATCCACGGATTGAGAGGCATAGAGCTGTTTGCCAAGCAAATACAGGTTCATCAGGTCACCGTGCTCGTCCTCCGTCACGCCCGCTTCCTTCAGGTATTGGCTGAGCCTACCCGCCACAATCGCCAGGCGCTCCTCGTATCCGGTGATGACACGGCGATCGAGTTCGTGAATTCCAATCGGCGCTTGAGTGCGTTCTCTGACGTAGGCCAGCCCCCCAAAATGATCGATATGACCGTGCGTTATGAGAACGTGTGTGAGATCACGCCACTCGATGGCTTCACCATGATCCCTTCTCACCGCTTCCAGCCCGAATTCCAGGTGATCGTTGGATTCTCCGAACCCTGACCCCACATCGACCAGCGCCACCACTCCGTCGGAAAGCACCAGATGCACGTACCCCCACATTTCGGGGAATACATGGATGGGGATGCGATATATGCGGGCCCCGCCTTTTGAGGTAAATGCCTCCGTCTTTGGGATCATGTGCGCTCGAATCCTCTCGAATTGGCGCTCAACCCATGCAAGAAGATCTCTGCAAACTGATCGGCCAGTTGCGGTCCGCTCCACCGACCGCCTTCCCGATACCAGGTGATCAGCCAGTTCTGTACACCGAGCAGCGCAAATACGACCACCGACGGTTCCATCGGCCTGAACTCACCCTGCTCCACTCCCTCACGAATCAGCTTACGCCACAAATCCTCAAACCGGTCCCTTCTCGATATATGACGAGCCCGAAGTTGAGGCTCCAGACTGCGATGCTCGAGCAGCAGCACGGCAGCCAGATCTGCGCTGCCGGTCACTCGTTCAATGTATCGCGTCATGGCCAGCTTGAGCTTCTCCTCGGGGCGGAGATCGGAATCGACAATCGGCTCGATATCCTCGATGAGAACATCCAACGCCCGGTCGAGGACCGCCAACAGTATTTCTTGCTTGCTGTCGATGTGATGGTAAAGGCTGGCCTTCTGCAGCTGGACTGAATCCGCAATGTCCTGCATCGACGTGGCATGAAAGCCCTTTTCCCGAAAGATCTGGGCCGCCGATAGGATGATTTCGTCTCGCTGCATGGTCATTGGAACGTGGCCGCTAGCCGTCAGGCGGGGAGTGTGAGGAGTGGAGGGTTGCGGCTGCCTTCCCTACCGAACGGTCGGTAGGTTTATCCTATCACAGGCAGCGAACGCAGGTCAAGTCCCGGGGTCGCAGCGCACCGTAAGGGAGATTGCGCAACTTGTCTTGTATGGCTAGAGGTAGCTGCAATAGCGCTTGCGCAAATCAATACCAGACGTAGAAGGAATCGCGAGTCAGTGCAGACAGGCTGCCGTAAACAACCGTGTATTCCAGTGCCACTCTAGAACCTGGAATGCTGCCCTGCAAGGAAATATCGATTTGAGTCACGCCATTGGCGTCGGTGATTGGCATCATGCGGAAGCGAATGCCATCGGGATAGTAGATCGTCAACAGCGCCGCGGCGCCCGGAACCGGCTGGCGGTTTTGGTCGCTGACCACCAAATACACTTGCTGGGCCTCATCCGTCCCAATCAGCGGCTTCAGTACGGATGAGCTCAACCGGATGTCCAACACTGGGTAATCTTCTAGATAGCCGGGAACAATGGGTTCCAGGAGGTACGGCTCATAGCCCATCAGATTAAAGTGCTCCCGGCCGAGCGGTGCGACGCGAATCCGCTCCCCTTCCTGCGACTCTGGATACCAGTCCAGACGGAAATCCCGGAAGTACTGCACCATGCGGCCGTTCTCGAAACGAAACTCTGTCACAGGAGCTCCGAATACTACGGGGCCGCCATTGGTTTCGTAGAAGTCGAGGAAAGCATGACACACTTGATGACCCGATTGTGCATAGTAGCGGCAGCCAGGATTGTTCCCGATCGGAAACCTGCTCTCCTCAAGCGGCAGGTCCCAACCACCGAGCAGCACTCCCAGACCCGTAAGCCGAACCTCGAGATCGCCCACAGAATTTGGTGCCAGCTCTAGTCTAGCGTTTTCGAAGTATTGAACCAGGAAACCGGAATATGGGTCGACGAAGGATTCAGTGATGGGATAGCCAAGAATGGCTTCTCCGCCGTAACCGTCGTAAAAGCTCTCGAATACGGTATCCAGAGCGTGGCCGGTCTCCGGGAAGTATCGCCCGCCATCAGCGGAGGCGGAGGCGCCAATGCTTGGCGCGGTCGCGCTGATCATCAGCACGACCGCGGTCAAGGCAAGCCATAGTGCGGCTCCTCGCACGCGTGACCCACGTCCCTTCATGTCTTCAGGCCTCATGACCTACGGCAGCTCGGGGTCAAATCCTTGCCAACTTCCCCTCTGGCCTCGCCCCCACTCTTCGGCCCTGATTTTGGGCTCCATCCTCCAGTGCAGATACCGCGCGGCCCTCGGCGGAGGCAAGCCGGCAATCTTACCTTTTTTCTATTGCAAGCGCTCTTTGGGTGGAGCGAATCCACGCGAAAGGGGGCGCCTAGTCGACGCCCCCATCTCATTTTGGTTCCGATGGACTGCTTATGAATATGGCTTGAGCAAAATCCCAAGCCTTCGCTAAACGGCGATGTCCCTTCGCTGAAACCCAACGAGTCCGATCACCAGCAGGATGACGATCGCTGCCAGCAGCACCGCCGCATTGACCGGGACAAACCCGGAAAGCAGGACTTCGCTTGCATCATAGTAATACCAGGGGGTGATATGGCGCACCGCATCGGGCAGATCGGCAAGCGGGGCAAGACTGTTCATTAAAAACGTGATGGCGGCCAGTCCGGCCGCGATCCCGGAGGCCGCGCCGCGGTTCAGTCCCACCCCCGTGAGCGCCAGAGTCAGGGTCCCGAAAACCAAGGTCAGCAGTCCCACGTTTAGGACCGCTGCCGCCAGGTTGGCGACGTCGACCGTGGAGTCCACCATGGCGATCCCCAGAAGCAGGCCGATGGTGCTGGTTACCAGAACCAGGAGAGCAAAAACCGCTATCGCGCCGAATTTTTGTGTGAGCACGCTGCGGCGAGAGATCGGGTATGAGAGTAGAAGGTCCAGCGTTCCAGTATCCTCTTCGGAGCCTATCACGCCACCACCGTAGGCAATTCCAAATCCCAACGTCAGCGCGGGAAGAAAGAAGCCAAACAGCTCCAGCCCTAAATACCCTTCCATGGTAGTGAGGTTTTGAACGTCCCCAAAGAGCGCGGTCATGGCTGGGGGCAGGTTGTTCATGTATTCGGTCAGCGCGGCGGAGCTCTCCTCGATCGAAGGAAAGACCAAAACAATCATGAGGTTGGTCAGTACCAGGCCGACTGACCACCAGATCAAGCCACGGCGCATGTCGTACAGATTCTTGGTAAATACGCTAGCTAGCATCTTGCGTCCCTCCTTCATAGAACGTCAGAAAAACCTCTTCCAGGCTTGGCTCGTGGCTGACGACGTTGTTTACCGTGTGCTGAGCGGCGACTTTGAAGATCGAATCGATCGAGCCCAGTACGGTGAACGTGAGCCGGCTGTCCTGCACCTCCACGTCCTGCACGCCCGGCAAGCCCTCGAATGTCGTCGCAGGTACCGGTCGCTCAAATTGAATCTCGATCCGCCTGAGGGCCTTGGCCTTGAGATCATCGACCCCCTCTACAGCCACAAGGCGCCCCTCCCGAATGATCGCTACCCGGTCGCAAACGCGTTCCACTTCCGGCAGGTTGTGGGAGGAGAAGAAGATCGTCGACCCGGCTTCTCGCATTTCCACCAAGATCTTATTGAGCTCTTGCTGCACAAGCGGATCGAGGCCACCGCTCGCTTCATCTAGAAGCAGCAGCTCGGGCTTGCTCATCAGCGCCAGGATCAATCCCAACTTGCGCTTATTCCCACTGGAATAGGCCTTGGCATGACGCTTGAGATCGAAATCCAACCGATCCGCGAGTTCCATCACCCATCCCATATCGACCCCACCGCGCAGCGCGGCGAAGTGGCGAACGGTCTGTTCGCCGGTAAGCTTGGGGTAAAGAGCCAACTCCCCGGGGACGTAGCCCACCCTCTTGTGAACCTCGATTGACTGCTTCTGACAATCCAAGCCGAAGATCCAGCACCGACCAGATGTCGGCCGTATGAGATCCAAGAGGGTGCGGATGGTCGTGGTCTTTCCGGCCCCGTTCGGGCCGAGATAGCCAAAGACATCGCCCGGTTCGACCACTAAGTCGAGATCGATGACCCCGCGCTCCTTTCCGTAACTCTTGGTCAGCTTTTCGATGCGTATCGCTTCGTTCATGGGCGCCTCCGTGTTGGCCGCAACAAACATAGTATTGTATGGCGAAATTAAATTTTAGGCAAGACTAACTCTAGTTCCTCGAACAAGGCTGCGCGAGCTGGGGATCCGATGCTGTCCTTAGAGGCCAGTATCGGACCGGAGCTTCCTCTTTCCAGGGCCGCCTTCCCGCTCGCCGAGTTAATCCGCTTCTCATCGGAGCCATATGGAATTCTTACGGAGCCCACTTACACTCGCCCCACTCGGATGGTAAGGGTTGGATCATTTTGCTCCATGTCATTGCGAGCGAAGCGAAGCAATCTCCTCCTGGGTGTTGGGGATTGCTTCGTCGCTGCGCTCCTCGCGATGACATGATCCTATTGGATGCATTTTGCTAACAGACCTTCCGAAGGAGAGACCATGACTATAACGCGGAAACGAAAGCAAGCCTGGGGCCTCACATTGGTGCTGAGCGCGGCGTTGCTGGCAGGCTGCTCAGCCGTATTGAGTCCTGAAGGAGATCAAACCCTCCAAATCGAGCCGCAGACGGAGGTTCGGATCGCGGACCAGATCGTTGTGACCAGCGATCTGGGAACGCGTCTGGTAGCGCTGTATGAAGCCGCAAATCCCGCGGTGGTAAACATTCAGGTGCAGCAGCGAGTTGAGAACTCGTTCCAACAGGACCAGCTGCAGTTCGGTCAGGGATCCGGCTTCCTATTTGATGAATTAGGCCACATCGTAACAAACTTCCACGTGGTGAGCGGGGCCGAATCGCTGAACGTGATCTTCGCCGACGGTAGCAGTTCTGTGGCCAAGATTGTGGGGACCGATCCCGGCAGCGATCTGGCCGTGATCGCTGTTGAGGATCTTCCCAAGGGAATCCTGCCGCTGAACCTCGGGGATTCAGATGCATTGCGGGTGGGCGAGCAAGTGGTTGCGATTGGCAATCCCTTCGGATTGCAGGGAACCATGACCACCGGCATCGTCAGCGCGCTGGGTCGCACCCTTCCTTCTCAGGCCCAAATCGCGGGTGGAGGGCAATTCAGCATTCCAAGCGTAATTCAGACGGATACTGCGATCAATCCCGGCAACTCCGGAGGCCCGCTCTTGAACCTTGCCGGCGAAGTGATCGGCATCAACACCGCTATCGAATCGCCCGTAAGGCAATTCAGCGGCGTGGGATTTGCGGTCCCTTCCGACGCGGTGAGTCGAATCGTGCCTACCCTCATCGCGCGCGGTAACTTCCCCCATCCCTGGTTGGGAATTGCCGGCACAGATCTGAATTCACAGATTCGGCAGGAATTAGGCCTGCCTCAGGATCAATTGGGGATTCTGATTGTGAGCGTGCCTGAGGGAGGTCCTGCCTCCGAGGCCGGCCTTAGAGGCCAGGACAGTGGCGAGGGCGATCTCATCACCAGCGTGGATGGAGTCGAAATCCGCGATTTTGAAGACTTGCTCACCTACATCACAGACGAAACGAGCGTTGGCCAAACCATCACACTAAGCGTGCTTCGAGACTCGCAGCAGATCGAAGTATCCGTAGAACTCAGCGAGCGCCCAACCGCAGAGGGCTAGGAACTTCGGCCCCTGCAGCACACCGGCGCCTGACTTCTCAGGCGCCGTCTTTTTGCCCCCGCTCAATTCATGTCTCTACAAAAGGCGAGAGGCTGTCCCAAGCTACTTTTGAGACAGCCCCTCCTTATTCCTCCTGCTGCGCAGGTGGTTCGCTTGGTGGCACCGGCGTGACTTGAACACGCGACCAAGGGCTTATGAGTCCCCTGCTCTTCCAACTGAGCTACGGTGCCAGGTTGGGTTTGCGATCCGTGTCCGAATTCGCAAGCGCGGCAGGCGCAGGATTCAGGTCAGCGCTGCGGCTACCCTCACGGCACGATTATAGCCGAGAGGTCAGAGGCCGGGTTGCGCGCTCACTGCGGTGCTTGTGTTCCGCGAGCGCTTGAAATACCTCCCTCAACCGCTGTGGGGAGGCTCCCTTCAATAGGGTCAGGCTAGCCCCCACTTCTTTCAGGAGCTGAATCTGACCGGTATTGTCGACCAGTGCGACACACTCCGTTTTCGGCCAGGCCTGCATGATCCGGTCGACCTCAGAAACCGCGACCGAATTGTCCCGATCGGCATCCAGCAGCACGAAGTCGGGCGCGCCATCCATTTCCTGCCTTGTGAGGCTATCTACATCCGTGGCAGTGGCGATCAACTTAACGCCTGCGGTCCCATCCAATAGAACTTGAAGCGCGTCCTGCAGCCACATCGGCGCCACAAGCGCGATCGAGGCGGATGATCCCCCATGCACTGGCTGCGGTTGCTCCACAGTACTAAGATGCCACGGAACGATGTGGCAGGCATCGCAGGACGTACGTATTTCATCTGCCGATTGTGGAGGTAGTTAGCCTCGCCTCGAGGCTACGCAGAAATGCCTAAATGCGAAGAACGGGAAGGATGCTAGTTCGGCTGAACTCCGTGTTCAAGCGCGTAGAGTGCGGCCTGCGTGCGATTGGAGACGTGCAACTTGTCCAGGATGTTCCGCATATGAGTTGTCACGGTTCTGACGGACACCGTCAGTTGCTCCGCGATCTCGCGATTCGAAAGACCGCGCGCCAGGCACTTGAGCACATCCATTTCACGCGGGGTTAGAGGATCCAGCGAAGAGCGAACCTCGGAGGGTGCTTTGACTTCCTGGATCAATTTCCGAGCAATCGTCGGATGCAATGCGGCCTCGCCACTGTGGACGGTGCGAATGGATGCCAGCAATTCCTCGGGAGGCGCCTCCTTCAGCAGGAACCCCATCGCTCCCGCCTTTATGGCACGGAAAACATTCTTGTCTTCTGGGAAGCTGGTCAGCACCAGAATGCGGGCATTCTCATTTTCGTATGTAATTTCCTGGATGGCTGTGATACCGTCTTTGATCGGCATCTGCAGATCCATGATCATCACATCGGGCTCCAAGCTTCTGGCCAGCTCTACCGCTTCGGCCCCGTTGGACGCCTCTCCAACCAGCTCCAGGTCGTCCTGGGCTCCGAGCGCCACTCTCAATCCCTGGCGAACGATCGGGTGATCGTCTGCGATCACGACGCGGATGGTATCTGTCATAAATGCTCCTTACGAACCTAGCTCAGCGCAAGCAATACTTCTACCACGGTTCCCTTGCCGCTTCCAGTAGCCAACTTCAATTCTCCGCCCACGCTCTCCGCGCGTTCGCGCATGGTAGTGAGGCCCAGGCCTCCGTTATTGTTGGCCGGGTCGAATCCACAACCATCGTCCTCGATAGCCAAGCGCGCCGAGCCATTATCGACCGCAATCCGAACCCAGATATTCGAGGCATCGGCATGTCGTAGCGCATT
This sequence comes from Anaerolineae bacterium, assembly GCA_036986135.1. GTDB lineage: Bacteria > Chloroflexota > Anaerolineae > Anaerolineales > E44-bin32 > JADFRG01. The sequence goes on along the minus strand of BTQZ01000010.1, from coordinate 39,682 downwards.
GTTCAGCGCCTCTTGTGTGATATGGAACAACTCCTCCTCTACTTGTCGCGGAAGCCCTTCAACATCGCCTTCGGTTACAAGCTGGGTCTCCAGACCCACGCGGTGCTCTACCGCTTCAAGCCGTTCCTGCAATGCGCCTATTAGGCCAGTCTCCTCCAATACCGGCGGTCGCAGCTGGTGGATCAGCAGTCGCATCTCGCCGAGGGCCTGCACACCCAGCTGTTCGAGCTGCCGGAAGGATTCGGCTGGGTTTTTCAACTCGTTCTTCTCCGACATTGCGGCCCAGCCGTTTGTCATCAGCGTCAGGCTATAGAGGGACTGGGTGACTGAGTCGTGCAGGTGTCGCGCCAGACGCTGCCGTTCCTCGTCCGCCGCGGCGCGCTGCGCCACCTGATAGAGCTGCGCATTTTCGATCGCAGTGGCGGCGTGCGCGGCCAGCATTTCCAGGATCTTTACATCTTCCTCGGAGTACCCAGTGCAGGCATCACACTGCGCGAGCATGACGCCCATCGGTTTGTCGGCGCCGGGGAGCAGCACGGCGAGCGCAGACTTTGTGTTCTCTCGAAGGAATCCGGCCATCGGGCTGACCTTTTCCGAAAAAAGCTGCACATCACCGATCCATAGCGATTCGCCCAAGTTCAGCATGTAGTCGGCGAACGATCCGCTAAGGGCGTATTGGCCTTCGCTCTTCGGGTCCTGGTGGTTAGCAACATAGACGTCTTCAGCATAGCCGTTCTGGTGATCCAACATCGTGATCGTGAATATCTGAGCCGGCATCAACCACGACACTGCCCTGTGGATCGCTTCGTAAACTTGCACGGGATCGGTACTGGCAACTCCCAAGACGCGGCTCGCATCATTTAGGGTCGCCAATCGTTCGCTGGCCTCGCTCAGCTTGACCGTTCGTACCATCACCAGTTCTTCGAGCTGCTCCTGATGTTGATGGAGCTGTCGCTCAATGCGCCGGCGCTCAATCAGCTCTTCCTTCACCTTCGCATACAATCTGGCATTCTCCACAGCGACCCCACACTGGTCTGCCAGGGTCTGCAGCAATCTCTCATCGTCTCGGCTAAACCGATTCAGCTGCCGGCTTTCGGCGTTCAACACGCCGAGGATTCGATCCCCCACTCGTATTGGCACGCAGAGTTCCGAGCGGCCCTCCCACTCCTGTGTCTCCTTGTGATAGAGCGGCTCCTTGGAAACATCGGGCACATTCATGGGTTCCCCCGTTCGATAAACATGTGCACTGATGCTCTTAGGCTTCTCTCCATCCAAAGGCAATCGCAGTACGCTCTCTATATCATCGATGCCCAGGATGCTGGCCCCATAAATCAGCTGGCCGGTGGGATGGTCCGCAAGGCCTAGTCCCACCAGCTCGAAGTCAAGGAGATGGTGGACCTCCTCAACGACCCGCCGACCGATGGCCTCTTCATCGCGAATGAGAGCGAGGTCCCTACCGAGCCGATATATCGCGTCCAGCGTGCCCTCGAGATGCACGCGGTCGCTGATGTCTTGGAAAGTAGTGACGGCGAATTGCACTTTTCCCTGTTCATCAAAGATCGGGCTGGCAAGGACTTCCAGGGGAACCCTTTGGCCATCGACCGCGACCTCGATATCATCGGCTCGAACCTGCTCACCCCTAAGTGCAAGCAGGACCGGAGATCGCTCGCGCGGGTAGGGTTCGCCATCTCCGGCCAGATGCATCGGAAATTCCTTGATGGCATCTTGGAGCGTCCGCGCCCTCATCGGATCAAGGTCATGCGCCGCCTCCGCAGAGATTCCAAACATGCTGATAGCACGCTTATTCACGTAGCGCAAAGTAGTGTTTGGGCCATGGACAACCACACCCATCGGGAGAGCGTTCAGGAAGTCCATGAGCCGTGTCTCGCTGGCACCGAGATCCTCCTGGGCCCGCTTCCGCTCCTCAACTTCTTTTGACAGCCGACTGTTGGTTTCCGTGAGCTCCTTTGTGCGTTCTGCAACAATTGCTTCGAGCTCTTGACGGTGCCTCGCCAGTTCTCGTTCGACTCTGGTCCGCTCCGAGATATCCCGAAGTACCAGCATTTGACCGCCCGGAAGCCCACGCCGCTCATCGATAGATTCCAGCCTTGCTTCAAGAACTCCGACTTTCGTCCCACGCTCCACCGTCATCTCGAAGCGTGCGGGGTCTGCGCCGGCCGTGGCCGCAAGCAATTCAGGCCAAGGAGCCAGAGCGGACTCGGCCGGCTTGCCAACTAAATTCGCAGCCCTTCTCCCCAGCAATTCTCTGGCAGCCGGGTTCGAGTCGACGATGCGATGTTGGAGATCAAGTACGATGACTCCCTCACGCATGCTTTCGATAAGGCTGTCCCGTGCTACCGGAACGAGATCAAATAGCCGATAGCGATAGAGGCCCCAGGCGACGACAAGATTGCCTAGAGCGAACGTAATCGGTGTGGGATCTCGCTGAAAGGTCAGACGTATCCCCGTTGCAGTGAGCACGCTAACTACCACCGGTATCATCGTGCCCACGATGACCGTTCCGACTTGGCCGCGATATAGAGGAGATGGATCGATGTACTTCTTGCCAAGGAAGTACGTCGCAGCAATGATGAAGCTATACGAGTAGAAAGCTACGATGTAGATCGATAGAGAATATCCGAAGAACAGAGCGGTGAGGGATTCACTGGGCTCGAGATTGGGAATCACTCTCACGAGCCCGTAGGGCGCGTCAGTAAACAGCAGTGCAAGAGAGACGACGAAGGGAGCGGCCAGGGCAGCCCAGACGATCTTGCGCCCCGGCAGCGGGCGTCCGGTGAAACGCAGCGCAAACACAAAGTAGGCCGCCGGCCACACGAGCAGGGCGATGGTCTGGATGTTCTCCCAGAAGATCCTCGCCTGCGGGCTCACGCTCACTAGCTCGAAGATGTGGCCAAGGGTTGCGACGGACTGAGCGGTAGCCAGCACCGCGAATGGGCGAGAACCCGCCACAGACCGTCCCCACGCATAGACAATGATCGCGATGGACGTGCCTGCGGACAGGATGTACGGGAGCAGATCTACAAAGGTCGGCCCTTCCATGAATTCCCTTTTTTTTTACTGATCTATCCGGGGAAGCCTAAAGCCAAGGCCGTGGATGTCCCCTCTGGCTAGCAGCAACGAGCCAAATCATACCTGAAACGGTACGCCGGGCGAGTTGGAGGGTCTGCGCAATATTGCGTAGGGTAACCTGGAATATGCGCTTCCTCAGCGAACCCCCGCGCCAAGAGCCCAGGTTTGCTCGCCCTGCCCAGAGGCTCAACCTGGATGATTTCGACACGTTTGGCTAAAACGACATCGCCGCGCATGGATAGGTATCCGTGCGCGGCGAGTCCGAGTGGTGGAGGTTGCCAGTGTCAGGCTCTGGGGACTTACTTGGGGTACCTTTGACTCGCTACCGATGTTGAGTGAGCCTGACCCGGTCGCGATGCAACTCCACTCCTAGAGTCTGCACAGAACAATCGTGCGGTCAAAGGCGCAAGAACGTATCTTGATTATCCTTATTTGGAGGGAAATGCGCGGCGACTCAATGCCAAGCATAGGCATTCTTACGTAGGGGAGGCAGCTCGATGCCTGCTTTCGACGCTATCGATGCTCGGCAATTGGATGCCGGGCATCGGCAATTGGATGCCGGGCATCGGCGACTAGGTGCCGAGCATCGGCATGCGGATACCGTGCGTTTGGGCCGCACGAATGGCCTCTTCATATCCGGCGTCAGCATGTCGGACGATGGCCAACCCGGGATCGGTGGTCAGTACCCTTTCGAGCCGGCGGGCCGCTTCCGGCGAACCGTCCGCCACGATCACTTGGCCTGCGTGTTGTGAGAATCCAATCCCCACCCCACCTCCGTGGTGGAACGACACCCAGGTCGCACCTCCCACCGCGTTCAACATGGCGTTTAATATTGGCCAGTCGGATACCGCATCGGTGCCGTCCTTCATGTCCTCGGTCTCACGGTTCGGGCTGGCCACCGAGCCGCCGTCGAGGTGATCGCGTCCGATGACAATCGGCGCACGGAGTTCGCCAGACGCAACCATCTCATTGAACCTGAGACCGGCGCTTGCGCGTTCCCCATAGCCCAACCAACAGATTCTGGCCGGAAGCCCTTGAAATCTAACCTTTTCGTGCGCCAGTTTCAGCCAGCGATGGAGGTGTTGATCGTTCGGGAAGAGGGCTTTTATCGCTTCATCGGTCCGGTAGATATCTTCAGGGTCGCCGGACAGGGCTACCCACCGAAAGGGGCCCTTTCCTTCACAAAAAAGCGGGCGGATATAGGCCGGGACGAAACCCGGATAGGAAAAGGCACCCTCGACACCGGCGTCGAAAGCCCGCTGTCTGAGATTGTTGCCGTAGTCGAAGACGATCGCGCCGCGCTCCTTGAAGGCCAACATAGCCCTCACTTGCTGGGCCATCGAATCCGCGCTCCGTCGTGCATACTCGTGCGGATCTTCAGACCGCAGTCGCTCGGCATTCTCGAGGGATAGCTCATGAGGGATGTACGCAAGCGGATCGTGGGCGGGGGTCTGATCCGTCACGATGTCCGGTATCACTTTGCGTATCAGGAGCTCGCGATAAATCGCGGCCGCGTTTCCGATGAGCCCGACAGACCATGGCTGGCCTCCATCGCGCGCCTGCTCCAGGATCGTCATGGCCTCTTCTAGCGTGTCGACAACCTGATCCACATACCCGCTCTCTAGCCGGCGGTGCGCGCGGTCCGGATCGACCTCGACGATGAGTGCCACCCCCTCGTTCATCGTGACCGCCAGCGGCTGCGCGCCACCCATCCCGCCCAAGCCGGCGGTCAGAACAAACTTCCCCTTCAGGCTCTCCCAACCTTGCTGGCTGGCCAGCGAGCCCAACGTCTCATAAGTGCCCTGCAGGATGCCCTGCGTTCCGATATAGATCCAGCTGCCTGCGGTCATCTGCCCATACATGATCAGGCCTTTGGATGCCAACTCATCGAAGTGTTCCTGTGTGGCCCAATGCGGGACCAGATTCGAGTTTGCGATCAGGACTCGCGGAGCATCGGCATGGGTCGTAAACACGGCCACCGGCTTGCCCGACTGGACCAGCAGGGTCTCGTCGTTTTCCAGCGCCTGCAGCGCCGACACGATGACCGCATACGCATTCCAGTCTCGCGCCGCCTGGCCCCTACCCCCATAGACCACGAGCTCCTCCGGTTTTTCAGCGACCTCCGGATCGAGATTATTCATGAGCATGCGCAATGCGGCTTCCTGCTGCCAACCTTTGCAGCTCAGCTGGGTGCCTCTTGGTGCGCGCACCGCCTGCGGTGGATGGGTCACAGCTCTCCTCCAATCGCCTGCTCAACGGCCTCGATCACCGTATCGGATGCAATCAACTGCGCCAGGGCTTCCATATCCGGGCTCATGGCCCGGTCGTGATCCAATCGTGAGACACGCTTACGGATCTCTCGGTATGCGGCCGATGTGCCCTTTCCGATACGAGTTGGGCCGTCGGGTCGGAGATCAATCGCCTGCGCCGCGGTAAGCAGCTCTATGGCGATCACCTGCCGCACATTTTCGAGGATCTCCATTGCATGCCGGGCGGCGTTTGCGCCCATACTGACGTGATCCTCCTGGTTAGCGCTGGAGGGGATCGTGTCTACCGAATCGGGGTGGGCCAGGGTCTTATTGTCGGAAACCAATGCCGCCGCCGTGTACTGCGGCATCATGAGCCCGCTATCTAATCCACTGGTTTCCACTAGCATGGACGGCAACCCCTCACTCAGCTCAGGCGACGTCATGCGGAATACGCGCCGTTCGGAGATCGTTCCCAGCTGGGCGATCGAGATCGACAGTGTGTCCAGCCACAGCGCGGGGCCTTGGCCGTGGAAATTACCTCCCGAGACGACTTCGCCCTCTCCGAATAAGAGCGGATTATCAGTAGCAGCGTTCAAAGCATCGGTTACGCGCTGTTCCAGGAATGTCAGCATATCGCGGACCGGCCCGACGACTTGCGGCGTACAGCGCAAGCTGTAGGCGTCTTGCACTCGTTCAGGCATTGTGTCAACGAGCTGGCTGCCTGCTAGAAGTCGTCGCAAGTTTTTCGCGGTTTGGATCTGGCCGGGCTGGCCGTTTGCCTGCTGGAGGCGCACATCCAGCGCGGCCGTCAGTCCCAGCAGCGCCTCGAAGGTCATGGCGGCCGCGATCTCGGCGTGCCGCAGCAGTCTCTGAGCATCTCGCAGTCCTAACGCGGCGACAGCTACCATGAAGTTCGTGCCGTTGGTCAGTCCCAGGCCCTCTTTTGCTTCAAGGACCAGGCGTGGGATCCCGGCGCGATCCATGGCCTGCCGGCCCGAGACCAGCTCGCCCTGGTACCAGGCTTGGCCGCTGTAATCCTCATCATCAGGGTGTTCCCCCTTGGATAGCACGGCGGCAATGCTCGCCAACGGGGCCAGGTCTCCGCTCGCACCGAGTGAGCCCTTGGCGGGGACATAGGGCGTCACTCCTTTGTTAAGCATGTCCCGAAGCGTATCTGCGAGCTCGAGCCTGACGCCGGAAAAGCCCTTGGCAAAGGTGTTCACCCGGATCAACATCATGGCCCGAACGATATCCTCACCCAGCGGCGGCCCAACTCCCGATACTGAAGAAAGCACCAGGTTACGCGAGAGTTGGCGCGTTTGATCCGGCGCGATCCGAACCTGCGCCAGCGGTCCAAAGCCGGTGGTTACGCCGTAGACCGGGGCTGCGTCCTCAGCCAGCGCTCGATCGACCCATGACCGACTCGCTCTCAACCTCGAGACGACCTCCGCATCCAAGCCATCGACTTCCTCCCCCCTCCTGGCGACCGCATCAACCTGCTCTATTGTCAGGCTCTCACCCGTCAAACTTACCATTCGGCACTCCCTTGCTTTGGGTCAAGATGCTCCCGAATGAAACCTAGGCCTATCCACTCCACTCTCGCATCTCAGCGTAGACCGCCTGCTCCACCTCTAGCATCTTCTCGCGCTCCTCGGGTGCCCAGTCGTAGTCGAACGGCCGAACGCTGACCCCGATCCACGACTGATCTCGGACTTCCAAGATCTCCATCTCCATGAGCGCGACCTCGAATGGCGCAGATTGAATGAGTAAGCTCGCCATGGTGACGTTTCCCTTGATCAGGTAGGGCTGACCTTCATCGACAATGATCTGTACTGACGCTAGGCCGGCCCGCTTGATATTGGCAAGCGTCATACCTCCGTGGTCCGCGCCGAAGCGCAACCGATCGGGAGATGTGGCTACGACCCAGGTGAAGGAGCTATGAGGGAAGCCTTCGTCGTCGATCGTGAGAAGCAAGCCAGGTATTCCGAGAAAGGCGTATTCTGTGACCTTGCGGGAAAGGGTTGGATTGAGGCGTGAGCTCAATTTGGGTCGTTCTCCTCGGAGCCCGAGAGATCCACGTCAGTCTGCCTGATAGATGGAGTTGGCTGTTCCAGAGTTCGATCCTGAACGCGGGTTAGGTCGGGCCCAGGGTGAGATCCTTCCCCGCGGCTCAATCGCGGTGGACTCGGTCATGACCATTCCCGATCCGCCCACTGCCCGGGTCCCCAAATGTACGCAGTGCCAATCCGTAGGGATCGACTCCGGTGTGCTGAATTGGCTCATTGGTGACGTCATGATGCGATTGCGCGAGTTCACATCGCGGAGCTCCAACGGATCGAGCGATCGCACCCTCTGGTTTCGCTTCGGTTTCGGGTCTGCGGCCTCAGGAACCACAATCAGCATTCGGTGAATAGGCCGAGATTCCGAGCGGGCTCATGGGCGAACCGGGGATCTCCATCTTAGGGCATTGCAGCGACGATCTGCTTGCTCATGATCTCGATATTCGGGCTGAAGGATTAGCTCATTCCCTCCACGGGGAAGGATACCTTAGGTAGCCAGCGTTGGTTGGAGCATTCTCTCGAGGGGGTTCTGCGGGAATCTCAGATGGCCGCAAGCGGCCTTTGAAGAACTGATGCAGGCTGCTGTTTGCGAACGGGCCGACGCTCTTCCAGGGTTTCCAGCCTTCTAGCGAGCTCCTCAACGCTTGATAAATCGTGAATAGGTAGAAAGTCGTCAACATACGGCAGCGCGGCCTGCATGCCGCGTGTGCGGGGTTGGTAGTCCGGTGATCCGAGCAGCGGGTTCAGCCAAATCAACCTGTAGCTGCTCCGCTGCAATCGAGCCATCTCCACGCGGAGCAGGCCCACATCGCCGCGATCCCATCCGTCACTGACCAACAGCACAACTGCCCCGCGCGCCAGTATCCGGCGTGCCCAAGAGAAGTTGAATGTCCTAAGCGCTTGACCGATTCTTGTACCGCCTGACCAATCCGGCACCCGCAGCGCGACCTCGCTCAGCGCACGTCCGACGTCATGCCCGCGCATCTGACGAGAAATTCGGGTGAGACGGGTACCGAAGACAAACGCTTCGGTCCTTTGCCCCAGGCTCTCGGATAACCCAAAGATGAAGTGAAGCAGGAGTGAGGAGTATCGCTCCATTGAACCGCTTATGTCGGCGATCACGACCAGCCCGCGCGGCTTCGATCTGCGCGAGCGTTGGGGCAGCTGCAGCGGCTCCCCCCCATATCTCAGACTCTGACGCAGCAGTTGCCTGACATCGATTTCGTGGCCGCGCCCGCGCCGCCACCGCCGCGTACGGCGGGTACCCAGCCGCCAGGCCAGCTCGGCGAGCAGCGGCTTGACCGCCTCAAGCTCCTCGGCGTCAAGCTCCGCGAAATCCTTGTTGCGCAGCACTTCCGATGGACTGTAGCGAACCCCGGGAGCCGTAGACATCGAGTCGGCCTCCCGAGGCTCAGGCACAAGCGGATCTAATTCGATCGTCGCCGGGCGGTCGCCTGCCTGCACCTGGGCGTGGGCGACCGGCCGTTCGCCCCGGCGGGCTGCGCCCTTGGGGCGCCGGCCCGAACGGGGCCCAGGTAGCCCAGCGGGTTCTGACCCCGTATCCAGCTTCCTACTTGCATCCGCTCGCCAGAACCGTTCGAACGCCCTGTCAAAGGTCGCAAGATCCTGCTGTCTTCGAACAAGCAGGCTTCGGGACGCGTAATAGAAGTCTTGCCTTCGATCAATCGAGATCCATTTCGTTGCCTTTACGAGGTTGCTGACGCCACCCGGTTGAACATCCATCCCCATGGCCCGCAGCAATCGGCCAAAGAAGAGCAGGTTGTGAAGAAGATATCCGGATGGTTTTGTCACTGGTTTCCGCGCCAAGGCTCTTGGGAACTGCTTGTAATCAAGAGGCACCCTCGCGGGCGCCTTATTTTCAACTCGACAGCTTCTTTCGGCAAGGGTCTCCAGGACCCTAAGTCGTGGGTTTGATACCCAGGCTCGCCCCGCGTGAGGGGCTCCTGAGAGAGAAGCGACACCGAAGGGCCACTGAGGGTCGCATCATTAACTTGACATCATCGATCCCGCTCTGCTATTTTCTAAAGCTGCGCGACTGGTCAGGGGGCATAATGCATTCAAAGCAAATCCATGCCCGGAATCGTTGGGTAGTCCTATCATGTGTAACATTTCTCTGGCTCGTTTCTTGTGAAACTCTCTGGTCCATAAGAGGGTTTTTGGGCGCCGAGGACGAAACCTCAATCGCATTGGTGGTAATGACCTACAACATCTTCAGAAAGCGTCATGACGATCAAACTGAACGCAGGTGGAATAATCGCCGAGATCTGGTTGTCGAAAACATCGGCAGGGTTTCGCCTGATGTTTTCGGTTTGCAGGAAGCTCTTCGGATTCAAATAGACTACATCCAAAGCCAATTACCCGAGTACAGATGGTATGGAGTTGGCCGAGATAATGGAGAATCAGCTGGGGAGCATGTGCCCATCTTTTACCGGAAGGACCGCTTCCATGTAGACGCGGAGGGCACATTTTGGTTCTCAAATACACCTGACACACCCTCCATTGGAGGGAGTGATTGGGGGAATCCGACAGTTAAGCGGATTTCTTCGTGGGTGCGACTTGTCGAAACCAACACGAGTAAGTCATTCTACTTCTTCAATCTGCATCTTGAGAGTGAGCGGAGTGGACAGCACTCTCGAGAGCGTAGCGTTGCATTGCTCGGAAAGAAGATTAGAGACAGAGCCCATCCCGAGGATCCCGTCATCGTTGCAGGAGATTTCAATATGCTGCCGGAAAACAGTGCGATGCGCTATTTTATGGCTACCTTAGGCTACGGTGATGACTATACGGCATTGGAAGAAATCCCTGATGATGAATATACCTACCAAAGCTGGGGAAGTGGATCGAGATATCGATTGGATTACATACTATCTTCGCCGGATACTTTATGGGCTCGCTCGACCGTTAATCACCGAAGTGGATCAGACCATTACCCCGTCGTCACAAGGCTTCTCCTAGCGACTGCTGCGCAAGATTAGGAGCCCGATTGCGTGGATGGAAAAGGGGCTGAGAGCAGGATTTCTCAGGTCAGTGACGTCTCACCAATATCTGGCTACGACCCTGCGAACGTCGTAGGCATCTCGAGGGTTGCAGTTGGCCCAAATCATTTCGTCTTCTGCAGGATTATTCAGAAATCGGTAGCAGGATGGTTACCACCGGGCACCATTGCATCACCGGCAGCCTCGATGCCAGTCGATCTGAAAGCAAAAGTAACTGCTGATATGATTTCTAATTCACTCCTAATGAGAAGCTACCTAAACCTAACTTAACTTTCTTCAGGGCCGGCGCTAGACTTTGAGAAATATTTCTCAAAGTCTGGCTTATGGCCGTAGTCTTTGCAGCTTCGCCTCATCCGCCTCCAGCTTCCGCTCCCGGGATCCTGCTTATTAACTCGGGATCTCCCCAATCACCCACCACGGCTGCACTGCGCAGTTACCACGCAAAGTTTCTATCTGACCCAAGAGTGATCGACTGGCCCAGATGGCTTTGGCTTCCCCTGCTGCACTTGATCATCCTCAGAAGCAGACCCAGAAAGGTCGCTAAAAAGTATCAGGAGATCTGGACTGAGCATGGCTCACCCCTATTGAGAACCACACGAGAGGCAGGATCCAAACTCGAAGCTCTATTACAGGAGCAGATCGGCCTTCCTGCTCACGTGGCGATCGGCATGCGTTACGGACAACCCTCGATCCAGGAGGGTCTGCGGGCGCTGCGCACAAAGGGCGCCAGCAGAATCATCCTGTTGCCGTTGTTCCCACAATACTCCAGGGTGACGACCGCCTCCGCATATGACGCTGCATTAGAAGAGCTGGCTACTTGGCGACATGCGCCCGAAGTCCGCACAATTTATAAATACTTTGATCATCCTTCTTACATCCGTGCCATAAAGGATAGCATCCTAGAATTCTGGGATGAGCACGGCGAACCCGATCGGCTGCTGTTCTCTTATCACGGAATCCCTACAAGCTACGCAAACAAGGGCGATCCATACGGCGGCCAATGTATGGAAACGACCCAGTTGGTGATGGGGAAGCTTTGTTCCCCAAACGTCGAGATCCAAACCGCATTCCAATCACGGTTCGGGCCGCAAGAATGGCTGACTCCATATACCGACCAACTGCTCCGAAGCTGGGCGCGCGACGGCGCCAAGCGTGTTCATGTGCTGTGTCCGGGGTTTGCTGCCGATTGCCTTGAGACTCTGCACGAGATTGGCATCGAGGCGCGGGAGGATTTTCGCCGGTCGAGTGGAGGCGAATTCCACTACATCCCGGCGCTGAACGCGTGCTCTGTTCACATTAGGGCACTGGTGGATATATTGAAACCCCATCTCGCAGACCCTGCCTATCGAGAAACCGGCAAGCTAGCGAACGAATTGGGGGCCTAGGGAGCGGTGGACCCAATCATACAGTGCTTGGGAATTAGCCACAACACGGCCGAGGTCGCATTGCGCGAGAAGTTCGCATTCGCAGAAAACGGCTCGGCGGACCTCCTCCGACGTACACAGAAGCACCTGGCACTCACCGAACTCGTCGTGCTGTCCACCTGCAATCGCGTCGAGTTCTACTTCACGTCAACGAACCCCTCGGATTGGATGCTGGACCGGTTGATCTCATCTCATGCGGGACTGTCCATGGCAGAAATCGGATCGTCGCTGTATCGCTTGATCGACCCGCAAGTGGCGAGGCACCTGTTTAGAGTGGCCGCGGGTCTGGATTCGTCGGTCTTGGGAGAACCGCAGATCCTTGGGCAGGTCTCCCATGCTTACCAGGCAGCCCTTCAGGCTGGGACGGTCGGCAAAACGCTCTCTCGGCTATTCCAAGGAGCCATCCACGCAGGCAAGCGCGTGAGATCGGAGACAGATCTGGGCAGGAATTCCACCTCGATTCCATCGATCGCCGCTCAGATGGCGAGTGAGCAGTTCAATAGCGTGTCCGATGTAAATGTCGTGCTTCTAGGGGCAGGCGAGATGGCCGAACTGGCAATTGAGGCCCTGCGCAAAAGGGGTGCTCAAAATATTCAAGTGATCAATCGGTCACTGGCAGGCGCCTGCCAGCTGGCAGATCGTTGGCAGGGCGAGGCCGGCACGCTGGAGAGGCTCGCGGCGGCCCTACAGCACGCAGACCTGATGATCACATCGTCAAGCGCACCGCATGCCCTGATCACAAGGGAGATGGTCGCCCATTCGATGAGACTTCGACCGCGCCGTCCGCTGACCATCATCGATATCGCATTCCCGCGAGACGTGGAGCCAGCCGTTGATGAAATCCCTGGCGTGCGGCTATACGACCTAGATGCATTGAATCAGGACCTTGACGAGGGGCTCAACGCCCGCCTGCGGGAGGTTCCCAAAGTCGAAGCGATCCTGGCTCAGGAGTTAGAAAGGTTCAAGGAATACCTGCGTTCGGTGGAAGCAGCCCCGTTAATCGTACAGATCAGAGACCACGCTGAAGAGATAAGGCTGCGCGAACTCGAGAGAGGCTTGAAACGTCTTGAAGGCCTATCCGAGGAACAGAAGGCGCAAGTTTCCACCCTGACGCAGTCACTCGTGAACAAGATCCTGCATCACCCAACGACTTGCCTGCGCGGTGTGGCCGGCACAGGGGACCATGAACTTTATGCGGAGGTTGCGAGGGAGCTATTTGGACTGCATCCGGAGCACACTTCCGACGGCTCGAACGCTTTGGAAGCCGAATGCCCACGCTGAATTTTGCCACGCGTCCCTCACGCCTAGCGGGCATCCAGACCGATTCCATACGGAGTGCGCTGCAAAAGAAGTGGCCGGAGCTCAACTGCACCGTTACCGTCATACGTACCGAGGGAGACCGAGTTCTCGATCGTCCGCTGCCGGACATCGGGGGCAAGGGTTTGTTTACCAAGGAGTTGGAGCGCGAACTGCTCGAGGGTCGGCTTGATGCCGCGGTGCACTCCCTAAAGGACTTGCCGATCGAAGACGTCCCTGGCCTCGCGATCGGTTTGATACCCGAGCGAGCGATTGCGAACGACGTACTGATCTCTCGAGGGGGCTACACCCTCGAGGAATTGCCCGCTGGCTCTGTGCTTGGAACCTCCAGCCTGCGCAGGCAAGGGCAGGTGCTGGCCTATCGCCCGGATCTTGAGGTCCGGTCGCTGAGAGGGAACGTGGACACCCGCGTTCGAAAGGTCCAAGAAGGGGAGTACGACGCGGCCATTCTGGCCCATGCCGGATTGGCCCGCCTGGACCTCAGTGAACACATGGCGCAAGTTCTTCCTCTCGACATCGTGCTGCCTGCACCTGGCCAAGGTGCGCTCGCTGTGCAGTGCCGATCGGATGACTATGAGACCTTGAGCCACTTGGCGGCCTTCGAAGACGCGCTGACTCGCACGGCGGTGGAAGCTGAGCGACGGTTCCTCGCCGCGCTTGGAGGCGGCTGTTCGTTGCCGGTGGGAGCTTATGCGGAGAAAAGGAACGGCTCATGGACGATGAGCGCCGTCATTGTGGCACCGGATGGTGCTGAGCTCTTACGATTGCAAAGCGCAGGAGAGGATCCTGATGTGCTTGTCGAAGAGCTGATACTGGAGGCAGAGGCCGGCGGCGCGTTGAAGGTGCTGCATGGATGACCTGAGGGATTTGAGGATTGTGGTCACCCGGCCCCGAAGTCAGGCGGAAGAATTTGCCAGACGGCTTCGAGAGAGAGGGGCAAGGGCAATCTGTTTCCCAGTGATCCAGATCGCACCGCTAGAAGACTACACCGAGCTCGATGTAGCTTTGCAGCAGATCGCGTCTTACGACTGGCTCATCATGACCAGCGCAAACGGTGTCGAATCGGTGTGGAAGCGCTTCTCGGCCCTGGGCATCTCACCGGCTTTGGATGGTGTTCAGGTGGCAGCCATCGGCCCAAAGACTGCCGCTGCCCTCGAGCGCCGTGGCATCACGCCTGCGTTTGTTCCGGATGAATACGTAGCGGAAGCAATTCTCCCAGGCCTGGGCGAGCTGAATCGGCGGAGGTTCTTGCTGACCCGGGCGGACCTTGCCAGGCCGGCGCTAGCCACGGCCTTACGCGATGCAGGTGGCGTGGTCGATGACCTGGACGCTTATCGAACGATGCCAGAACGACCCGATCGGGAGGGGCTGGGTGAGATCTTAGCCGGCGTGGATTATGTAACCTTTACCAGCTCTTCCACAGTCGATCACTTCGTACGGCTGATACGGCAGCAAGGTCTCGATCCGCAATCGCTGCCGGGCGACCCGGTCATCGCGTGCATCGGGCCGATCACGGCTGCCGCGGCGGAAAAGGCCGGTCTCCAAGTGGGCGTCGCTCCCAATTCCTATACGACCGAGGGGCTGATCGAGGCGATGGCCGCTTTCAATCGCTCAGTGAAAGTAGATATGAAATGGGCTTAGCTATCGGTCCGAAGTTCCCGCAGACCAGGCCGCGGCGCATGCGGATGAACGCAACCCTGCGAGACCTGGTCCGTGAGACGCGGCTGGCTGCTTCAGATTTCATTTATCCCCTTTTTGTGCGACATGGCCACGGCGTGAAGCAACCGATTCTGTCCATGCCCGGCATTCATCAGTGGTCGGTCGACCGCCTTGCGGCAGAGATCGACGAGATCGTGGCCCTGGATATCCCGGGTGTGATCCTGTTCGGCATTCCGAAAGATAAAGATCCCATCGGGGAGGAGAATTGGGATCCAGACGGCATTGTGCAGCAGGCGATCCGAGCGATGAAGCGGGCGGCGCCGGACTTGATCGTGATCACCGACGTTTGCCTTTGTGAGTACACCGACCACGGTCACTGTGGCCGCCTCAACCAAGGGATGCCACGCCCGCGCCCAAACCTTCCGGAAGGCTATGTCTTGAACGACGAGTCCCTGGAGGCAATCGGAAAGGTTGCGGTCTCTCATGCTGAAGCCGGGGCCGACCTGGTCGCCCCAAGCGGGATGCTGGACGGAATGGTCCAGGCGATCCGCAGGAGCCTGGATGCGACCGACTTTGAGCATATCGCAATCCTTTCCTACGCCGTGAAGTACGCCTCGTCCTTCTATGGGCCCTTCCGAGAGGCGGCCGAGTCGCCCCCGAAGTTCGGGGATCGGAAATCGCATCAGATGGATCCCGCCAACATTCGAGAGGCCATGCGTGAAGCAGCTTTGGACATTCAGGAAGGCGCCGACATCTTGATGGTGAAGCCCGCTTTGCCGTGTCTGGACGTCATTCACACACTCCGGCAAAGGCATCCGGAGATGCCTCTTGCGGCCTACAACGTTAGTGGGGAGTACTCCATGCTCAAAGCCGCGGCCGCGAACGGGTGGGTGGACGAGCGCGGCGTCGTGCTGGAGACACTCACCGCGATCAAGCGGTCGGGAGCCGATCTCATCCTGACTTATCACGCCAAGGAAGCCAGCCGTTGGCTGCAATCCGGCTGAATCCGCGAGGAAAGCAGATGACACAACCCAATCTCTCATCGCAAGCCGCGAAAGAACGCACTTATCACGACCAGCGCATGGAAGTGGCAGACTTCGATCAAGCGCCGTTCACCATCGCCTGGGAGGTGACCCGGGCCTGCGCCTTCGCCTGTGTACACTGCCGAGCCGATGCCATCCCCCAGCGGGATCCGCTGGAGCTGACGACAGAGGAAGGATATCGATTGATCGATCGGCTTGCTGAGTTTGGGAGCCCGATCTTGATATTCACCGGCGGAGATCCCATGATGCGCCGCGATTTATTCGATCTCATCGCCTATGCGACGGAAATGGGTCTGCGCTGCTCATTGACGCCGACCGCGACCGCGCTACCGACCGTGGAGCGACTGAACAAAGCGAAGGAGGCCGGAATTCGTCGCCTGGCGCTGAGCTTGGATGCGCCGACAGAGAAAATTCATGATGCGTTTCGCAAAGTGGACGGCTCCTGGCAGCGCACCATGGACATCCTGCACCGTGCGAAGCGAGTGGGTCTCAGCGTACAGGTCAATACCACCGTTACGACTTTCAACATTGATCTTCTCCCGCAGATGGTCTCGTTTATTGAGCAGGTGGGCGCAGTCCAGTGGTCGGTATTCTTCATGGTTCCTACCGGCCGTGCGCAGGCCAAGCACATGGTTTCCCCAGAGGAACATGAGCGCACGTTCCATTGGCTCTACGACCTGTCGAAAGAAGCGCCCTTCGACATCAAAGCAACCGCGGCTCCCATGTATCGACGGGTAGCGATCGAGCGCAAGAAGAGCGAGGTGGGCAACGGAAGCGAGGTCGCCTTTCAGGGTGCCGGTTTCCAGTACGCGGATGGATTGCACCGGCCGCGCAAGGGAGTGAACGATGGAAATGGCTTCCTGTTCATTTCACATATCGGTGAGATCCAGCCCTCCGGATTCTTGCCGATCACGGCGGGGAATGTGCGCGACGACGATGTCGTCGAGGTCTATCGCACCCATCCGATTTTCAGAGACCTTCGGGATCCGTCCAAACTGAAAGGCCGCTGCGGCCGGTGTGAGTACAAGGACTTGTGCGGGGGACAGCGGGGTCGCGCTTACGGCTTGAACGGAGATTATCTGGCGGAGGATCCCGCCTGCCTGTACGTTCCAAAAGGCGCGCCCGCGGAGCTGGAAAACTGATCCATGGAACTCAAGTCTGAGCCAAGCTCTCGATTCCTGCGGGCCTGCCATCGACTGCCGGTTGACGCGACTCCGGTCTGGTTCATGAGACAGGCAGGCCGGTACATGCCCGAGTATCGAAGCATCCGAAAGAGCATGTCTCTGCTGGAGATCGTAGCGAGACCCGAGGTCGCGGCCGAAGTCACACTGCAGCCGGTGCATACATTGGATGTGGATGCCGCTATCCTCTTCGCGGACATCCTGCTGCCGGTTGTCCCCATGGGTCTCGATCTGAATTTCATATCAGGAAAAGGACCGCAGATCGATAGCCCAGTACGGACCGCGGCCGATATCGAGGCCTTGAGAACGGTGGATGCAGGAAGCGATCTCGGGCATGTGATGGAGACCATTCGCATCCTGAGAAAGGAGCTTCCAGACGATGTGCCATTGATCGGCTTCGCTGGCGCACCCTTCACCGTGGTCAGCTACATGGTCGAGGGTGGACCCTCTCGCAATTATCGACACACGAAAGGGCTGATGTACTCTGCGCCGAAGTTGTGGAAGGCACTGATGGGGAAGGTAGCCGAGAGCTTGAGCAGCTACCTACTTGCCCAGATCGAGGCTGGCGCGCAGGCGGTCCAGCTGTTCGATTCTTGGGTGGGAGCGCTAGGCCCCGCCGACTACGAGCGCTTCGTCCTACCCTATTCCCGGCGGGTCTTACAGGAGGCTGCGTCAACCGGCGTTCCAGTGATCCACTTCGGCACGATGACCGCCGCTCTTCTTGAGCTCATGAAGCAGGCGGGGGGGACTGTCATCGGATTGGATTGGCGTGTTCCGTTGGACGCGGGCTGGTCGATCCTGGGAGAGGAAATTGCGATCCAGGGGAACCTCGATCCGGTTGCACTGCTGGCGCCAATGCCCGAACTGCAGCAACGAGTGCGGACGGTGCTCGACCGCGCAGGAGGGCGTCCCGGTCATATCTTCAATCTCGGGCACGGCATCCTGCAGCAAACGCCGGTTGAGAACGTACAAAACGTTGTGGATTGGGTGCATGAATGGTCAAGCGCAAACGGTTCATCGTCGTAGGGGGCGGCATCGCCGGTCTGGCTGCCGGCTACTACCTGCAGCAGTTGGCTGGGAAGCGCGGGCTGCCTATCTCTCTTCACATTCTCGAGAGCGATTCCAGGTTCGGCGGAAAGATCCTGACCGAACGTCGAGACGGCTTTGTTATCGAGGGGGGACCCGACACATTCGTCGCCACCAAACCTTGGGCCATGGCTCTCTGCTCTGGGCTCGGCATCCAGGACCGACTGCACGGAACCAATCCTCGCTTCCGCACCACCTACATCCTGCGCGATGGACGCCTTCATCCACTTCCAGGCGGACTGACGATGATGATCCCAACCGACCTGGGCTCAATGGTCACGACTGGCCTGCTGTCCTGGCAGGGCAAGGCGCGGATGGCACTGGAATTTCTCCTGCCTCCCAAACGGGACCCGGGAGAGGAGAGCATGGGTGGATTCGTAACCCGGCGTCTGGGGCGGGAGGCCTATGAGCAGTTGATTGAGCCATTGCTGAGCGGGATCTATGCCGGCAACGGCGACGAACTCAGCCTCCAGGCCACGTTGCCGTATCTCCGGGATCTAGAGCAGCGTTACGGTGGCTTGATCCGTGGGGCGCTGGCGGCGCGCAGGTCAAGAAGGAACAATGGGAGTGGGGCGTCCGATCCACCCAGTGTGTTCATGACCCCCAGGACCGGACTGGCTGAGATTGTTGAGGCCCTGGTGGCGAAGCTGCTTGACTCTGGGGCGGAGCTTCGCACCGGAGCGGAAGTGTGCGGGTTGACGAGCACAGCCGAGGAGGCCCAGCTTAGGCTCTGCAGCGGAACGACGATGAGCGCCGACGGAGTCGTGCTGGCGACGCCCTCATTCATTACGGCCAATCTCCTGCGCAAATTGGATCCGACCTTGGCCTCGGAGCTGTCCGGTATCCAATATGCGTCTACCGCGACCGTTACCCTCGGGTACCGCGAGCAGCGCCTGGCAAGAAAACTCGACGGGTATGGATACGTAATTCCGCGACGGGAGGGGCGTGAGGCATTGGCATGCACGTGGACCTCCTCCAAATTTCCGCACCGCGCGCCGGAGGGCTTCGCCCTGCTCAGGGTCTTCATCGGTCGCGCCGGGCAGGAGGCCGAAATACGCTGGGAAAAGGCTGAGCTCTTGAAGATAGCGCTGACGGAGCTGAGGACGACGCTTGGCATCGAGAGCGAACCCGAGTTTGGCCGCGTGCACATCTTTGAACGTGCGATGCCGCAATACAACCTCGGACATCCCGCTCGGTTGCAGCGCATCGAAGCTTGTCTGGCGAAATGGCCCCGGCTCGCGCTGGCGGGAGCGGCATACCGCGGAATCGGAATCCCGGACTGCATCAACTCAGGCAAGCAAGCAGCGGAGCGGATCATTTCCGACACGGTGGGTGAGACCGCTGACGGTGCACATCCAGCGGAAGCAGGAGGCATATATGCCGCGTGATATCTCAACCTCCATTCGACTGTTCAAACAGGCAGAAGCGCTAATGCCGGGAGGGGTGAGCTCACCCGTCAGAGCTTTCCGCGCGGTCGGAGGCAGCCCGCTCTTCATTGAGAGGGGGCAGGGCGCCTATCTCTTCGATGTGGATGGCAATCGGTATGTGGACTACGTCCTCTCTTGGGGCCCGCTGATCCTGGGTCACGCGCACCCTTCCGTTGTCGCGGCCTTGAACGTGGCGCTCGCGCGAGGGACATCTTATGGAGCTCCAAGTCCGCTTGAGATCCAGCTTGCCAGGAAGATTCAGGATTTCATGCCGGCGATCGAGATGCTCAGATTCGTAAATTCTGGAACCGAGGCCACCATGAGTGCCCTGCGGCTGGCGCGGGCCTTTACCGGCAGGAACAAGATCATCAAGTTCGAAGGCTGCTACCATGGGCACGCCGACCTGCTGCTGGTTCAGGCCGGATCCGGCGTGGCCACGCTTGGGTTACCAGACTCACCGGGGGTGCCCGAGGCCACCGTCATGGATACTCTGGTCGCGCGTTTCAACGATGCGGAAAGCGTGGAGGCATTGTTGAATGAGCATGCGGGAGCGGTTGCGGCAGTCATCATCGAGCCCGTGGCGGGCAACATGGGGGTTGTGCCTCCTGTGCCGGGCTTTCTCGAGCAACTTCGCAATCTATGCGATGCGCACGGCGCCCTGCTAATCTTCGATGAGGTGATGACCGGGTTTCGCGTCTATCCTGGAGGAGCTCAGGCGCTATATCAAGTTACTCCGGATCTGACGACGCTCGGAAAAGTCATCGGTGGCGGCCTGCCCGTGGGCGCCTACGGGGGACGAAAGGAAATAATGGAGCGGGTCGCTCCCTGCGGTGATGTGTATCAAGCGGGCACGCTATCAGGAAACCCACTAGCCATGGCGGCGGGCTTGGCCACCCTGACTCAACTGCAGAACGAGGAACTATGGACCTCGATGGAGGGGGTTGTGGAGTCCCTTGCCTCAGGGATGCTAGAGTTGGCCACTGAGAACGGCGTGCCTGTTTACCAAACCCAAGTGGGCACGATGTTTTCGATGTTTTTCACGGATAATCCCGTCAAGGATTGGTCGTCGGCACAAGCCTGTGATCGGGAGCGATTCGCGGCCTATTTCCAGACCATGCTTTCACAAGGCATCTACATCGCACCCTCTCAATTCGAAGCCAGCTTCGTTTCCACCGGGCACAATGAGAATACGACGTCCAGGACGCTTGATGCTGCGCGAGTTGCGTTCGGAAGTTGAGCCACTTGATGCGATCTGAGCTTCTCGCAAGGGTGTGAGGCTGATTCCACACAAATTGCGGATATCTCGAAGTGCTTTAGGAAAATCCCTCACAGGGCTGGGGATATTGGCATGGGTCCCTTACGCAGTGCTGACAATCGGCGGGTTTACGCCTTCCATTCTTCCCTTCCTGGCAGTCCATCTGGCAGGTATTCTTGGCGGACTGTGGATTAAAAGGATGGATCAAGGGGGGTAGATGGAAACCCCTGGGCACGCAGATTGCCACGGCGGCGGATTGGATGGCATCTATCTCGAACCGACTAGGATTCAGGTGGAAATGTCAGATTGGATAGGTTTGGCCGAGGCTGCCGAACTGCTGGGTGTACATCCAAACACAGTCCGGAACTGGGCAGACAACGGTCGCATACCGGTTCATCGAACGGGAGGTAACCACAGGCGATTTCACCGGGAGGAGATTGAGCTCTGGCTCGAGTCGCAACGAGGAAATGGAAGTTCGTCAGCCGGTCTGCTCTTCCAAAGTGCCCTTTGGAATACACGCCTTCAGGTAAGCGAGGGAGATCTCGAGAAGGAAGACTGGTATCAGAAGATCGATCTGCGCGGTCGGGAGAAATATCGCAGCAGCGGTCGCGATACCCTTCAGAGTCTGAGAGCATACTTATCCGACACCGGTGCCAACTCCCAGGAGGAACCCTGCAATATCGGCAGGAACTATGCCATTTGGGCATACCGAAATGGACTTAGCAGCCGGGATGCGACTCGTGCATTCATCTTCTTTCGCGGCATTCTATTTCGGTCGATGATGGAAGTCTTCGAACAATCCGCAGTTCAAGAACCGCAGAAATGGATGGTGATGGCGCAGAAGACCAATGAGTTCACCGATCGAGTGATTCAAGCGCTCCTTGATGCATACGAAGAGTATGAGCAGTAAACCGCTCGCGAAGGCGATCGTTTCGCGAGATCTCTAGGTAACCGCGAAAATGCAAAAGCACCCTCTCTGGTGCTTTTTTTCGTTCAGGTAGCGGGGGTCATCTATTCAACAAGAGCGAATGCAAGTGGTAACTATGTCTCTGGGCTTCCGTTTCCTATGTATCCAGCCGTTCAGTGGTTTCCGCCACCCTAGTGGGCCCCGCTCATGTTTCAAGAAACCTTCGCGGCAGGATAGGCTGAGGCAGGCGGGTCGTACGATGTACGCGAAAGGGGCCGAACCGTAGCATATCCCAGGCGCACATGGCACACTCTCCTGTTAGAAAAGCTCCGCGCCCGTGTCGAACCCCATCGAAACAGCACGATTACCTGCCAAATACTGCGATGGATAGCATGCCGAATGTTTAAGATGCGGCGACCAGCAGAACGCCAGCGGCGACAAATTCTCCACTGAAGAGTGGGACCAGCGCGGTAACGGCGCTCAGTATGCCTCTTGCCGCAGCCCCGGTTGCGGCCAGCCCGATGATCGTGTTGGTGAGCCTGCTATTCTGCATTTTCCTAGTCTCTCTTCCCTCATTCTGATAGTGGAGGCAGCAGGTACTCTGCATCAAAGTCATCGAGAACTTCCACCGGTGTCATCGGCCAGAATTCGATGCGGACAACCTCCCCGCTCTCGCCGGGCTCCCACCAATCCACCAAGACCAGGTCATGCCGGTACTCTCCCCAGTTGATGCGGTAGGCCTCTTCGATCGTGCGCATGTCTTCCGAGAAGGTGTAGACCCACACGCCAGAGGCATCGAGCATGCCCTCGGTCTGCCCGATCACGCTGCGGTGTTCAGCTGACCACAGCGAGTGCATGGGTCTCGGCAAATACTGTTCACCCACGTTCTGCCTGGTTTCCTCCTCTTCGATCTGAAAGGCGCCGGAACCATCGAGCGGGATGACCCAAAAGATGGATTCATTGGAGGCTTCGGAGAAAAGCAATACGTCCTGCCCCTGCGCCCAGATTGGACGGTCACCAATCCATCCACCGGATAATGAAAGCACCTCTGAGATCTTGGTCACCGATTTGTCTTCCACAGATATCAGGAAAACCCCTTCACATTCTTCGGGTATGTCTCCAGGTTCACCGATCGAGAACGCGGTGTATGCGAGCTGGGAGCCATCCGGCGACCAAGAGAAGGACGGAGAGGTGCAATTCGCCAACCATTCCACCTGGCCAGGACCATCCACTAGAGCCAAGTCGTAGCGACCTTCCTCCGTGTTGTAGATGGCTGCAGCCAAACGCTGGTCTGTGAATCGGCCTGGCTGAACCGGTGACCAGGAGGCCCGGCTCACGTTATCGGGAAGCCACTGCACTGCCTCCCCTGTGTCGTAGTCGTATACCCAGAGGTCAGAAACGCTGCGGTTGGAACCTCGCGCAGGCTGCCAGAATTCTGAAGCATAAGCCAGCTTTCCGGTCACTCCACTGTAATCCCAGTACAAGGCGAAATCGACCGGGCTCGTTTCAAACCCGACCTGATCCGGCCGCACCGTCAGCACATTCCGGGTTTCATCCAGCACGTCGGCAAAAGGCGCCCATACCAGTTCAGGAACATTCCTGCCGGGCTGGCCGACATCCGTTACGACACCAGTTATCTGTGGCTCAAGCGAAGGTACTTCGGTCGCAGCTCTGCCGGAGGGAGCCTCACCCACGACACTGATATCTTCAAGATCGATGCTTATGCCAAAGGGGCCACACGCGCTGAGAACCAGCAGGAGCAAGCCCGCTCCGATCAATCGCTTGAGGCTTGAGCCATGAACCCGCCAACTTTGCCTAACCTGATTCAAGATCACCCTCCCGCTATCCAGCATCCAGAACTTGAAGCGGATCCACTTCAGTTTGTATCGAAAAGGCACATGCATTGTTTGGTCTCCCTGAGCCGCTCTGTCAGGATTTGGATCGAACCACACCAGAGCAGATATCGTCCACAATGATCCCAGAGACTTGTTGCAGTCTTATGCCGGAGCAGTCGTGGTTTCGCCACGCAGCGTCACAAATCTGAAACCTAGCGGCCGACAGGGAGACGAACGGTGATCACCGTGCCATGCTTTGTCTTACTGCGAAGCTCTATTTGGCCTCCATGTCGCTCTACGATAGCTCGCACCAGCGATAATCCAAGTCCACTGCCGGGAACGCCACTCGCTTCCCGGCCTCGATAGAGCTCTTCCCACACATGGCGAACTTCTTCCTCCGGAATCCCGATGCCTGTATCTGCTACCTCCACAACGACATTTTCGCCATCCTCGAATGCACGCACCTCCACGGTATCCCCCGATCTAGTGAATTTAAGGGCGTTATCCAAGAGATTAAACAGGGCAAGGAAGAGCAGATCGCGATCTCCCTGGACCTGCGGCAGCGGCCATGGGGCTTGAGGGAGCGTCAACGTCATGCTGCGATCCTGTGCTTTTGGGCGCTCGCCGGCGGCCTCGAAAGCTTCTCCCAGCAGCTCGCCCATATCAATCAGGCTGCTCTCTCCCAGTGGACGCGATTCGAGATCGGCCAGCTTGCGCAGGTCGGAAGTCAGTCGGCTTAACCGCAGGATCTGTGACTCGACGCTCGTCCGGATTTCCGTCCAGCGCTCATCACCATCAGCACTGGCCAGGTTCGCCAGCCCGGCTCGAATTGCCGTCAGGGGGTTCTTCAGTTCATGGTCGAGGCGCCTCAAGAAGCGTCTTCGTTCCCCAAGTGCTTCGGATTCGGCTCGTGCCACGGCTTCCTGCCTGGCGTTCATCTCCTTGCTCCGAACTGCAATAATCGTGCTGACGAAACTCGAGAGGATGACCCCGAAGATAAGCACCAGCGTATCGAGCTCGACTCCGATCCCCAGCACCTTGTTGCCCAAGGGCGTGAGAGCAATCCCATAGGCCAGGATCAGCGTGACCAGGAAGGGCGCCAGGACAGCGAGCCACTGTCTTCTGGTCACGGAACAGCCTCGACCTTCGCCACGAAGCGGTAGCCCTGGCCGGGTGTATAGAACGGGGGCTTTGCGATTCCGGGATCAAAGCGCCTACTCACTTGCGAGGGGGTTGATTTGATCTCTTGAAGCCCCACTCCGCGATGCGGGAAGATGCATTGGCCCAGCTGTTAAAGCTCTTGTGCCGCAGCAGAGTAGTGGGCCGACAGGCGCGTCGCTCCCGCAGCCCTGATCCTTGACTAGAAGGTCGAATCAGTGGAGCCAAGCCTTGGAATACGGTGTCTGTCCCCCGCGAATCGATAATGTCTCATCGCGTGGTGTAAATTCGCTTGACTAAAATGGCCATCGTGTGCTTCCTTAGCGTGATCACAACATCACAAAGGAGGCAGCACGATGACCGACCCTACTATTGCACTTCTGCCTGTACCCGGCACGCGTGGATTACCTTCGCAAGATCGGTGCGGACCTGGATGGAGATTTTCTCCGAGAGGGCGTGCAGTTGCGGACGCAGATGCTCATTGAGCTGGAAGCCGAAGATCAAATCGGCGCCGCCAAGTACGAGCGCTCGCCCAGCCGCAAGGCACGCCGAAACGGCTACCGGGAACGCATGTGGGAGACGCGAGCGGGCGAGATCCCGCTGAGAATTCCCAAGCTGCGGGAGGGGACCTTCTTCCCCAGCCTGCTGGAGCCGCACAAGCGGTCGGAGAAAGCGCTGCTGGCGGTGGTGCAGACGGCGTACGTGAAGGGAGTGAGCACCCGCAAAGTGGACGACCTGCTGCAGGCGCTGGGGCTGACCGGGATCGATAAGAGCAAGGTTTCTCGGATCTGTAAGGAGCTGGATGAGGCGGTCGAGGCCTTCCGCAATCGACCGTTGGAAGGCGAGTATCCCCACCTGCCTTCCCTCGCAGTCCAGGGTGGCTGGATGCCGTCTACCTGAAGGTCAGGCAGAACCATCGCATCGTCAGCCAGGCGATGGTGATCGCCATTGGGGTACGAGAGACCGGGGATCGGGACATCCTGGGCTTTGCCCTTGGCGCAAGCGAGGAAGAAGCCTCCTGGCTGGATTTCCTGCGTAGTCTGGTGCGTCAGGGGCTGAAGGGCGTCCGACTGGTCACCAGCGACGCTCACGAAGGCCTGAAGAGTGCTCTGGACCAGGTGCTCAGCAGGGCCTCTTGGCAGCGCTGCCGGGTGCACTTCATGAGAAACATCCTGGCGCATATGCCCAAGGGTGACAAGGCCATCGTGGCTGCCGCGCACGATCTTTGCCCAACCGGATCGCGAGGCGGCCGGCCAGCAGTTGGCGGAAGTCGTGGGTGCGATGCGAGCCCGATGGACGAAGGCGGCTGAGTTGCTGGAGGAGGCCGAAGAGGACATCCTGGCTTACATGGCCTTTCCCCCGGAGCACTGGACGCGGATCTACTCGACCAATCCGTTGGAGCGGCTCAACAAAGAGATCAAACGGCGGACTTATGTGGTCGGTGTCTTTCCTGATCAACCTTCGGTCATCCGTCTCGTCGGATCGGTCCTCATGGAGATCGCCGACGAATGGCAAGTTACGCGCCGATACTTCCCTGGCCTGTCTGCCAGGACAGGCAGCCAGGAGTCCATGCGGAAGCTGACGGATCCGGAGCCGCTGCTGGTATCTGAGCCCGCGCCTTACAGATTGGCGCCGGTGCATTGAGGAGAAAAAACGAGACTCGCGGAAGCTGAGGAAGTGTACAGCAATTACACCATTGACTGAGATGCTAACGGTGGGAATGAAGTTGGTATTTGTGTTCATGCTACGCCCTAATACAGCGACAACCGACTATCACCCGCTGATGACTCTGCTGTATCCAAATGTAGCGTAGCTCATCTATATATCCACCACTTCGCCTATTTCGGCGGAGCGATATGCTGCCTCTAACACGCGCATGGCCCACAGTCCGTCAATGCCGCCTGGGGTCGGCTCCTTATTGCTCAGTACGCAATCCAGGAAATGATCCATCTGGGTTTGATACATTGGCATATCGACCTGTTGCTTGCGCTTTGGCATCTCGGGATGGATGACGCTCCATACCCCTTCCACATGCATGTGAAGCTCCGATGGCAGAGCACGGGCGTAACCCTTCGTGCCGTACACCTGGGTGTAGCCCTCCAACCCATTGGCGTAAAGGTGATACCAGCCGGCCTCAATAAGCGCAACAATACCCCCCTCGAATTCGAGGAGCAGAGTAGCCGTATCGTCTAACTCAATATCCTGAAAGTGAGTTCCGGCGTTGGCGAATACTTTCGTCGGGCGGGCGTCCCCCAGCACAAAGCGCAGCGTGTCAATGGCGTGTACACCCATGTCAGCCAGGGCGCCACCCCCGGCCAACTCGCGTTTGACGAACCAGCTCTCCGGCGCAGGGCCTTCATGAAGCCAAATCGAGTGAGACTTCGCCTTGAAGATTTCGCCCAATCTGCCGCTGGTGACTAGGTCGCGCAACCAAAGAATCTCCCGGTCGAAGCGCCACATGTGGGCAATCATCAGTTTGCGCTCGGCTTGGCGGGCCGCTTCGATCATCTTTCCCCCCTCGGCTACCGACATCGCCATCGGCTTCTCACATAGCACATGCT
This sequence comes from Anaerolineae bacterium, assembly GCA_036986135.1. GTDB lineage: Bacteria > Chloroflexota > Anaerolineae > Anaerolineales > E44-bin32 > JADFRG01. The sequence continues at coordinate 12,413 of BTQZ01000010.1, read as the reverse complement.
TGCCTGCCTCAAGCATCTGGATTGTCACCGGTGCGTGAAGATAGTTAGGCAACCCGTTGACCACCGCATCGATGTCGGGGTCAGCGGCCATCACAGCAAAGTCAGTATACGTCTTGGGAATATTGAAGTCCGCAGCCAGGTGTTCCAAAGACTTGGGGTGCAGGTTTCCCACCGCCACTATTTCGGCCTGCGGATGGTTTTGCAACGTTGGCAGGTGGAAATCACGGATGATGATGCCTGTGCCCAGCACACCGATTCTCACCTTGTCCATTTTTCATCCTTGCTTATCTGTCTCAGGCTAGCAGTTCATTCAGGTTGTCGAAGACTTTGCGGAAGGCAGCCACGTAGTATTCCATCAACTCCATGTCCTGGATAAAGATAGAGTACTGCTCGTCGTTGACAACCAGAGAAGTATCCAGCAAGCGAATTGTCTCTGGATATTCCTCCGGGTCGTATCTGATCTCCTTGTCATAGAATGGAGAACGCCAGGGATAGCCGTTGTCATACCCCACATCCAGGTTCTGGAAGATGGGGAAAGAGGGCAACGGTGTATAGTGCCAGAGGCTCACGGTCACTCCCTCAGCCTGCAATGCCTCCAGCAACCTGTCCCGAAATTCGATGGCCGACATGGTCAGCCCAAGGACATCGGGGGCGAAGCGGAGACGGTACTTATGATATACGGTCGTCCGGTCGTCCGGCACATAGGGGGGGATCAGACCCTCGATCTTACTCAATTCCTGGCTCAGATACTGGCCGTTGCGCTGAGCGATGGCGTTATAGTGCGGCAACCGTTTCAATTGGCTGCGGGTAAAGGCGGCCGGCATTTCTTGGAGGCGGTAGTTCCAGCCGATCGTGTAGCTGTAGTAGGGACGGAACTTCTCCTTCTCCTGCCCTACCTTCTCGCCAAAGGTGCGTAGCAACTTGGCCCGCTCGACGTATTTCTCATTATCGGTAATGAGAAACCCTCCCTCACCGCCGGAGAGGTTCTTGGTGGCATTCATGCTGAAGCAGCCCATGTCCCCAATCATCCCCACCATCCGCCCTTTGTAAGTGGCACCATGCGCCTGACAGGCATCCTCGACGACGATGAGGTCATACTTCCCGGCCAGGGCCAGGATTTCGTCCATATCTGCCGGGAGTCCGTGGATATGGACCGGTAGCAGCACTTTGGTCCTATCAGTGATCTTGGCCTCTATCTGGCTCACGTCGATGTTGTAGGTGCGCGGGTCGATGTCCACGAAGATCGGGATGGCATGCTGATGCAGGATGGGTTGGAACGAACCGGAGAAAGAGAAGGCGGAGGTGATGACCTCGTCGCCGGGCCGTACGCCGGCTGCGAACAGGGCTGTGTGTATTGCCGCCGTGCCGTTGTTGAAGGCCAGGGCGTGTTGACTGCCGGTGAATTCAGCCCATTCCTGCTCCAAGGCCTCCGCCTCCGGGCCATGGACAGGACCAGTGAGAATATTGCGGTCTAGGACGGCCATAACAGCATCTTTGTCCACTTGGGTGATCTCCGGCCATCGCTTCTTCAGCCCTTTCGGGACGGTGCGCGGCCCACCGTGGATTGCCAGTTTGCCTTTCATGTGCTTTATATCCTCCTTACAGGAAGCAGGGTGGAGCGCAACTTCGACCCTGTCAATCATCACGGTTCACGTAAACACTCAGGACTGACGATTGCGACTTTTAAGACTCTTCTTAACGAGTCACGTCCAGATGCCTGCCCAGCAATCTCTCCGCATTGCGATGCAAGATGTCGTGGCGCGCCTCGTCGGTGATGCGGGCGAACAGGATGGCGCCCGCATGGTAGTGTTGACTGTACCAGGGTAAGTCGCTCCCGAATACCATTTTCTTTGAGCCAGCGGTCTCCACCATGTATTCGATGATCCCGTTTACCTGTGCTCCCCCGACAGGGGCACGAGGCATGAGACTGCCGCCTGGCATGAGGGTAAAGTCATGCGGATTCGGGACAGAAGTCAGGTCCAGATAGACGTTGGGCAAGTCTCGCGCGATGCTCACTGCCGTCTCCCATTCGCCGTGCCCACAGTGGGCCATGAGGAATTGAGCCTTGGGATAACGCTGGGCGATTTGGCCCACCAAGCCGGGGGCATCAAACGGGCTCTCTCCCCAGGTATGGACCATTACCAGTAGGTCATGCTCGTTGGCATACTCCAGCGCCGGCGCATATTTTGGCGAGGTCACCGGCACCAGATGATAATCAGGCCAGAACTTGATACCGACAAAGCCGCGTCTTTGATCGAAGGCGCGCAGGTCTTTCTCGATAATGTCTGGATAGTTGGGATTGATGACCCAGTATCCCAGGAACTTATCGGGGTGGGCATCGATCACGTCCTGGATCAGAGCATTGCCTCGCTCCACATCGTAGGAGATGGCCACGTGATGCGTGCACACAATCCGCTGCACGCCACACCGTTCCAGACTGCGGAGCATGCGGTCAAGTGGAGCCGAGGGCAAGTAGGCGCCATAGAACGGGCCGATATGTCCGTGCATATCGATGATGGGGCATGCGACTGAGCGACCTTTCTCCAGATATTCTCGAGCAATGGGCGACGGGTTCATTCAAGTATTGCCTCCGCCAAAAGTCGAGATAGGTTGTCGCCGGCAATAGCCTGGCGTTCACTCTCAGAAATGTCAGCCTGTGCCAGCATGAGCAGGGCCGCGCCATTGGCATGATCCGGAAAACCCGAACTAAAGATCAGCCGGCTGGCTCCGTAGCGTTGGCAAAACGCCTCGATGATGCCATCGACCAGATAGCCGGCCGTCTCCAAATAGAGGTTGGGGTACTTTTCAATCAGTGGCCAGGCATACCGATCCAAGGGATTGGAGCCCTGGGTCCCGGTGATAACGACCAGGTCTGGAAAGGCGCGCAACAGATTGCCTATCTTGTCCAAACTGGTCTTGATGAACAATGGGATGCGCCGCTCCATATACACCGCCATCTGGTCTCCCCAGGTGATGTCGTCAAGGAAGTAGCGGTGATCCTCTGGAAACAGGCGCAAGGCGCGAACTTCGTACTCGTTCATCGCTGGCAGAAGTCTCTCTAGACTAGGTTGCTCACCCGTCTGGCTGGGCAGGATCGTCCAGGTGGGTATGAGCCTTGAGTGGCCGTCAACTTCTTTCAAAAGCAGGTCGTTGCCGACGGCCGGCATGTCAAAGCGCTGAGCGGTATGGTACACGAGCGCCTGGTCGATGCCGCAAAAGTCCATCTCCTCCAGCAACTCCGCCGACGTGCGGGCGAAGCGAAACACCTGGGTGCGGTATGGTCCGAACCCGCAAGTGCAGTCAAAGAATCTCATGTTTGTCACTTTCCTTCGTCACTTGACCGCGCCTGCTGTCATGCCCTTTATTACCCACCGCTGCAGTAATATAAAGAGCGCAATCAACGGCAAGGTGGCCATGGTGTTCAAGGCCATGATGGAATTCCAGTCACGAGAGTGGCTGGTAAAGAAATTGCCAATGGCCACGGTCATAGGCATCAACTCATGACCATCTCTCAAGATGGTGGCGAACACAAAGTCATTCCAGCCATACAAGAAGGCAAACGTAGCTATTCCAACCAGGCCCGGGGCCAGCAGCGGCAGCACAATCTTGTAAAAGGCCTGGAAGCGGCTACACCCGTCCACCATCGCCGCCTCTTCCAGGTCGATAGGGATGCTGTCTACGTAGCCTTTTAGCAACCAGATTGAAATCGCCAACGCAAAGGCCGTATCGGCCAATATCATGGCCAGGTAGGTATCCCAAATGCCCGCCCAGCGGGCCATGTTGTAAAAGGGGATGATGATTGAAACGCCTGGCACCATTTGCAGGGCCAGGATACCGAGCAGGATAAACCTGGCGCCCCGTATTTTGAATCGTGAAAAGCCATAGGCGGCCAGTGACCCCAGCCCGACGCTTAGAAAGGCCGTTGACAGGGCGATAACATAGGTATTAACCTGATGGCGTTGTTGTCGTGGATCGAAAAATATTGATTCGTACGCTTCAAAGCTGATTTCCCTGGGAATCCAGGCCGGCGGGGTGCCAAACGTTTCGGAGACCGGGCGCATCGAGGCAAAGACCATCCACATAATTGGAAATAGTACGATAAGCAAACCGATGGCTAGCAATGCGGCCGTGACGAGGCCGGGAAGGCGAACCTTTCTCCCAAAGCTTGCCAGTTCATTAACCATAAATCTCCTCCCTACCCAGATGTAAATAGAGCCACATAGCCGTACTCATAACAAGCAACATGGAGACGCTAATGGCGGCGCCGTAACCAAAGTCGACATCCAGAAAGCCAACCCGCCACGCGTAATAGCCCAGGGTGATGGTTGAACGGGCTGGTCCGCCTTCGGTGAGTGTTCTGACCAGGTCAAAAACGCCAAAGGTGGTGATAAAGTCAATGGCCGTGGTGGCCACCAAAACGGGCCGCATTAGCGGCAAGGTGATATACGAGAAACGCTGCCAGCGACCGGCGCCATCCACCTGGGCCGCCGCGTACAGGTCAGGGGGGATTGTTTGTAGGCCCCCCAGAATCATGATCATGTAGAAGGGGTAAGCTTTCCAAACGTTCACCGCGATCAGCGACCACAAAGCCGTATCCTGTTCTCCTAGGAAATTTATCGGATTTTCTACAAGACCACTAGCCACGAAGAGATAGTTTAGGGGGCCCAGCGGATTTAAAAACAACGCCCATATTAGGCCGGCGGCGGCCAGCGAGAAGAGCCAGGGCAAGATCAGGAGCCCGCGAATCACATTGCGGAGCCAGATGCTAGGCCAGTGCTGGTTCAGGATCAAGGCAAAGATACCCCCAACTAGGGCATGAAACACCACTGATCCAAGTACAAAGATCAGCGTGTTCTTCATGCTGATCCAATAGATGCGATCCTGTAGCAAGCTACCAAAGTTCTTCAGGCCAACAAAGGTGGCTGTCTGAGCCCGGAGGCCGGCAAATTCAAAGAGACTCAGGCGAAAGATATCGAACAGGGGGTAAACCATTACTAGCAAGAGGAATACTATGGCCGGCGCGATCATTACGTAGCCCGTTGCCTGCTGAGGCCAACGCCACCGACGAGTGGTTGGCGGTTCTTCTTCTACTTGAACCTCGTCCTGAACTCTGCTTTTGGCATAGTCATCTGTCTTCGTTGTCAGAGCAACCTCCTATGGGCGTATACAAAACTTGGGGGAGCTCCGCAAGTCAAGACCTCGGAGGCCTCCATGAAGCCTGTTTCGGCCTCAAAAACCGCTCCAGCCAGTGCATTTGCCAGGAAAAATCGCCGTGTAGACCTCCGAGGTCTTGTGCTCCCCCAACTTGTAGATGCGCCCAGCTCCTATCTCCTCTAGTTGACTCGGGGCTGCCTCGCGATCGGCTTGAGGCAGCCCCGAGTAACACAAGGTGCCTTAACGGCACCGGTCAGGAACTGGTTCTACGACCAGGCAGAGCCGCCCTAGCCTACTGTTGGCACTGAGGTAGATCCTGGTTCCACAGTTCTACCAGGTCATCCAGAGCCTCTTGTGGGTCGCGATCTCCGGTCAGTACTTCCTGAAACTGTGCCACCCACTCATCATGCACACTGAAATCAGCCGTCGGCGCGAAGAAGAGGTTATTCTCCGGGTCCTGGGTCAGCATAGCCGAAATTTCCTTCAGAATCGGATCGTCTAAAGTCTCAAACCTCTTAAAATTTGCTTTTGTTGCAAACGAAACGCTGGTCTGTTCAGACAACCAGATTGAAGTTTCATCGCTCATCAAGAAATCTATGAACTTCCAAGCCTCCTCTTTATGGGCTGAGTTAGCAGACATCGCCAGCCCGCTGCCGGCCCACATATAACCACCGGAACCGGTTTCTGGGTCTGTCCAGGCCGGGGCAAAGGCAATTCGGGCATCCGGTCTGTCTTGTTTTATCACGCTACTTACCCAGGGTCCGTCGTAGAAAGCAGCCAGTCGCCCGGCTTTCATTAAATCCTGCAGATCCTGTTCCGTTTGGCCTATCGCTCCAGGCGCGAGAAGATCCTGATCGAGAAGCTCCTTCCAATCCAGCATGGCCTGCGCCCCTTCCGGCGAATTGAACACGGCACAGTCATTTTCGTCATAAAGTTTCCCGCCAAGTTGGGCCAGCCGTGCTCCCCATTGGTAATACATGGTGTAGAAGCCGTGGTTGAAGCCGGCGCCAAGCCCAAACTCCACCGCGTCCGACTCGTTGAGCGCCTTGGTCGCCTCGACCATTTCGTCCCAATTGGTAGGAGGCTCCACGCCTGCCGCTTCGAAGGCGTCCACATCGTAGGCATAGGTGTAAGGCATCATGTACAACAAGACGCCATACTCCTCACCGGCCCATGCATTCACGGCCAGGTCACTGATCAGGCGATCCCTGAAGCCTGGCGTATTGTCAATATACGGACCTAGGGGTTCCAGGGCGTCCAGTTTAACCAGCGCACTCATCCAGCAGCAGGGCTCCATCCCCAGCACATCGTACTCGGCAGCCTCAGCCTGGGCGCTGGTGACAATGGATTCAAACATAGACCCCCAACCTACGCCGGTGCGTACAACTTGGATCCCGGGATTCTCCGCCTCAAACCTGGCAATCAACTCAACCATAGTATCCTCGCCCCACTCCGCGTCCCACCACTCGAGCCAGTTGATCTCAACAACTTCTTCTGCTGGCTTCTCCTCGGCCTCGGTCGCAGCAGGGGCCACAGGAGTGGCAGCAGGGGCGCACGCAGCAAATACCAATGACAGGGTGGTCACCGCTATCGATATAAGCAACAGTCTCTTGATACTCATTGTTCTTCCTCCTCGGTTAATTACTTCTTTCACTTACGCAATTGGACAACAGGCTAACTTTCTGCTCTAGCGGCACCACCTCCTCTCTAATTCACTTCGCTGAGCATGCGTCACCTTGTTGTAGATTTATCCTCACGACTGCTATGTCATCCGATGTCCAAACCAGGTGCAGCCACGCTCGTTCTCGATACTATGTTGACTTCCATAGTTCTTGCAGAGGTTCGTAGTTGAGGATCACGATCCCTCCTTCCTTTACAATGTCTTGCGCTTCTTTGGATGTGAAGAAATCGAGATCAGCCTGACGTGTCCTCCATGTGGGCGTGATGGCTCGCAATTCCGCATTTGGGTTCCCGGGATGTAAAGCCCACTCGCTTGCCCCGGGAGGCAACTCCCGCAAAAGCCTGGGATACAGGATTGATTTATCGCGACCCTCAGTCCCGCAGCTATTAAAAAGATTGTGGTCGTCAGTAGGGTAGCCCTGTACCCGTACTCTTTCAATAAATGGTTTGGTGCTAACTCTCAACGCCAATCCATATTCACGGGCAAGACTGAATGTCATATCAAAAATGTCGTCCCGACGATTATGGATGTCGTAATGGCTATCCAGATGGGTGGGTTTCAGTCCCGAAGAGAGCACGATTTCGATTTGTGCTTTAAACTCTGTCTCTAATTCAGCCAGATTGACCTGTTGTAAGAATTCGCCTATGTGAACCCCGTCACAGAACCAACCTGCTTCATCTACGAGGGAAGGGACCTTCTTCGGCGATGTCACAGGCCCCCATCGATAGTGAGGATATTCGCTGATAGCGGTAAGATGCACGCCGAACGGAATGTCGGGGTCTTCTTTAAGGAGATGGATACCGTGTAAACTCCAAGGACAGGGCACCATCAAGGTACAAGAGGTGACTAATCCTTCTTTGATAGCGTGCATCGTGGCCTCGTTCACGGAATGACACATACCAAAGTCATCTGCGTTGAGAATTAGCAGCCGTGCGTCAGGTGGATAGCCGAGTAGTTCGTTAGTTTGGGTGTTCCTCGACCTAATTGCCTCTTCCCTTCTTACTTTGCGTAGCTGGTAGCCTCCCCAATGAGATCGAGTGCTGCCTGCGTTAGAATCACTTCGGCTTCAGCGCCGAAATGTGAAACACCTACTTCATAGCCCCCTTTGGGATATTCCTCCGCAGGAACGATGTATCCTGCATAATTATTGGCATAAGTGACTATGATGAGATTCCTCACACCACTGCGCTGTTTGATCGACAAACCAATGCGACCAGATAACTCACCCGGGATCAACAGGACTGCAAGATCCGGATCGAAACTCATTAAATACAGGTCGATTTCTTGTTCCTGGCGCTCTCCCGACTTCCTAATTGGCCCATCCCGCTCCAGACGTTCGCCAGCCAACCTATTGAGACGTGCCAATAGGTCATATTTGCGCCTCAATTGAGCAAGTGCTAGAGAGATGTCTCTCTCCGGCGAAACCGCCAGGTTATTTTCGATTGAGTGGAGTGTCTTATCACTGGGCGCCGGGAGAGTGCTTATGTCTTCACTATGAGCCAATTGGGTGCTTGCAAGAGATACCTTGGTTTGCGCCACAGAGCCCGGGTTAGCGGTGAGCAAGCTGAGCGTGTCATCATCGAGACCTAAGGTCATGAGCTCATCGCCCAACTCCTTGATCTCTTTGTCGTGCTCTCCTTCGCTTACGAATTCTTTAGCAGGCAGACTCACGCTCCGGTGAAAAACTTGAACACGTGGGTCGGTAACCAGCCTACCGTATGGAGGCTCTGTTTCAACCTCAATGCTCCAACGGACGTTTTGAGTACGTAATCGTTTTCCTACCGGCCGTAGATGGCCCAGAAGTGTCACAATCGAACCCCCCAAGACCTGCCCCATCCGCTTCATATCTTCCACGCTTTGGCGGAGGTACATGGGATGGATGTCGCCACTTGCTCCATTGGTCATAATCACGATCACATCGTCATTGACGACCTTCTCGATAATTGAACATACAGCACCCGGCCAGTCTGCCGAAATCATCAAGTTATCGAAGCCTAAGAAAGTTGGATGACAAGGATAGTTTGCCAGAACGGCTCGCAATCGTCCGGCGGTGTCCTCGATGCTCAGCACATGCAATCTTTGGTCAATCGGTTGAGCTGGATTGCGGCGATCCTGGGTAATTCCTTCGACGACCGTTGAGCCAACTTTTAGTATGGCCTCGAAGGCACCCTCTTTGGCCTGTTTCACAGCCTTCGTGATTTGCGAAGCCACGAACTCCAGAAGGTCATCGTCATAACCCTCACCAAAGGATAGAACTAGCAGCCCAGATGGGCCTGAATGCGTGTGTGTGGCAGCGATGCTGACATGTTGAGTAGGCAAGCCAGTCTCCTGCTCAATCTGTTTTCTAGCCTTCCGCACAAGCTTCTGACCTACCGCTAACGAATCGATGACCACCAGGGCTGCCTGAGCGTGACCGTCATTCAGATACAGAGCCTTGGCAAAAAGCGGGTCCTGAATTCCTTGTGACACATCCTTACGCCGGATATAACCATCCATCTTCGTGCCGACCGGTGGCGTAATATCACTCTTAGCCACGCCCACTTTCAGAACCTGCAAGTCTCTACCTCCTCTTGAGGGTAGGGTAGACAAGAGATCAAGTTAATCTCTCAACTGGTCGATATGCTGTGCTACCTTTTGCATCGCAGCTAGAATGTCGTCCATATCTCGCTGATCCCCCAGCAGCAAACGGTGTTCAAGCCAAATAGCTTCTTCGTTGCAGGCTCTCTCTGAAACTGGGCACTGCTCGGCGAAGGCCGCATAGTCAATGGGAGCGAAATCACGGTAGGGGCACTGGATGGGACAGCCATGGTTGTAGAACTCTTGATTCAAGAACATAGGATTAGCGTATATGGGATGGGTATAGCCATAGAAAGCAGAGATACCTTCTGCGTTCAAAGCTTCGACAAATCGCTGGCGGGGAACGCTCGCAAAAACCTCAGGGTTGTATTTAATGATATAGAGGTGGTAACTATGCTTCGTCGTCCTGGGATCCCATCTGAGGGGTGTCAAGCCTTCTATCTCAGTCAGTCGCTGGTTTAAGTAGCGGGCATTCTCCATGCGGCGCTCGTTTTGCGCTTCTAGTCGACTTAGTTGAACCAACAGGATGGCTGCTTGAAACTCCGTGATGCGATAGTTCCATCCAAGACGATGGAACTCATACCAAGGACGTCCCTTTTCACGACCGGCCCACAGCAATGAATCGCACCGTTCTGCCAGTTCCTTATCCTGGGTGATGATGATGCCGCCCTCACCGGCCGTCATATTCTTGGATGCCTGGAAACTGAATGAGCCTGCGTTTCCCAGCGCTCCAACTTTGCGACCGTGCCATTCAGTGCCATGCGCGTGAGCAGCGTCTTCAACCACAAACAGGCCATGCTTCTGCGCGATATCCAGGATTCTGTCAAGGTCTGCCGACTGACCTCCAAAATGCACCGGCTCAATGGCTTTAGTTCTGGGCGTGATCGCCTCCTCAATCAGATCAGGGTTGATGTTATAAGTGTCTGGGTCAATGTCGACAAAAATGGGTGCAGCATTGATCTGCAAGACGGCGGAGGCGCTGGCTACATAGGTGTAGGCTGGCACAATCACCTCGTCGCCAGGCCCAATGCCTAATGCCTTAAAGATCATCTCCAGGGTGCTTGTGCCATTCGCGGCTGCAATGCCGTACTGCGCTTGGTGATGTTTGGCAAACGCACGCGAGAACTCCACGACTTTGGAGATCTCGCCTATTTCTTTGCTCTCCTTCATCTCGACCCCTGTGGCATAGGCAAATCGCCACCACTTGCCACTTTCAACGACCTCCGTGATGGCCTCGATCTCTTGCTGATCATGTACCGGCCAGGCAGGGAAGGATTCAGTGCGTAGGGGGGATCCCCCATTAATTGCCAGGACGCTCATAGTTCACACCAATTCCCGTTTTGACCCAATTTGAAGGTCATTTCCCATAAAACCGTCCAAAATGGGCGCAAAGTGGGAGAAGCCATGCCCAAAACGGCCCAAATCTAATATGCCGTCCCACAACAATCGCCATACCGGGAATTGCTGCATAGTTCACTCCTTCTGTGCTGTATGAATCAATTCTTCTGCTCTAGAAGTAAACACTCTGTCCAGAGCAAAGAGAGCTGCACCTTGTGGAACAGCGTGTGTTGGCAAGGACGAGATGCGGATGTCCGGCTCAATTAAGGGCAACACACTTAACTTTGCAGATCTTCTGACTGCTTCCACGAAAACAGAAGGCATTCTTGGCAAGACACCATACATTACAACCTGCTGGATACTTAGGACTTTAATCAGGGTGCCAATACCAACCCCAATCATTTCGCCTGCTCTATTGAGAGCTTGATAGCATAATCTGTCGCCCTTTTCCGATGCCCGGACTATCGCTTCGATATCGAGGGGATCATCGTCTAGCGCTATGGTAGTAATCGCGTTGTGCTCTAAACTTTCTGAAACGTAATCAGTAATTGCTTGGGAAGATGCCACAACCTCCACACACCCTCGAGCACCGCAAACACAGCGAGGTCCTAGAGAATCGACACTAATATGAGCGAGTTGACCAGACATTCCGCTTTCACCTGTGTAGAGTTGATGGTCGACTACAATGCCCGTGCCAATGCTCTTTCCATGCGTAACGGTGATGAAATTTGAGGTATCGCCCATGGAACCGAGACGCGATTCGACAAGAGCGACTGAGTTTCCCTCATCCGAGATTACTACCGGATAGCCGAAGCGCTCCTCCAGCCAGCTTCCAACGGGGACATTTCGGGGACCAGGCATAGTGGTACAAAAAATACAGGTCTGGGTCTGACGATCTATGAAGCCATGTACGGCAACACCGACAGAAGATATATGATCACGTGGAATACGTGATTCGTCTAAGGCAATGGCAACAACGCCTTCAAGTTGCTTGAGGAATTCAGCGTTTGTGGTTGGTAACTTTGTCGGATGTTCTCCATGTTCTAGAACATCACCTGCAACATTGATGACAGCCCAGCGTGTGGTAGTTGTACCTAATTCAACACCTATTGCGTAGGCAAGCGAACGGTTTACTTGGAATATCTGTGCCGGCCGTCCAGGTCCTTCGGGCTCAGTTTCGGATACTTCTACCAACTGGGCATCGACCATTTTTCTTATCAACCTTGAAAGTGTGCTCTCGCTTAGCCTCAGCATCACACCGAGAGCTTGTTTGTCAGCACCTCCATTTGAACGAAGAAAGTCTAGAACTTCGATCTGGTATCTTTCACTCTTCCGCATAAACTAACCTTATTTTCATTCACCACTGGATGAGATTGCCATGAGGATCAGCCATACCGGTTATGAGACGTGCGAGATAGAGTGTTATGCAATTCCAACTCTGACCCACACATAGATAAACCATAATATGCAAGTAATTCCGCGAAATATCGCGCGATTTAGCGTATTTATTCCTGTTTTTATCAGAAATTATGGGGGCTGTCAAGGGGTGTAGCTCAATGATTGCTTCGAAGAGATGAATTCTTGAGATAGTTTCAAGACTTCTGCCGTCGCCAACTGGTCATGGTCGATGCAAAGCTTTTTAGTCGAGGCCAAGAAAGGAGAA